>NZ_JABFNS010000150.1 GCF_013116825.1 Myxococcus xanthus
GGTGGGGGGCTCGGCACCGGCGGTGGGCAGGCGGCAGCCCGCGGCGACGGCCAGCAGCAGCAGGCCCGTGAGCGAGGCGGGGAAGGTGTTGAGCACAGGTGTCTCCTCGAAGTGACGGCGGGTGCCGTGGTCTGGCCCCACGTCATAGCCAAGGGCATGCCAGCAGCGGCCCCGGTCCAGTGCTCGAGCCGCCACGGCGGTGCACCGCGGGGATGGAGGCCGGGGTGGCACGGTCCGCAGGCACGGTGCCGTGTGCCAGTGGCACACGCGTAAGATGGAGGCACATGGAACACGACCGGTCGACCTTGCAGCAGAGCGACGTCAGGGGGCGAGGGGCGGACGCCGGCGAGGCCGTGGTGCCAGGCCTGCTCCGCGTCCTGTGCGCGGGGAGCGCGATGGCCACGGCCCTGCCGCTCGACGGAGCGCTCTTGCTGGGGCGGGGCGCCGCCGCGTTGGGGACGGACCAGGATCCGCGGATGTCTCGCAGCCACGCACAGGTGCGGTACGACGGCCGCCGCTTCTGGGTCACCGACCAGGGCAGCCAGAATGGCACGTTCGTGGACGGGGCGCCCCTGGCGGCTGGCACGCCCCGCGAGGCCCAGCGTGTCATCCGGATGGGGGACTCACTCTTCATCCCCTGTCCGGACGTCGGGCCGGTGGCCCGGCGCGGCGTCGCGCGGACGCGTGACTTCGTGCGGGGGCCCGCCATGCAGCAGTTGCTGGAGCTGGTCTCGCGCACGGCGGAACACGGCTTTACGCTGCACATCCACGGGGAGAGCGGCACCGGCAAGGAAGGCGTGGCCCGCGCGTTCCATGAGCGCGGCCCACGCGCGTCGGGCCCCTTCGTGGCCGTCAACTGCGCGGCCATTCCACAGGGGCTCGCCGAACGGCTCCTCTTCGGCGCGCGGCGCGGTGCCTTCTCCGGCGCGGACGACGCGGAGGGCTACCTCCAGGCCGCGGACGGCGGGACGCTGTTCCTGGACGAGGTGGCCGAACTGGACCTGGGCGTGCAGGCCAAGCTGCTGCGCGCCCTGGAGACGCGCGAGGTCCTCCCGCTGGGGGGCTCCAAGCCGCGGAAGGTGGACGTGCGGGTGTGCTCCGCCGGAAACAAGGACCTGCGCGCGCAGGTGGCCAGCGGCCGGATGCGCGAGGACCTCTACTTCCGCTTGGGCAGGCCGGAGGCTGACCTGCCGCCACTGCGCCGCCGCCCGGAGGAGCTGCCATTCCTGGTGGAGCGCTTCCTCGAAGAGGTGGGGAGCCGCCTGCCCGTGCATGTGAGCTTCCACGAGGCCTGCCTGCTGCGGGCCTGGCCGGGCAACGTGCGCGAGCTTCGCGTGGAGGTGCGCAGCGCGGCGCATGAGGCGCTGCTTCATGAGGCGCCTCGCATTGAAGCCAGGCACCTCAGCCTCACGGCGGGCACGGTATTCGGCCCGCCACCCCCGGCGCCCGTCGCGGTGGCTCCATCCACTTCTGAACAGTCTCCGGCCCGGGGCAAGCCGCTGGACGAAGCCGAGCGGGCGCGGTTGGAGGATGCGCTCAGGGCGAATGGCGGAAACGTCGCCGCCACTGCGCGGGCGCTGGGCATGCATCGCACGCAGCTGCGGCGCCTCCTGGAGCGCCACGGCCTGGCAGGCAGCGGGGAGGGCTGACGGGAGGGAATCTCCTCGGCCCCCTGTCCGGGCTCCCCTGGGACGGGGGGCGATTGAATGCCGTTGGACCTCCAACGTCCCCCACGGGGAGCGTTTCCCTGCACGCTACCTCGTCCTACCCTCGCGGAGGATTCGACCCACACCTGCCGCGGATGGTCGCGGCACGTGACGCCAGAGGCCTACACCGCGCCATGAACGCCCGCTTGCTGCTCCTCACCTTTGTCCTGTCTTCGCCAATGCCGGTGCTCGCGGACGCCGTTCGAGTCTCGCTGGAGGGGCGCGCCGTGCTGGGAGAGAAGCTCCCGGCGCTGCTGGTCCACATCGAGGAACCCATCGCGGGCTTCGAGGTGAAGCTGAAGCGCAGCGACGGCCAGGATGTGGAGGTGAAGGGCGGCGGGAGTCCGGGCCTCACGCGCCGCATCGAGCTGGCGCAGCCGGAAGGCCGCTTCCGCTACGAGGGAGCGCTCACGGTGCGCTTCCCGGATGCGGAATCCGGCGTGATGCCGTTGTCTTTCGACACGGAGCTCTACGGCACGCTGAAGCTGGACGTGCGCAAGGAGGACGTGGACGTGGCCGCGCGCCGGCTGCGCTTCGTCCTGTCCCGGCCCGCGAAGCGCGCGGAGCTGACGGTGTTGATGGACACCGGGAAGAAGGCCTTCGAGGGCGAGGTGCCATTCAAGGGGGAGGCGGGAGGGACGCCACTGGAGCTGACGTGGCCGGCGGCGGAGGGGCGGGTGATGAAGATCTCCCTCCGTGCGTTCGACACGGCGGAGTTCTACACGGGCGTCGACCTGTATCCGTGGCAGGTGGACATTCCGCACGAGGAGGTGAACTTCGCCTCGGGCCGGGCGGACATTCCGGCGGCGGAGCGGGGCAAGCTGGACAAGAGCCACGCCCTCATCGTGGACACGCTGACGAAGTACGGTCGCTTCGCCTCGCTGCGGCTCTACGTGATGGGCCACACGGACACCGTGGGGGCCGCGGCGGAGAACCTGGACCTGTCGGTGCGGCGGGCGAAGAGTCTGGCGGCCTATTTCCGGAAGAAGGGGCTGCGGGTGCCCGTGTACTACGAAGGGCTGGGAGAAGAGGCCCCGGCCGTCGCGACGCCCGACGAGACGGCGGAGGCTGGCAACCGCCGCGCGGAATACATCATCGCGGTAGAGGAGCCGGTGCTGCAGCACGCGCCTCGCCCTCCGCGGTGGCGGAAGCTGTAGGGCAGTCATCGAGGGAGAGGAAAGGACGCATGGACCGATTCCACCAGAAGGCGTGGGCGTTGCTCGGGCTGGGGGTGCTGGGGAGTACGGGATGCGCGCATCAGGCGCGTCTCGCGGAGCGTCAGGGCGTGGAGGCGGAGAAGTGTGAGCTCGTGCACCGGCTGCTGCGGGAGCCGGTGCCGTCCCAGGTCGTCCGCGAAGTCGTCGCGGCCGGTCGCGATGAGCCCGCGCCGGTGGTGGTGTACGTGCGCCGTCCGGAGGAGGCGATGCTGGAGCGCTTCTTCTCCGGTGACGCGCCCGACTGCGGCGACGCCACCTTCAAGGTGGTGCAGGAGAACGTGCTCGACGCGGTGGTGGTGTACCTGCAGGAGGTCCAGGGCGGCTACGCGTACGACGCGCGCCGCGCCAGCCATGACGAGCTGTCACTGGAGGGCAAGCCGCAGGGCCTGCTGAAGCGCAAGGGCCCGGAGTGGGTGGCCATCCCCGGACCTACTTGAACAGCTCCTTGCCGCCGTCCGCGATGAACTGCACCGCGATGGCGGCCAGGATGAGACCCATCACCCGCTCGACGATGGCCACACCGGACTGGCGCAGCACGCGCTGGATGAGCCCGGAGGCGCGGAGGATGAAGTAGCTGGCCACGAACGTCAGCACGACGGCGGCCAGCACGGGGATGGCGGAGACGAGCGTGTCGCCCTTGGCCATCAGCACCATGGCGGTGGCGATGGCGCCCGGGCCCGCCAGCAGCGGAATGGCGAGGGGGACGATGGCCACGTCCTCCTTCACCACGCCTTCCTGTTCCTCGGACGGCGTGGTGCGCGTCTCCGCCGGGCGGGCGCGAAGCATGTCCAACGCGGTGATGAGCAGCAGGATGCCGCCGGCCACCCGGAAGGCGCCCAGCGACACGCCGAACACCTTGAAGATGACGCCGCCAAAGAGGGCGAAGAACAGCATCATCCCGCAGGCCACCAGGCAGGCGCGCATGGCGGTGCGGCGCACCTTCTCCTGCGAGTCCCCAGCCGTCATCGCCAGGAACAGCGGGACGACGCCAATGGGGTCCACCACGAAGAAGATGGCCGACAGCGAGACGAGGAACAGTGACGCGTATTCCGGCATGACAGCCTGGACTTACACCGTGAGCCGCAGCTTCCACACCATGGTGAGAGCCTCGGCGAAGATTTTCTTGCTCATCTTGGAGTGACCCACGCGCCGGTCCTCGAAGACGATGGGCACTTCGCGCACGGTGAAGCCCTTGCGCAGCGTGCGGTAGGTCAGCTCGATTTGAAACGCGTAACCGGTGCTCTTCACCGAATCCAGGTCGATGGCCTCCAGCACCCGGCGGTGGAAGCACTTGAAGCCGCCGGTGAGGTCCTGGATGCCCACGCCCAGAATCGACCGTGCGTAGAGGCTGCCACCGCGGCTGATGAGCTGCCGCCCCACGCCCCAGTTCACCGTGCCGCCGCCCGTGACATAGCGCGAGCCGAGCACCAGGTCCGCGCCAGCCTCGGCCGCATCCAGGATGCCGGGCAGGTAGCGCGGGTCATGGCTGAAGTCGGCGTCCATCTCCAGGATGTACGTGTACTGCTCGGCCAGGGCCCAGCGGAACGCGGCGAGGTAGGCGCGCCCCAGGCCCTCCTTCTTCTCGCGGTGGAGGACGCGCACGCGCGAATCCCGCGCGGCGAGCCCATCCGCGAGTTGCCCTGTGCCATCGGGCGAATTGTCGTCCACGATGAGGATGTCGACCCGGGGGTCGGTCTCCAGCACCGCCTGGACGATGGCCTCGATGTTTTCCCGCTCGTTGTACGTGGGGATGCAGACCAGGGCTGGGTTCATGACCCGGCCGACATACCCTAAACCCGGCCCGGGGGCAGCAGCTCCAGTACGGACTCCGCCGCCCGGGTGGCCGCGCCCGTCTCGCCCAGCCGGCCGCGCATCTCCGCCAACCCCTGGAGCATCTCCTCCCGGGGAGCACCGGGTATCCAGACGCGGCGGACCTCCTCGGCGATGCGCTCGGGCGTCATCTCCCCCTGGAGCAGCTCGGGGACGACGCGCCGGCCCGCCAGCAGGTTGATGAGGGACACGAAGGCCACCTTCAGCATCAGCCGGCCCACCCAGTACGTGATGAGGGACACGCGGTAGACGACCACCAGGGGGCGCTGCATCAACCCGGCTTCCAGGACGGCGGTACCGGAGGCCACCACCGCGGCGTCACTGGCGCCCACGACCTCGGGGGCCCGGCCCTCCACCAGGATGGGCGTCACGCCACTGCCTTCGAAGCGGGAGGTGATCTCCTCCCGGTCGATGGTGGGCGCGAGGGGGACGACGACCTGGAGGCCGGGCCGCTCGGCGGAGAGGCGTTTCGCCGCCTCCACCATGTCGGGAAGCAGACGGCGGATTTCGCCCATCCGGCTGCCGGGCAGCAGCGCGAGCGTGGGGGCGTCCTTCGCCAACCCCAGCCGCTCGCGGAAGGCCGTGGCCGTATCCGGTGAAGGCACCTGCTCCACCACCGGGCTGCCGACGTAGCGGGCGCTGACGCCGGCCTCCCGGTAGAAGTCCTCCTCGAACGGGAGGATGCAGAGCATCCGGTCCACCAACCGTTTGATGGTGCGCACCCGGCCCCGGCGCCAGGCCCAGATCATGGGCGACACGTAGTAGGCGACGGGTACCCCCAGCGCCTTGAGCTTCTTGGCGAGGCGCAGGTTGAAGTCGGGGATGTCCACCAGGATGGCGACGTCCGGCTTGCGCTCGGCGGCGGCCTCGGCCAGGCCCTTCAGGATCTGAAGGATGCGGGGAATCCGGGGCAGGACCTCGGTGATGCCCATGACGGACACCTCCCGGGCGTCGAAGAGCAGCTCCACTCCCTGGGCGGCCAGGCGGGCACCGCCCATGCCAAAGAAGGTGAGGTCGGGACGGCGGGCCCGGAGGGCGGCGACGAGCTCGGCGGCGTGGGTATCGCCTGACGCCTCGCCGGCGACGACGAGGATGCGGGGTGGATTCGTCATGTGAGAGTCGCGCATCGTACCTGATGCGGGCGCGGGTGAAGGTGTAGACTGTGGCCCCCTTGAAGACGCTTCTGCTCGCCGAGAGCCACCCCCCCACGCTGGAGCACCTCAAAGGCCTGCTCTCCCAGGCTGGGTACACCGTTCGCGCGGTGAACGATCCGGTGACGGCGTTGGAGCACTTCGCGGCGGACAACCCGGACGTGGTGGTGCTGTCGGTGGACCTGCCGCGCGTGGAAGGCGCACACGTGGTGCATCTCATCCGAGGCCACGGACAGGGCGGCAGGGTGCCCATTGTCGCCATCGACAAGGGCCACCTGGGGCGCGCGCGGGGTGTGAGCTCCGTGCTGGACCTCAAGGTGAACGCCTATGTCTCGGACCCGCTCAAGCCGGGCGAGCTGGTGCCCCGGCTGGAGTCTCTGGTCCGCGCGGCGCAGGCGGTGCAACTCACCGGGCTGGCGGCCACGTTGTCCCGGCCCGCCGTCAATTCAGGCGAGCTGAGGGGCCACCCCCTGCCGGCGCTGTTCCACTCCATCTATCGGCTGCGCCGGGATGGTGTGCTCGTGGTGGCGCTCCGGGGCTTGAGCCGGCGCGTGTACTTCTTGCGCGGCGGGTCCGTGAGCTATGACTCCACGTCGAAAGCGGACTCGCTGCCTGCCTACCTGCTTGCCCGGAGCGTGCTCAACCCGCAGCAGGCGCAGCGGGTGACGGAGGCGCTGGACTCCGGTCTGCGCATCGGCGCGGCGCTCGCGGACGCGGGCGTGGAGGCGGCGGGCGAGGAACTGCTGCAGCTCTTGCGCGACTACAACCGGGACCGGGTGGAGCGGGTGCTGGGGATGCGCGAGGGCCGCTACGCCTTCTACGCGGGAGACGAATTCACGTCGGAGGTCGCGTCAGTGGAGATTCCACCGCTGGCGCCGGTGCTGGATGGCGCGCGCCGCTGCTTCACCATGAACGTGATGGCGGCGGCGCTGCGGGCGCACATGGGCGACTACCCGGTGCGCTCACAGGAGTTCGGGCGTGACCTGCAGGCCATGGGGCTGGACACGGACGACCTGAAGATCGCCATGCAGGTGAACGGCCGCATCGCGCTGAAGGACCTGCTGGCGCACGGGCGTGGCGAGCTGCGCATGGCGTACTCGTTGCTGTGGTTCTTGAAGCTGACAGGGGGGGTGACGTTCTCCTCGACGCCCGTGGCCACGGGCACGGACGCGCTGTCCGCGGCGGTGCTGCCGGACCGCATCGCGCCGCGCAAGCGCAAGGCCCTGCCGCCCGAGACGGCGGCCTCGCTGCGGGAGGAAGCGCTGCGCATCATCACCCGCAGCTACTTCGGCGGGCTGGGGCTGGACATCGCGGCGGACGCGGAGGCGGTGGAGCGCGCCTATCACGAGACGGCGATGCGCTTTCACCCGGACACCTATGCCGAGTTCGACATCTCCGACCTGAAGGACCTGTTGGAGTCGGTGCAGGACCGGCTGTCCGCGTCGTACCGGGTGCTGAGCGTGGAGGAGAAGCGCAAGGCGTACCTCCAGTACCTCTTCAGCCGGATGGACGTGGGGCGGAACACGGCGGTGGTCGTGGATGCGGAAATCGCGCTGCGCCGGGGCGAGTCCGCCCTGAAGCGCCGCGACTTCCCGCTGGCGGCGAAGGCCTTCGAGGAAGCGGTGTCGCTCAATCCGGACGAGCCGGAGTACTACCCCTTCCTCGCCTGGGCCACGTACCGGATGCCCACGGGGGCGCCGGTGGTGCGGGCGCAGAAGGCGCAGCAGGTGCTGAAGAAAGCGCTGTCGCTGGGCCCGTACGTGGAGCGGTTGCACATCATCTCGGCCATCATCGACATGGACCTGGGAGACGCGCCTTTGGCGCGGAAGAAGCTGCAACGGGTGCTGGAGTACAACCCGTACTCCCAGCTCGCGAAGGCGGCGTTGCGCAAGGTGGGACGCTAGCGATGCATTCGGTTCTCTGGCGGTTGCTGCGCTATGCGCGCCCGCATTTCGGTGTGCTCCTGCTCGCCTTCGTCGGCATGGCGGCGGTGGGGCTGACGACGGGCGCGTACGCGTACCTCACGGGCCCGGCGCTGCGCTTCCTGCTGTCGGGCGGTGAAGAAGGCTTCGCCAGCGCGCAGCGCGTGCCCTGGTTGGCGGACCTGCCCCGCGAGGCGGCCCTGTGGGGCTTCCCGCTGGTGATGGTCATCGTCGGCGCGGCGAAGGGCGTGGGGTACCTGGCGCAGTTCTATTTCATGGGCCTGTTCGCGCAGCGCGTGGTGAAGGACCTGCGGCGCGACCTGTTCCAGCGCCTCACCGCGCTGTCGCCCGCCCAGCTCGCGCGCGAGCGGATGGGGGACCTGCTCAGCCGCTTCTCCTCGGACGTCAGCGCCGTGGAAGCGGCGGCCATGTACACGGTGGGTTCGTACCTGCGCGACACCCTCCAGGTCATCATCCTGGCGGGCGTGGCGCTGGCGATGAGCCCGATGCTGGGCGGCCTCATGTTGCTGGTGATACCGCTGGCGGCGCTGCCGGCCTCGAAGCTGACGCGCAAGGTGCTCAAGCGCACGCGGGAAGGCCAGACGCAGCTCGGCAACCTGGCGGGGCAGCTCCACGAAGGGCTGGGCGGTCTGCGAACCATCCAGGCCTTCAACGGGCAGGCGGCGGAGCTGGCTCGCTTCTCCGCCTTCGCGCAGGCGCACGAGAAGGCGGTGGTGAGCGCGGCGTGGGCGCGCGGCGCGGTGCCGGGGCTGATGGAGGTGCTGGCCGCGGCGGCACTGGCGGGCGCACTGGCGTATGCGGCGAGCGCACGGCTGATGGAGCCGGAGGCGCTGCTCTCGCTGCTGACGGCCGTCATCCTGGTGTACCAGCCGGTGAAGGACCTGGGCCGGGTGACGCAGTTCGCGGTGCAGGCGGGCGCGGCGGGTGAGCGGCTCTTCGCGCTGCTCGACATGAAGCACCCGGTGGAGGACGCGCCGGACGCGGTGCCCGCGCCCACCCTGTCGCGGAGCATCCAGTTCGAGGGCGTGCGCTTCGCCTATGGAGACCGGCCCGCCCTGGACGGCCTGACGCTGGAGCTGAAGGCGGGGCAGGTGACGGCGCTGGTGGGTGGCAGCGGCGGAGGCAAGAGCACGGTGACATCGCTGCTGCTGCGCTTCGAGCGGCCACAGAAGGGCCAGCTCCTCCTGGATGGCGTGGACGCGGACCGGTACACGGCCACGAGCGTCCGGGCCCAGTTCGCGCTGGTGACGCAGGAGCCGCTGCTGTTCCACGGCACGGTGCTGGACAACCTGCGCTACGCGAAGCCGGACGCCACGCGGGAAGAGGTGGAGGCGGCGGCGAAGGTGGCGCACGCGGATGGCTTCATCCGGGCACTGCCGGAAGGCTATGACACGCGCATCGGCGAGCGGGGCGTGGCGCTCAGTGGAGGCCAGCGTCAGCGGTTGTGCATTGCCCGCGCGGTGCTGGCGCAGGCGCCCGTGTTGGTGCTGGACGAAGCGACCAGCAGCCTCGACCCGGAGAGCGAGCGCGAAGTGCAGGCGGCGCTGGCGGCGGTCCTTCCGGGCCGCACGGCGCTGGTGATTGCGCACCGGCTGTCCACGGTGGTGAACGCGGACGTCCTCAACGTGATGGAGGCGGGGCGCGTCGTCGAGAGTGGCTCGCACGCGGAGTTGCTGCAGCGAGGCGGGCGGTATGCGGCGCTGTGGAGGATGCAGACGGAGGGCTCTTCGGAGCGAGGCGCCGCGTGAGTGGATTGACGGTGGTGGTGGGAAAGGGGCTCCGGGCCGTCCTGGGATTGGCGCTGCTGGTCCTGGGGTACGTGGGCTTCTTCGCGCTCTCGGCGTCCATGGCGCGGTACCCCGTGGTGGCCCCAATGGACGAAGCACCCCGGTGGGCGAGAGGGGCCTTCCACGTCCACACCACGCGTTCGGACGGGCGAGGCACGCCGGAAGCGGTGGCGGCGGCGGCGAAGGCGGCGGGCCTGGACTTCGTGGTGCTCACCGACCACAACGACTTCGCCCTCCGAGCGCCCGCTTACGTCCGCGGCGTGCTGTTGGTGCCGGGCGTGGAGATTTCGACGTCGGACGGGCACCTCGTGGCCTTCGGCATGTCGCGCCCGCTGGAGGGCATGCGCGCGTGGATGCCGCCGGGCGACGCGGTGCGCGCCGTGGCGGCGGCGGGGGGCACGGCGGTGCTGGCCCACCCCGTCCAGAAGCGCAACCCCTGGAAGGACGAGGCGAGCGCGAAGGCGGTGCCCGGCTTCGAGCTGTACTCGGCGGACACCTTCTTCCGGCACGCGACGCGCAATCCGGTGAGCCGCCTGGGGCCCGCGGTGGGGGCCTCGCTGGCCAACCCGGTGCATGGCGTGATGTTGCTCGTCGTGCCGGAGCCGGAGCCCACGGCCCGCTTCCTGGAATTGTCGAGTGAGCGGCCACGCGTGGCGTTCTGCGCACATGACGCACACGGCCTGCCGCCGTACCGGGCCGTATTCGAATCCCTGGCCATGTACCTGCCACCGGAGCAGGTGCCCTTCCCGTTGCCCCCGGACGCGAACGAAGCGGCGGAGCAGGTCAGCCGGGCCCTGAGCAGTGGTCAGTCCCTGTGTGCCTTCCGCGCCCTGGGGGAGCCTGGGGGCTTCGCATTGGAGGGGCTGGACGGTGTGCGGCGTGAAGCGCATGTGGGCGACACGCTGACCGTCCGGCTCCCGGGGCTTCTGGACGCGGAGTCGGTGCAGGTTCGGGTGTGGGGAAGCGCCCGCCTGGGGGCGGACGGCCGGTCCGTCGAGCTGACCGAGCCGGGGGTGGCGCAGGTGGAAGTGTGGGTGCGGGCGCCCGGGCGCTTCTTCGGGAGGGAATGGCGGCCCTGGTTGGTGCCCAGCCCCGTGCGCGTGCTGCCCCCGGGGCCGGGCATCTGATAGACGGCGCGACCAGCCGCCCATGCGCGTCCTCTACGTCCTCGCCACCTACCTGCTCTTCGCAGTCCTGTTCCCGGTGCTCGCACTGCACCGGAAGACGCGGCATGGGCTGATGGAGCGCCTGGGCTTCTATGGCCCGGACAGCCACCTGCCTCCCGGGGACGGGCCCCTCCTCTGGCTGCATGGCGCGAGCGCCGGGGACCTGCTGGCCCTCTCGCCGATGTTCGGCCCGCTGCGGGCTCGTTTCCCGGGCTGCCGCCTGTTGCTGTCGACCATGACGGACAGTGGCTACGCGATGGCGAAGGGCCGGCTGGCCAACGACATCGACGGGGTCATCTACGTGCCCTACGACCTCTGGGGCGCGACGCGGCGAGCGGTCCGGGCCATCCGCCCGGACGTACTGGTGCTGGAGTACACCGAAATCTGGCCCAACCTCATCCGCGCGGCGAAGCGGGGTGGGGCGCGAGTGGTGATGACGAACGGCCGCTTTTCGCCAGCGAACGTCGGGAAGTACCAGACGCTGTTCCGCCTCATCGGCAACCCGCTGCGGGATTTGGACCTCCTCCTCATGCGCGAGGAGGACGAAGCCGTCCGTGCGCGGCAGCTCGGTGCCAGGCCGGACTGGGTGAAGGTGACGGGGAACACGAAGTTCGACGCGCTCGCCGCGGGCCCGGTACCCGAGGACGAGAACCTGCGCACGGCGCTGGGGCTGACGCCGGGCGAGCGGGTCTGGATTGCCGGAAGCACCCATGAGGGCGAGGAAGCCCAGCTCCTGGGGGTGTACGCGCGGCTGCGCGAGCGGTGGCCGGACCTGCGGTTGGTGATTGCCCCCAGGTACGTGGACCGGGCGACGCGAATCGTGATGCTCGCGCGGGAGGCGGGACTGAGCGTGGGGCTGCGCTCGCAGGGCAATCCGGAGCGAGGTCAGGTCGTGGTGCTGGACACCATCGGCGAGCTGTCGAGGGCCTACCGGCTGGCGACGGTGGTTTTCGTCGGCGGCTCGTTCACGACGCGCGGCGGGCAGAACATCCTGGAGCCCGCGGGGCAGGGGAAGCCGGTGCTCTACGGACCGCACATGGACAACTTCCGGGACAGCGTGGCGCTGCTGACGGGGCAGGGTGGGCTCCAGGTCCAGGACGCCGCGGCCTTGGAGCAGGCGCTCGTGTCGCTGCTCGAGTCACCGGAGCGGCTTGCGAGCCTGGGCGCCCAGGCACTGGAGACGGTGGGCCGGATTTCGGGCGCCAGTGAAAGGAACGCGGACGCGATGACGACGTTGTTTCCGCACGGGAGGCCGGACCCGCGATGACGCTCATCGTCCATCCGCATTTCCACCACCGCTACACGGGCGTGACGCGCCACGTGGAGACGGTGGTCCCCGCGCTCGTCCGGGATTCAGGCTCGGAGACGCGCGTCATCGGCTCGGGCTTGAGTGAGGGGCTGCCCAGAATCACCTGGCCGGAGCTGCTCCGTCGGCTGCGCCGCGAGCCCGTGGTGTGGCATGCGCACCGGAACAACGAGCTCCTGGTGGGCATGCTGCTGAAGCTGCTGGGCCGAGAGGTCCGCCTCGTCTTCACCCGGCACACCTCGATGGCGCCCAGCGGCTTCACCCGCTTCATCGCGAGGGGCGCGGATGCGCTCGTGTCGTTGACGAAGCAGGTCGCGGACGTCATCGCGCTGCCGTCCACGGTCGTCTCTCATGGCATCGATCTGACGCGCTTCCACCCGCCCGAGGACCGGGACGCGGCGTGGCGCAAGCTCGGCCTGGGCGGGCGTCACGGCATCGGCGTCATCGGACGCATCCGGAAGGAGAAGGGGCAGGGTGACTTCGTGCAGGCCATCCGCCCGCTCCTGCCCGCGCACCCCGACTGGCAACCCGTGCTGGTCGGGCTCGCGAAGGGGCCGGACCTGGAGTGGCTGAATCAGCAGATGGCGGGCATCGAGGACCGCATCGCGTTGCCCGGCGAGCAATCCGTCATCGAGCCCTGGTATCAGGGGCTGAGCATCCTGGTGCACCCCTCGTATGCGGAGGGCTATTCGCTGGTGCACGTGGAGGCCATGGCCTCGGGCTGCTGCGTGGTGGCCTCGAAGCTGCCGTACCTGGACACGCTCATCGAGCACGGCCGCACGGGCTTCTTCTTCGAACCCGGAGACGTCCAGGGCCTGCGCGAACTGCTGGACATGCTGATGCGAGAACCCGAGCGCGCCAGGCAGATAGGCCAGAACGCGGCAGAGGAGGCCCGGCGTCGGTGTGGCGTGGAGCACGAGGCGCGAGCCCTGGCCGACGTGTACCGGGCCACCGTGGAGCGCTGACCGGATGCGAATCCTCCACCTGCTCGCGAGTCCCTTCTACAGCGGCCCGGCCGAGAACGTGGCGCTCCTGGCCCAGGCGCAGCGCGCCGCGGGACACGACGTCACGGTGGCGGTGGACCGCCGGCGCAAGGAGGTGCTGGCCGAGGAGCCCGCGGCTCCGCGCTTCGAGGAACTCGGTCTTCTGGACGAAGGGGGCCTGGAGCTGTCCGTGAAGTCCCCGCCGTGGCGGATGTGGCGCGACCTGCGCCGCTTGAAGGCGCGGACGGTGGACGTGGTGCACTCGCACTTCAGTCATGACCACCTGCTGGCCAGGTGGGGACGGCCTTCAGGCGCCATCCTGGTGCGCTCGCTGCACGCCCCGCGCTCATTGCGCTCCTCGCTCCCGGCCGCGGACGCCTACACGGTCCCCGCGAGCGCACTGCTTCCCCGCCTGTTGGAGAAGGGCGCGACGGCCCAGGTCCTGCCAGCCCTGGTGGACGCCCGGTTCCAGCCGGCGCCGGACGTGCGGTCGCTGCGCGCAGAGCTCGGGCTCGAAGGCACACCCGTCATCGGAATGGTCTCCACGTTCCAACCTTCGCGCCGTCACGCGGTGGGGGTGGACGCCTTTGCCCTGTATCGGAAGCAGCGGCCCGAGGCGCGTTTGGTGCTCGTGGGGGACGGCGGCCTGCTGGAGCAGACGCGCAAGCAGGTCCAGGACCAGGGACTGGCGGCTGCCGTGACGTTCGCGGGCTACCAACAGGGGGACTCCTTCGCGCGGTGGCTGCGAGCGCTGGATGAGGTCTGGCTGCTCGGCCTGGGCAATGACTGGAGCGCCCGCGCGGCGGCCCAGGCCCGTGCGTGCGGCGTCCGCGTGGTGGCGGTGGATGAAGGCGCCTTGCCGGACCTGGCGGATGTGCGGGTGGAGAGACCGACGCCGGACGCCGTGGTCGCCGCGGCGCTGTCCGACCAACGGGCGCCCGTGCGGCACCCGACGAACGAGCAGATTGCCGCGGAGGTCCTCGCGCTCTACGCGCGAGCGAGGCGCACCCCGTGACGTCCCCGGATGCCCCCACCGCCATCGAGCGGGTGTTCTACCCGTCGTCGCCGGAGCCCTGGGGCCGCCGCGCCCTGCTGTCGCCGCTCACGTTGCTGTCGTGGACCTACGCGGCCGCGGTGCATGTGCGGGGAGCGCTCTTCGACGCGGGACTGCTGCGCGCGGAGCGGGTGGAGGGGCTCAAGGTCATCTCCGTGGGCAACGTCAACGTGGGGGGCACGGGCAAGACGCCCGCGGTGCTCCATCTGGCGGAGCAGTTGGTCCAAGCGGGCCGCAAGGTGGGCATCCTGACGCGCGGTTATGGCCGCGCCTCGCGTGAGCCGCTGACCTTCATCGGGACGGAGCCGCTTCCTTCCTCGGAGCTCGCGGGCGATGAGCCGCTCCTGCTGGCGCGTCGCTGTCCCCAGGTCCGGCTCTTCGTGGGCTCGGACCGCGTCGCGAGTGCCTACCGCGCGCGGGACGAGTTCAGCCTGGACACGGTGCTGCTGGACGATGGGTTCCAGCACCGCCGCCTCGCGCGAGACGAGGACTTCGTGGTCGTGGATGAGTCGGTGGGGCTGGGCAACGGCCACATGCTTCCCCGGGGGCCGCTGCGTGAGCCCCCGGCGTCACTCCGCCGCGCGACGCTCTTCTGGCTCAGGGCTCCCGCCACGGCTTCGGATGCTGGTGTGTTCCCAGTCTCGAGGCCCGAGGACACCCGCACGCTCCAATCCACCACGCATCTGCTGGTGCCGACAGCAGCGCCGTCGGAGCGTTTCTCCGACACGCTCGGCGGGTGGTTGCCCTCGAGCCCGGGGATTCCCAGGGTGAGGACTCGCTATCGGCCCACGGCCTGGGTGGACCCGGAGGGCAACCTCCACCCCGTGACGGTGCTCACGGGACAGCCCGTGTTCGCGCTGGCGGGCCTTGCCCGGCCGGGGGGCTTCCTGAAGACCCTTCAGTCGCTCGGGACGGACGTGCGCGACGCCGCGTTGTTTCCGGACCACCATCGCTTCACCGCGGACGAACTGCGCGACGTCCAGGCGCGAGCGGCGCGGCAGGGCGCCCGGGTGGTGACGACGGAAAAGGACGCAGTGCGTCTGCTCCAGGGCTTCGAGGCCTGGGTGGTCCGCCTGGGGGTCGAGGTCCTGGAGGGCGAGTCCCATCTGCGGCGGGCGCTCGGGCTGGAGGATGCACCGCGCGGCTTGTGAGGTGGGGGCGCCTGTGGGACAAACCGCCGCCATGGCCGCAGTCTCGCCCGTTCGTTCGATGCCGTCGCTCGCCCGCCTGCCGCACGCGTTTGCCCGCCGCAAGGTGTTGCTGGTGGGCGACCTCGTTGCTGACCACTACATCTATGGACAGACGGACCGGGTGAGCCGGGAGGCGCCCGTGCTCATCGTCCGCTACGAGTCCGCGGAGGTGAAGCTCGGAGGAGGCGCCAACGTGGCGGCCAACGTGCGAGCCCTGTCCGGTCAGGTCTCCGCGGTCGGCGCGCTGGGGCAGGACGAGATGGGCAAGGAGCTGCGCCGCCTCTGTGCCGAGTCCGGCATCCAACTGGACGCGGTGAGCGGCCGCAGCGTCGAGACGGAGACGAAGACGCGCATCCTGGCCGGTGGGGTGAGCACCACGCGGCAGCAGATGTTGCGGCTGGACCGAGGCCAGCGAGGCGCGCTCCCCCCGAAGATGCGCAAGGCGCTGGCGCGGCAGGTCGAAGCCTCTGCCCAGGATGCGGACGCGGTGGTGGTGTCCGACTACGGCGCGGGTGTGCTGGGGGACGAGGTGCGCGATGTGCTGCGTCGCCTGGCCGCGGACGGCATGCCCGTGTGTGTGGACAGCCGCTATGCCCTGTCATCCTTCACGGGACTCACGGTCTGCAAACCCAACGAGCCGGAGCTGGAGGCGCTCGCGGGGCGGCCCGTGCGGACCCAGGAGGACATGCTGGAGGCGGGGCACGCCGCGTTGAAGCGACTGGCGTGCCGCGCGCTCCTGGTGACGCGAGGCCGCCATGGCATGGCGCTCTTCGATGCGGACGGGGGCGTGGACCTCATCCCCGTCCATGGCGCGAAGGCGGCGGTGGATGTGACGGGCGCGGGAGACACGGTGATTGCGACGTTCGCCCTGGCGCTGGCCGCGAAGGCCTCGCTCGGCGATGCGGCGCGGCTGGCGAACGTGGCGGGCTCGTTGGTGGTGCAGAAGCCGGGCACCGCGACGGTGTCCCGCGATGAACTGCTCGAAGAGCTTCGGAGCGCGAGATGAGCACCCTCGAGAAAATCCAATCGCTCGCGAAGGTGGCGGAGGAGCGTGAGCGCTGGCGGGCCGAAGGGCGGACGGTGGCGCTGGCCAATGGCGTCTTCGACCTGCTGCACGTCGGGCATGTCCGGTACCTGGAAGGGGCGCGGGCCCTGGCGGATGTCCTCGTGGTGGCGGTGAACTCGGACGCTTCCACCCGGGCCTACAAGGGCCCCGGCCGGCCCTACATCCCCGAGGGCGAGCGGGCGGAGCTCGTCGCGGCGCTGGCCTGCACGGACCGGGTCATCGTCTTCGACGAGTCCAACGTTCGCGTCATCATCCGGGCGTTGAAGCCGGACGTGCACGTGAAGGGCACGGACTACACCCCGGACAGCATCCCCGAGGCCGACGAGGTTCGCGCCTATGGTGGGCGGACAGCCGTCTCAGGAGACCCGAAGGACCACAGCACCACGGACCTGGCCCGGCGGCTGGGCCGCGAGGGGGCGGGGTAGCCGGTGGCATTCATTGCAGAAGAGGTGTGGGCCGTCCTGGGCTGCCCTCACTGCAAGGCCCCCCTTCAGGCGCAGGAGGCTCAAAGCCGGGTCACCTGCGCGCCGTGCCGCCTGAGCTGGCCCGTGGAAGAGGGAGTCCCCAGGCTGGCCCCCGAACACGCGGTGGCGGAGCCTCCTGTGTCCGGGACGTGAAGCCTCAGGAGGAGAGGCTCGCCGCGAACGCCCGGACCTCTTCGGCGGCCCGCTCCTCCAAGCCCTGACCGCCTGCACCATCGACCAGAGGGGTGAGGTCCACCATGCGGTGGGGGGCGTACGCATGGCCCCAGCGCTCCATGTCCATCCGCAGGAAGAAGGCCAGCGTGGGGGCACCCACCGCGACGGACAGGTGCATGGGCCCCGTGTTGTTGCAGAGGGTGAAGCCGGCCGCGCGCATCAGGGCGGCGAGTTCGTCCAGGTTGCTCGCGGGCGCGAGCTCGGCGCCAGGGGCTGCCTCCACCACCCCTCGTGCCAACGCTTCTTCCCCGGGACCCCAGGTGACGATGGGGGTACGCCCCAGCGCCACCAGTGCCCGAGCCGCAGCGGCAAAGGCCGCGGGTGGAATCCGCCGAGGTCCCAACCGCCCACCGGGATTGATGACCGCGAAGGGCTTCCCGGCCAGGGCGTCCAGATAGGCGCGGATGGCGGGGCCTACGGAGGGCTCGCGGAAGGACAAACCACGCGCCACTGCGCCGTTCGTGAGCGGGGTCAGCAGGTGCGTGCGTTGAACGGCTTCGTTCCGCGTGTCCGTGCGAGCGGGGACGGGCAGGGAGTGCAGACGGGACACCGGCCAGAGGTCGGGGCCGATGACGATGGCCTCGGGGCCCGCGAGCCGGGACACGATCGCGCTCGTGACGGAGGGCGACTCCCAGTTGGCGCAGTCGACCACGACGTCGTACCGGGCACGTCGCAGCGCGGCGATGCCGGGCGCCAGGGGGCCCATCCAGATTCTGCGCCGGTCGAAGGGAATGATGACGTCCGCGTCCGGGTGGCCGTTCAGGACTCGAGCGACCTTCGCGTGCACCAGGACGTGGACCTCGGGCGCGGACTGGAGGTGCGCCTTGAGGGTCCGCATCAACGGCGTGGTGAGGAGCGCCTCGCCCACGCGGTTGTCGGGCCGCACGAGCAGCACCTTGCGAGGACCAGGAAGTGGGGTGCCAGGACGCCGCCGGCGGCCCGGGCGCCACAGCAGGGCGGACGCCACGAGCGCCAGTGCCAGCTTCGCCCATAATTCGAGCCGCTTGTGCCAGGACATCTCGCGGCGGGACCCTACACAGAACTGCGGGCGGTGCAAGCGCGCGGCTTGACCTCGGACCCGAAAGCCCCTAGCAACCGCCCAATGTTGAAGAGCATGACGGGGTTTGGCGCGGGCCGCGCGCGCGTGGGGGACGAAGAAGTCTCCGTGGAGCTGCGCTCGCTCAACCACAAGTTCTGTGAAGTGAAGGTCCGTCTTCCCCGGGAGCTGTCGTCCCAGGAACCGCTGGTGTCCAAGCAGGTGAAGGACCGGCTCGCCCGAGGCTCGGTGGAGCTGCTGGTGAAGCGGCAGGCCCCTACCGCCTCGGGAACGGTCCCCACCGTGGATCTCGGATTGGCGCGGGAGTACGTGCGCGCGTTCCGGGAGCTGGCCAGCGAGCTGGGCCTGCCGGGAGACGTCGCCTGGTCGCAGGTGGCGAACCAGCCTGGTGTGGTGCGTCTGGAAGAGAAGGGCGTGGAGCTGGACTCCGCCTCCCAGGCGCTCCAGGCGGCGCTGGACCAAGCGCTCACGGCGCTGGAGAAGATGCGCCAGGTCGAGGGAGAGGCCATCTACGCCGACCTGGATGCCCGGGTGAAGTTGCTGGAAGGGTGGAGCAAGGAGGTGGCTCTGCTCGCCCCGAAGGCCGTGCAGGAGTACCAGCAGCGGCTCACCGACCGGATCGCCGAGCTCGCGAGCGGCGTCGCGGTGGACCCGCAGCGGCTGGCCCAGGAAGTGGCGCTCTTCGCCGAGCGGACAGACATCGCCGAGGAGGTCACCCGCCTGGCGAGCCACCTGGAGCAGTTCCGGGCCCTCATGGCCAGCAACGAGCCCGCTGGTCGCCGAATGGATTTCCTCGTGCAGGAGATGCACCGCGAGGTGAACACGACCGGCTCCAAGAGCCAGCACGCCGAGATTTCCGTGCGCGTGGTGGCGATGAAGGCCGAGGTCGAGCGCATCCGTGAACAGGTGCAGAACGTCGAATGAACGCGAATACCGTGCTCCCACCTGGCTTGTTGCTCGTGCTCTCCGCTCCTTCCGGGGCGGGGAAGACCACCCTCGCGCACCGGCTCCTCAAGGAGACGCCGGATGCGGTGTTCTCCATCAGCGTCACCACCCGAAGGCCTCGGGGGAAGGAGCGCGAGGGGGTCGATTACAACTTCGTCGACGTCGCGACCTTCCAGTCGAAGATCGAGCGCGGCGAGTTCGTGGAGTGGGCAGAGGTCTATGGCCACTTCTATGGAAGCCCCCAGTCGGTGGTGGATGAGGCGCGCGCCCGCAAGAGCGCTGCCATCTTCGACATCGACGTGCAGGGCGGGCAGGCCATCAAGCGCAAGCACCCGGATGCAGTGACCATCTTCGTGCTGCCTCCGTCCATGGAAGAGTTGGAGCGCCGCCTGAGGGATCGTCAGACGGACTCCGATGAGACCATCCGGCGCCGGATGCTGGCGGCTCGCTCTGAGATCGAGCGGGGGATCGCTTCCTACGACTATGTGGTCGTGAATGACGACTTCGAGCGTGCTTTCAGTGACCTGCGCTCGGTGGTGGTGGCCGAACGTTGCCGGCGCGAACGTGTGGACGTGTCGAAGCTGGGCCTGGGAATCGGCGGCTGACCACCGCGGCGGAAGTGCTCAGGATCAAACTTCTTGCGCAGTCCGATCTCTTGGTGGATAAGCGGCCACACCTCGCCGCGTTGCGCGGGCGTCACACAGGCGTCCGCCGGGTGGCGGCTACTCACATGTCCCGTCTCCATCGGGAGCGGAATCAGGTGTGTGAGGGTTTGGGCTCTCTGAATGGCGTTCAGATAAGACCGCGGACCTGGTCCGAGTTCCTTGTGAATGAGGGGGCTCGCCAGGTCCGGAGCGTTTGAAGAAGCTCGATGGGCGGTCGACCGAAAGGCGCGGTAGGCCAACGGGCGGGTGGTAGGGGAGCGGGCAGGGGTGAAGCGCTCCAGTGGTTGACAGGAAGCGCGGCGGTGATAGAAGCCGCGCCCCTCGCAAAGAAGCCCGCGCACTGGCGCGGAAGGCACTTCGAGCGAGTCAGTGCGAAAATATGGAATACGGCGGTCAACGCAGTGGGTTGACAGGAGATGCGGCGGTGGTAGAAGCCGCGCCCCTCCGGAAGAAAACAGCGGAAGCCACTGGGCGGCGCTGAGGACTCCGGAAGCCAGCAGGACGGCGAAACGGCAGCTTGACAGAAGACGCCGAACTGAAATAGAAGCTGACACCCCGCCGGGCAGAAAAAACGGCGAGGCAGTAACGAAGAAAACGGTAGCAGAAAGTCGCTAGCGAAACAAGCGACTCGCTCTTTGAAAACCAAATAGCAAGCCCAAGAAGAAGCTAGATTGCGGAAACCGCAGTCAATTTCTTAAGACGGTGCCAGCC
>NZ_JABFNS010000151.1 GCF_013116825.1 Myxococcus xanthus
CCCTCTCGCGGCTGCTGGAATTGTCGATGCCGCAGAAGGAAGACGCGTCGGGCCAGCAGCAGGCGACGGGGCGGCTCGCACTGGTGCTGGCGTTGACCCGCTGTGCCCCGCTGCTGCTGTCGCATGCGATGATGAACAGGGGCGTGACGCTGGAGCAATTGGAGGAGCGCATCCTCCTCATCGCAGAGGTGACCGCCCGCTCACACCAGCAACGTCGCGAGCGTGAACGGCGCAAGCGTGAGGCTTCCCTCGGGAGCAGCAGCTAAACCGGAAGCGGATGCCCCCGACGACAGGCACTTCGGCCGCGAGGGCGCGCTGCTGACCCGACGGCACCAGGTGTACCAACGCGCTAAATCCCGTCACCCCGAGCGATGGAGCCGCGACACGCGCGACTGGACACCCGCAGGCCCCGTCCGCCTCGGCCCCTCTCCGAACCTCACCCCGGCAGCGCTGGAATTGAAGCGCATCGGTTGAACCCTTTCACGCGACATCTACCTTGACGCTCACCGCGTCCAGTCCAGCGCCACCAGAGCCTCGTCGCGCTCGGCCAGCACGTACGGCACCCATGCGGCCGCCAACTTCCACACGTCCACAGCTTCGTTGGACAGCAGCCGGTCCACCTGCTTGATGCCGTGCTTCTGCACGCCGCCCCGTGCCCATGCCAGCGCCTGGCCAATGGCGTGCACCGACAAGGAGGCCGCGTGCACCACGCCCAATGTCGCGTGCGACAGCGACAACACCCGCTTGGCGTGCAGGTCCTCCTCGAACAAGTTCGACAGGAACGTTCGCACCTGCTCTTCGTTGATGGCCACCTTGCGTACCAGAATGGCCTCTCCTCCTGCCTCTCACCACCCCACCTCGCACGGAGCCGGTTGGCAGGCGGCTGGTGGGCAGCTCGCTGAAATGAGGGGATCGCTCAGGGGGAAAAGTCGCGCTCCAGGACGTTGGGCGCCACCGGGTGGTTGTGGGCCGAGTCCGTCGTCTTGACGAAGCGGTGGCGCACTCGGGCGCGCAGCCCCTTCTGCGGCATCAGTCGGGCGACGCGCTTCCTCACGACTGACCTACCTCCTGGCCGCGATGACTCTCTCACGCTTCAAATGGTCCGATAATCGGGGGGGCAGACCACGACCTTGATCACAACAGATAGTTCCACTACCGTCCGCTGGAATGGAGCCACACTCCAACAGCAGTGCCTCGCACATGTCGGCTGCGAAACCGTTGCGCGCCATCTGCCTCGACGGAGGTGGTTACCTTGGGCTCGCCACGGCCAGCTTCCTGGCGGAGCTTGAACGTCACTTCGATATTAAGGTCGCCGACGAGTTCAATCTCTTCTGCGGCACGAGCACGGGCGGAATCATCGCGCTCGCTCTCGCCCATGGAAAATCGGCCGCGGAGATTGTTGACCTTTACAAGCGCCTTGGCACTGAAGTTTTCAACAACAAGTTCCCGGGCTCGCGTGCTGCCCGCATTTTGCGAGGCTTCTTCTTCGCTCGTTACTCGAACACCAAATTGAAAGAGGCCCTCGCAGCGACCTTCGGCGATGCAACTCTAGGGGATATCAAAGCGCGCGGAAAGTATGTGATTGTACCCGCCTTCTGCCTTACTACTGGAACGCCGCGTATCTTCAAAACTGACCATTCCCCAGAATTGACGCGGGACAGCGGCTACCACGTGCGTGATATTGCTCTCGCAACATCTGCAGCACCAACCTATCTTCCGATCGCCACCATTACGTCTCCTACCTCTGGTGCCGTTGAGCAGTTTATCGACGGAGGGGTGTACGCCAACAATCCGACGCTGCTCGCCTTCACAGAGGGCGTTGGGTATCTTGGGCGTCGTCCCTCAGAGCTTCAAATTTTGTCAGTAGCCACACCTCGTGATCCACGTAGCGCGGCGGAACGCACTAGGCCGCCCAGCCGTTTCGAGCGATTTCGGCTGAGTCGCGGGATCTTTGGTTGGGGGCCGAGCTTGGCCGAACTGTTTATCGGTTCGACAATGAAGCTTACACATTCAGCTGTTACACGTGTGATGCTGGGCCTCGGGGCAGGAGATGGCGGAGAAAAGGTCGGAGCGTATGTACGATCCGACCTGCCAACCCATCCACACTTGGGGCTGGATGTCGCCGACGATGGGGCCACCCAAGATCTCATTTCAATCGGAACGAACGCGGCTTCGCAGAACGACTTCCGGAATCGCGTGAGGCCTCTTCTGACTACGCGAAGGCTGAACCATGGCGAACATCCAGAAACAGTTTGAAAAATTTCACGAAACCATTCGCACTGATTACGACACCAATCAGGAACTCCGGGATAAGCGCGACATCATCCTTGAGAAGATCGAGAAGTCGCTCACCGACGCGAAGCGCCCTTCTTTCCTGCGCCTAATGCAGGGTAGTTACATCATGCGGACTGGGGTGAAGCCAATCGGAGAGAAGGAATACGACATCGACGTCGGGATGCGATTCAAGTTCAATGAGGAAGAGCATACTGCCACGGAGGTTCGTCAATGGGTATTCGATGCGGTGAAAAATCATACGGACAACGTCGAGGCCAAAGGCCCCTGCATTCGCGTTGGGTATGCCAAAGGTTTCCACGTTGACCTCGTACCTTATGCATGGTGGACGGACGACACCACGGGCGAGCAGTTTCGACTTGCTCATTCTTCAAAAGGTTGGATCGCTGCAGATCCATCGAAGCTCCTCAAGTACGTAGATGATGCACAATCCGCGTTTGCAGATACCGAGGGGGGGACCCAAACCAACCAGCTTCGACGCGTGATCAGATGTCTGAAACGCTGGGACGATGTTCAACAGCCCGAAGAATCCGAGGCAAAACCATCGGGGCTTGCGTTTACCTTGCTTTCGATTGGCCATCTTGCGAGGGCACTGAGTTGGGATGGCAAACCGGATGATCGAGCCGCGCTCTTAGGAATCGCCTCGTTTGTAACGAGTCAGACACGGGTTGTGGCAAATAAACCTTCGCCTGAATACGAAGACATGTTCGCCAAGCTGAGTGATGAACACATGGCCGCACTGATCAGCCGCTTCCAGGCGATGAAGGATGCACTCGAAGCTTCGAATCAAGAAACTGACCCAACAAAGGCCTGTGAGCTGCTAGTTCCAATCTTTGGTGATGATTTTCCGGTTCCACCGCCAGATCAGACCGGTAAGAAGACCCAGGCACCGGCAATCATCACATCGAGTTCTTCTGCATGAAGCAAGTTGGTGTGGACTCGGCCGTCATCGAGGGGGGAGCCGCTTTGGCAGCATTAGGGTTCAATGTCACAGCTCAGCCACTCACTTGGGAAGGCGAACTCAACATTGGCGGCTCACCCACCCCGGTGCTCGTTTCGCTGCCGCGTGGGTTCCCGTATGACCTTCCGGTAGTGAAAGTCGACCGAACAAAACTCGGTCGGCAAATCCCCCACGTTGAAAGAAGCGGCAAGGTCTGCATTGCATCGAGCAATGGATTGCTTCTCGATGCCACGCGCCCGGCTTCGCTTGTGCGCGAAGCGCTCCTTCGCGCGCAGAACATTCTGTTCAAGGGGCTACAGGGCGAGAATGCGGGGGACCTTCAACAAGAGTTCAGCGCGTATTGGGCGTCAAGTGCAGGTCGAACTGTCCTCACGTTCTGCGACGTTAAGGGTAACTCCAGGGAGGTCGCGATTGCAGAGACAGCGAAAGGGCGAGGAAGCATTGCATTCG
Source organism: Myxococcus xanthus (assembly GCF_013116825.1). Classification (GTDB taxonomy): domain Bacteria; phylum Myxococcota; class Myxococcia; order Myxococcales; family Myxococcaceae; genus Myxococcus; species Myxococcus xanthus_B. The sequence continues at coordinate 3,704 of NZ_JABFNS010000151.1, forward strand.
TCGCTGGTGAATCGGCCGATGAGTTACGCACGACTGCTGAGCGAATTGGACTTCGGATTGGCGCTGTTGAACCGGCATGGCTTATTCGTCTCAAGACACCCGTAATGCCTCCACCATTCGAAGCAGAGACGAATCTTCGCTACGTCGGCACTCTGATTCGCAAGCATCTAGATGACGCCTCCCGCATCACAGTCGAGCGTTGGCTAACTGGTGGACAGACGCGATTGACATTCTTGTTTTCGTTCCCCATCAACAATAGTCATGGCGACGCTGTTTTTGCTTGGCGATTGAGTTCGAGTCTGCCATCTGATGGATTTCGAATTGGCAGAGTACCTCTCGGCATCGCAGTTGGGCGCAATGGGCGGAAGCGAGGTGAGCGCCTAGACATCCAACGAGGTGACGCTGACTTCTTGGAAGCTAGAACCGGCTCATCAGCGAGTTACAGAGGGAAACGCGTTCTCATTGTCGGTTGCGGTGCAGTTGGTGGCTACTTGGCGATGTGCCTCGCAGATAGCGGCATTGGCCACCTGACCTTGGTTGATGATGACCAGTTGAGATCTGAAAACGCCATACGCCATGTCCTTGGACTCGCCCATGTCGGCCGTCCCAAAGTCGAGGCACTTAGGACAGTCATTCAATCTCGACTTCCGCATGTCTCTCTAGACGTACATGGCACCCGTCTTGAAGAAGTTCTCGATAAGGACCCGGGACTTGCTCGACGTCATGACCTGGTGGCTCTTGCAACGGGTGACCATACATTTGAACTCCGAATGAGTGAATCCCTAAGGGCAGAATCCCGCCTCATCCATGTTTGGCTTGAAGCGCATGGGATTGCTGGCCATGTACTTGCAGATGGCCATCCAGAGATAGGCTGTCTTGGATGCCTATTTGACGCAGATGACGTCCACGGACTCCGCTGTAAGGCCTCATTTTACGAACCTGGGCAAGACTTCTCCGCAGCGGTCGGAGGTTGCGCTGGCACTTTCACGCCTTTTGGTTCCTTGGACGCCCAACGCGCTGGAATTGAGGCCGCTCGCGTTACACTCCGTATCCTTGCTGGCGAGCTGAAGAACTCGACCTTGGTTTCGTGGTTTGAGCCAAATGCTGCGCCTCAATCCGCCAAACTTGCGCTCTCTGCACGCGCACGTCAGATGTCCCCAGGCGGACGCACAGAAGTGACGCAGCACGCTGGATGTCCGAGGTGCGCAAGGTGACATCGCTCGTATTCCGCCGCCCGAACGGAGGTCAAGTTGCTGTCTCAGAATGTGTTGTGCAGTTGCTGATTCGTCACCGCCAAATCAAGGACCGCGACCATGAGGCGGGAGGAGTCCTGCTCGGCCGCTGCATCGTCGATTCGGAAAATATAGTGGTTGATCAAGCCAGTGAGCCTACTGGTAGTGACATTCGGTCGAGGTTCAGGTTCTTCCGGAGCAAGTCGCCTGCGCAGCGCTTGGTTGACGATGCATGGGCATCTTCAAATGGGACAATGAACTATTTGGGCGAATGGCACTCTCACCCAGAAACTCACCCGCACCCATCGACTGTCGACCTGGAGAATTGGCGATGGATTGCATCACGAGCAGTGCTTGAGCAGAACTTCCTGCTTTTCTTGATAGTCGGCATAGTCTCGACACAGATTTGGGAGTTAGATCGTCACCATATGACTGTGCAGCAACTACAGCCGGTCTCCTTTTCCGCGTGAAATCCTAATCAGCCCCGTTTCTCGCGGGAGTTCGCGGCAGTCCTGCGAATACTCAGGGGCTGTAGCCGTTAGCCTGTGCCTATGTTGCACAAGGATGATTACCTATCACTGCGCCTCTCCTTCTATTCGCACCGAAGCTGTCTCGGATGTGCCAGGCAGGTCGACGACTAATAGTAGGCCCAGTGTCGAACCCTTCTAGCAAGAGCCTGAAATGGAACGAGCCCCTGACCGCATTCCCACTTCATGAAATCCGTTTGATGATACTTGTCTGCGTCATAGTCGCGCCTACCTCTTTCGGCGATTCCAAGCCCTCTTGCGGTCTCTTCACTTGATTCAGCAATGACGCCTCCAGAGGCGTCGACGACCTGAAATCTGAACGGCACGTCCCGCTCGCTTCCTCCGATCGTTTTCCCCATTTGACTCAGGTGGAATCGTCCGGTGCCCGTCTCGCGAATGCTGCAGATATTGTCTAGCCTCTTCTTCAAAGCGTTCTCTGATCCTGTGGCACTCTGGGCAATTGAAGGACTTATCCGCGTACCGCCAGACGAAGGGGGCACTGGGGGTTCAGCTCGCCACCAGAACTTAATCAGCGGATCCGAAGCGAAATTCGCCGCTTGCAACTCACGCTCGCTCAGCCGTGCCGCATTTTGGAACCACACAGCCTCTTGGGGATACCTAGCGGAGTACGCTCTCCAGAAGGCCATGCACACTTCTGGCCACTCGCCGAGCCGCGCCTTCGGCGACATTTCATATCTTCCGCGACTCTTCCAATTGTAGTCTGAGGCAAACCAGAACTGATTTATGGGATGAAAGTTCCGGACAAACCGAGCCAGGATTGCCTCCTCAGAATCATCGAGGTGAGAAGGTGCGGCCGGAAAGACATGGCATAATTTCCAGCGGCCCCCCTTCACGCCGCGCCACCTGTTTTCGGGGCGACCGGCATCGCCGTTGCCCCAGGTAGCCCAACTTGCCTCTTTCTCCCCCGACGATACGGCGATGCTAATGGGAATCAACTGACGTTTGAGCGCGTCGAGCAGATCCACAGGTCTTTGCTCATAATGGTGCCGCCAGTGCCATACGACGGGCTCATTATCGCCAACCACGAATGATCGCCGGTTGCTCAAATGATAGCGTTCTGCCGCTTTCTGGTACCCGCCAAAATTCCTCACCAGCAACAGTTCGCTTTCTTGCATCGCCATCCTGACGTGAAGGTGGGCACTTGCCATCGCGTCGGGCTTGAGAAGCGTTTCACTTGAGAATCGAACAATGAAAGCCGAAACCTTCCCCTCGAATTGATCGGGGCACCTCGGCGCAGGCATTACTCTCCTCCTGGCTCTTCGAACTACGGGCTGTATGTTTCAACTTACACCGAAGATCTTGCCCGGTGCGCAGTGGCCGCCAGCGCCCATGCCGCGCACCACCTCGGGTGGTGGAAGCCACCCGCGCCAAGCATCACCTCGGGGCTGGCCCGGTGGTACACAGCGGCGGCCAGGCCCCCTGCCGAACACTACATCGGGTTCGTGGTGCCTGCCCGGTGGCGCCGTGGCGCCAGCGCCCGCACACAGAACTACCTCCGGCCGTGGAGATTGCCCGCGCCGAGCATTACCGCGGAGCCGTGGCGCCTACCCGGTGCGCAGTAGCGCCAGCGCTCATGTCGGGCACTACCTCGGGCCGAGGAGCTTGCCCGGTGCGCGGTGGCCGCCAGGGCCCGTGCCGAACACTATCTCGGAGCCGTAGGGCACCAGCAGGTGGTCCACGGCGCGCACCACGTCCTGGGTTTCACATGTCAGCTCGTGCCGGGCGATCGCCTTCTCCATAGACATGCTGCTGCGTCCGGATGCCCGCGTCCGATACGGCGGATTGCACAGCACGTGCGCGAAGCTGCCCGTGCACTCCACCGCCACAAATCGAGTCCAGCGTCTCCCCCGGCCCCGGCTGGAGTTCGAGCGGAACACGCCGGGGCAGGTCCTCCGGCGGAGTTTGGCGCAGGACCCTCACGCCAACGGGTCAGCCTTCCCGGTCCAGGTAGAGCAGCCCCGCCGGCGGCAACGGTTCGACCCGAAGCGTGCTGGGCGGCAGCGTCGCCTGCGCCTCCATCACCGCGCGCACCTCCCACAGCGGCGGCGGATTGAGGGCGAAGCCCGCCTGAAACATCCCCGACTCGACGCCCTGCACCAGCGACTCCAGGCCCTGCACCGGGTACACCTGCGAGTGCCCCGGTGCCTCCGGGTCCTTGATGCCCAGCACGGTCCGCAGCACCAGCGCGTTCAGCAGCGCCAGGTCCAGGCTCCGCAGCGTGGGATTGCGCGGCGCCCCCTTCAGGTGCGCCAGGTCCAACCCCTGACGGAACCGGAGGATGCGGCCTCGCCCTCCCGGCAACACCAGCAGCACCGCGTGGTGCCCGGTGATGAGCGTGGCCAGTCGCTCTCGCGCCACCGCCAGACCGCGCGGCGTATTCAGGGGCTCATCCAGTTCGTAGACTCGCGCATACGCCGTCACCAGCGTGAGGAACGTCTCCTCCTTGAAGGTCTCCACGCCCTTGAGCGCGCGGTGGATGGGCAGCAGCTCCAGCCCCGGGTCGGACAGGGGAACGACGGCCGCCAGCGTCGGGCCGCGCTCGTCCAGCGCCGCCAGCGGGCGCATGGGCGCTTCATCCAGCACGGCTTGGAGCCGCTTCGACACGGGGGAAGGCTCGATGCGCCGCAGCGACAGGGTGTTCTGTCCGTAGCGCCCTTCCCACACGACGATGGCGCGCTCAGAGGCCTCCGCGAGCAATCCTCGCAGGACGCCATGGTCATCCGCCGTCAGGGTGACGGCGGGCTCCGCTTCCCAGGCCCTGGGCCGGTACGGGTCATGCTCCAGCGAGGCGCCCGCATCCGGATTCAGCGCACACAGGAGGAAGCGCACCGGCGGGCCGCCGAGCTTGCCAGCAGGCCCCTGCACCTCCACCAGGTACATCGCGGGACGGGAGTCCTTCAGCAGCGCGCCCGAGTCTCGCAGGCGCCGCAGCTCCGCCGTGGGATTGGCCGCCTCCAGCAGAGGCCGGACGTGGGACGGCTGGGGCACCGCATTGCCACGCGGCACGTAGCTGCTGGGCTCCAGCGAGGAATCCAGCGAGCCGAGTAGAGCCGAAAATGGATTGACGCGCGCCATGTCGGGGGGAAGGTGGTGCCTCCTGCCCCGCCGTGCCATGGCGCGCGCCTGGTTGCCCTAGGCCGCGTCTACCACCAGACGTTCGTATACGGCCGGTCCTTCTCTGAGCGGCCAGCCATCTTCAGGGCGGAGCGGTCCACGCTCTCCTCCCACAGCAGGCTCACCGTGGTGATGGCCCCCGCCGAGCCGAGGAATGACAGGACGTACGGCGTGGACTGATCGAAACCACCCAGCACCAGGCCGGAGAGGAGCAGCACCACCGCGCCCACGCCGCCGCCGAAGATGTTGGCTCGGACGATTTGGGACGGCGTCGGGTTGTAACGCATGGTGGCCAGCGCCAACGCGCCCGCGCCGATGCCCGGCGCCAGCAGCAACGTGTCCCGCCACGTCTTGCCGGACACAGGCGTCCCGGAGAAATGGATGATGGCCAACAGCAGCGCCGAATAGGCCGCGCCCCAGCCCGCACCGGACGAAATCAGCAAGCCGTCATTGAGCGGAAGCTGGCCGCCGCCAATGCCCGCCGTGAGCCACGCACCCAACTCCGCGCCCAGGAAGGCGGACCACGTCAGGACGCCCGCGTCCTGCGTGAAGAGGTCCATCAGGCCCGCGGTGAACATGCCGCCCACCACCGAGTTGGCGATGCCGAAGGTGGCCATGGGGCGGTCCACCCAGTTGTTGAACTGCCACCACGACGAGGCACCGAAGCCCAGGCCCGCGCCGATGAGCGTGCCCGCCAGCATCGCCTCACGCGAGCTCTTGTCGAAGTTGAAATCGCTGGCGAACGCCTGCGTGAAGAAGCCACCCAACGCGCCCAGTGTCGTGTGATGCACGATGAAGCTGAGGCTCCCCGGACCGGAGAGGAACGGGCCCTGGCGCGGCCTGCCGTCCAGCATCACCCCGGTGTCCTCGACGGGAGGCACGCCCCGCTTCGCCATGGCCCGGTCGTCCGGCGTCAGCGGCGACTGCGGCTTCGTCCGCAGCGAATCCGGATCCGGAGGCAGCGTGGGCGCGTCGCTCGCCGTCGCGGTGTCACCCGGGTAACGAGCCGGGTCCTGGGCATCCGAAGGAGGATAGGCGTTCTGCGCCGGGGGGTAGCTCTGCTGCGTCTGCGGCTGCGCATACGGGTCTACCGGCTGCTGCGGCTGCGCATACGGGTCTGCCGGCTGCGCGGACTGTGGCGGTTGCGCATATGGATCCGCTGACGGCTGCTGCGTCCGCGGCTGCGCGTATGGGTCCGCGGGCTGCTGCTGCGGCGGCTGCGCATACGGGTCCGTCGGCTGCGCGGACGCCGGCGGCTGCGCGTATGGGTCCGCGGGTTGCTGCGTCTGCGGCGGCTGCGCGTACGGGTCCGCGGGCTGCTGCGGCGCCGTCTGGCGATACGTGGCCTGCGGAGGGGCCGCATAACCCGCGGGGGCAGACGGAGGCTGCGCAGACCCCGGGGATGGATAGGTTCCGCCAGCCTGCGCCTTCGCGGGCTCCGGAAGGACCAGCGCGAGAGCGAGGGCGGTGATGGGGAGATAGCTCCAGCTTCTCAATGATGACACGCAAGGACTCCTTCGGTCCGGCCGGGCGGCAGAAAACCACAACCTGTCCTCGGGTGCCGGAAATTGGAGTGCCATCCGGCCTTCCCTGTCCCTTCGTTCACAGCCACGCACTTCTTTTCTTCCACGACGCGAATGCAGCTCGCGTATCAGTGTGGCCCCATGCCTGAAGGCTTCTCGTGGTCCGAACTCGGCGTCGATTCGGCGCGCGTCCAGGTGGTGAAGGACCTCCCCCTTCCTCCCGGCCGCCGCGACTTCATCCTCTACTGGTGCATGGTCAACCATCGCGCCGAACAGAACCACGCGCTGGATGCCGCCATCGGCCTGGGCAACAACCTGGGCCTGCCCGTCGTCGTCTACCAGGCCATCCGTCCGGACTACCCCCATGCCTCCGACAGGCTCCACGCCTGGGCCCTGGAGGGGATGATGGACATGGCCACCGGCTGCGCCGCCCGCGGACTGCCCTACTGGCTGGAGCTGCCCCGGACCGCGAAGGAACACCGTCCCCGGTTGGCCCAACTCGGCCGGCGCGCCGCCGCCATCGTGTCAGACCTGTTCCCCACGTACATCATCCCGGGCCACCTGCGTGGCGCCGCCAAGGCCCTGGACGTGCCGCTGTTCGCCGTGGATGCGTCATGCGTGGTGCCCATGCAGCGCATCGCCACGCGACAGATTGGCGCCTATACCCTGCGGCCCAAGCTGAAGAAGCTGTGGCCGGAGTACCTGGACCGCGCCGTGCCCAACCGCGCGGTGAAGGCCGCCGCGGCCGGACGCAAGCTGGAGCCGGACTTCGCCACATCGGACGCACGCGAGGCCCGCGAGTCCCTGGGCGCCTTCGACTTCGACCATTCGGTGGCGCCCATCCAGGAGCGCGGAGGACGACAGGCGGGCCTCGAGGCGCTCCAGGCCTTCGTGCACCAACGGCTGGACGGCTATGACGAAGGACGCAACGACCCGGGCCTGGCGCGGCAGTCCAACCTGTCCCCCTTCTTCCACTGGGGCAACCTCTTCGCGGGAGAGGCCGCGCGCGCCGCCATCCGCGCACGCGGCGCGCAGGATGCTTCGGTGCAGGGCTTCCTGGAGGAGCTGCTCGTCCGCCGAGAGCTGGGCTTCAACTACTGCTTCCACACGCCGGGGCCGCAGCAGCTCTCCGTGGCCTCCCTGCCTCCGTGGGCGAAGGAGACACTCACCCGCCACCAGAAGGACGCGCGCGAGCACCACTATTCGTTGAAGCAACTGGAGACAGCACGGACCGCGGACGGCTTGTGGAACGCGGCTCAGCGCGAACTGGTGGAGCGTGGCCGCATCCACAACTACCTGCGCATGCTGTGGGGGAAGAAAATCCTGGAGTGGACTCCCTCCCCCGAGGAAGCGCTGCAACGCATCGCGTTCCTCAACGACAAGTACGCGGTGGATGGCAGGGACCCCGCGAGCGTCGCCAACTTCATGTGGGTGCTGGGACTGCATGACCGCCCCTTCCAGGAGCGGCAGGTGCTGGGCAAGGTGCGGCCCATGAGCTCCCTGCGCACGGCGGCCAAGTACAACTTGGCCCCCTACCTGGAGCGCTGGGGCCGCCCGGAGGACCCACCGGTGAAGCTCAAGCGCGTTCGCAAGACGGCAGGCCCGTGAGCAAGCCTGTTGACATCCGCGCGCCCAAAAGTGACACGGCGGTTCCATTCCCGCTCGGGCACGGATAAACGCACGAAGCGGGACACCGAGATCAGGAGCCAGTCATGGGAATGATGAAGTTCGATATCCCCCACTCCCTCCCCAAGGAGGAGGTCAAGCAGCGCGTCGATCAGCTGCTCCAGTACTGGGGCGGCAAGTACGGCGTGAAGGCGGACTGGCAGGGGGAAGGCGCGAAAATCGTCGGCAAGGTGATGGGCATCCAGATGGACGCCTCGTTCGTCATCACCGACAAGGCCGTCGAGGGTGAGGGCACCGACCCTGGCATGCTGCTGCGCGGCCAGGCCAAGAGCTACCTGCAGAAGAAGTTCGGCGCCGTGCTGGACCCGAACAAGAGCCTGGACCAGGTCAAGAGCAGCCTGGACTGACGTGAAGCACGGGACGCGGCCCCTGCCTCAGCGCAGGGGCTGCTCCTCCAACGCGGCCAGGGCGTAACGCGCCGCGCGAGAGATGGCATCCGCCGAGTCCGGCATCTCCGGGTAGTGCCCCGCGAGGGGGCGCTGCGGGAAGCGAAGCTGGGCAATGGCGTTGCGGTAGCTGCGACGGGCCGCCTCATGGTCCTGCGTGCGCTCGTGCACCTGCGCCAGCAGGTAGTGGCCAATGGCCAGCGTGGGCTCCAGGAACAGGGCCTTGCCTAGCTCGGAGCGCGCCTCGCTCAACTCCCCTGCTTGCAACGCGGCGACCCCGCCGAACACCCGCGCCTCCACGCACAGCGGCTCGCGCTGAATGGCCTGTGCGAAGGCCTCGCGCGCCTCGGGGATGCGGCCGGTGAGCGAGAACAGGTTGCCCAGCGTCAGCAGCCCATCCAAGTCACTGGGCTCGTCCGCGAGCAGCCGCTGCACGCCAGCGATGGCCGCCGAGAAATCGCCCTGCGCCATCTTCCGCACCGCCATGGCCAGCCGCTCCGCCGGAGGCAGCAGCGTGGGCCAGGCGGGCACCTCCACGGTGGGCGCGCGCGGCGTGATGGCCACGGCCGGAAGCTCGGTGGTGATGCGCGGACGGACGGAGTCCGCGCTCCCCACCGTGGGCAGCTCCGCGGTGACACGCGAGCGCGCGACGCTGGGCGGCGGCGGCGCGGCGATGGCCGGCAGCGGCGAGTGAGGCGACACCGCGGGCAGTCGCCCCGGCATCACGGAACGCGGACTCGAAGAGGCCCCCACCGCCGGCAACGTCACGCTGGGCGAGCCCGGCGCCGCCACCGACGACGCAGACACCGCGGGCAGCCGCGTCGTCAACGGGACGTCCTCGGGCTGCATCCGCTTGCGCAGGTCCGCGGTGAACGCGTCCGCGGGCACGGGCCTGCGCGCGGCGACATCGGGCTCACCGGGATACGGCGTGATGCGCAGCGGCGGCGCCCGCATGCTCTTGTCGTTCAGCGGGCGGCGGTACACGAACGCCCCATCGACTTCGATCATCTCGAAGCGGTCGTAGACCTTGAAGAGGCTCTCCGAGTACCCCAGGAACAACAACCCGCCCGGCCGCAGCGCGGCGAGGAAGCGGTCCATCAACCCGCGGATGGTGGGCAGGTCGAAGTAGATGATGACGTTGCGGCAGAGGATGAGGTCCAGCGAAGACAGGGCCACCTTGTCGAAGACGGGAACCGCCAGGTTCTGTCCATCGAAGCGGATGTACTCACGCAGCGCGGGCAGCGCCTCATAGCCCTCTTCCACGGGCTTGAAGAAGCGCGTCAGCCGCGCCTGGTTGATGCTGATGGCCCGGCGCGAGGTGAAGCGCCCCTGCTTCGCGGCCTCCACCGCGGCCAGGTTGAGGTCGGTGGCCCATAGGTCCACCTCCAGCGACAGCGCGCCCAGCTCCGCCAGCACCATGGCCAGGCTGTAGGGCTCCTCACCCGTCGCGCAGCCCGCGGACCAGATGGACACCTTGCGCATCTCGCGCCGCGAACGGGACACCAGGTCCGGCAGCACGCTCTTCTCCAGCGCGCGGAACTGCTTCGCGTCGCGGAAGAACTCCGTGTGCCCCACCGTCACCAGCGGCAACAGCGAGCGCAGCTCCTCTTCGCCACCGGCGCCCGTCAGGCGCTGGATGTAGTGCTCGGGCTCTTCCAGCCCCAGCACGGGCATCCGCGCGGACAGCGCAAGCCGGAGGCTATGAAAGCCATCCGGCGTGATTTTCAGCCCCGCGCGCTCCAGCAGCAGCGCGGCGAGTTGCTGCAAGACTCTCTGGCTCGCCGTCAACACACATCCACCCACTGCATCAGCGCAGCGCCAATCCGGCTCAGTGGCAGCACCTCGTGCGCCGCGCCCATCAACACCGCCTCGCGCGGCATGCCCCAGACGACGCTCGACGCTTCGTCCTGGGCAATGGTCCGACCGCCGCGCTCTCGAATCTCCTTCAACCCTCGCGCCCCGTCGCGCCCCATGCCCGTCAGGATGACCCCGATGCAGCGCGGGCCGAACGACTCACCCGCTGAAGTCAGCAGCATGTCACAGGACGGTCGGAAACCGCGAAGCGCGGGGCCCGCGTCCAGCTCCAACCTACCCTCGGGTCTGACCAAGAGGTGACTGCCCGACGGAGCGATGTACACGGTGCCCGGCGCCATGAGCACGTCATGTTCCGCCTCCAGCACGCGCAGCGCCGTTTCATTGGACAGCCAGTGCGCCAGCCCCTCCGTGAAGCCGTCGCTGATGTGCTGGCAGTAGGCGATGGGCGCCGGGAAGGCGCGCGGAATCATCCGCAGCACCTGCGCCACCGCCTTGGGGCCGCCCAAGGACGCGGCGATGGCCACCAGCGGATACGGCGGTGGCGGCTTCGTCTCACGCGCCGCCTGCGGTGGCGGCCGCGTCTGCACCTGCCGCACCGCCCTCACCTGCGCCAGCAGCACCAGCTTGCGCGACACGTGCGCCCAGAACTCGGGCCCGGGATTCGCCGGACGCTCCAGCACGTCCAGCGCGCCCGCCACCATCGCCTGGAAGGCCTCCTGGCCGGACAACACGCCGGGGTGCAACGCCAGCACCGGCACGGGCCGCTCCACCATGACGTGCTCGATGGCGGGCAGCGCGTCCAGCGCGCTCAGGTCCACCAGCACCACGTCCGGGAAGTGCCGCTGCACGGCCACCAGGGCGCCGGCGAAGTCCACCTCCGCCGGCCCCACGGGCACCAGGGATTCCCCATCGAACAGGCCCCGGGCCGCGAGCGCACGCAGCCCCTTGCCCACCATGAGCACCCGAAACGCCATCCCTGCGACTGCCGCGCCACCGCCCAAGCCTGGCTCCTCAGGTCAGCCGGTCGATGGCCTGCGCGAGAACCTCCACGCCCAGCTCGCCCTTGACGAGGTACGCGTCCGCGCCGGCATCCAACCCGCGCCGCTTGTCCTCGGGCGAGGCGAGCGACGACAGGATGATGACTGGAATACGAGCCACCGCGGGCGTCGACTTGAGCCGCCGCGCCAGCGAGAACCCGTCCAGCTTGGGCATCTGCACGTCCGTGAGGATGAGGTCGTAGGTGTTGTTCTGCACCTTCACGTAGGCCTCTTCGCCGTCCTGGGCTTCCTCCACCGAGTGCCCCAGCGCCTTCACCAGCGCCCCTTCCGTGGCGCGGGCAATGGGCGAGTCGTCCACCAGCAGCACCCGGAGGCGCTTGGCGGCGGGGGCCTGGGTGACGGGGCGGGCCATCCGGCGCACCTCCGCCATGATGTCCGGGACATGGAGCAGCACGGCGATGCGCCCGTCCTCCAGCGCCGCGGTGCCGGCGATGAACGGCGCGGCCTTGAGGAACTCACCGCCGCAAGGCTTCACGGCCACTTCGCGCTCGTCCACGAAGCCGTCCACCACCAGCGCCGCGTGGTCCTCGCCGTGACGCACCACCACCGCGGGTGGCTTGTCGAAGCGATTGCCGCCGTTGAGGCCCAACAGCGGCCCCAGCGCCACCAGCGCCGTGGGCTTGCCACGGTGCCGCACGGCCAGCGTGCCGAAGATCTCCAGCCGGTCATCCGGTTTGACGCGCATGACGGCTTCCACGTCCGCGGCGGGCATGCCGTAGACGTCGTCCCCCAGGCGCACCAGCAGCACCTTCATCAACGCCAGCGACTGCGGCAGGCGCAGGGTGATGGTGGAGCCACGGCCGATGCGGCTGCTCACGCCCACCGAGCCGCCCAGCGTCTCCACCTTGCGCTTCACCACGTCCATGCCCACGCCGCGGCCAGACAGCTCGCTGACCTGGTCACGGGTGGAGAAGCCGGGGCGGAAGATGAGCTCGATGGCCTCGCGCTCCGACAGCGCAGCGGCCTGCACCGCGTTGATGAGGCGCTTGGAGATGGCCGCCTGACGCAGCCGCTCCGGGTCGATGCCGCGGCCGTCGTCCTCCACCTCGATGTGGAGCATGTCGCCGTCCACGCGCACGCGGATGCGGATGCGGCCGTTGAGCGGCTTGCCCAGCTGCTGGCGCGTGTCCGGGGACTCCACGCCGTGGTCCACCGAGTTGCGCAGCAGGTGCACCAGCGCGTCGCGCACGTCGCCCAGCATGGACCGGTCCACGCCGATGTCGGCGTTCTCGATGACCAGGTCCACTTCCTTGCCCTGCGTGCGCGACATCTCGCGAACGGCGCGCGGGAAGGCGTCGAACACGGTGGACAGCGGCACCAGCCGGGCCTCGGCCACGTGGTCCGCCATCTTCGCCAGGTTGCCGTGCAGCGTGTTGATGCCGTCGTCGTTGCGACGCACGAAGCGGAACGCGTCGTCGCGCAGCATGTGGAGGTCGCTCTCCACGCGGTCCAGTTGCTCACGCACCTCGTTCGAGATGTCGATCTCTTCCGCCAGCCGTAGGAAGCGATCCCCCAGGCGGCTGAAGCGCTCGAACAACGCCTCCGTCTCCGAGCTGCGCAGCCGGCCGCGGGCGCTCTCCACCAGCAGGTCGCCCGCGAGCAACCCCAGCGCGTCGAGCACCTCCACGTTGACGCGGATGCTCCGGTCGGCCACCGCGGACTTCGCGGCGCTCGGGGCCTCCTCGTCACGGCCATGCGCGGCAGCCGGGTGATGCGCGGCTGCGGCGGCGTGCGCTCCCGGCTCGGCCACGGGGGCCTGCGTCGGCGGCGCTGCCACCGGAGCGGGCGGCGCGGCGAAGGCCGCCGGTGCCACCACGGGCGCGGCGACAGGGGCCGGCGGCGGTGCGGGAGACGGCGCCACCGGCCGTGCGCCAGGGATGGCGGGCGGTGTTTGTCCGGAGACTTCCGCGAGCATGCGGACCATCTCCTCGCTGGCCGGGTTGCCCGTGTTGGCGCCGGACAGGTCTTCGTTGAGATCGGAGAGGACGTCGCACGCCCTGAGCAGGACGTCGGTGGCCACCTCGGTGGCCGTCTTGCCCTCGCGCTCTGCGCGCAGGACGTCCTCGGCGGCGTGCGCCAGCTGCCCGATGGCGGCCAGACCCAACATGCGGGCCTCGCCCTTCATCGTGTGCAGCTCGCGCGCGACGTCCTCCGCGGCCTGGTCCGCGGTCTCCTTCTCCAGGTCCAATACCCCCAGCTGAATCTTCTGGAGGCGGTCGGCGGTGACCTCCTGGAACTTCTTCAGGAGGGATTTCTTGAGAGCCTCGGTGTCCATGGCCGGCGTACGCCCCTCCCCTTCCAGGAAGCGCTAGTCGGCCTTGAACCGCTTGATGAGCTCGGCCAGCCGTCCGGCCAACTGCGTCAGCTCCGCGGCCGCGCCCGTGGCCTGCTTCGAGGCCTGCGTCGTCTGGCGCGTCACGTCCTCGATCTCCGCCATGGAGGCCACCACCTGCTCGGTGGCCGTGCGCTGCTGCTGCGTGGCGAGGTTGATGACGCGGGCCGCGTCGCTCGTCTCCTGGACGCCGGCGAGGATGCCTTCCACCGCCTGCGCCGCCACCGCGCCCAGCTTCTCACCGGACTCCGTGGCGGACTTGGACGCCTCGGCGGCACCAGCCGCGGCGGCCGTGGCCTCGCGAATCTCCGTGATGAGGTTCTTGATCTCCTTGGTGGAGTCCAGGACGTTCTCCGCCAGGCGCCGCATCTCCGCCGCGACGATGGAGAAGCCCTTGCCGGCCTCACCCGCGCGGCTGCCCTCCAACGCCGCGTTCAGCGCCAGCAGGTCGGAGCGGTCCGCGATCTCGTCGATGACCTCCACCACCGTGCCGATGCGCTCCACGCGCTTGGACAGCTTCGCGATGGAGTCCGCCACCGCGACGCCGTCGCTGCGGATCTGCTGCATGGCCTGGATGAACTCGCCAATGGCGCCCCGGCCCGCTCGCGCCGCGCCCAGCGTCTCCTCCGCCACGCGCGCCACGCTGCCCGCGTTCTCGGCGATCTGCGCCGACGCGTGCTTCAGCTCCTCCATGGTGGCGGTCGTCTCGTGGATGGCCGCCGCCTGCTCCGTGGAGGACGTCTCATGCTGCGTGGAGGCCGCCAGCACCTGGTTGGCGGACGAGGACAGCCTCAGCGCCGCCTCGTTGATCTCTCGCACGAAGGTGCGCAGCGTCTCGATGACCTTGCCGAAGCCCTCCAGCAAGGGCCCGAGCTGCGGGTCTTCGGTGGTGGTGTTCCACCGGGACAGGTCGCCCTCGCGCACCAGGCCGATGAGCGCGTCCAGCGCCTGGTCGATCTCCTGCGCCGCCACGTGCTTGCGGTGCTCGGAGGCCGCGAACTGGTCCAGCACCTGGTTGAGCAGGTGCGCCAGCTCCGCGCCGGACTCACCGACCAGTTCCTTGGGAACGCGGGCCTGCAGGTTGCCGGACAGCACCGTCAGCAGCGTGTCGGTGATGGCCTTGGTGGAGGAAGAGGTCGACGCCGCGTTCGTGGCGCCGGCCTTGGAGGCGGGGGCCTTCCGGGCGCGAGCCTTGCCAGCGGGCTTCTCGTTGGGGGTGTCCAGGGACATGTGTCTCAGTGCCTTCCTTGAGTCCTTGCGGTTTCGACCAGATCGATGAGCAACACGGTGCGGGCCTCTTCCAGGCACACACCGACTGCGTAGGCTGCGGCGCCGGCCGTGGGAGGCATCCGGCGCAAGGAATTGACGGGGATGGAGCGCACGCCATGCACGGCGTCCACCTTGAGGTGGGCTTCACCCTCGGGGGTGTCGAAGACGATGGCGCGGTTGCCCCGGTGGGGCAGGCCCAGCTCCGCCAGCGTGAGGTCCTCCGGCAGCGCGCGGTCGATGCGCAGCACCTGGGACGCATCCGTGCCGTAGAGCGTGGCGCCGATGTCGAAGAAGAGGAGGTCCACCTCTTCCTCCTTCTCATGGAAGGCGTCGTCGTTCACCGCGCCACCGCCCGCTGCCGTGCCGTCTGGAGCAGCTTGGAGAAGTTGAGGAGGTTGATGGCCTCCTGGTTGCCGCTGGCCTGCACCACGCCCAGCAGGTGCTCGGCCGCGGCGTCGCCGCCCAGGGGCGGTGGGAGGATGTCCGCCACGGGAATGCGGCGCAGCCCCAGCACCGTATCCGCGACGACTCCGGCCACATAGCTGCCCGTGACGCCGACGAACAGGCGGGTGCGCGGGCCGATGCGGGCCTCTCCCTTGGAGAGGAAGCGCAGCAGGTCCAGCACCGGGAGCACCTCGCCCCGGTGGCCGGTGACGCCCATGATGAAGGACGGGGTCCGGGGCAAGGGCGTGAGCAGACCGGCCCGAAGCACTTCGAGCACGTTCTCACTGGGTACGCCCAGGCGGAGGTCGCCCACGCGGAAGCAGAAGAACTCCTGCTCCGGCCGGGCCTGGGCGGCCAAGGCGCGGTCCGGAGCCATCCGGAGTGCTCGCTGGAGGGGAGTCGAGGTCGTGGTCAAGGCGCCAAAGTATCCGGAGGCGATGAATAGCGGTCAAGAGGACCTGACGACCAGCCCGTCTGGTCGCCGTTTCGATGGTCCGCGCTGCACCAAAGGTGTAGGGTTCTACCGCGAAGCCCTTGAGGAGGACGATGTCGCGCGTACTGGTCATTGATGACAGCCCGATGCTGGTGGAGCTCACCGTCCGGGCGCTCACCGCCGCCGGCTACCAGGCGAGCGGCGCGCAGGACCTTGCCAGCCTCGAGCAGAAGCTCGCCGAGGGGCCGTTCTCGCTCATCCTCATGGACGTCAACATGCCGGAGATGTTCGGCGACGACGTCGTGGAGTACCTCCGCCGGCAGAAGAAGGTCACCGCGAAGCTGGTCCTCTATTCCGACATCTCCGAGGCGGAGCTGGACGGAAAGACGAAGGCTTCGGGGGCGGACGGCTACATCCTGAAGAGCGGTGGGCTCGAAGCCGTGCTCGGCGGGGTCATGGGTCTCATTGGCCCCCCCGCCCTGGGC
>NZ_JABFNS010000152.1 GCF_013116825.1 Myxococcus xanthus
GGGCGGTGGCGGGGGAGGGGCTGCGGCGCTATGCGCTGGGCGAGGACTCAGGGCCCATCGAAGTGGTGCACGCGGATGCGCGCGAGTACCTGAAGACGTTGCCGTCGCGCGCGTTCGACGTTGTCTTCTTCGACCCGATGTTCGCGAAGCCGCGCAAGTCACAGCCGGCGTTCGACATGTTGCGCCGCTTCGCGGAACACGCACCGCTGACGCAGGAGACGCTGGAGGAAGCCCGGCGCGTGGCGCGGCGGTGGGTGGTGGTGAAGGGCGCGAAGTACACGGACGACCTTCGCAAGCTGGGTCTGGACGACGAGCCCGGCTCGCGTTTCACCGACGTCATCTGGGGCCGCGTGGGGCCCTCCGCCGAGCCGTGAGGGCCGTCATCCGTGAATGGAACCTGGGAAGTCCTCAAGGTAACACCCGACCTCCAGGGGCGACTACCTGACAGGTTCCCATCCTACGGGAGGGTCTGACACGTCGTATGTGGCCTACTCGTTCCCGGCGCCCTTCGGGGGGCCTTCGCTGCCCATCGGGGACAGCCGGGCGGACAGGGCTCCGGCCTGCTCGTGGGCCATCTTGTCCCGTGGTGAGCGGTAGTACTGCATGGGCGAATGGTGCAGGAAGTTCGACACCCGGCTCGTGTACAGACAGGCGTACTGCTCCACCTGGTAGCCAAAGCGGCTGTTCTCGTTGCCTTCCTTGAAGAGCAGGCCCCAGTAAGGATTGAAGCCTTCCTCCACGTCCTGCTCGAGCGTGTCCGCGATCTCGTTGGCCTCTTTCAGGGCCCGCCGCATCCGGTCCAGCTCCGCCTTCGTCTGCTTGCGGAGCTCCTCCACGCCCAGCCGCTCGTCCGGTGCCAGCTGTTCTCGCTCCAGCCGCCGATCCAGGATGTTGAGCAGCGTCTTGTGGTGGTTCACCTCGTCGTCCAGGCGCTCTCGGAGCACCTCCACCCGCGACAGGGTTCCAATCTCCTCCTGCCGCGTCGCCGTGTACGTGATTTCGTCCTCGATCTCCTGGACCACCATGCACGTGCGCCACAGCGACGACTTCTTCGACTTCAGGATGTCGCCGTAGATGTGGTCGCCCACGTACAGGATGTTCTCGCCCCGGAAGCCCGTCAGCTCCTCGAAGCGCGCCAGGTTGCCGCCCGAGTACACCTTGCCGCGCTCCAGCGACGTGGCCTCGCCCACCACGCGGCCTTCCTCCGTGGACGCATCCAGCTCCAGGAAGGGGTGCGAGTCGGTGAAGAAGCCCGGCTTGCCCGCCGATGTCACCACCACGTCGAAGTAGTTCCTCCAGCTCGGGTACTCCGCGAGCTGCCCGTCCAGGAGGTACTTCATCATCGCGTCCGTGTAGTCCCACGCGGAGTTCGTCAGCAGGAAAAGCCGCTTCCCGCCCGAGCGCAGCTTGTGCAATGCAGGCCCCAGCTCCGGGTCCAGGAACACGTAGCGCGCCAGGTCCTTGCGCACCTCGCGCTTGAGCGAGTTGTCCCGGTGCACCGTGTCGATGGCCTCGCGGATGTCGTCGTACAGCTTGCCGTACTGGACCGTGTGCCCCAGCGACTCCAGCAGCTCGATGATGCCCGCGAACAGGCACGTCTCCGGCAGCGCGAACAGCGTGTCGTTCCACGCGAACTGCGAGTTGCGCAGCCGCACGCGCTTGTTCCGGTACAGCTCACGTGAGACCTCGCGCTTCAGCGGGCGCAGCCCGTGGTACGCGCGGCCCACGTGGCCGAAGCGGTCCATCTTCAGGATGTTGCCGTTGACGCGGTCCACCGCCAGCCCGCGCATCACGAAGTGATGGTCGTACAGCAGCCCGCCCACCACCGGCGGATAGCCGTACTCACTCACCAGCTTCGCCAGCGTCATGTCGAACGACAGCTGCTCCAGCCGGCGCATGTGATAGATGGCCAACGTGTAATCCATGTCGAAGCCGAACAGCTCGACACTGGCCATGCGCAGGTTGCGGTTGACGAAGATGTCCCGCGCCCGCTGCACCGTCACCCGGCGCTCGCGGGGGGACGTGAGCAGCTGCGTGAGTTCCTCGTCGGCGAGCAGTCCGTCGGCTCGCTGGGCGGCGTCCTCGGCGCGGGCTCGATTGAGGGGAGAACGGAAGCTCCCGTGAAGCGGGTCCGACGCGGGCCCACCCGGGATGGGACGGAACGGGGAAAGTGATGGTGCCAAGGGACTCAGACACATAACACGCGTGTGGGTGGCCCGGCTCTTACCTTGCGGGGTTTGGAGCCGGCATGGCACGCTTCGGGGTCTGCGATGCGCTCGCCCACCCGACGACAGCCCTCGGAGGCCCCCGAGGCGGCTCAAGCTCGCCTGTCCGCCCGGATCGCCGCGCTCGAAGATCGGGTTCGCCGCCTGGAGGCCCGGTTGCGTCTGAAGGTCGCCGCCACCGAGCCCCCCGCGCGAAGAACCGCCCAGCGTGCGGCCGAGCGTCCGGCCCGGGCCCGTCCCCGCTGCCCGGGGTGCACGCTGGAGCTGCCGCGTGGCCGCCGCGGTGAGTCGTGCGTGTGGTGTGGTTTCGTCTTTTCCGCCGTTACGCGGCGACGTCCGGCGCGAAAGAAGCGATGACCGCCACGTACCGGCTGACGGGCAAGGTGGAGGGCGGGGAGCTGGCCGAGCTGTATCAGGGCATCGAGCTTCCCGGCATCCCCGTGGTGGTGAAGCTCTTCCACCCCAGGACGTCCGATCCGGCCTACGCCCATGACCTGGCGGAGACGACGCGGCTTCTCCAGCCCGTGCGGCACCCGGGCATCCTCCACGTCGTGGACCTGGGCGTCGTCCGCCAGCGCCTAGCCGTGGTCCGCGAGGACGTGGACGGCTTCACCCTGGGCACCGCGCTCCAGCGGCTGCACTCCAAGGACGTGGTGCTGCCGCCCACCGTGGCGCTCCACATCATCATCCAGCTCCTGGAGGCCCTGCATCAGGCGCACGAGGCGGGCGTGGTGCACGGCGCCATCACCCCGGGCAACGTGGTGCTGTCGCATGAAGGTCTTCCCGCGGTTTGCGACTTCGGCGCGCTGCGCGCCCTCATGGCCGTGCCCCAGCTGCGCAAGTCGTTTGGCCACCGGGGCCGCGGCACGTACCGCGCGCCGGAAGTCACGCGGGGCGAGCCGCACTCCGCGCAGTCGGACATCTACTCGCTCGGCGCCATCGCCTATGAGCTGCTCACCCAGCGTGAGCCCGTGGTGCCCGGCAGCGGCGGGGTGTCCACGCGGCGCAGCGAGGCGTTGCCGCCGCCCAGCCGCGTGGACCGGCGCATCAATTCCCGGTTGGACCCGCTCATCCTCCGCGCACTGGAGCCCACGCCCCAGCGCCGCTTCCGCTCCTGTGGCGAGTTCGCCACGTCGCTTCGCAATCAGCTCGCGGCCAGTGGCGGCATGCCGTCGGCGGACGACGTTCGTCGCTTCGTACGGGAGCTGTTCCCCAACGAGATGAGCCTCGTCAGCTCGGGGCCCCCGCCGTTCAAGGAGCCCTTCACGCTGGAGCCCATCTCCGGCGCGGAGATGGACGACCTGCGCGCGGAGGAGCTCGAGAAGTCCGTGGTTCAACGCGCCCCATACAGCCGCGCGCTGACCGAGGACGAGGCCAACGCCGAGACGCAGCAGGCCTCCGAGCCCGCGTTCGAGGAGTACCGCCCGGAGCTGTATGAGCGTGACGTGGCGGACGCGGCCACGCGGGTGCGGCCACCCTCGCGCGCGTCCGCCTCCGACTCCACCTCCGCGCAGGGGGAGGACACCGGGCCCGCTCCCGCCGGACCGCTGGAGCAGGGGTGGGAAGCGCCGCCGGGCGCCGCTCCGCCGAAGCCTCGCCGCCAGCAGTCGTCGGTGGGGGGCGGGAGCGGCCACACCCGCATCGGGCGAAATCCGCGCCTCAAGGTCGTGGAGGACTTCTCCGCGCCCGAGCCGCCCGCGGATGACGAGGGCTCGGTCTCCGTCTCCGCGCCAGGTCGGCGCGGCGCCCGGATCCGCCGCGCCCCGGTGGAGGCCAAGGGGCCCAAGACGATTCCAGACGTGTTGCCCGCGGTGCAGCCAGCCTCGGCGCGAGCGCGTGACTACATCGCGATGCCGCCGTCCGATCCGGCGTTGCCTTCCACGTCCGACGTGCACCGGCGCCTGGTGAGCGCGGAGCAGCGGTTGTCCGTGGCCCAGCACCGGTATGGACGCCGGTTGGGCATCGCGGCGGCCATCGCCGGGGTGGGGTTGATCACCTTCCTGGTGGCCGCGTGGCAGCTCGGTGGTGATGCCGCACCCGCGCCGGAGGAGGCCCCGCGGGAGGCGAAGGCGGAGGCCGCCCCCGTGGGCCCGCCGCCCGCCATGCCCATCGCGCCGCCGTCACCGCCGGTGCCGGTGCGTTCGCCGCCGCCCGCGCCAGAAGCCACGTCGCGAGGGGGCGAGGAGGACGCGGCCCCCGAGCCGAAGCCACCCCCGAAGTCTCAGCGCGCGTATGTCACCATCACCACCAATGTGCCGGCGACCGTCTACGTCGACGGCGAGCGGCTGAGCCGCCGTACGCCTCTCAATCGATACCCCGTCAAGGTGGGCACCCGGCGTATCAAGCTGGTGTCCGTCGCCACCGGTGAGCCCAAGGAGCTGGACCTGCGCATCAAGCGGGGGCAGCACCTCAAGGTCCTGGTGGACTCGTTCACGTCTCCGAGGCGGTGACCATGGACCCGACCCGCATCTTCGTCGTCGAGGATCAACCCCAGCTCCTGAAGAATCTGGTGAAGGTGCTGGCCACCTTTCCCGAACTGGAGGTGGTCGGTACCTCCCAGGAAGGGGAGGCCGCGGTGGAGGACATCGTCCAGCTCCGCCCCCAGCTCGTCCTCCTGGACCTGGAGTTGCCCGGCATCAACGGCATCCAGGTGACCCAGCGGGTGAAGCGCCGCGCTCCGGAGGTGGAGATCCTCATCCTCACGTCCTTCGACGATGAGACGAAGGTCTACGAGGCCATCCAGGCCGGGGCCTCCGGCTACCTGGTGAAGCGGGTGGGGCCGGAGAAGATCCGCTCCGGCATCCAGGAGGTGATGGAGGGCGGGACCGTCTTGGAGCCCATCATCGCCAAGCGCTTCTGGAACTACTTCCAGTCCGTTCAGGCGAAGTCCACCCAGGCGGAGAAGAAGCCGGAGAACCCCTGGGCGCTCACGCCGCTGGAGTTCGAGGTGCTGCGCTACGTGGCCAAGGGCCTGTCCAACGCCGAGGTGGGGCACGTGATGACGCTGGAGCGGCGGACGGTGCGCACGCACCTGTCGCATATCTACCGGAAGATGGGCGTCAACTCTCACGTGGAGGCCGTGGTGATGGCCTTGCGTGCGGGTGTCGTGGATCTATAGCCACGCTCTGGTTAGGTTCGGGGTCCTATGTCCAAGGCTTCCCCGAGCAAAGTACCCACTCGCGTGGCGGACCCCGCACTCGAGTCCCTGTTCGACGTCCACGAGGCCACGCTTCCCAACGGCCTCCAGGTGCGGCTGCTCGCCAACCACCAGGCTCCTGTCGTCAGCCTCTATACCGTGTTCCAGGTCGGCAGTCGCAACGAGCGGCCCGGCATCACCGGCATCAGCCACCTGTTCGAGCACATGATGTTCAACGGGGCGAAGAAGTACGGCCCCAAGATGTTCGACAAGACGCTGGAGTCCAACGGCGGCCGCTCGAACGCGTACACGTCCACCGACCTGACGGTGTACTACGACGACTTCTCCGCCGACGCGCTGGAGACGGTGCTGGACCTGGAGTCGGACCGGATGCGCTCGCTGCGCATCTCCCAGGCGACGCTCACCAGCGAGCGCGAGGTGGTGAAGGAAGAGCGCCGCGTCCGCGTGGACAACGACATCTTCGGCCTGATGGACGAGGAGCTGGGCACGCTCGTCTACAAGGCGCATCCCTACCGCTGGCCCGTCATTGGATGGATGGCGGACATCGAGGCCATCCGCCGCGAGGACTGCCAGGACTACTTCCGCACCTACTACGCGCCCAACAACGCGGTGCTCTACATCGTCGGGGCCATCGACCCGAAGAAGACGCTGGCGCTGGTGCGCAAGTACTACGGGAGCATCCCCAAGGGCCCCGCGCCCGCGGCGGTGCTCAACTCGGAGCCCGAGCAGAAGGGCGAGCGCCGCGCCGAGGTCCGCCACCCCGCGCAGTCCCCCGCGCTGATGCTGGGCTTCCGGGGGCCGCCCGCGCGCGATGACGACACCTTCGTGCTGGATGTCATCCAGTACGTGCTGACGAAGGGGGAGGGGAGCCGGCTGATCCGCTCGTTGGTGTACGAGCAGAAGCTGGCCGTGTCGCTGATGCTCGACTGGAGCTGGCGCATCGACCCGGGCACCATCCTCTTCTACCTGGCCCTGAAGCCGGACTCCGACCCGAAGAAGGTGGAGGCCGCGCTGTACGCCGAACTGGAGAAGATCGCGCGGGAGGGCATCACCGAGCGCGAGCTGCAGAAGGCGCAGAACAACCTGCGCTCGGACCACCTGCGCGAGCTGGCAACGAACAACGGCCGGGCGCATGCCCTGGGCCACTACGAGGCGCTGCTCGGCGACTGGCGCCGGTTGCTGACGCTGCCCTCCACCTACGCCTCCATCACCAACGACCAGGTCAAGGCCGTGGCCGCGAAGTACTTCGCGCCCGAGCGCCGCTCCGTGGTGACGCTGGTTCCCGCGCCCACCGAAGCCTGAGCCCGGTCCGTACAAGGAAATCTCCCGATATGGCTTCTCGCAAGAGCCCCTCCCGAAAGTCCCCCGCACGTCCGGCGAAGCGCGCCGGCGGCAAGGCCCCCGTCGCCCGCAAGGCTTCGCCGAAGCGCGGCGCGGCCCGCGCCACGACGAGCGCCCTCACGCTCCCCACGCTGCACGAAAGCACCACGTCCAGTGGCCTGAAGGTCATCGCCGCCGAGCGCGGGCCCCTGCCCATGGTGTCCGTGCGCCTGGTGATTCGCGCGGGCAGCGCCACCGACCCGGATGGCAAGCACGGCCTGGCGGACTTCACCGCCCGGCTGCTGCGCCGGGGCACCCGCCGGCTGAACGCGCAGGCCATCGACGAAGCGGTGGAGTTCGTCGGCGCCAGCCTGGGCGTGGGTGTGAGTGAAGACACGCTGTCGGTGGCCCTCACCACGCCGTCCGAGCACTTCGCGCAGATGCTCGACATCCTGGGCCAGTTGGTGCGCGAGCCCACGTTCCCGCAGTCCGAAGTGGACGATGCGCGCGAGCGCGAGCTGGCGCAGTTCGCCAATGACCTGGACGACCCGTCCATCATCGCCGACCGCGCCATGGTCCGTGCGCTCTGGGGCAACCACCCCTACGGCCACGACGTGGGCGGTTCGTCGAAGACCGTGAAGACCTTCACGCGCGATGACGTGGTGCGCTTCCACCAGGAGCGCATGGGCCCCAAGGTGTCCATGCTCATCGTGGTGGGCGCGGTGGATCCGCAGCGTGTGGCTGCCGCGGCGGAAGATGCCTTCGCTGATTGGACGGGAGGGCCGGATGCGCCCGTCGCCATTCCCGCGCCGGAGCGCATTGCCCAGGGTGGGCGGGTCATCATCGTGGACAAGCCGGACCAGACGCAGTCGCAGGTGCGGCTGGGCGGCCCCGGCATGCGCATGGGCCATGAGGACTATTTCCCGGCCACGGCGATGAACATCGCCCTGGGCGGTGGATTCACCTCGCGCCTGATGAACGAGATTCGCGTCAACCGCGGCCTCACGTACGGCGTCAGCTCTTGGTTCGACTCGATGAACGCGGCCGGCGTCTTCGCGCTGTCCACCTTCACGAAGACGGAGTCCACGCGCGAAATCATCGACGTGGCGCTGGCGGAGATCGGCGGCGTCCGGGAGAAGGGGCTCAAGCCCCGCGAGCTGGCGGATGCCCAGGCCTACCTCGCCGGCCTGTACCCGCTGCGGACGGAGACGAACGAGTCCATTGCCGGAAGCATCGCCGAGGCCCGCCTGCACGGGCTGGGGGATGACTGGGTGGAGCGGTTCCGGGACCGGCTGCGCGCGGTGACGCCGAAGCAAGTCGTGGCCGCCGCGAAGAAGTACTGCTTCGCGCAGGCGCCCGCCGTGGTGGTGTTGGGCAAGGCGGACGTGGTGAAGAAGCAGCTCAAGGGCCTGGGCCCCATCACCGTGGTACCGGCGTCGGAGTACGAGTGACGAACGTCCGCATCCTCTTCGAGGGCGGCGGCGTGCTCGTGGTGGACAAGCCGCCCGGGATGCTCGTCATTCCCGGGCGCGAAGGCGGCCCCTCGCTGCGGGAGTTGCTGGAGACGCAGCGGCGCCAGAAGATCTTCGTGGTGCACCGGTTGGATCGGGACACCTCGGGGGCCCTCGTGTTCGCTTTGGACGCCGCGGTGCACCGGGCCCTGTCGGTTGCCTTCGAGACGGGGAAGGTGCGCAAGCGCTACGTGGCGCTGGTGGAGGGCCGGGTCGAAGCGCCGCACATGGTGGATGCGCCCCTGGTGGCGGGCAGGAAGGGGCGCATGCGCGTGGCTCGGCCTGGGGATACGGAGGCCAAGGCCTCGCGTACCCGCGTGCGGCCCGTGGAGACCTTCGAGCGTGCGTCCCTGGTGGAGGCCGAGCCTCTCACGGGGCGGACGCACCAGATTCGCGTGCACCTGCTGTCCCTGGGGCATCCGCTGCTGGTGGACCATCAGTACGGCCGCGAGGCGCCGCTGACGGAGAAGGACCTGGGTGGGGAAGGGGACTCGGTGGTGCTGTCACGCACGCCGCTTCATGCCGCGCGTGTGGAGTGGCCTTCCCTGGCAGGGGTCGAGGCTCGCGCCGTGGAGGCGCCCGTACCTGAGGACATGGCCCGTGCCCGCGAGCTGCTGCGGGCGTCCGTCACTTCACCTTGAAGCCCAGGGCCGGTTCACGGTTCGAACCTCATGCCCACGTACATCGCGAGCCCGCCGAGCTGACTGTCCAGCCAGGGCGTGTGCACCGGCGCCCAGGCGCCTCGCGCCTCCGCCAACGCGCTCCAGCGGCCGAAGCGGTGGGCCGCCTGGAGGGAGACGAAGCCCATGCCGGAGACCCTGCTCTCTTTCACTTCGCCCTGGAATTCGCTGAAGAGGTAGTGGTGGAAGGGGACGGGGCCGGCGCCTGCCCGCCCGTGGAGGGAGAACGCGCCACGGCGGAAGAACTCCGCGCGAACGGAGAGCAGCAGGGGCAAGGCCAGCACCTGTGAGCGCACCGCTCCGAGCGCCTCTACCGGGCCACCGTACATGGTGGTGCGGGCTCCGACCTCCAGCTCCGCCGCGATGCGGTGCCTCCACCAAGGCGTGAGGACCGAGACGCCCACTCCGCCCGATGGGCCGGTGTTGGCGCTACTCGCGATGACTCCTCCCGCGAGCAGGAAGAACGAACTCCGCCAGATGTCGGCCGCCTCGGGTGCGCGCGCGGTGACGGACGTGGGCGGCACGGTGACGTCGGCTTCGATGTGTGATGCGTGCGCCTGGTCCCGGTGGCGGACGCGCACCTGCACCCGCTTGGCTCCGGAAGCTGGAACGACGCGAACACGCAGCACGTCCTGGGCATTGGCTCCGACGTCGGTCGAGTGGAGCGCATCATCCGTCGGAAGCTCCTGAGCTGGCGGAGCGGAGCCGCTTCTCGCGGGGGCCGTCCGCGTTGCCGCATCTGACAGAGGCCCCGTCGTCCGCGGGTCCTCAGAGGTCGGGGCCACCACCGCTGACGTCGGCAGGTCCTCATCGGGAGGAGCGACCGCCGCGCCTTCCGCCTCCACGTCGACGTCACTGGCGCTCAGGGGCGCTTCGCCCGCCATCAGGAGCCAGCCTCCCTCCACTGATGGCAGGGAAGGCGGCGTGAGTGTCGCGGCCAGCGGCGAGTCCGGCGGCGGGTCCAATGGAACGGCTGCATCGGTGCGAAGCGTCCCTCGCGTGGCCAGCACTCGCGCCTGTCGGACGCCAGGCGGGACTTCGACAGGCACGCGCGCCTGTCCCCGGGCGTTCGCCCGAACAGGGCCGAAGCGGCGATTCGCGACCTCCACCTCGACGCGCGCGCCCGCCGCCGTGGCGACGTCGAGCTCCGTGAGTCCCACCAGCGGCAGCCGCACCACCGTCACCAGGGGTGGCGCGTCCGCGGTGGGTGCGTCCGTCCAGAAGAGGAGCACGGCCACCTGTGGATAACGAACGGAAGGAGGCCGCCACTGGAAGAGGCGGACCGCGCCACGCTCCACGCGGTTCGAGTCGAAGGTGCCCGTGGAGGCCGCGGCGTGGAGGGTTCCCGTGCCGGCGGGGACCCGGACCTTCAACGTCACCGGGACATTGGTGCCGAGCACGATGCGCTCAGGCGACCAGGACACGGTGACGTCAGGTGTGGCCGCCAACCCCGCCACCGGCACGGCGAGGACCATCAGGAGGGGCAGCGCGCGCAGTGTCATCGTCCGTGCCCCTCCTGATGAATGTGCGGCCCCGGTCAATCCCCCGACGCGGGGGGCGGCTCGGCGCTGTCAGCGGGCGCCGGCTCGCCGCTGTCACCGACGGGCAGGGGCTTGTCCGCGGGCCCGGTCACCTGCCGGTTGGGCGGGTTGAAGACCGGCTTCTCCACCGGGCCGCCACCACGGCCGTGCACCAGCGTCTTGGTGTCGGTGCGGAAGGTGATGTCCACCTTGTCGCCGCGAACGGCCGACACGTAACCCGTGCCGAAGGTGGGATGCTGGATGACCTGATCCACCTTGTACGTGTCCTTCGGGCTGTAGCGGGGCGCGTTGGCGACATCCTTTCCAGCGAGCTGCTCCTCGAAGGAGATGATGACCTTCTCCGCCTTCGCGGACGCGCTCGAGCTGCTGCTGGAGGACGAGCGCGTGGTGCGGGTGGTGCTGGACGCGGGGCGATCCGTCGCACCAGGCGCCGCGCGATAGGCGTGGTCTCCGCCACACGTGTTGCAGCGCACCCGAGCAATCTTCGTTCCCACCATCGCCAGGATGGTGTGCGCGAGAGTGAGCTTGCAGCGGGTACAAAGCGCATCCACCTCGCCGCCGACCTTATGAGTTGCCATGTTCGTTCGTCTGTTTCTCTGCCCGGCAGGGGACGCCGCCGGGCATGGGAGTAAAGGGGCGCGGAACATAACGGCATCGCTTCCAAGGGAGGAAGTGTCTTCGTCGCTTGCCTCCCCGGGCCTTGTGCCGGCCACCGGGCCGCCATAAAGAGTAGCCCCGAACGCATGACCACGCAGACCCCCAGCAAGCCGGCACGCGAGCCCGGGCCCATCACCCAGGCCGTCACGCGCTTTGGCCAGGGCCTCATCGACATCGTCAGCACCCTGGGCGGCATCATCACCATGGGGCTGGACGTGTTCCGCTGGAGCGTGCGGCGCCCCTTTCGGCTGGTCAACCTCTTCGCCCAGCTGGACTTCGTGGGCGTGGGGTCCATCTTCATCGTGTCGCTCACCGGTACGTTCACCGGCATGGTCTTCGCGCTGCAGACGTCCACCGCCTTTCGGCTCTTCGACGCGGAGAGCCTGGTGGGTCCCACGGTGGCGCTGACGCTCACCCGCGAGCTGGCGGCCGTGTTCTCCGCGCTGATGGTGACCATGCGCGCAGGTTCTGCCATGTGCACCGAGCTGGGCACCATGCGCGTCACCGAGCAGGTGGACGCGCTGGAGACCATGGCCGTCAACCCGGTGCAGTACCTGCTGGTTCCCCGGGTGCTGGCCGGCCTCTTCATGGTGCCGGCGCTCACCATGCTCTTCAACACCATGGGCATGGGCGGGGCCTACGTGGTAGCCGTCGGGGGACTGGGCATCTCCCCCGGAACCTTCCTCACCCGGACGCAGCAGTGGCTGGCGCCCGAGGACATCTTCCAGGGCCTGCTCAAGGGCGCCGTGTTCGGCCTGGCGGTGTCCCTCATCTGCTGCTTCAAGGGCTTCAACGCCTCGGGCGGCGCCAAGGGCGTGGGTCAGGCCACCACGGAGGCGATGGTGGCCAGCGCCCTGTCCATCTTCATCCTCGACTTCATCCTGGGCGTCCTCTTCTTCTGATGTCGCCCCCGGCCTCCAACGCTCCGGCGTCCGGCACGCCGATGATCCAGGTGGTCGACCTGCACAAGACGTTCGGCGACCACAAGGTGCTCACCGGCATCAACCTCACCGTGCCGGCCGGCAGCACCTGCGTCATCCTGGGCGGCTCCGGCTCCGGCAAGACGGTGCTGATGAAGCACATGATTGGTCTGCTCAAGCCGGACCGCGGACAGGTCATCATCGACGGGGAGGACATCGTCCCCATGGGCGTCGAGGCGCTCCAGAGGGTGCGCAACAAGTTCGGCATGGTGTTCCAGGCCGCCGCGCTGTTCGATTCAATGACCGTCTTCGAGAACGTGGCCTTCCCGCTGCGGGAGCACACGAAGGATCCGGAGGACGTCATCCGCCAGAAGGTCCGCGCGCGGTTGGACCTGATGGGGCTGAAGAAGGACGTCGAGGACCGGTTCCCCGCGGACCTGTCCGGGGGCATGCGCAAGCGGGTGGGCCTTGCACGGGCCATCGTCATGGACCCGAAGGTGGTGCTCTATGATGAGCCGACCACCGGCCTGGACCCCATCACCACGGACTCCGTGGACGAGATGATCCTGGCCGCCCAGAAGGAACTGGGCGTCACCAGCGTGGTCATCAGCCATGACATCTCCTCCGCCTTCAACGTGGCGGACCAGATTGCCTTCCTCTCCAAGGGCGTCATCGTGGCCAGCGGTTCGCCGGAGCAACTCCGCGAGGCGGAGCACCCCGCGGTGAAGGTGTTCCTGGAGACCTGGTTCGGGAAGAACTGACCGGGGCTGGGAGCGGCGGGAGGGCGGGGGGCCCCCAGGAAAATGTGGCACTCAGGATGCAAAACGTTAGAGTCGCGCCGGCCGGTCGCTCTCGGAGTCACAACAGGTGAAGAAGCTCGTCACGCCCTTCCGTGTGGGCCTGCTGGTTATCGCGGCGGGGGCTTTTTTCGTCACCTTCGTCCTGTTCGCTCGCAAAGGTGGCTTGAGCGACAGCGAATCCACGAGGGTGTGGGCCTATTTCCGGGATGCGTCCGGCCTGGCCGTGCGTGGGCGTGTGCAGATCGCCGGCATCCCGGTGGGCGAAATCGACGACATCTCGCTCGAGGGGACCCGGGCGAAGGTCTGGCTGAAGATCCGCAACGACGTGGACCTGCGCGAGGACGCCATCGTCACCAAGCGCTCGGAATCGCTGCTGGGTGACTACCTGCTGGACCTGAACCCCGGTACGGAGGGCGCCCCCCGCCTGGAGTCGGGTGGGCAGATCCGCCGCGTCGTCGACACCCAGGGCATGGAGGCCGTCTTCGAGTCGCTGTCGCAGATCACCGCCGACATCCAGGAGGTGACGGGAGCGCTGCGAGAAGTGCTCGGCGGTGAGCGTGGTGCGGGGTCGCTCCAGCGCATCGTGGAGAACCTGGTGCGGCTGTCGGACTCCGTGGATGCCACGGTCCGCCGCAACGCGGACCGCCTGGACACCATCGTCGGCAACGTCGAGGCCATCTCCGCGGACGTGCGCGGCATCACCCAGGGCAACCAGGCGGAAATCACCCGCATCATCGACAACATCGAGTTCATCACCCGCGACGTGCGCCAGGTGCTCGGCAGCGTGAAGAACATCGTGGGCACGGGTGAAGGCGATGTGAAGGAGTCCGTCGCCAGCCTCAAGGAGACGCTCAAGAAGCTGGACGGCGCCCTGGGTAACATCGAGGAGATCACCCGCAAGGTGAAGGAAGGGGAGGGCGCCGCCGGCGTGCTGCTGGCCGACGAGGCCGTGGGCCGCGAGCTCCGCGAGACGGTGCAGGACGTGTCGCGCTTCACGTCCCGCCTGACCGACCTCCAGGCGGAGATTGGCATCCAGAGCACCTACCTGGCCGCTCAGGGAAATTCGAAGAACGTCTTCTCCGTGCGGCTCATCCCCAAGCCGGACAAGTACTACCTGCTGGAGCTGGTGGACGACCCTCGCGGCAGCGTGACGACGGAGGTGTTGCAGACGAACCCTCCGTCCGAGGGCGACCCCGTCGTGCAGACGCGGAAGGTGACGAAGGAGAGCCTCAAGGTCAGCGCCCAGTTCGCCAAGCGCTGGTACTTCACGACCCTGCGCGTGGGCCTCATCGAGTCCACCGGCGGCGTGGGCGCCGACCTGCACTTCTTCAACGACGCGCTCCGGTTCCAGGTGGACGCCTTCAACTTCGCGGACGACGAGCTGCGCTACCCCCGCCTGCGCGCCAGCCTGCGCGCCCAGCCCCTCGACCACCTCTATTTGATCGCCGGCATGGACGACATGCTCAACGCGCAGCAGCGGGACCTGGCGACGCGGCGCCTGGTGGCGGGCCGCGACTTCTTCGTGGGCGGCGGCCTGTTCTTCACGGATGATGATCTGAAGGCCATCCTCACCTTGACAGGCATTCCGACGCCCTGAACCCACCGCTCGGTGCTTGACGGAAAACGGGAAACGACGTACCCGGCATCGGCACGGGGCCCAGGGGAGCGCCGTGCCTGATGTCACGGCATCTCCCCCCAGGAAGCTCGCATGTCCCTGCTCGTCGTCGGCTCCGTCGCCCTGGACTCAGTGGAAACCCCCTTCGGCCAGAAGGAGGACATCCTCGGGGGCTCGGCCACCTACTTCTCTACGTCGGCCTCGTTCTTCAGCCCCGCGCGTGTCGTGGCGGTGGTGGGCGAGGACTTCCCCGAAGGGCACCTCAACTTCCTTCGCGGACGGGGAATCGACCTGGAGGGCCTCACCCGGGAGACGGGCCGCACCTTCCGCTGGAAGGGCCGCTACAGCTACGAGCTGAACGAGGCGCAGACGCTGGACACCCAGCTCAACGTCTTCCAGGCCTTTTCCCCGAAGCTGCCGGAGTCCTACCGGGACACGCCCTACGTCTTCCTGGGCAACATCCACCCGGAGCTCCAGGCGCAGGTGCTGGACCAGGTGAAGGCGCCGAAGCTGGTGGCCGCCGACACCATGAACTTCTGGATCAAGGGCAGCCGGGCCGCGCTGCTCAAGACGCTCTCCCGCGTCAACCTCCTGTTCGTCAATGACGCGGAGGCCCGTCAGCTGGCCGGCGAGCACAACGTGGTGAAGGCCGCTCGCGCCATCATGGCCATGGGCCCGCAGCGCGTGGTCATCAAGCGCGGTGAGTACGGCGCGCTCCTCTTCGAGGCCGAGCACATCTTCGCGTGCCCCGCCTTCCCCCTGGCCGAGGTCTTCGACCCCACCGGCGCGGGGGACACCTTCGCCGGCGGCTTCATGGGCGCCCTGGCCACCTCCAGTGGCGTGTTGGACCAGGCGCTGCTGCGCCGCGCCATGGTGATGGGCAGCGTCATGGCCTCCTTCACGGTGGAGAAGTTCAGCCTGGAGCGCCTGCGCGAGGTGACGCGGCCGGAGATCCACGCCCGCTTCGCCGAGTTCCGGAAGCTGACCCACTTCGACGACCTGGGCTCCCTGGAGCGATGAGGGCGTGGGCAGGGGTGGGGCGCCCCACCACCCTTGAGCTTGACTGTGGAATCAGGCCGTCCCTAGGCTGAGGATTCGGGTGACGGAAGAAGGTTCCGGGTTGAGCGAAAACCGAAAGTCCACGCGGATTCCCACCCAGCTTCGGTGCTGGTGCGAGGGTGACAACGTCACGCTCTACGCGCGAATCTCGAATTTGAGCGAAGGAGGGCTGTTCCTCCGCACGAGCACGCCCCTGGCACGAGGGGCGCGTACGGTGGTGAAGCTGTCTCCCGCGGGCCATCAGGACATCCAGGCCCAGGCCACGGTGGTGTGGCTTCGGGAGGCGGAGGATCGAGCGCTTCCGGCGGGCATGGGGTTGCGTTTCGAGTCCCTGGACAGCGATACCCTGGGACGGCTTCGCCAGATGATTTCGCAGCAGCAGCAGAACCAGGTGAAGGTCGGCTGGGCGGGTTGAGCCCACGCCACCGGACCGAGGCCCCGCATGCGTATCGCCGTCATCTCCGACATCCACTCCAACATCGAGGCGCTCACCGAGGTGCTCCGCGTCGCCGAGCACCAGAAGGTGGACCGGTTCGTCTCGCTGGGGGACATCGTCGGTTACGGGGCGTCGCCCAACCCGTGTTGTGAGCTGGTTCGCTCGGTGGCGGAGGTGACGCTCCTGGGCAACCATGACGCGGCGGTGGCGGGGCGGATGGACTACTCGTACTACTACGACGCCGCCCGGCACGCGCTGGACTGGTCCGCCAACGTCCTCACGGACGAGAACATGGCCTGGCTGCGCAGCCTCCCGTACACGTACCGGATTGGCGACGTGGGCTTCTGTCATGGTTCGCCCATCGACCCGAAGGCATACGAGTACATCTTCGCGCTGGAGCAGGCCCGGGAGCTGACGCCCTACGTGGCGGAGCTGCCGGAGGTGACCTTCATCGGCCACAGCCACCTGTGCCGCGCCTTCGCCATAGGCAATGGCGAGGTGAACGACGTGGTGGCCCAGAAGTTCGGCATCCGCCGGGGCTACAAGTACATCATCTCCGTGGGCAGCGTGGGCCAGCCGCGCGACTATGACAACCGGGCGTGCTTCGTCATCTGCGACACGGACGCGCGCACGGTGGAGTACGTCCGCGTCGAGTACGACATCGAGACGTCGGCGCAGAAGATCTTCGATGCGGACCTGGCGCTGAACTTCGGCAAGCGCCTGTTCCTGGGCGTCTGAGGCGCGCTTCCGGGGCACAAAAGGGGGACAGGCGCGGGGAAATGACATAAACCCGTGTCCGTGCGCACCCTGGTCCTCCGAGCGTCCCTCAGGCCCCTCGTGGGCGTCGTCTCCGCAGTGTTGCTCACGCTGGCGCCCACTGCCTGCCGTCGCGAGCCTCCAGCCCCTTCCGCCGAGTACGAAGAGGCCGCTCGTCGCTTCCGCGAGCTGTATGCGCAGAAGCTGGATGAGGCCTTCCTGGATCCGCAGGTGGGGGAGATCGAGGCGCAGCTCCAGCGCGTCCCCGCTGACAGCCTGGACGCCGAGGGCGCCCGCGAGCTGCTCCAGCGCATCAAGGACGGACGGCAGCGAATGGCGGCGGTCGCCAACGAGCGGGACGAGGCCGTGGCCAGCGCACGGGAACTGCCGCCGGGTTCCTACACCGCGCCGTCCACCGAGGAGCAGGCGCCTCCAGCGGCTCCGGTGGAAGCGCCGGATGCCGGGGCTCCAGATGCCGGTGCTGGCGGTGGCCCCCAGGCTGGCACGGCCGCGTCCGAGCTGGTGGCGGGCTTCCGGGGGTGCTTCCAGCGGGGCACCCCCATCGACGTGCAGGGGCGGGGCATGCGGGAGACCTGGCAGCTCGCCGACCGCACCGCCTGCCGCCTGGAGTACCCCCAGCATCAGGATTCATTCCTCCTGATTGAAGAGGGGAAGGTCCTCACGCTGTTACCCAAGAGTGCCGTTCAGACTGTCCCCGTCACTCCCGACGGCGGTCCGGCACCCGCGACCGACGCCGGTCGCTAGCACCGATTCGCCGATATGAACGACCAGACTTTCATGAAGTTGATGCAGGTGTTGCCCAAGTCCGCGCTCTCCACCGTGGTGGGGATGGCCACGCGACTGCCCGTGCCCGCGCCGGTGCATCAGGCCGCCATGCGCGCCTTCGCCAAGGCCTACAACGTGGACATGGAGGAGGCCGAGCACTCCTTCGAGCACTACCCGACCTTCGCCCAGTTCTTCACCCGGGGCCTGAAGCCCGGCCTGCGTCCCGTGGACGCGGGGGAGAAGGTGGTGGTGTCCCCGGTGGATGGCCGCGTGTCCCAGGTGGGCTATTCGGATCACGGGCGCTGCCTGCAGGCCAAGGGCATCGAGTACACCGTGGACGAACTGCTGGGGGATTCCGAGGCCGCCAGGCCCTTCCACGGCGGTGCCTGGACGACCATCTACCTGTCGCCGCGCGACTACCACCGCATCCACGCGCCGCTGGGCGGCACCATCACCGGGTACGCGTACATCCCGGGTGAGTTCTGGCCGGTGAACCCCGCGTCGGTGAAGAACAAGCAGTCCCTGTTCTGCGTCAACGAGCGGCTGGTGACGTACCTGGACACCGTGGCGGGCAAGTGCGCGGTGGTGAAGGTGGGCGCCACCTGCGTGTCGCGCATCAAGGCGGCCTACGACGAGGTGACGACGCACACCGGGCAGCCCGGCAAGGTGCACCGCTACGGCGCGGCCATGCCGGTGGAGAAGGGTGGGGAGCTGGGCCGCTTCGAGATGGGTTCCACCGTCATCCTCCTGTTCGAGCCCAAGCGCGTCATCTGGGACGACAGCCTCCAGGAGGAAGCGGTGGTCCGGCTGGGCAAGCGAATCGGAGTCATCACGTGAGTCAGAAGGTCGCGGGCGTCAAGGGCATGAACGATCTCCTCCCTGGGGAGATCGAAATCTGGCAGCACGTGGAGGCGCAGGCCCGCGAGCTGTTCGGCCGCTTCGGCTACGGTGAGATCCGCACGCCCATGGTGGAGGACACCGCGTTGTTCGTGCGCAGCGTGGGCGAGGAGACCGACATCGTCGGGAAGGAGATGTACACCTTCAACGACAAGGCGGACCGCAGCCTGTCCCTGCGCCCCGAAGGCACCGCGCCCGCGGCGCGCGCGTACATCGAGCACTCCATCGCCAATCAGGAGCCGCTCACTCGCTGGTTCTACATGGGGCCCATGTTCCGCTACGAGCGGATGAAGACGGGCCGCTACCGCCAGTTCTATCAAATCGGCGCGGAGGCCTACGGCGCGAAGGAAGGCGCCCAGGACGTCGAGATGATGGACATGGTGGTGCAGTTCCTGGAGCGGCTGGGGCTCAAGGACATCACCCTGAACATCAACTCGCTGGGGGACGAGGCCTGCCGGCCCACGTACCACGCGAAGCTGGTGGAGTACCTCCAGGCCCACCGCGAGGCGCTCTGCGGGGACTGCCAGAAGCGCATGGAGAAGAACCCCCTGCGCGTCCTGGACTGCAAGAACGAGAAGTGCCAGGCCATCGCCGCGGCCGGCCCCAACGTGCTGGAGTCCCTGTGCGAGCCCTGCCGCGCGCACTTCGACGACGTGCAGCGGAAGCTGACGGCGCTGGGCGTCCGGCACGTCGTGAATCCGCGCATGGTGCGGGGGTTGGATTACTACACGCGCACCGTCTTCGAGTTCATCGCCTCGCACCCCGCGCTGGGCACCGCCAGCACCGTGGGCGCCGGTGGCCGCTATGACAAGCTGGTGAAGAGCCTGGGCGGGCCGGACGCGCCCGCGGTGGGCTTCGCCTGTGGCCTGGACCGGCTGGTGCTGCTGCTCAAGGAGAGCGGCCAGCAGTTCGCCGTGCGGCCGGACGTCTTCGTCGCGGTGGCGGACGCGGGCTCGCACGATGCCGCCCTGGTGCTGGCCAGCCGCCTGCGCCGCGAGGGACTGCGCGTGGAGTTCGATACCCGCGGAGGCAGCCTCAAGAGCCAGATGAAGCGCGCGGACAAGAGCAGCGCGGAGTTCACCCTGGTGCTGGGCGAGGCCGAGCGCACCAGCGGCCAGGCGAAGCTGAAGCCCATGGCCGGAGGCGAGCCCGTCCCCGTCGCGCTCGACGAGGTCGCCAGGGTGGTGCGGGAGCGTCAGTCCGTTCCGGCATAGTGCTCTGTGGGCCGAGAGCAGCATTCCGGGCGAATCTTGCCAAGTCTCAGAAACTGAGGTAGGCGCGTAACCCCTGATAAACGTTGGGCTATTGGTCCGGTGGAACTCGCGGGCGCAGGTCGGGTCGGTTAGACTGACCTGCGATGCCACGCGACACTTCCACCCCTGTTGTGCCTCCGGCCCTGAGCTGGGTCCCCGTCCACGGGGACAGCATGTGGCCATCGCTGCGCTCGGGCGACCATGCCGGCGTGGAGCCGCTGGACGGGGCTCCGCGACCTGGTGACGTCCTGCTGGCGCGCTTCGACCATGCCCTGGTGCTGCACCGGCTGCGGCGGTGGGAGGCCGGGGCGGTGGCGCTGCGAGGCGACAACTCACCCCAGGACGATTCACCGCTGGATCCGTCACGGGTGCTGGGGCGGGTGCGGCGCGTCCGCCCCAGCGCCC
>NZ_JABFNS010000153.1 GCF_013116825.1 Myxococcus xanthus
CCCCTCCTTCTTCGTCCCACCCCTGGTTGGGGGCCCTGGCCCTGGTCCTGGTGCTCGCGCTGTCCGGCTGTTCCGCCTTCTCCCGTGCGGTGAAGGAGGGAGACGCCGCCAGCCAGGAGCAGAAGTGGGCGGAGGCGGAGGCGGCCTATCTGCGCGCGCTGGCGGCGGACCCGGATGCCTCCGAGGTCAAGGTGAAGCTGGGCAAGGTGCGCCAGGCCTGGAGCGAGGTGGTGCTGGTGGATGCGCGCGCCGTGCATGCCTCCGGTGACCTGGATGGCGCGATGAAGCGCCTGGTGCGCGCGCTGGAGCTCAACGCGGACAACGTTTCGGCGCGGGAGCTGCTCGGCGCCACCCTGGATGCGCGCGTGGCGGCGGGCAACGTGGCGTTGAAGGCGGAACGGTTGCAGGACGCGCGCACGGAGTTCGACGCGGTGCTGTCGGTGGCGCCGGACCACGCGGCCGCGAAGCGGGGCGTGGACGGCGTGCAGGTGGCCTGGGCGCGGCGCTGGTTCGGCACGGGGGAGGGCCTGGAGAAGGCAGGCAAGCTGGGCAACGCGCTGGTGGCCTACGTCCGCGCGGACCAGGAGCGCGTGGGCGCCACCGCGGCGCGGGAGCGGGCCGAGGCCGTGCGCCAGAAGCTGCGCGACGAGGTGGCTTTCCTGGTGGTGGCCTCGCCGGTGGAGGACCGGGCCGGGGCGCCGGACGTGGCGCAGCGGCTGGCGGCCGGCCGGCTGGCGGCGATGCTCCCCACGCGACTGCCCCTGCGCGTGGTGACGGAGGCCCCGGCGGGCCGCGAAGGCGTGACGCTGGATTTGTCACTGGAGCGGGTGCTGCCGCTGCAGGTGGTGGAGGAGTCGCAGCGCACGCAGCGCTACCTCGCCGGAAATCGCTCCGTGCCCAACCCGCGCCGCAGCGGCTTCGAGACCCAGCTCCTGAAGGCCGAGCGCACCCTGGAGGACGTGGAGCGCAAGCAGGCCGCCGCGCTGCGGGAGTACCTGCGCATGCAGGCGGAGCTGTCCATGGTGCGCGTGGCCGCGGAGCGCTGCCGAGAGCGGGAGCGCCGCCAGTGCCGCGAGGCCCTGCAGGATTGCGGCGAGGCCGCGCGCGAGGTCAGCGGCCCGGGGCAGTTCCCCAGCGAGTGCAACCCCTCACGCTGCGACCACAAGGCGTGTGTCGCCGAGGAGGTGCTGCTGGTGGCCAAGGCCGCCGCGTCCCTGCAGAAGGAGAAGGCGCTGGAGGAGGCGCTGGACAAGTCCGAGGGCCAGCGCACGCAGGTGCAGCGCCACCGCGACGCCACCTTCCGTGAGCCCATCACCGTGGAGGAGCCCATGTATTCGGACTTCGTGTTCGACGTGCAGCTCCACCGGCTCACCGTGACGGCCTCCGTCACCGCGGTGATGCGGGACCTCATCAAGGAGCAGCAGGTGCCCGCGCCCAACACGCAGGACTACGCGGTGATGCACGAGGACACGGCGCACAAGGGCTACGACCGGTACGGCGTGCTCGCGGACCCGGTGCAGCTGCGCAACGAATTGGAGCTGCGCGTGGAGGTGGGCGACAAGGCGGCGTCGGACGTTGCCCGCCGCGTGAAGGAGCGCTTCGACACCTACCGCGGCAAGCGCGTGGAGGATGCCCGCCGCGGCATGGTCCGCCCCGGTGCCGAGGACGTGGTGGAGACCGCTGTGCGCGCGCTCCTGCTCACCGCGGACGCGCCGCCGCAGGACATCCTCCAGCCGCTGGGCCGTGCGCGCGGCCTGAATCGTCCGGAGAGCCTGGTGGGACTGTAGGGCTTCCGCTGATGTCGCCTTTTTCCAGGGCGAGCAAATGCGAGCGTCCGGTGAAGGGTGTCCTGTTTCAGGACGGTCTGTCTGGATTTTGGTCAGTCATTCCCCTACGGACAAACCCTTAGAAGCACTGCTGTTTCAAGGCGAAGCGTAAAGCCTGTTTACGAGAGGCCGGGGCGCCTTGGAGTCCCGGTACACCGCGTTGAGCAGGGAGCCATCAGAAAACCTGAATGACGGCGATGGCTTGGATGCTGGCATGGCGGCTGCTTAACCCGCTGCGAACCACTCATCCCAACAAGGATGTCCATGTCACAGTCCAAGTTCGTCGGCGCCCTCACGGGCCTGGCGCTGCTCGCCGGTTGCGGCGGTAGCGATGGCACCACCCCCGCTTCCGAGGAGACGCTCGGTCAGGGGATGTCGTGGGAGGAGTTCCTCTCCCAGGTGTATCAGGAGCCGGAGACGGGCATCTTCATCGCGGACGGTGACACGCCGTTCGCGACCGAGAAGCACCTGCGCGAGTTCTATGACAACAACGTCAAGAACGGGCAGCTCATCGTCCACCGCGTGGGCGGGGCGGATGCGAAGTGGAGCGACACGCAGAAGCTGAACCTCACCTACTGCGTGAGCACCACCTTCGGTAGCAACTACAACCGCATGGTCCAGGCGATGGCCTCGGCGACGGCGGCGTGGGAAGCCGCTGGCTACGTGAAGTTCATTCACGTGAGCGCGCAGGACACCAACTGCAACGCCAGCAACAACAACGTGCTGTTCGACGTGAGCCCCATCAACGCGGGTGGCCAGTACCTGGCGCGCGCGTTCTTCCCGGGCGACGCGCGCGCCCAGCGCAACGTCGTGTTCGACCCCAGCTCCTTCCAGCCCCTGGGCGTCTGGACGCTGGAGGGCATCACCCGCCACGAGCTGGGCCACGTGCTCGGCTTCCGTCACGAGCACACCCGCCCCGAGTCCGGCACGTGCTTCGAGGACAACAACTGGCGTGCGCTGACCACCTACGACGGTTCCTCCGTCATGCACTACCCGCAGTGCAACGGCACCCAGAACGGCGACCTGGTGCTGACCGCGAAGGACATCCAGGGCATCCAGGCGCTCTATGGCACGCCGAACGGTGAGCCGCCCCCGCCGCCCCCGCCGCCGCCGGAAGGCGTTCCCACCACGGAGACCCGCTCGGGCTCGGTGGCTGCGAATGCGAACGTCAACTACGGTCCCTTCACCGTCGTTCCCCGCTCGACCTTCAAGGTCGTGATGACGGGTACGGGTACGGGTGACCCGGACCTCTACGTCCGCTTCGGCGCGGCGCCCACCACGACGGAGTACGCCTGCCGTCCGTACCTCGCCGGCGCCAACGAGACCTGCGAGCTCGAGGTTCCGGAAGGCGTGACCAGCGCGTACATCATGGTGCGTGGCTACTCGGCCGCCAGCTTCAGCCTGGCCATCAACTACCTGGCGCCCCTGGGCGGTGGTAGCGGCACGCCCACGAGCGAGACGCGCTCTGGCTCCGTGACCTCGGGTGGCAGCCAGAACTACGGCCCCTTCAGCGTGAAGGCCGGCACCAACTTCAAGGTCGTGATGACGGGCTCGGGCGACCCGGACCTCTACGTCCGCTTTGGCGCGGCCCCCACCACGAGCGCGTACAACTGCCGTCCGTACCTCAGCGGCGCTTCCGAGACGTGCGACATCGCCGTGCCCGCGGGCCAGACCACCGCGTACATCATGGTGCGTGGCTACACGTCCGGTACGTTCAACCTGGCCATCAACTACACCAAGCCGTAGTCCAGGCTTCGGCGTGAAGTGAATGACGGGCGGTCTTCCCCACGGGAAGGCCGCCCGTTTCTTTTTCCGCATGTTGCTGGAGTCCGACGCGGCGGGCTGAGACGCTGCGGCCGCCATGGGGAACGTCATCGGGCTGTTGGGGGCGTGTATGGTGCTGGGCGTCCTGGCCCGGCACAGCGGGAAGTTTCCGGAGGGCTCCGCCGGGGCGTTCAACACCTTCGTGTTGTACGTGGCGCTGCCCGCGCTGGTGCTGCGGGCCATGCACCAGTTGGTGTTCGTGCCGGAGCTCCTGGTCGCCGCCTCGGTGCCTTGGCTCTACTACCTGGGCGCGGGGCCGTTCTTCCGGCTGCTGGGGCCCCGGCTGGGGCTGTCGAGGCCGTCCATCATGGCGTTGGTGCTGACTGCGGGGCTGGGCAACACCGCCTTCGTGGGGCTGCCCATGGCGGAGGCGCTCCTGGGGGCCAGGGGCCTGCCGGTGGCGGTGGTGGTGGATCAGCTCGGCTCCTTCCTGGTGCTGTCCTCGCTGGCCACGGTGGCGGCGGCCCGAGCGGGCGCGGACACGCCGCTGTCCCCGCGCCAACTCGCGCGCAAGGTGGCCACCTTCCCCCCGTTCCTGGCGCTGGTGGTGGCGTTGGCGACGCGGCCTTGGGCCTATCCCGTCTGGCTGGACGGAGTGCTGGAGCGGCTGGGCGCGCTGCTGACGCCGCTGGCGCTGTTCGCCATTGGCCTGCAGCTGCGCCTGTCGGGCATCAAGCCCCGGTTGCCCGCGGTGGCCCTGGGGCTGTCGTACAAGCTGCTGCTGGTGCCGGCGCTGACGGCCGCGGGCCTGCTGGCCTTGCCAGGGCTGGCGCCCACGGTGGTGCAGGCCACGCTGCTGCAGTCGGCCATGGGGCCCATGGTGAGCGCGGCCATCCTCGCGGCCGAGCATGACCTGGACCCGGACCTGGCGGTGTTGATGGTGGGGGTGGGCGTTCCGCTGTCCTTCGCGACGGCGCCGCTGATGTTGATGCTGGCGCGCTGACGCCCGCCCGGCCGCCCTACGGCCTGCCACGCGGCCGGACCGCTGTCGTCCCGGCATCGCGCTCCTATTTTTGGCGCATGGCTGAGCAACCACCGAAGGCCTCGGGCGCGCCCGGGGGAGACCCACGGCGGATGGAGGTTCGGCGGCCGGTCGCCGAGCTGGGCGCACGGGCCTATGCCATCCAATTGTTGTCTGACGCACGAATCCCGTTCCTCGTCGGCGGCGCCTACGCGTTCGCCCATTACACGGGCATCTATCGCGACACGAAGGACCTGGACCTGTTCATCCGCAAGGACGACGCGGACCGCGCATTGGAAGTGCTCGCGCGCAATGGATGGAGCACGCAGAGCAACGTCCACGGCTGGCTGCACAAGGCCTTCTGGGACGACTTCCTCGTGGACCTCATCTTCGCGTCCGGCAATGGCATCACCGTCGTCGACGACGGCTGGTTCGAGCACGCGGTCCGCGCCCGGCTGCTGAACTGCGCGTGCAAGGTGCCTCCGGCGGAGGAAATCTATTGGAGCAAGGCCTTCGTCCTGGAGCGCGAGCGCTTCGACGGGCACGAACTCACGCACCTGCTCCTGAAGACGGGGCGCACGTTCGACTGGCCGCGGCTGCTCGCGCGCTTCGACCGGTACTGGGAGGTGCTGCTCGCGCACTTGATGTTCTTCCGCTTCGCGTACCCCGCGGACCGCGACATCGTCCCGGAGTGGGTGATGCGCGAGCTGCTCTCCCGCGCCAACAGCTCGCTGGCGGAGGGCAACTGGGACTCGCAGCTGTGCCGCGGCCGGCTGCTGTCGCAGGTCAGCTACCAGGTGGACGTCGACGAGTGGGGATACGAGGACGGCCGTGCCTGGGATGAGTCCGAGCGCAGGCGCGAGCGCGAGCCCGAAGTGGTGCCCGCCGCGAGCGGTACCTACGGCGGCCACTGAGCCACGGACCTCGCGCTCGCTTCCCGGGACCTTGCGAGTCCCGGCGTGAGCGCGCCAGGTCCACGGGCCCTGCCACGGCTTCGGCGGAGCCTCACCTTCGGGCAGAGGACCCGCCGAAAGCAGGTGTCATGTGTCGTGGAGCAAAACAGGGCCACGAGGTGTCATCGGAATCCTGGGCGTGATGTGTCTGACGCTCGCGCCCTCCTCGTGGGCACAGGTCTCCGTCACCGGACCGGGAGGACCGCTGCGACTCGAAGCGGGCTCGCAATCGGTGGCGCTGTCCCTGGATGAGGGCGGCGTCGTGCGGGGGCCCGGCGTCGAGCTGCGTCAGCGCGGCGCCGCGCTGGTGGGACAGGTGCGTGGCAGTGACGTGGATGTCGGCTGGGCCAGCGGAAACCTGCTCGGACGCGTGGGGGAGGGCACCGTCAACCTCCGCGTCCTCGAAAGGACGCCAGAGCCGGGCCTGCGCCTGGAGGGAGACTTCGCCAGCCAGCCGTCGAACCTCGTCATCGCGCCCTTCGCCATCGCTGGCGCCATGGGCGGATGCAGCTACACGCTGTCCGTGACGGGAGAAGGGTATTCAGGCTGGCGCACCTGCCAGCCTGGGACGACGCTCCAGCCGGGCCCCGTCTCCCTGTCCCTGCCCGAGGAAGTGCTGCGCCTCGGACAGGGCGAGAAGGCGGCCCTGCTGGCGCTGATGCTGTCGGAGACGATGTTGCCGCCGTGAGGCGGCGCGTGCTCAGGCGAGCACGGTGGTGGCGAAGGACAGCTCCACGCCGTTGTCGCGCACGCGCATGCTGGGCTTGGACAGCCAGTGGCACCGCGGGCAATAGCTGTGCGCACCCGCCTGAGAGGCACGCACAGTCACCTCTCCACCGCAGAGCACGCAGCCGTCGGGGAGGACGAATTCGGCGAACCGCTCGCCGGTGTTGCTCTCGAATTGAGTCATGCTTCTGAGTTAACGCAGGAATCGTGGGGCACAAGGCGACCTGAGGTGTCCCCCGGTACGGCATGGCCCTGCGGGCAGGCGGGCGGCCGAGCCCTCCTGCATTCCTTACGGGCCCGCCGCGCTTTGGTGGGTGGCCGACACCGCAACCCGGTGATGTCGCGTGTGCGCCCTGGCACGGGGATTTCAAGGGCCCGGGGCATGGATGCACAGGGTGAGGCTGGCGGCATGGGTGGGGTGCTGCGGGTGGAGCTCCTCCATGACCGGCGAGGCTGGGGCGTGGAGGTGGAGACGTGGGCCGGGGCCGTGCGCCGATACCGGTATGGCAGCGAGGCCCAGGCCCGCTTCTTCGCCGCGGTGTTCGAGATGGGCCCCCGCATGCTGCCGCCGGTGAGCACCGGGCGCCGCAAGCGGACCCGCCGGGCGGCCTGAGGCTCCGCGTCTTCCCTCTACCCTCGCGGGCTGCTTTCGGAGAGGCTACGGGCCATGAGTGACGCACCCAAGCCCTTCCTTCACCGTCCCAACCGCCAGCTCATCACCAAGGAGCCGGACCCCGCGGGCCGTTGGTCCAAGCAGTTCCCGGACATGATTGGCTACGCCAGCCAGGGCGGCGGCAAGGTGCCGGCCGACTTCGGCTGGAACACCAACCCCAAGCAGTGGCAGGAGGAGATGACGCCGGAGACGCTGGCCGCGCGCTACGACGAGCTGCGCATCCTCCCGCCGAAGCCTGAGTCGCCCGCGCTGCCCGAGGGCGCGAAGGCCGAAGGCACCAAGTCCTAATCCCGCTTCAACTGAAGGGCAGGGCCGCGAGCCGCTCCTGGAACCGGCCGAGCAGCTCCCGCGCCCCTGCCTCCTCCAGCCCGTCGCCCGCCTCCTGCCGCGCCTTGCGCAGGAAGGCGTCGAAGGGCGCCGAGCGGCCCTGGAGCGCGCCCGCCGCCTCCACCGCCTCCGCCAGCACGCGCTCCGCGCCCCGTGAGCCCAGCGTGAGGTGCATGTCCGCCTGCTCCAGCTTCACGCCGCAGGAGGCCCACACCGCGCGGTCGTGGACGACGAGCCAGGTGCGCGTCACCTCTTCCATCTGCTCTTCCAACGCCGCGAGGTAGGGCTCCACCAGCCCCGGCAGCGCGTCCGGCGCGAGCTCCGCCTGGGTGGCCGTGTCCATCAGCCGCGCGCGCAGCTCCAGCACCTGGTGCTTCTGCGGCGTGCGCAGCGCCACTGACGCGGGGAGGGACACGAAGGCGGACAGGCTCTCCGCCACCTGCCGCGCCAGCGCGGGGCGCGCGCGGGGCTCCGCCTTCGCCGCGCGCTCCAGCCGGCCTTGCAGGGAGCGGCGCAGGTCCGCCGCGGCCGCGCGCAGCGCCGCCCGTGCGC
Organism: Myxococcus xanthus; assembly: GCF_013116825.1. GTDB lineage: Bacteria > Myxococcota > Myxococcia > Myxococcales > Myxococcaceae > Myxococcus > Myxococcus xanthus_B. Next base: position 7,843 of record NZ_JABFNS010000153.1, read on the forward strand.
CCACCTGGTGGGCGTAGCCGGGCACCACCTCGTCGCGGCGCACGTCGGCGAAGGCCGAGGCGGTGAGGTACACGAGGTCGCCGATGCGCACGCGGAAGTCGGCGCGGAAGGCCTGCAGCTCGGCCATCAGCGTCCAGCGGTCGCTCACCACCTCCGGGCGGCGCATCTGCTGTCCCAGCTCCGCCACACGCCGGGCCAGCCGGTCCGCGATGGCGTGCAGCACCGCCTCCACCTCCTGCGCCAGCCGCTCATCCGAGCTGGCCGGCGGCGGGGCCCAGCCACCGTCGCCGAGCCCGGCCGGGCGTGAGGGGGGCGGGAACTCCTGGTGGACGGCGCTGACGAGCTGGTTGACGCCCACCAGCGTGTCGCCAATGGCGGGCGCCATCGTCTCCCACAGCGACAGGTCCGCGCCGCCGTCCGCTTCCACCGACGTGGGCTCGTACTTCGCGATGCTCAGGTGCCCCAGCCGGTCGATGGCCACCGCCGCCGCGCGGTGCACGCGCTCCAGCCGGTCCGCGAGGTGCCGGTCGGTCAGTGTTTCCAGGAGCGATTCCAGGCGCGGGGGAAGCGCATCCTGGGGCAGGCGGGATTTGGGCTTGGGCGCTGGCAAGGAGCGGCGACCCTAACGCACCGTCTCGAGCCACGCGAAGAACGGGGGGACTCGTCAGGGCCCCGGCCTCCCGGCATAGAGTGGAGGGGAGGGGAGAACCGATGACAATCCGCTTCCGGCGCCGCCGGCTGCTGGGGGGAGGACTGGCTGCGTTGCTCGTAGGGGGCGCGATAGCCTTTGCCTCCTGGGACGTCTGCCTTTCCGCCTGGGTCCTGCGAGGGGTGAAGGTGCCGAGCTGCCCGGATGGACAGTTCCGTCAGGTGGTGGAGGTCCATGGCTCCGGCCTGGCGCGTGGCGACACGGGCCAGGTGGTGGTCATGACGCATGCGCTGGCGCCGCACCCGGAATCCGGCCAGATGATGAAGGCCCCGGTGACGAAGGGCACGGCCGCCGTGTTCCTGGTGGACGGGGAGGGGAAGGAGACGCCGCTTCCGCTGTCGAAGGGGACGGAGTGGATGCGCACCCCGGACGACCGGGGGCTGGCGGCCCGCGTGGCGCTGCCGGAGGTACCGGACGGTGACTACCAGCTCCGGGCCCGCGTCACCTCGCCGCTGGGCACGGACACCGTGGACGCGCCGCTGCCGCTGTATGCCAATGCCCTGGCGCATGTGCTGACGGACCGGCCGCTGTACGAGCCGGGCCACGAGGTCCTCTTCCGCGCGGTGGTGCTGAGGGCCCAGGACCTGGCGCCGCTGGATGGGCGGCCGGGGACGTGGGTGGTGCGGGATTCCACCGGCGAAGTGGTGCTGGAGGAGCGCGCGCCGGCCGGGCCCTGGGGTGTGGTGGCCGGGCGCTTCCCGCTGGACCGGGGCGCGCCGCAAGGACGCTGGACGGTGAGCTGGGTGAGCGGCGGGGCGCAGGCCTCGGCGTCCTTCGAGGTGAAGCCCTTCACCCTGCCGCGCTTCCGCGTGGAGGCGCGCAGCGCCCGGCCATTCTGGCGCGCGGACGAGGTGCCGGTGGTGGATGGGCAGGTGACGTATGCCTCGGGCGCGCCGGTGGCCGACGTGGAGGTGGGCCTGACGTGGAACATCCACGGCGACTGGCCGGCGCCCACGGAGTGGCTTGCGGGAGGCCTGCCGGACCGCGCGCGCACCGACGCCGCGGGGCGCTTCCGCCTGTCGCTGCCGCGCGTGCCCATGGACCTGCGCGGACAGGCGGAACTGGTGGCGCGTCTGGTGGCGCGGGACGCGGCGGGAGACCGCATCGAAGGCGGCGTGTCGCTGCTGCTGTCCGAGGACGCGTTGCAGGTGTCGGCGGTGACGGAGGTGGAGGGGGGACTGGCGCCGGGCTTCAACAACCGCGTCTACGTGCGCGCGACGACGGCCGCGGGGCAGGTGCTGCCGGGCACGGAGTTGACGGTGAAGCGCGCCTGGGACCCTCGGGATGAAGGCGTGCGCGCGATGACGGACGAGGACGGCGTGGCCGTCTTCCAGCTCGACCCCGGGCCTCCCGTCAACGTCGTGGTGCCGCCCATGCCCGTGCGCCCGCCGCCGCCCAAGCCCACGGTGAGGCTGGGCCAGACGCGCAACCTGCTGGCGCCGGAGACGGAGGCCTCGCTCGAGGACCTGCTCGCGCTGGAGAAGGCGTTGCCCGCGCTCGAACCCTGTGCGCGCTTCGTGACGCGTGAGGATGGAGAGGTGGAAGTCGCGCTCGGCCTGCGCGTGAGTGCCGCGGGCGCGGTGGTGGACGTGGTCTCTGGAGGGGGCGCACTGCCCGCCTGCGTGGCCTCGGCGTTGCGCACCCGCGTGCTTCTTCCCGCTGGGCGTGAGCGGGTCTTCCAGGTGCGCCTGGGCATCATGGACCCAGGCCTGCCGGCGTTGGCAGTGGAGGTGGATGCGGCCATTGGCGCCCCTGAGACGCTGGTGGCCGCGCTGGACGACGCGGCCCTCGATGCGCGCGCGTGTCTGCCTCGGGACCTGAGCATGGACGCTCCGCTGCCCGCGGCGTTGAGCTGGCGGCTGGGGAAGCAGGGCCTGGAGTCGCTGACGTGGGTGATGCTGCCGAAGCAGCCGAACGCGCTGGCCGCGTCCGTCCTGCCCTGCATCCAGGAGCGCTTCGCGCGTATCCGGCCGTCCGAGCCCGAGTATCCGCACAACGCCCTGGGCGTGGCGCACCTCACCGCCCGTCCGTCGGGTGAGAAGGCGCGCCAGGCCGTTTCCCAGGCCACCACCTTCCTGGGCTACGAGCTGAAGGTGAGCGGCACGCAGGGGGGAGAGGCCGTGGGCGAAACGAAGCTGGTGCTGCGCCCGGCGGAGGTGCCACCCACGCGCCTGCGCGCCACGCCCGTGCTGGCGCGCGGCGGCGAGGAGGTCCGCATCGAGCTGATGCGCGGCCCCCAGTTCGAGGGCCCGCTTCCCGAGACCCTGGTGCTCCAGGCGGGCAACCAACGAATGGAAGAGAAGGTGGACAAGGCGACGCGCTCGGTCCGCTTCAAGCTGCCCGAGGACTTCGAGGGCTGGGCGATGACGTACTGGGAGGGCGCGCAGGGGCGGGTGTACGTGGCGCCGCGCGCGCAGCTCTCCGTGGAGGTGACGCCGGACAAGCAGCGCTACGCTCCCGGCGAGCTGGCCCGGCTCCAATTGCAGACGCGGGTGGATGGTCGGGACGGTCCGGCGGCGGTGGGCCTCTTCGGCGTGGATGAGACGTTGGCGCAGCTGGCGCCGCTGCCAGGGCCGGACGCGCTGGGGCAGCTGCGGCCCGCGCCCACGGTGGCCTCGCCCGCCTTTGGTGTCCTGGACGGTCAGGCGCTGGCCATGGGCCGCATCCGTGGAGCCAACGCCGCGTGGGCGGCGGTGCTGCGGGTGAGCGATGTGCCTCGGCGCGAGCACACGGAGCCCCGCGTGACGGTGAACGCGGTGACGGTCTTCGAGCCGGAGTCGGAGCTGACCGACCCCTTCTACATCGTACTGGCGGAGCTGCACGCGCAGGTGCGCGCCTGGGAGGAGAAGGCGCCGCAGGGGCAGACGCTGGACCCCGCGGGCATGGCCCGGCTGTGGGAGGGCGCGCTGGCGGCGTGTGAGAAGCGAGGTGACAAGGTGACGGATGCCTTTGGCCGCCGGTTGAAGCTGTCGCGGCTGCCCGTGGACCTGCTGGCGCTCACCGACCCGCGGGCGGTGGTGTCCAGCGGCACGCGGCTGCCGGAGGACGTGGAGAACTGGAACGCTTGGGTTGCCCGGGAGGCGCCATGAATCGCTCGTTCTTCGCCGGGGTGGGGTGCTCCCTGGTGAGCCTGGTGGGACTGGTCATGTTCGTGGCGCTCTTCGGTGACAACGTGCGGCGCCTGTTCGGCGCATCCGCTGAGGCACTGGCGGGGGCGCCCGCGCCCCAGGCGTCGAAGAGCCTCCGCCCCTTTGGTGGACAGAACTCCGAGTTCGACGAGGTGCAAGCGGTGATGGCTCCCCCGCCGGTCATGGCGGAGACGGAGATGGAGATCGGGGGGATAGTGGAGGGGATGTCCGGGTTCGCGAACGAGCCCCGCAGTGCCCGCGCCGTCGTGGTCAAGGATGATGCACGCAAGGGCGGGGGCGGCGCGGAGGCGGACGCCACGCCCAGCCGTGCCTGGTTCCCGGAGACGTTCCTCTTCGAGCCCCTGGTGGTGACGGACGCGTCCGGCGCGGCGACGGTGCCGGTGCGCGTGCCGGACCGCCTCACGCAGTGGCGGGTGCTGGCGCTGGCGCACTCGCGTTCGGGCGCGCAGTCCGGCGCGGTGACGTCCTTCACGGGCACGCTGCCCACGTACGTGGACCCGGTGCTGCCGGCCTTCCTTCGCGCGGGTGACGCCGTGCGGATGCCGGTGCAGGTGATGAACACCACGGACGCGGCGGTGGAGGCGCCCTTGAAGGTGGAGGTGCCGGGCGCGCTGGTGGAGGGCGGCAGCCGCACCGTGCGCGTTCCGGCGCGCGGCAGCGTGGTGGAGTACGTGACGGTGCGGGTGGCCACGCCAGGGCAGGTGGCGGTGCGCGCGACGCTGGGCGCCACCGACGCGGTGGTGCGGGACTTCCCCGTGTGGTCCACGGGGCGGCCGGTGGTGGAGGCGCGCGGTGGCACGCTGGCGGCGCCGCGCTCGCTGTCGCTCACCGGGCCTGTGGACGCGCAGCCGGGGAGCGAGCGCGTCCGGGTGCGGGTGTTCCCCGGAGGGCTGGGCGTGCTGCGCTCGGAGTTGCTGAACGCGGGCGCGCGCGAGGACGCGGCCGGCGTGAGCTATTCGCTGCTGCTGGCAGGCCGCGCGCCGGAGCTCCTGACCGCGCTGGGCGAGACGCGATCCGCGGAGGCGCTGAAGGCGCTGAGCACGCCCGGGCAGCGGCTGACGGCGCCCGTGCCTCCGGAGCCCGGTGAAGTGGACGTGGAGTCGGTACGGGCGGGGTTGATGCGGGCGACCCAGCGCGCGCTGCGGTGGAGCCGGGCGCCGGACGTGGCCACGGCGGCGCTGCTGGCGGAGGGCGCGCTGGCGCATCCGGACAACCCCGTGCTGGCCCGCCTGGGCGAGCGGCTGGCCGCGCAGGTGGCGGCGGCGCAGCTCCCGGACGGCACCTGCCAGGGCGGCAACGGCTGGACGCTCCAGCGGCTGCTGGTGGCCACCGCGGACTGCACGCGCGCGGTGAACGCGGCGGCGGTGACGCCGGAGGGCAAGCGCCGCGCGGCCTTCTTCACCGCGCGGGCCTCCGGCGCGCTGGAGCGCAACCGGGCGCACGTCAAGGATGGCTACACCGCGGCGGCGCTGCTGGCGAGCGGCGCGGTGACGGGCTCGCTGCGGGACTCACTGCGCGAACAGGTGCGGGACGCCGTGCAGCGGCGCGACGAGGGCGCCGCGTTCCTGCCCGTGGAGGCGGGCGTGGTGGACGCCGCGGGCGGCACGCCGACGGAGGCCGAGGCCACCGCGCTGGCCGTGCTGGCCCTGGAGGGCGACGCGAAGGCGCCCGTGGCGGACCTGGGCGCCGCGTTGCTCGCCAGCTACGAGCCGGTGAATGGCTGGGGCAACGGGCGCGCCAACCGCCTGGCGTTGCAGGCCGTGGTGTCCCTCTTCCGCGAGCCGCTGCCCGCCCAGGTGCGGGTGGTGCTGGAGCGGGACGGCCAGGTCATCACCGAGGGCACCTTCGACGCCAAGGCCCTGCGTGAGGTGCTGTCCCTGGAGGCGGCGGCGCCGGGCTCCGGCGGCGCGCATACCTGGACGGTGCGCGCGGAGCCCGCGGTTCCCGGGTTGGGCTTCGCGCTGGCGTTGAGCGCCGCGGTGCCGTGGACGCGGCAGGCACAGGCCGGGCTGGAGTTGTCCGTGCAGGTGCCCTCGGACGCGAAGGTGGGGCAGCCGTCGGAGGTGACGCTCCAGGCCTCCACGCCGTCGGGCCTGCCGCTGGTGATTCGCCACGGGCTGCCCGCGGGCGTGCAGGTGGACACCGCCAGCCTGGAGGCGCTCGTGCGCGAAGGGAAGGTGGCGTCCTGGCAGAGCGAGGATGGCGCGGTGACGCTGCGGCTTCATCCCCGAGGGCCGGGCGAGCCCTTCCAGGCGCGCTTCCGCGTCATCCCCACGCTGGCGGGCACGCTCCAGGGAGGCGCGTCGTCGCTGATGACCCTGTCGCGCCCTGACCTGGTGTCCTACGTACCCCCCGCTACGTGGGCCGTACGCTGAGGCGGAGTCGCTGGCGCTTCCTGCCCCCCGGGCCACTGCCCCGGCGCTGGGGGGCGCGTTATGTGTCGACTCGTGGTGACTTCACGGGCCTTCGAGAAATGTAGTCCGAGCTCCCAACTGGGCACCCACGCAGGGGATGCACAGATTTCCCATCAGCAACACGGAGTCGCAACCGCTCCCAGGGTTGTTTCGTCGTGGGTGGCAAGCATGGAGCTCGACGGCGCGGAGAGGGACGAGCTACAGCGGGCGCTGACGAGCGCGTTTGCCTCGGTGGAGCACCTTCGCCGGGTCGTGGCCGCCACCTGCCGCAGGGATTTGGAAGCGCTGGGCGTCTCCGGTGGGCTGCGTGAGCGCGTCTTCGCGCTCATCCACATGGCGGAGGCGGAGGGCTGGCTGCGCGAGCTGATTCGCGGCGCCTACCAGGCCCTGCCCCGGCACCCTCGCCTCCAACGCTTCGTGCAGGGGTATCTCGCGTCCGTCCAGCGCAGCATCCCCCGTGTCGGACTGGAGCGCATCTTCGGCAGCGGCCGGGCGGGCGCCGAGCGTGAGCACTGGCGCAAGCGCCTGACCTCCATCGAGCGGCAGGTGTGCCGCGTGGAGCCGGAGGTGGGCGCGGCGCTGGGCACCGGCTTCCTGGTGTCTCCCAGCGTCGTGCTCACCAATTTCCACGTCATCGAGAACAGGCTGCTGGAGTCTCTCCGGGTGCGCTTCGGCCGCAAGGTCCTCCAGGACGGGACGCTGCTACATCCGGGGACGGTGTACCGCGTGACGCGCTGTCTGGCGCGCAGTCCCTACAGCCCCGCGGACCTGATGCACCCGCGTCCGCGCGATGCCACGTCGGGCGAGCTGGACTACGCCTTCCTCGAGGTGGCGGGTGTCCCCGGCGAGGACCTGGTCGACGGGGAGCCCCGAGGCTGGCTGGAGCCGCCCGATTCGCGAGAGTCCTTCACGCCCGGCAGCCTGGTGCTCATCGTCCAGCACCCGGCGGGCCAGCCGATGAGCGTCGCGCTCGATGAGTTCCTGGGCGTCAATCCGGGCCGCACACGCGTGGCGTACCGCGCGTGTACGGGGCCGGGCTCCTCGGGGGCACCCTGCTTCACCCAGGACCTGCGGCTGGCCGCGCTGCATCACAGCGGTGGGCCCCGCGTCCCGTCCGTGTCGGTGGGGCACAACGAGGGCATCCCCATCGACACCATCCGCGGCAGCCTGTCCGGGAGCATGTTGAGTCAGCTGGGGTGGGGGTAGGGGCGCGAAGTGGAGGCATGGGGGGCGCCTGATACAGTCAGTGAATGCGTTCCGCTGGCACCCGTCCCGCCGTCACCCACTCCGCGTGGGGGCTCGTGCGTCTTCCGGCCCTGCTCCTGTTGCTCGTCCTTCCCTGGAGGGCCGGCGCTGAACCCGCGCTGCGCGTGGCGGGCGCCTCCGCCAGCAACGAGGTGAAGCTGCGGACAGCGTCGGAGGACTTCCGGCACGTGCTGCGTGTGGATTTGCTGAGCGCGCCGGAGGGCGTCGGCGACGTGGCCGTGGCCGGCGGCGTGGCGAGAGGCGTGGACGGCGAGCTGCCCGGCGGCGTGACGGTGCTGGTGGATCCACTCCAGTCCCAGGACGGCGTGCAGGTGGCGTTGCAGGCCGTGGTGAAGGAAGCGGAGTCCGGGAGCGCCTCGGTGCCCATCTCCACGCGGCGCCCCATCCACGTCGAGCTGTCCGGGCGCCTGCCCGTCACGGGGGACTACACGGGCCACGTGGTGCTGGTACACGCGCAAGGGCGGGAGACCACCGCGCTCATCGTCACGCGCGTGCAGGCGGTGCCCGCGGTGCAGTTCATCGCCACGTCGCCAGCGGTGACGTCCGCGGGCTGGGGCTGGGGCTCCATCGACGCCACCGTGCGGCTGCCGTTCAAGGAGACGGCGGGCGTGGGCGGGGTCGTGTCGGTGCCCCAGTTGCTGCAACTGCAGCGCAAGGCACCGGACATGGACTCGGCCCTCATCCAGCCGCGCTTCCAGAGCGCGCGCTTCGCGCTGGAGGGCGGGAAGCCGGATGGCGGCAACCTGGATGTCACGTCGGTGGACGGCGGCATTCCCGTGAGCGCGCATGGGAGCGGCGCGCTGCTCTTGAACCTTCGGGGCCTGGAAGGTCCGGGCGAGTACACCGGCACCGTGCGCCTGTCCGTGCGCTCGGGCACGCCGGTGGAGCAGCCCTTCACCTTGTGGGTGAGCTCGCCCTGGATGTGGGGCGCGTTTCTCATCGCGGCGGGGGCCATGTCGTCGTTCGGCGTGCGCCTGTACTCGCAGCGCATCCGGCCCCGGACGCTGCGCTTGCAGCGGGTCATGGAGTTGCACCGCCGGCTCCAGGCCGTGGTGAGCGGGCAGGGGGCCCGGGCGCGGGAGGTGGGGCAGGTGATGCTGGGCCAGGTGGACGGGCTCGCGTCGGAGATTCGCCGGCCGGTGCGAGGCATCCGCGTGCGCGACGGGGACCTGACCGCGCTGGAGCCGCGTCTCCGGCTGTATGGCGCGTGGTGTGACGCGTCACGCAAGCTGGACGCGCTCCCGGCCGAGCTGCGTCCGGAGCAGGCGAGCCAGTTGCTGGCGGAAGTGGAAGGCGCGCTGCGCGCGGAGGACACCGCCACCGAGCAGTTGGACCGCCTCGCCGCCAAGGTGCGGGAGCTGGACGTGGACGGACTGGCGCGCGCCGGGCTGGAGGCGCGGTTGCAGGACATCGACCGTCAGGCGCGGACGCTGGTGGCGCAGCACGGTGAGGATTCGCTGGGCTTCCGGCTCAAGTACGAGCTGCTGTCCCTGCTGTCGACCGTGCGCGAGGAGCTGGCGCGGGGCGCGCTGGACGCCGCCCGGCGCCAGTTGGAGTTCGCTCGCCGCTCGTACTTCGACATCCTCTGCGAGGAGCTGTCCGCGGCCCTGGCGTCCCGTACGCCGCCGCGAGGCTTCACGGAGGAGGAGTGGGATGCCCTCACCCGGCAGGTGAACACCCTGCTGGAGAGGGCCCGCGAGCGCGCGAACACCAGCGTGGATGATGCCGTCCGCATGTACCAGGGCGCGCACGCCGCCTATGTGCGCCAGCTCATCGTGGAGCTGCGCGGCGCGGTGGACGAGGCGCGGAACGTCAGTGAGTCCGAGGCGCAGACGCAGGCGCTCGACGAGGTGGAGGCGCTCCTGCGCGAAGCCATGGGGCTCCTGGTGGCGGAGTCGTCGCACGAGGCCGCGGGGAAGTACGGGGAGGCGCGCGTCCGGTTCGTCTCCGCCAGCCAGTCCCAGCGGATGGCGAAGAGCTTCCACCTGGAATCGCTCGCGTCGGACGACGGGGGAGACGGGGCGCCCTCCATGCCTCCTCCCACCGCGCCCAGCGGCGGTAGCATCCTCGCGCTGCCGGAGGCGCCCGCCGGAGGGGCGCCCGCGCTGGGCGACTTCGAGGGCATGCCGCTGCCGTCGCCGCGTCACATGTGGCTGGTGGAGCTGGGCGTGCTGGCGCTGCTCACCACGGTGGCGGTGGCGCTGGGGCTTCAGTTGCTCAATGTCTTCTCGCCCACATGGGGCGGTTTCGGCGCGGGCATGACGGCCTTCCTCTGGGGCTTCGGCCTGCACCAGGTGGGCAACGCCTCCTTCGAGGGAATCACCGGGCTGTTGACGCGCGTGGAGCGGCCGGCCACGCCTCCGCCGGCCGCCTGAGCCGCGCGAATCAGCGCCGCCGGTCCTGGATGGTCTTCGCGGCGATGCGGTCCACCACGCCCGGGGCCACCAGCTTGAGGAGCTGGGCGACGCGGGCCTTGGTGGTCATCACCACCTCGCGCTCGCGGCGCTCCATGGCGCGCAGGATGATGGCCACGCAGGTGTCCACGTCCATGTTGCCCGCGCTCTCGTCGTGCTTGCTCTGCCGCACGGGCTGGCCGTCCGCGCCCAGCGCGCTGTCGCGGATGTTGGTGGCGACGAAGCCGGGGCACACCACCGTCACGTCCACGCCGGTGCCGCGCAGCTCGATGCGCAGCGAGTCGAAGAAGCCGTGCATGGCGTGCTTGCTGGCCGCGTAGCCGCTGCGATTGGGCACGCCCGTCTTGCCCGTGAGGGAGGACACGGCCACCACCAGCCCGCGCCGGGCCTTGATGTGGGGCAGGGCGTGGTGGGTGCAGTACACCGCGCCCAGGTAGTTGATGCGTATCAGCCGGTCGAAGAGGGACAGGTCCTTCACCTCGTCCACGCGCGCGTCCATCGTCACGCCCGCGTTGTTGACCAGCACGTCGACGCCGCCGAACGCCTCCACCGCGCGCTCCACCAGGTGGCGGCAGGCCTCCGCGTCGCCTACATCCGTGGGCACCACCACCGCGCGCCCGCCGGCCGACTCGCACCGGGCCTTCACTCGCTGGAGCGCTTCCTCGTTTCGCGCCGCCAGCACCAGGTTGGCGCCGCGTCCGGCCAGCACCACCGCCAGCGCCTCGCCAATGCCCGCCGAGGCGCCCGTGACGACCACCGTTTTTCCTCGCATGGCGCGCATTCTGACCCCTCGCCGTCAGAGGGGCCCGGAAAAAAACCGACCACCAGGTGACACTTCAATTCGGGCCCGGTGTTCTGGTCGCGCCAACGTGCTTCACGAGGGGAAAGACACCATGCCGTCCATCGCCGTTTTCGCCCAGGCCCACCCGGAGCAACTGGGGTGGCTCAGCACCAAGCTGCTGGGGGTGACGCTCACTTCCGCGGAGTGGGTGCTGTGGGTGCTGGTGTGCCTGTCGGTGCTCTCCATCGCCATCATGCTGGAGCGCACGGTGTACTTCGCCCGTCACCGGTTGCCGGGCTCGGAGGCGCTGGCGGTGCGGCTGTCGCGCGGTGAGCTGGACGCGGTGAAGGCCGCCATCCAGGGGCGTCAGGGCATGGAGGCCGCCATCCTGCGCGAAGGGCTGGCGTGCGCCAACCAGGGCGCGGACACGGTGGAGCAGGTGATTGCCTCCACCCTGTCGCGTGAGCGCCCGCGCTACGAGCGCTTCCTGTCGTTCCTGGGCACGCTGGGCAACAACGCGCCGTTCATCGGCCTGTTCGGCACGGTGCTGGGCATCATCAAGGCCTTCAATGACCTGGGGAAGATGAACGCCCAGGGCGGCGGCGGGGCCATGCAGCAGACCGTCATGGCCGGCATCTCCGAAGCGCTCGTCGCCACGGCCGTGGGTCTGGCGGTGGCGATTCCGGCGGTGGTGGCCTTCAACGTCTTCAGCCGTCAGCTCAAGACGCTCACCAGCCGCGCCAACGCTTTGGGCCACGCGCTGGTGGGCAGTCTCCGCTCGGAGGCCCGTTAGGCCATGGCGGGCGGCGCGCAGGACAACGACGACGAAATCACTGGCATCAACGTCACCCCGCTGGTGGACGTGGTGTTGGTGCTGCTCATCATCTTCATGGTGACGGCCAACTTCATCGTCCGCGAGACGGTGGAGGTGGACCTGCCCCGAGCCGCCAACGGCGGTGAGACGGTGCAGGGCCTGGTCAACGTGGTGCTGGACAAGGAGGGCAAGTTCTTCTTCGACGGCACCGAGATGACCGAGAAGGAGCTGGAGGCGAAGGTCGCCGAGGCGGTGGCCAAGGACAAGGAGACGCGCGCCATCATCAGCGCCGACCAGTCGCTGCCCTACGGCCGTGTCATGCGGCTCATCGACGTGGTGAAGGGCCAGGGCATCGCGAAGTTCGCGCTCAACATCGAGAAGGACGTGGCCCCCGCGGCCGCCCCCGCGACCCCCTGAAGCGAGGCATCAGCACATGAGTCAGGCGGTCCTCGACAACAGTCCGACGCCCTCACACGACCGTTCGCTGGCCGTGGTGGGCGCCTTCCTGCTCGTGTCGCTGGGGATTCACGTCGGCGGCTTCTGGGCGCTGGGGGAGGGCGCCTCGCGCTCCCGCCCCGTGCCCAAGCGCCCCGTGGAGATGGTGATGGTGGAGGTGGTGA
>NZ_JABFNS010000154.1 GCF_013116825.1 Myxococcus xanthus
GGCCCCCACCCCGCCCGTCACCTGGACCTGCCCCGGCGCCAGCGTCCGGGCCGTCTGCTGCGTGGACAGCGTGGAGGCACACCCCGGAGTCAGGGCCAGGAACAACAGGGGAAGAACTCGCATGGGATGTCACGTTATCCCCTTTCTGGCGCAGATGCTTCATTCCGGGGCGCCGCGCTGGTAAGGGGGCGCCGTGCGAATCAAACAAAAGCCCGAGGACTTCTCCGTCAAGGAGTCATACCGTTTCGACGAAGTCGACTCGGGACGTCACCGCGTCTACCTGATGGACAAGCAGAAGCTGTCCACCTTCGACGCCGTGACCCGGCTGCGGGATGCGTTCGGGCTCAAGCCCGGCGCCATCAGCTACTGCGGCCTCAAGGACAAGCAGGGCCGGACCGAGCAGATCATCGCGGTGGACGGCGCCGACGTGGACATGCAGGAGCCTGACCTGCGGCTGAAGTACCTGGGCCGCACGGACAAGCCGCTGTCCGCCGCCAACATCACCTCCAACCGCTTCTCCGTCACGGTGCGCGCGCTCCAGCCGGAGTCGCTGGGGCCCCTCAACGTGGCCGCCGCCGAGGTCAACCGCCTGGGCGTCATCAACTACTTCGACAGCCAGCGCTTCGGCTCGCTGAAGCACGGCCAGGGCTTCATCGCCAAGGACCTCATCCGGGGCGACTTCGAGGCCGCGCTGCACAACTACATGGCCAAGCCGTCCGAGCTGGACCGGACGGAGGACGCCAAGATCAAGGCCTTCTGGAAGGAGAACTGGGGCCGCTGGGACGCCCGCGTCCCCTACGAGGGCACGCGCAAATACCACCGCGTCCTCAAGTCCCTGCGCGATCAGCCGGGCGACTACCTGCGCGCCTTCATGCAGATCGACGCGGACTACCGCGCGATGCTGATCTTCACCTACCAGAGCTTCCTCTGGAATGAGGGGGTGCGGCGCTACCTCCAGCTGATGCTGCCGCGCGAGCACCTCTTCCCCATGCGGTACCAGGCCGGCACGCTGCTGTTCCACCGCGACGCCAGCCCGGAGGTGCTCCGCACGCTGCGCGACGCCTCCTTCCCCCTGCTCGCGCCCAACTCGACGTTCAGCGACCCGAAGGTGGAGGAGGCCGTGCGCTGGGTGCTGGGCCGCGAGAAGCTCCAGCTGTCGGACCTGCAGGTCCCCGGCGCCGAGCGCAGGCTCTACTTCAAGCACGAGGAGCGACCCCTGCTGTCGTTCCCGCACAAGCTCGTCGTGGGCCGCACGCAGGCGGACGAGCTCAACCGCGACGACATCAAGGTCAACATCGCCTTCACCCTGCCGCCTGGCGCCTACGCCACCCTGGTCATCAAGCGGCTGTTCCACTTCGAGTACGCCGAGGACAGCCCGGAGACCATCCGCGCCTCGCAGCGGCCGAAGCTGGCGGAGGCCGAAGCCGCCGCCGCCGCGCACGAGCCCTCCAGCCGCCGGGGCCCGCCCCGCCGGGACGTGGACGGCGCGCGCGCCTCGAGCCGGGGCGCTCCGGGCACGGAGCCTCGCCGCCGTTCGTCCGGAGACCGGGACACGCGCGCGCCCGCCGGCAACCGCGATGCCCGGGGCGCTGCTCCAGGCCGCCGCCGCACCGGGCCGCGTGAGGTGGAGCTCCTGGAGCCCGCCTCGGGCCGCGCCCGCACCCTGGCCGCCAAGGCCCCCGCGCCCACCAAGGCCCCGGAGCCCGCCGCGCCGCTGGGCTTCCGTGAGCGGCAGCGCCAGCGCAAGGACGCCCGCTCGGCCGCGCGCGCGGAGACCGAGGCCAAGCGCTCAACCAAGGCCAAGTCCGCGAAATCACGGAAGAAATAGAGATGTATCTCCCGGATGCAATGGGCGGACGGGCGCGCCGTAGACCCAGGCGTGAACGCTCTTGCCCTCGACGACGCTCCCGGGACGCTCGCCCATGCCATCGGGATGCTGATGGCTGACGAAGCCCCTCCGCTTCCCTGGAAAGCGGACGTGCAGGCCGCCCGCCGGGGTGACCCGTCCGCTTTCGAGGCCTTGGTTCGCAGCGTGCAGCGCCCGGTCTACGGCCTGGCACTGCGCCTGCTCCAGAGCGAGGCCGAGGCCGCGGAGGTGGCGCAGGAAGCGCTGCTTCGCGCCTACCAGAACCTCCACCGCTACGACGACGCGCGCCCGTTCGACCTGTGGGTGCTCGCCATCACCCGCAACCTCTGCCTGGACCTGCTCCGCCGCCGCACCAAGGTGCGCACGGAGGAGCTGGAGCCCATGAAGGAGGTGCTCCCCAGCGGCGAGGCGTCGCAGGAGGAAGGCGCCATCGCCCGCGAGGAGCGGCAGTCGCTGGAGGAGGCCATGGCCACCCTGTCCGTCGAGGACCGGGAGGTGCTCGCCCTCTATTACGTCCAGAAGCGCACGACGAAGGAGATCGCCCAGATCATGGGCTGTGCGCCTGGCACCATCATGGCCCGGCTCTTCCGGGCCCGTGAGAAGCTGCGCAAGAAGATGACGGCCGAGGAGGCTCCACGATGAATCCCCACCTGTGCCCGGACCTCGAAGTCCTCTTCACGGAGCTGGAAGCCGGTGAAGGCCCCGCGCTGGACCACGCCGCCGAGTGCGCCGCCTGCGCCGCCGTCCTGGAAGAGCACCGGCTGATGGAGCAGGACCTGTACCGGCTGGCGGATCCCCTCCCCCCGCCCACCCTGGTGGCCAGCGTCATGGCGCGCGTGTCCGCCGAACCCGTGCCCCGGCGCCGCGAGGTCTGGTCCGGGCTGGCCATCCTGCTGACGTCCATGCTGGGCGGGCTGGGCTACCTGGTGATGAGCGACCAGGCGCTCGGCCAGCTGGGAACCGGGCTGGCCTCCGTCCTGGTTCAGGGGCGCCCCTTCGTCGAAGGCGTCCTCAGCGGCGCCCACGCGCTGTGGTCCACCGCAGGCCTGACGGTGGCCTGCTCTCTCGCCTTCCTCCTGCTGACGTCTCTGTACGGTCTCAAGCGGCTTGTCGGCACCGGGCCCACTCCTTCCGAAGCGTGAGCGAACCATGAAGCTCCTCCCTCGAATCCTCTTCCCCGCTCTGCTGCTCGGCGCCCCCCTGGCGCTTGCCCAGGACACGGCGCCCCAGGCCGGCGTGACGGCGCCCGCCGCGAGCACCATCGACATCAGCTTCCGCGGCACCCTGCGCGACGCCCTCAAGACGATCGCCGACAAGGGGGGCCTCAACCTGGTCGTCACCGGCGACCTGGACTCGCCCGCCGAGGTCCACCTGCGCGGCGTCACGGCGAACCAGGCCCTGCGCACCGTGGCCCGGGCGTACTCACTGCGCCTGGACCAGGACGGCACCATCTTCACGCTGCGGCCCATGACCGCGCAGGAGAAGGACGCCGCCGAATCAGGTGAGTCCGAAGCCAACGCCGACGCCGCATCGGCCGCGCCGCCCGAGGCCAGCGATCCCCCGGAGATGGCGATTCCTCCCATCCCTCCGATTCCCGACCTCCCGAACGCGTTCTCCGAGGAGACGCGGAACGAGATGAAGCGCGCCCGGGACGAGATGAAGCGGGCCCGCGACGAGGTGCGGCGCAACATGCGTCGCAACGGCAGCCGCAACGTGGTGGCGCGCGGGCAGAACCTGGAGGTGAAGGACGGCCAGACGGTGGAGAGCGCCGTGGTGTACGGCGGCAACCTGGTGGTCCACGGTCACGTGAAGGATGACGCGGTCGCCTTCGGCGGCAACCTGGAGGTCCACGGCCGCGTGGACGGGGACGCGCATGCCTTCGGCGGCAACGTCATCCTGGGGCCGGACGCCCACGTGGAGGGAGACGTGTCTGCCTTTGGCGGCTCGGTGGAGCGCGACGACGACGCCCAGGTGGAAGGCAGCATCGAGTCCTTCGGCGGCGCGGGCATTGGCCGCATGGTGGCCAGTGAAATCAAGAAGGGCGTGAAGGAAGCCAAGGCCCCCTCCGAGAGCCAGAGGGACCACGACGATGACGGCGCGGGCCTGGCGGGCTTCATCCTCACCTTCGCGGTGCTCTTCGGGCTCGGCTTCCTGGGACAGATGTTCTTCCCCGCGCGCATGAAGCAGCTGGGCGAGGAAGTGCGCCGCAAGCCGGTGCAGTCGGGGCTCACCGGCTTCGTGGGACTGCTGGCGATGATTCCCCTCACGGTGGTGCTGTGCATCACCATCATCGGCATCCCGGTGGCGCTGGTGCTGTGGATGGCGGCCCCCGTGACGGCGGCGCTCGGCTACGCCGCGGTGGCGAGCGAGCTGGGCACGCGGTTGCCCATCTTCCGCGGCCGGAAGACGCAGGCGGTGGTGCTGGCCCTGGGGCTGCTGGTGCTGATGGTGGTGGGCTCGCTCCCCATCGTCGGCCCCCTCATCACCGCGCTGGTCGGCCTGATGGCCCTGGGCGCGGTGGTCCGCACCCGCTTCGGGCAGCGGCCGCAGGGCATGCCCGAGCCCGTCATCCCTTCGAGCGAGCAGCCGGTCTGACAGGGATTGCCGGGTGCTTTGCCCGGCGCGTCATACACTGACGTAAGTCTTCAGGGGGACTGTCCCGGGCGCCACACGGCCCAGGACGGTCCCCTCTCGCTTTACGGTGTGCGTCTTAGCCAGGCTCGGGCGCGCCATCACCGCGCCTATCAGCCAGACGTGTTGGGCATGGCGCGTCATGCCGTCAGAGGCTTTGACCGCCCGGTCCGCGTGGGCCATTTTGGCACACCCTATGCGACGCCTTCCCGACGTACCGCCGCGCGGCCGGGCCATCACCGTGGACCTCGAGGGAGAGAGCCTCCCCGCCATCGAAGGTGAGCCGGTGGCGTGCTCGCTGATTGCCGCGGGTGAGCCCATGCTCGCCCGCTCCATCAAGTACCACCGGCCGCGAGGCCCCTACTGCTTCGCCGGGGCCTGCTCGCATTGCCTGATGCGGGTGGACGGCGTGCCCAATGTCTACGCGTGCCGCACGCCCGCGCGGGACGGCATGAAGCTGGAGCGGCAGAACGCCTACCCCTCCGCGAAGGTGGACATCTTCGAGAGCATCGACTGGTTCTTCCCCAAGGGCATGGACCACCACGAGATGTTCGCCGGTGTCCCGGTGGCCGAGCAGGTGATGGCCAAGGTGGCGCGGCAGCTCGCGGGGCTGGGCCTGCTGCCCAAGACGCCCGCGCCCGTGACGGCGCCCGCGCGCACGGTGCGCACCCGCGTGGCGGTGGTGGGCGGCGGCGCGGCGGGACTGGCGGCGGCGCGCGTGCTCACCGAACGGGACGTGGGCTTCCTCCTCATCGAGCGGGACGACGCGCTCGGTGGCCGGCTCGCGAACGGCGCGCCGGAAGCCGGCGGCCCCAGCCTGGACGACATCCACCGCATCTCCCCCAGCAGCGTGCTCACGCGGGCCACCGCGCTGGGCCTGTATGACGACGAGGCGGGGCGCTTCCTCGCGGTGGGCACCTGGGAGGCGGACGCGCCGCGCCTGGTGAAGGTGTACTCGGAGCGCTTCCTGCTCACGCCCGGCGGCCATCCGCCCACGCTCCCCTTCGAGAACAATGACTTGCCCGGCGTCTACGCGGGCCGCGCGGCCAGCCTGCTGCTGCGCCGCTACGACGTGGCGCCGGAGACCGCGGCCCTGGTGGGCTGGGGCGCGGAGCTGCACGCGCTGGCGAACCTGCTCCAGGAGCGCGGCACGAAGGTGGTGGCGGTGGTGGACCTGCGGGACACGCCGCCGGCGGGCGCCCATGCCACGGCGGTGCGAGGCAGCGAGCCCAAGGCCCATGGCCTGCGCGGCGTGAGCGCCTTCAGCTACACGCGCGAGGGCGGCGGACGCGAGAAGGTGTCGTGTGACGCGGTGCTGGTGTCCGTCCCCGTCAGCCCCAGCTTCGAGCTGGCGCGGCAGGGCGGCGCGAAGGTGCCGTTCGACGAGAAGCGCGGGCTCTTCGTGGTGGAGACGGACGCGGACGGGCGCACCCAGGCGCCGGACGTGTACGCCGCGGGTGACGTCACGGGCGGAGGCACCGCGAAGGACGCGGCGGCGGCCGGACGGCGCGCGGCACAGGCGCTGGTGGGAGGGCTGTCATGAGCAAGGCGATGATCTGCTCCTGTGAGGACGTCACCGTCGACGACATCCGTCACGCGGTGTCCCGGGGCTTCTGCGACGTGGAGTCGGTGAAGCGCTACACCGGCTTCGGCACCGGCATCTGCCAGGGCAAGAGCTGCTCGGCGGCGGTGGCCGCGCTGCTGGAGAAGGAGAAGGCGCTCAAGCCCGCGGCCGTGGTGCCCTTCACGCCGCGCCCGCCGCTCTACCCCACCGAGCTGCGGATGATGGCCTCCGCGCCCGTGGACGAGTCCCAGCCGCCCGTGGGCGGGCTGCCGCAGGAAGTGGACGCCTTCCCCGCCGCGCTGCGCCCGGAGGGCCCGGTGCCCGCGAAGGCGAAGGTGGTCATCATCGGCGGCGGCATCATGGGCCTGGCGCTGGCGTACAACCTGGCGCGCGCCGGTGAGACGGACGTGGTGGTGCTGGAGCGCGGCTACCTGTGCGCGGGCGCGTCCGGCCGCAACGGCGGCGGCGTGCGCATGCAGTGGGGCACGCCCTCGCTGGTGGAGCTGGCCAAGCGCTCCATCGAGCTGATGAAGGGCTTCGCGCGCGAGCTGGGCATCAACGTCTGGCTGCGCCAGGGGGGCTACATCTTCCTGGCGAAGACGGCGCCGGTGGCCCAGCGGCTGGAGCGCAACGTCTCGCTGCACAACCGCTTCGGCGTCCCCACCCGGCTCATCACCCCCGACGAGGCGCGCGACATCGTCCCCGGGCTCACGATGAAGGACTGCCTCATCGCGTCCTACAATCCCGAGGACGGCGTCATCTTCCCCTGGCCCTTCCTGTGGGGCTACGCGCAGGGCTGCCAGAAGCGCGGCGTCCGCGTGGAGACGTACACGGACGTCACCGGCTTCGAGACCAGCGGCGGCCAGGTGCGCAAGGTGAAGACGACGCGCGGGGACATCGCCTGCGACACCGTGGTGCTGGCCGCCGGCGCCTGGAGCCCGCAGGTGGCGAAGCTGGTGGACGTGAAGCTGCCCAACGAGCCGCACCGCCATGAAATCCTCAGCACCGAGCCGCTGAAGCCCTTCCTGGGGCCGCTGGTGTCCGTGCTCGACAGCGGGCTGTACTTCAGCCAGTCCATGCGCGGCGAAATCGTGGGCGGCATGGGCGACGCCAAGGAGCCCGCGGGCCTCAACATGGGCAGCACCCTGCGCTTCGTGTCGCGCTTCGCGCAGGCGCTCATGGAGCAGCTGCCCGAGGTGGGCCACGTCAAGGTGCTGCGCCAGTGGGCCGGCTGCTACGACGTGACGCCGGACAACAACCCGATTCTGGGGCGCACCCCGGGCCTGGACAACCTGCTCCAGATGTCCGGCTTCGTGGGCCACGGCTTCATGATGGCCCCCGCCGTCGCGGAGCGGATGGCGAAGTGGATGGCCACCGGCGAGTCCGACGAGCTCTTCACCCGCTTCAACCTCCGGCGCTACTCTGACGCGGCGGGCCATTCGCGTGAGTTCGGCACCGGAACGCTGGAGCGCGAGGACATGGTCATCGGCTGAGCCCCGGCCACGCCGTTCCCGGGCCGCGCCTGGACCCCGCCTCCACCGGGTCTGGACGCGGCCCTTGTATTTTTCCGGAGCCTGTCCTGGCCGGAGACAACGGCCGGGGAGC
This sequence comes from Myxococcus xanthus, assembly GCF_013116825.1. Classification (GTDB taxonomy): domain Bacteria; phylum Myxococcota; class Myxococcia; order Myxococcales; family Myxococcaceae; genus Myxococcus; species Myxococcus xanthus_B. The sequence continues at coordinate 7,668 of NZ_JABFNS010000154.1, forward strand.
GAATTGACCCGGAACGCATCAGCTCAAGACAGTCTCGCAAATCATGAAAACCACTGGCAACCCCCAGCGGGACTGTGAAGCGCCTTTACATCAACAACTGGGTTACCTGGACAGGGACGCACCAGTCGCGTGTGCAGGCGCGGTGTCCGCTCCGAGGAGAGACGCTCGGAGTGGAGACATGGCACGGCGCGTGCCTTGGCGCCTCGCCGCGCAATCCAGCGCGAGGAGGTGTTCCGATGTTCCCGAAGAGCGTTCGTGCGCTGTTCCTGGTGGGAGCCCTGTCTGCCTGCGGCACCGAAGCACCTCCCGACGTTCCCAACGCGGACGGTCAGGAGCCGCTGCAGTCTCAGGAGTCCAACGTCATCGTGGGCTCGGTGAACTGGGTGAGCGCCACGACGCTGTCCGGCACGCAGCGCACGCGCTCGCGCGCGGTGGGCTACCTGTCCATTCCGGCGGTGGGCTCGCGCTGCACGGCGTGGCTGGTGTCGCGGGATGTGGTCATCACCAACAACCACTGCATCGGCAGCAGCGCCGAGGCCTCCGGTGCGCGCGTGTCCTTCAACTATGAGGACGGCGTCAGCTCCACCGCTCGCGTCTGGTACAACTGCGGCACGATGATCCGCACCTGGGCCAGCGACGACATGACGGCGCTGCGCTGCGCGGCCACCAATGGCCAGCTCCCGGGTGACGTGTACGGCTGGCTGACGGTGGCCAGCACCAACGCCGCCACCAACGCCAGCATCTACGTGGTCCACCAGAACTGCGACTACTACACGACGAGCGGCTGCACGCCGACGAAGAAGTCCTCGCCGGGCGTCGTGCGCAACGCCAACTACAGCACCACGGACCTGTCCTATGACGCGGACACGCTGGGCGGCTCGTCCGGCTCGCCCGTGCTGTCCTCGTCTTCGCACCAGGTGGTGGGCCTGCACCACATCGGCCTGGGCGGCAACTCGCAGGGCCGCGGCACGGCCAACACCGGCGTGAAGGCCACGCGCGTGAAGGCGCGCCTGGCCGAGATTGGCCTCTAAAGACGAGGCACCTCCGCGTCACGCGGGTGATGGCTCGCCCGCCAGCGGCAGCGTCTGGGGGGCCTGCCGTGGAGGGAGCAGCAACTCCTCCCGCCGCAGGCCCCGCAGCGCCATCCGCCCCAGGCTCCGCTTGAGCCCGCGAGGCAGCAGTGGCAGCAGCCGCATCACCCACCGGTGCCCCAGGCCCGGGTACACCAGGGCCGCGCCGCGCTCGAAGCCAGCGAGCGCCTCGCGGGCGCAGCGCTCCAGCGACAGATGGAAGAAAGGCGCCAGCGACTCCGCGCCCTCCACCCCCGCTTCCCACAGCGGCCCCGGAGCCACGCGCGTCACCGTGACGCCCTGCCCCTCCACCTCCAGGCGCAGCGCCTCCGTGAAGCCGTCCAGGAAGCGCTGGGTGGCGGAGAAGGTGGCCGAGCCCGGCAGGATGAGCTGCGCCGCGCCGGAGCCGATGTTGAGGATGCCGCCCCGTCCACGCTCCAACATCGGCTTGAGCAGCCGGTGCGTCAGCAGCGCGGGCACCCAGACGTTGGCGCGCAACATGGCCTCCACACGCCCCCAGCCCTCCTGGGCATAGAGCGCCTGGTCGCCCTCCGCGGCGTTGTTCACCAACACGTCCACGCGGACGAACTGCGACTCCAGCGCAGCGAGCAGCGCGTCCACCTGCTGGGGATCGCACACGTCGCAGGATTCGACGAGCACGCCCAGCGTCGGGTAGTTCAGCAGGAGTTCCTCGCGCAGGGGCTCCAGGACCTCGGCCTGATGGTCCACGAGCACCAGGGTCCGAACGCGACGCGCAAGCAGCCGGGCAAGCTCCCGGCCAATCCCCCGGGCCGCGCCGATGATGAGCACGGTTCCTTGGTCGATGGGGAGAGGACGCATGACCAAATCCTCCGTTCGTTGAGGTGCCCATCGTGCGCATACCTTGCGCGGTCTGCCGCTCCCCCCGCAGGGTTTGCACGCCTGGACAGCAGACAGCCTGCGCGGCGCTGGCACGGCTCTTCCATCTGGGGAGCGCCATGACCAGAAAAGAAGACATGGCGACTGTTTCCCGAATCCTCGTTCCCGTGGACCTCTCGGACGGCTCCCGGGAGATCATCGACTACGCGGTGAGGCTCGCTCGGCCTTTCAAGGCATCGGTCGAGGTGGTCCATGCCTGGGAGCCCCCCCAATACGTGGCGCCCGACCTGCTGGTGGCCGCGCCGGGGTGGGACTCCCAATCACTGGAGCACGTCGCCGTGGAGGCAGCGACGAAGGAGCTGACGGCCCAGATGAACCAGGGGGAGCCCCCGGGCGTGCCGGTGAGCCAGAAGATCGTCGTGGGTGAGGCGGCGTCCACCATCCTGGACCTCGCCGAGCAGGACAAATGCGACCTCATCGTCATGGGCACCCACGGGCGGCGCGGCCTTCCCCGCCTGCTCCTGGGGAGCGTGGCGCAGAAGATCGTCGCCCGGGCGCCCTGCCCGGTGCTCACCATCCACCTGTCCGAGCGGAAGTAGCGCGGGCGCGCCTCACGGCCCCGGGGCGGGAGCCACCGGGGGGGCGGCCGGCGCCCCCGCCTTCCGCCGCGAGGCAAGCACCGACGGCACGGCCAGCACCGCCATGGCGGCGACGACGAGCGCGGCGCCCACCAACTCCAAGGCCCCCGCGCCCGGCTGGCCCAGGATGACGGACATCGCCACGGTCGCGACCACTCCGGCGAGCACGCTGGACGCGCGATTCACCGGCACGCAGAAGGCATTCTCCCGCCCGTCCAGGAGGATGAGGCCGCCGAAGATGCCGGTGGCCTGCGACAGCAGTCCCACGGCGAGCTCGGAGGTCAGGTGGCCTCGCGACAGGGCCCCGGTGAAGCCCTCGCGGATGTCACCGAGCACGCCATCACCGCCGATGAGGGCCAGCACCGCCAGGGTGCCCACCAGCACGGGCGTGGCCACCATCTGCTCCTCCACGAAGTAGCGGATGGAGACCTCACGCTCGCCGGACTTGGCCAACTGGCTCATCGCGCGCAGCCGGAAGAAATAGGCCGCCAGGTACACGCCCACGTCCACCGTGGCCAGGAGCGTCAGCGTGGGGCTGACCGACGAGCCCGCGGCCACCGCCACCGCCGTGAAGCTCAAGCCCAGGGCCACCCATGAGGGCCAGCGCACCCGCCGTCCGCTGAGGACGTCCACCAGCGGCGCCAGGACGAGCACGCCGCCGCGCATCAACAGCATCATGAAGACGATGGACGCCCCCGGCAGGGTGTACGCCAGCGTCGTGGTGCCGATGATGGCCGCCGAGCAGAGCCCCGACAGCAGCGTCCACCGCCCTGGCGCCGGCACCTGGAAGCCCCACACCTGGCGGTGCCCCGCGTAACGCCACCAGCGCATCCACGTGAGGAAGGCGAACATCCCCACCAGCGAGGCCGCGGTGCTCACCGGCAGGAGCGTGAAGCCGGAGATGCCCTCCCGCATGCCGGGCAAGACGCCTCCGGACAGCGCCTTCGTCAGCGCGCTGTAGGGGGCATAGGCCACGAAGTAACCCAGGGCATATCCCCAGATGCTCAGGTCACGGACGTCATCGTTTCGAAGAGGCGTGGCGGACAGGGCGTGTTCCCGGGTGGGGGGTGGAGACAGCGTTGTGCAAGCCGCACGCCGGGGTGGTGACGGTGTGGGCACGCAATCGACTCCGTGCAGGCGCGTATCCAGCGGCGTCACGGCTTTCACAGGAGCCTCGCATGCGCTCGTCCCCCATTGCCACCTTGGCCCTCGGGCTCGCCCTCGCCACCCCTGCCTTCGCCGAGGACGACGCGAAGCCGCCCCAGAAGTGGAAGGTGGTGTGCGCCACGCAGTCGAAGGACGGGAGCCGCGCCGTCCAGGGCACGGACCTGATCATCGAGGCCGGTGAGAAGGTGAAGGACGGCGTCGCCGTGGAGGGCAACGTCATCATCCGCAAGGGCGCGGTGGTGGAGGACGTCGTCGCCATCCGGGGCCGCGTCATCGTCGAATCCGGAGCCCGGGTGACGGGCAGCGCGGTGTCCCTGGGCGGAGAGGTCCGCGTCCACAAGGGCGCCGCTGTCGACGGGGACGCCATCGCCCTGGGAGGAAAGCTGAAGGTGGATCAGGACGAGGCGGTGAAGGGCGATCAGGTCAGCCTGTCCTTCGAGATTGGCGGCCGGGACATCGTGCGCGGCTTCATTGAAGACGTGCTCGACGAGGAGACCGGCTGCCACATCGTCGACGAGAGCGACAAGGACGTCTGAGTCACGCGGCGCTGGCCGGCCCCGGCGGCACGGCCGGCTCGGTGCCGGTGCGCGTCAGCGGCATCAGCGAAGCCCGCAACGACAGGATCTGTTCGCGGGCCAGGTTCTTCAGCGTCTCCACATCCGCCAGCGTCATCCCCTTGGTGGAGATGGGCGTGCCCACCGTCACCAACCCACGCGCGGTGGCGAAGCGCCAGGAGTGCTTCGGCAGCGCCCGCCGCGTCCCGCTCACCGCAAGGGGCAGCACGTCCGCCTGCGCCTCGATGGCCAGCCGGAACGCGCCGTCCTTGAAGGGCAGCAGGTCATCCGTCTTCGAGCGCGTCCCCTCCGGGAAGATCATCACCGGCATGCCCTTGGCCAGCCACTGGCGGCACTTCGCCATGGCGCCCGTCGCCGAGTCGCGGTCGCCGCGGTGCACGGGGACGTCCCCCGCCATCCACATGCTCCATCCCACGACGGGAATCTTGAAGAGGCTGGCCTTGCCCAGCCACTTCATCTCCCACGGCAGGTGCGAGATGAGGAACGGGTCCGCGTTGGACTCGTGGTTGCTCACGACCACCGTGTTCGGCGCGACCTTGTCCGGCACCGCACCGTGCACGCCAAAGCGCCAGAACGGCGTCAGCTTCGCCGCGGTGACGCCGATGAGCCGGAAGCAGCGCCCCGTCACGTGGCGCTTGCGGTCGAAGGCCCAGGTCAGGATGGCCAGCGACAGCTGCACACAGAAGCCAACCAGCGCCACCAGGCCAATCTCGATCCACGTCCAGATGGAGAGCAGTGCGTTCATGAGAGCCTCGAACAAGCGTCAGCGAACCGCGGGGTCCAGGTCCACGCTCACCGGACAGTGGTCCGAGCCGAGCACGTCCGGGTGGATGCCAGCCTTGCGCACGTAGGCCATGGCCGCCGGCGAGGCCAGGACATAGTCGATTCTCCAGCCGATATTCTTCTCCCGAACGCCGGCCCGCTGACTCCACCACGAATAGTTCCCCCCACCCTTGTTGAAGTGGCGGAAGGTGTCCACCCAGCCGGCACGAATCCACCGGTCGAACTCCTCGCGCTCCTCGGGCCGGAAGCCGCTCGTCTCCCGGTTCTCCTTGGGCCGCGCCAGGTCGATGTCTTGATGCGCTGTGTTGAAGTCCCCCATCACCAGCACCCGGCCACCATCGCGCAGGGGCTTCTCCAGCCGCTCGAAGAGGCGCTGGTAGAAGGTCAGCTTGTAGGGAATGCGGCTCAGGTCCCGGTCCTTCCCGTTGCCGTTGGGAAAGTAGCCGTTCACCACGGTGAGCTTGCCGAAGCGGGCAATCTGCAGGCGCCCTTCGACGTCCAGCTCCCCCACGCCGAGCACCGTCACGACCTCATCGGGCTCCAGGCGGCTGTACAGTCCGACGCCGCTGTAGCCCGGCCGCTCCGCCGCCACGAAGTGCGTCTTCCACCGGGACGGTGAGCGCACCTCGTCGGGAAGCTGGTCGGCGCGCGCGCGGACCTCCTGCAGACCAACGACTTGCGCCCGGCACCCCGCGAGCCAGGGCAGGAAGCCCTTGCGGTGCACCGAGCGAAGTCCGTTCACGTTCCACGAAACGACTCGCACGGGGAAGGCTTATGGCCCGCCCCGTGCGGCATTACCAGCCCCTACCGCACACACGGGCGGTAGGGGCGAACAGGAGACCTGCTACGGCTCCACCGCGCTCGACGCGTTCTGCGGCTGACGCGTCGGACGGAGGATGAAGTCCGCCGAGTTGTCGTTCGAGTCATGGCCGTTGCCCAGCAGCGCGTCCGCGCCGGTGGTCATGGACTCCACCGTCGAGGTGGCCGAGGCCTTGCGCTCGTAGCTGCCCGCGACGGGCGGCACGGTGGCGATGCGCGTGCCCTCCGGCTGGTTGGCGTTGCTGCCGTAGCCCACCGTGTCCACCACCAGCGGCGAGGTGATGGCGTCGGTCAGCGCCATCTCCGGGTAGCCCAGGCGCACATGGCCCGCGGAGCCGCCCATCGCGATGGTGCCACCCCAGTTCGCGTTACCCGTCACGGTGTTGCCCGACGCGCTCGCGTAGCCCGACGACACCGCCAGGAAGTAGCTCCGCGGCGCGATGACCGAGCCGGCGGGCAGCGTGTAGCTGGCGTTGTAGCCGGTGGTGCCCGCGGCGGACTTGTACTGGAGCTTCCAGCCAGAGATGTCCACCGCGCTCGACGTCGGGTTGTAGAGCTCGATGAACTCGTCGCCGGAACCACCGGGGCCCGCGGGCGCGAACTCGCTGATGACGACGTGGCCCGTGCTGCTGCCCGCGGTCACCTGCACCGCCGCCGCGATCGACTGACCGTTCAGCGCGGCCACCAGCTGACCCTCGCCGCCCGTGCTGCCCGCGGTGAAGTCGAACTTGGCGGACAGGCTGTTGGCCGTCACCGTCACCGTGGCCGGCACCGTGCCCAGCGACGCGGGCTCCAGCGCGAGCTGGATGACCGTGTCCTGCGCCGGGGGAACGTCCAGCTCCACCGTGAAGCCCTGCGTCTGGCCAGCGCTCACCGAGATGACCTCGGGCGACAGCGTGGCCAGCTCAGCGGCCTGATCCGCCGCCAGCACCCGGACCGTGGCCGTGCGAGTGTCGTTGCCCAGCCTGGCCGTCAGCGTCGCCTTGTCCGTCTCCGGATCCGCCGCCAGGTTCGCCGTCACCTGCACCGTGGCGGAGCGCTCACCCGGGGCGATGCGCACCAGACCACCCTGCACGTTCAGCACGGCGCTGGACGAAGCAACCTCGACCCAGACCTCCGCCGGAGCGTCCTCACGCAGACGCACCGTCAGCGCCTCGGGGAACGTCGCCCCCGTGGTGCCGGTGCGAGCGAAGGTGCCCGTCGGACCGAAGCTGTCCAGCGAGACCTGGACCGTGCCCGCGTCCGTACCGGCATCAACGTCCGTGCCCGCGTCGGTGCCGGCGTCGTCCTCGCCCGTGCCCGCGTCAGTGCCGGCGTCCGGCTCACCCGAACCACCGTCCTCATCCGAACCCGCGTCCGGCTCGCCCGAACCACCATCCTCGGTGGTGCCAGCGTCGTCCTCACCGGTGCCAGCGTCCTCGGTGGTGCCAGCGTCGTCCTCACCGGTGCCAGCGTCCTCGGTGGTGCCAGCGTCGTCCTCACCGGTGCCAGCGTCCTCACCGGTGCCAGCGTCCTCGGTGGTGCCAGCGTCGTCCTCACCGGTGCCGGCATCCTCCTCGGTGCCCGCATCCGGCGTGGGGCGACGGCAGCTGTTGTCACAGTTGTCGTTGTTGTTTCGGTTGCCGTCGTCGCACGTCTCGCCAGCCTCGACGATGCCATTGCCGCAGACGGGCCTGACTTCAGGATCGTCGCCACATGCGGACATGAAAAGGAGCAGTGCGGACAGCGGCGCCAGCATCTGCCGGAAGGACCAGGGCATGGGTAAAGAGTCTCCGTTGAAACTTGAAGAGCCCCCTGCATCCCATATCTGTCACCCACTACGCAATCCGGGCGGCAGTTTCCGATTTCACTGGACTCGGGCCCGGGCCATGAGCCCCCCGGTCTCCCCTCTCAGGACGGAGGCACCGGAGCGTGCTCCCCGACCTCATGGGGTGGCTCCAAGCCGTGGTCCACGAGGAAGACACGGACGGCCTCGGCGATCTCCGACCCGGCCTCCAGCAGGCCGGCGTGCCCCGCGTCATCCACCCGCATCCAATGGGCGTGCGGCATTGCGTCACGCATTCGTTCCATCTCCCCCAGCGGAACGAGCAAATCGTTGCTGGCGGCGACGATGAGCGTGGGCACTTGTACCGTCCTGGCCACGTCCCAGGCATGGCCCTCCACCATGCCCCGGAGGGTGTACCAGTAGGCCCTGGGGCTCATCCGGCGCAGGGCGAGCATGAACTCGTCGATGTCCGCCCGAGGCGCCCGGGCCCGGAGCGCCCCCACCATCCGCGCCAGGGGATAGGCGAAGCGGCTGGCCATCACCGCGTGCGCCACGGGCGCCGCCAGCGGCAGCGTGGGCGTGGCCAGCCTGAGCATGCCCCGGGTGGCGGACAGGAACGCGTGGGCCCTGGCCGAGTCACCCCCCGAGCCGAATGCCCCCGGCGCCCCGGCGATGAGCGTCATGGACGGAATCAGGTCCGGCCGCCGCCGGTACAGCTCCAGCAGGACGCGCACGCCCATGGAGAACGCCACATGGTGCGGCGGCCGCCCATCCCCCCGGGCCATCACCGCCTCGGTGATGCGCTCCAGGTCGTCCACGTGCACGCGAATCTGGTACCCGTCCCCCAGGGATTCATCACTGCTGCCGTGGCCCCGGTAATTCCAGTGCACCACCCGGTGGTCCTGCTCCAGGTTTGCCACCAGGTAGCGCCAGAAGTTCTCCGAGGAGCCAATCCCGTTCGTCAGCAGCACCGTGGGGCGGGCCACCAGCTCTGAGTCGGCGGTGGACTCCCGGAGGTTGCCGAAGTGGGTATGCCAGGCGACCCGGGTACCATCCGGGGCAGTCACAAAGCGCGTGGTGCGACGGTAGGGCATGCCACCTCCCACGATGCGGCGCCCGGGCCGGGGGCGCAAGCATCAACCTGCCCTGACGGGTGCGTCCCGAGGTATGAGGGGGCGCCATGCTTTGCGTCGACGTGGAACGGTTCGATATCCGCCCTGCCCTGGCCCACTACGCCGAGCACGGCTACGCGAAGCTGGGCCGGGTGCTGGGTGACGAGGGCCTGGACGCGCTCCGCGAGCGAGCCGACGACCTGATGCTGGGCCGGGTCGTCCACCCGGGCCTCTTCTTCCAGCCGGACGCCACCACCGGCCGCTACGAGGACGCCCCCCTGGGACTGGGCTGGCAGGGCCCCTCCCTGGACTACCGCAAGCTGGAGAAGCTGGAGAAGGACCCGCGCTTCCTGGCGTGGATGGAGAACCCGCTGTTCGAACGCATCGCCCGGGCGCTCATCCCCCGCGACATCGTCCTCTACCGCGCCATCCTCTTCCACAAGGGGCAGGCCGGCGGCAGCAACCTGCCCTGGCACCAGGATGGCGGCCGGCTGTGGGGGCTCACCCACGAACCGGAGCTGCAGATCTGGACCGCGCTGGATGACGCCCCCGAGGACGGCGGCTGTCTGGAAGTCGTCCCGGGCAGCCACCGCGGCGGCCTGGTGACGCCCCTGGGCGGGGTGATTCCTCCGGAAGCGGTGGCGGCGGCCGACGCTGAATCCCGCGTCCTGCCCCTGCCGGCGCGCGCTGGCGAGGCCATCCTGGTCCACAACCACCTCTGGCACCGCTCCGGACGCGGGCGCCCTGGCCTGCGCCGCCGCGCCTTCTCCGCCTGCTACATGGACGCGGTCGTGCGCTGCCTGCGCAAGAAGAAGGCCCCCCGCGTCTTCCCACCCATGTTCCGCCGCTGACCTCAGCCCACCAGGGGCATGCGCAGCGGGGGCTCCACCGGCTCCTTCGCGCGGCGCGCCACCGGCAGGGAGACGCGGAAGGTGCTGCCCCGGCCCTCCTCGCTCTCCACGGAGATGTCTCCACCGAAGCCGGTGACGATGCCGTGGCAGATGGACAGGCCCAGCCCCGTGCCCTCGCCCACCGGCTTGGTGGTGAAGAAGGGGTCGAAGATGCGGGCGCGCACCTCCGGCGGCATGCCCACGCCCGTGTCGCGCACCTCGATGATGACGCGGTCCCCGGTGCTCCGCAGGCTCAGCCGGACCTCGTGCTGCTCCGACTGGCCCATCGGAATGGCCTGCGCGGCGTTGATGAGCAGGTTGAGGAACACCTGCCCGAAGCGGCCCTCGTTGCCCTCCACCAGCGGCACCTCGCAGTAGTCGCGGACCAGCTGCGCGCGCAGCTTCAGCTCGCTGCGCGCCAGGGTGATGGCTGACTCGAGCACCGCCTGCACGTTGACGGCGGTGGCCACCTCGTCGTCGCCCCGGGAGAAGGTCCTCAAGTCCCGGACGATCTGCCGCACGCGGTGCGCGCCGTCGGTGGCCTCGCGCAGCACCTCCTCCAGCTCCGCCATGCGGCCCGACGGCAACTCCGGCGCCAGGGCGTGCAGTTCGCCCGCGAGGAACGACAGGTTGGAGAGGACGAAGGCCAGCGGGTTGTTGATTTCGTGCGCCACGCCCGCCGCCAGCGTCCCCACCGCCGCCAGCCGGTCCGACACCACGAGCTGCGCCTGCATGGCCTTGCGGTCGGTGACGTCCACCGCCACGCCCGCCAGCAGCCGCCGCCCCGAGCGCTCCCGCACGATGAAGCGGTAGGTGAGCCAGTGGCGCTCGGTGCCGTCGCGCGCGGGAACCATCATCTCGGTGATGCTCTGCTTACCGGAGGTCAGCACCGCGTCGTCATCCCGGCGCGACTGCTCGGCGGAGGCCGCGGGCATCAACTCCACGTCGGACACGTTGGACATGTCCGCGCCCACCGGGTAGCCGAAGAAGCGGCTGTAGCGCGCGTTCACCCAGATGCGGCGGCCCCGCTCGTCCTTCATGAAGGCCACCGCGGGGATGTTGTCCATGAAGGACGCGAACAGCTCCTGCGACTCCTCCAGCGCGCCCATCGCCAGCGTGTTCTGCACCATCAATTCCTGACGCGCCTGGGCCTCGGCCGCGTTGCCCATGGCCGCGCCGAGCAGCCCCGCCATCAGCTCCAGCGTGCGCACGTCCCGGTCCTCGAACGTGTTCGGCCGCCGGCTGGTGACGTTGAGCACGCCCACCGGGCGACCCTCGCGCCACAGCGGCACGCAGATCATCGACCGCGCGCCCACCTGACGCAGCGCCGTCACGTTGACCCGGACGTCCGCCTCCGAGTCATCCGTGCGCATCACCTCGCCCCGCAGCAGGCTGGCGCCCGTGAGGCTGCCCTCCACCTTCAGCCGGAAGCCGATGAAGGGCGTCAAGCTGCCGCTGGCCACCAGGTAGTTCACCTCCTCGTCGGTGTCCGCCCCCAGCAGCGCCACCGCCGCGCCGTCCGCACCGCACAGCAGCCGCGAGCGCTCGCACAGCAGCCGCATCAGCTCGTCGAGCCCGTAGCCCGCCATCGCCACGTCCGACTGCATCTGGATGATGGAGGCCAGCCGCGCCACCTCGCCCCGCGCCTCCGCCTCGGACGTCCGCCGCTGGCGCCGCGCCGCCACCCGCCGCTCCAGCAACAGCCGCCGTGCGCGCACCTGCACCGGGGTGAAGGGCTCCACCAGGAACTCGTCCACGCCCGCGGCCAGCAGCGGCTCGAGCGCCGCGTCCGTGCCGTCCCGCGCCAACCCCAGCACCAACGGCTCCTCGGGACGGGCCCGCGTCCGCAGCGCGTCCAGCCAACGCGCGTCCTCCACCAGGTCCGCCGCGTCCACCACCAGCACGTCCACGGGCCCGTGCCCCAGCGCCGCGCCGGCTTCCACCACGTCGGCGGTGCTGAACACGGCCTGGCCCTGGCGCCGCAGCTCCTCCGCCACGGGGTGCCGGTCATCAGAGGTGAGACACAGGAACTTCATCCAGTCGCCCTGCTCCGTGGCCCCAAACACACGGGGTGAAAAATACTATGATTCTGTAGCACGGCATTTCCAGCCAGAGGCGACCTGTCTGGCGGGGGTCAAGCGCACCCCATGTCCAGTGGAAACAGACTGGCCGGAGGGCAAACGGGTGGCCACCGGGTGGCGCCAGGACGCTATCCTCCGCGCGTGCCGGGCATCCCTGGAGTCGTGGTCGCCGAGCAGCCGCACTACCTGCCGTGGGTGGACTTCCACGAGCAGTTGGCCCGCGCGGGGACCTTCGTCGTGCTGGACAACGTGCAGTGGCTGCGGCGCGGCTGGCAGCGGCGCACGCGGGTGGCCCTGCCCCACAACGTCCCCCAG
>NZ_JABFNS010000155.1 GCF_013116825.1 Myxococcus xanthus
GGGCGGCGGTGCGGCGGGCGCGCGGGGCGGGCTTCTCCGCCTCGTCCCGCTCCACCGTCTTCGCGGCGCGCTTGCGGCGTGGCTTCTCCGTGTCGGCCTCGACGGCGACATCGGTGTCGGCAGCCTTCTCTCTCGAAGTACGGGCTTTACGCATGTCTGTAACGCTTGGGAGGAATGAAGCGCCCGAGGACTCGGACGGGTGGAATGGCGGGGGGGAAACGTCCGCGCGGCCCTCGGAAGCACCTTCCAGGAGGACGGCCCCGCCGGAATCCCAGGAAGGGACTGCGCGGGCGTGAGCCTTGTGGTTGGGAGAAGCGTCGGCGCCGTCGGAATACACCTGCGCCATGAACCGCAAGGGACGTTATTGACCCCCTCCTGGCCTGTCAAGGCATCTTGAGGGCCACGGTTGCGTCGCTTCCAGATGAGCAACACGCGCCCCCCCGGCCCTCATTTCCAGCCGGCCGTGCGGGCCTTCCGGAAGTCCCCTGCCCCGGACCTGGGGACCCGGCGGGTCGGCGCGTGGACATCGCCACTGCCAGCGACAACACCCGGCCCTCCGGGTCCGCGTCCCCTCATGAAGTGGTTCACGCGGAGGCGGCGACCGGACCTTGTCAGTCGGGAACCGTAGAGTGGCCGCATTTCGAGGCACGCGCCGACGCGCCGTGTTTTGGAGTAAGGACCGCGAACCGTGGACGACTTCCAGAAAGCCGCAGCCCGAGCCCGTGAGCTCCACCGTGAGCTGGCGCACCACAACTACCGTTACTACGTCCTCGACTCGCCCGAGGTCAGCGACGCGCAATACGACAAGCTGATGCGCGAGCTGCAGGACCTGGAGGCGAAGCACCCGAGCCTCCAGACGCCGGACTCGCCCACCCAGCGCGTGGGCGGCGCGGCGGCCGAGGAGTTTGGCGAGGTGGTGCACCGGGCGCCCATGCTCTCGCTGGCCAACATCTTCGAGGACCAGGGCCTCATTGAGTTCGACGAGCGCATCCGCAAGCTGGTGGGCCTGCCGAGCATCGCCTACGTCTGCGAGCCCAAGCTGGACGGGCTCGCCATCGCGTTGCGTTACGAAAAGGGCGCGTTCGTCCAGGGCGCCACCCGGGGCGACGGCACCACCGGCGAGGACGTCACCTCGAACCTGCGCACCATCCGCAGCCTGCCCATGTCGCTGTTCCCCCAGGACGGCGTGAGGGTGCCGGACGTGTTGGAGGTCCGCGGTGAGGTCTTCATCCGCAAGAAGGACTTCCAGAAGCTCAACGAGAAGCGCGAGGAGGAAGGCGAGCCGCTCTTCGCCAACCCGCGCAACGCCGCCGCCGGCAGCCTGCGCCAGCTGGACCCGCGGATGACGGCCGCCCGGCCCCTCTCCGTGTTCCTCTATGAATGCGTCCCGGGCGAAGGCATGCCCGCCTTCAAGACGCACATCGAGAAGCTGGAGTACCTGAAGACGCTGGGCCTGCCCATCAACCAGTACCGCCGCGCCGAGGGGCTGGAGGGCGTGCGCCAGGCCTATGACGCCTCCCTCAAGGGCCGCCATGAGCTGCCCTTCGAGGTGGACGGCATGGTGGTGAAGGTGGATGACGAGGACCTGCGCAAGCGCCTGGGCCAGGTCTCCAAGAGCCCCCGCTGGGCGGTGGCGTACAAGTTCCCTCCAGAGGAGGAGTCCACGGAGGTGCTGGACATCGGCATCCAGGTGGGCCGCACGGGCGCGCTGACGCCGGTGGCGCACCTCAAGCCGGTGAAGGTGGGCGGCGTCACGGTGGCGCGCGCCACGCTGCACAACGAGGACGAGCTGCGCCGCAAGGACGTGCGCAAGGGCGACACCGTCTTCGTGCGCCGCGCCGGTGACGTGATTCCGGAAATCGTCTCCGTGGTGCTGTCCAAGCGCCCCGCGGACTCCGCGCCCTTCGAGTTCCCCAAGCACTGCCCCGTCTGCGATGCGGTGGCGACCAAGGACGAGGACGGCGCCATCATCCGCTGCACGGGCGCCTCCTGCCCCGCCCAACTGGTGGAGAAGATCCGCCACTTCGCCAGCCGCCTGGCCATGGACATCGAAGGGCTGGGCGACAAGCTGGCCGCGCAGTTGGTGTCCTCCGGCAGGGTGAAGGCGTTCGCGGACCTCTACGCGCTCACCAAGAAGGACCTGCTGACGCTGGAGCGCATGGGCGACAAGAGCGCGGACAACCTCATCGCGTCGCTGGAGCGCTCCAAGCAGACCACGCAGCGCCGCTTCCTCTATTCCCTGGGCATCCGCCATGTGGGTGACGCCACCGCCAAGGCGCTGGCGGAGGCCTTCCCCCAGTCGGAGATGCTCTTCGGGGCCAGCCTGGAGGACATCTCCCGCGTGAAGGACGTGGGCCCCATCATGGCCCAGGTCATCCACACCTTCTTCCAGGAGCCCCAGAACCAGGAGGCCATCCGCGCGCTGCTGGCGGCGGGGGTCCAGCCCGCGGCGCCCCAGGTCGCCACGGGAGGCCCCTTCGTGGGCAAGTCGGTGGTGCTCACCGGCGCGATGACGGGTATGACGCGGGAGCAGGCCAAGGAAGAGGTCGAGCGCCGGGGCGGCAAGGTCGCCGGAAGTGTCTCGCGCAAGACCGATTTCGTCGTGGCCGGTGAGGATGCGGGCAGCAAGCTGAAGAAGGCCCAGGAACTCGGGGTAAGAATCCTGGACGAGCAGGCGTTCCTGCAGATGCTGCAGACGAACGCCTAGAGGATGGGGCGGTCCATGAGTGGCACGCGGCGAGCCTCGCTGCGCATCGAAGGCAAGGTGCAGGGCGTCTTCTTCCGGGAGAGCGCCCGCGTTGAAGCTACGCGCCTGGGCCTGACGGGCTGGGTGCGCAACCGGCCGGACGGGGCCGTGGAGGCCGTCGTGGAAGGGGAGCCCGCCGTGCTCGAGGAATTCATCCGCTGGTGTCATCGCGGTCCGACGCAGGCCCGGGTTTCGGGCGTTCAGCGCACGGACAGCGAGGCCACTGGCGAGTTCAGTCAATTCAACGTGGAGCGCACGTCATGACGCCCTACGCGCTGGCCTCCCTCCCGGCCATGCTGGGTATCCGGGCCGGGTCCAAGGTCTCCGTCATCAACCCGCCGCGGGGCTTCGTGCAGAAGCTCAACCCGCTGCCGGATGGGGTGGAGTTCCTCATCACCGCGGTGACGGGCCTGGATGTCATCCTCTTCTTCACCGAGGACCCGCAGGAACTGGTGCAACGGCTGCCGGCCCTGGCCCGCGCCATGACCCTCACGGGCGGCATCTGGGTGTGCTGGCCGGGGGGCGAGGGTGCCCGCCGGGACCTCTCCGAGGACTTCGTCCGCCACGCGGCCCTGGACATCGGTCTGGTGGACAACAAAATCTGCATCATCGACGCCACCTGGACAGGCCTCCGGCTGGTGAGGCGGCCCCGAGGGCGACCGGACAAGCCCGGGGAGCGCAAGCGAGCCACCGCCCAGGCCTGATGCCCTGCCGGGTAGCCACCCGGCATCTGCCGGACAGTGGATGGAAGCCGTTTCTCGGCTTTACACACCTGGGGGGCCGTGAAAAACTCCCCGTGTTTCTGGACGGTTGTGTGACGCCCCGCGTTGTCGGGGGTCGACGTCTGGTAGGGATTTTGACGGGTTGCGTTCCCGGCTCCTCCGGGCGCGTCAGCTGCACCGAGGCTCCAGTCGCCCCCCCAAGGTGGCCCACGATGGGCATCGACCGGGTGTGGATAGAAGAGCGGGCGGCACGCGCGTCGTGGGGAAGCTCGAACGCGTTGTGAAGACAAGGCCTCGCCCGGCACGGTGCCGGTCGCAATGCGGGGCGCCAATGAACTCGGAGGAGCAGGCGGTGGTCCCCTCGGTCCTCGACAACGAGCCCCCAGCCGCACCCGGCATGCCCGGGCCGGCGTCGCTCGCTGTAGGCCCGCCGGAGGCCGCCTCTCCCTTCGCAGCGCGCTCGGAGGCGCGGCGTCTCGCCGCCGCCCGTCCGGTGAGGTCCGCCCTACCGCGCGCGCCAGCAGGATTCATCCATGAGCAGCATCCTGGTCATCAACGCCGCGGGTCGAGAGACGCGCGTCGCGCTCGTCGAGGGCGGACACATCGCGGAGTTCTACCTCGAGCGTAAGAAGGACAAGGGCGTCGTCGGGAACATCTACAAGGGCCGCGTCGTCCGGGTGCTCCCGGGCATGCAGGCCGCATTCGTGGACATTGGCCTGGAGAAGGCCGCGTTCCTCTATGTCAGTGACGTCGTCTACGACCCTGACTTCGCGCGCGCGCAGTTCGAGCTGACCGAAGGCGAGCATGAGGATGCGCCGGACGTCCCGGACGAGTCCGAGGCCGAGGCCGCGGAGGCCGCCGCCCGGCACGCGCCCCCCCGTCACGTGGAGCCGGAGGACGCCCATTTCGAGCCAGTCGCGGCGCCCACCGAGTCCCTGCCGCGCGACACCGCCCTGGAGCTGGCCGCCAACGCTCCGACGGAGACGCCGCCGGACGCGGAGACGCCGGTGGCGCCCGTGGAGGAAGCGCCGGCCGCCGGGTCGGAGGGGGGGGTGGCCGCCGAGGCGGCCGTTCAGCCCGTCACGCCCGAGCAGATTGTCGCGGTCGAGCCGTCCACGGCAGCGCCCGTGGAGGCCACGCCTGCTCTGGCGGGTGGCGAGACCGAGGCCGCGCCCTCCTCCGAGCCTCAGGTGGCCGAGGCCGCCGTGGAGCCCGCCGCGAAGGTGGAGTCGCCCGAGGCGGCGCTGGCCGTTGCCGCGGCGCCCGAGCCCGACGCGGCCGAGGTGGCGACGACGACCGCTGAATCGGCCGAGGGCGAGGCCACCAGTCTTTCCGTCGAGCCCCCTCCCCGCGCGGCCGCCGCGCTGGGCGACCTCATCCCCTCGCCCTCCGAGGAGGGCGCGCAGGCTGCGAAGCCGTCCGAGGTCTCCGGCGAGCGCCGCACGCCGCGCGAGGCTCGTGAGGCGCGTGAGCCCCGGAGCCGGGAGAAGGAGCGCGGCGACAAGGACAAGGGCCGCCGGCCGCAGGAGGAGAAGCGCCGGAGCGACAAGCACGAGGACAAGGAGAAGGCCAAGCCGCGCCGCACCGACAAGATTGAGGATCTGCTGAAGGTGGGCCAGGAAGTCGTCGTCCAGATTTCCAAGGACCCCATCGGCACCAAGGGCGCGCGGCTCACCTCGCACATCTCCATCCCCGGCCGGCACCTGGTGTTCATGCCCACGGTGGACCACGTGGGCATCAGCCGCCGCATCTCCAATGAGAAGGAGCGCCGGCGTCTGCGTGAAATCGTGGACCGCCTGCGCCCGCCCGGGACGGGCTTCATCGTCCGCACCGTCGCGGAGAACGTGCCGCAGGAGAAGCTCGAGAGCGACATCCGGTTCCTCATCGAGGTGTGGAACCAGGTGGTGCGCAAGAACGAGAAGCGGGGCGGCCCAGGTCTGCTGCACCCCGACCTGGACCTCATCCTGCGCGCCACGCGCGACCTCTTCGCGCACGACGTGGAGAAGCTCGTCGTCGATGACCGCGAGGAGTACGAGCGCATCCTCGGCTTCGTCACCGCGCAGGACCCGGCGCTGCGAGACAGGGTGGCCCTGCACGAGGGCGACGACACCGTCTTCGACGCGTACGGCATCGAGCAGGAGCTCCAGCGCGCCACCCAGCGCAAGGTGTGGCTGAAGAGCGGCGGCTACCTCATCATCGACCAGGCCGAGGCGCTCACCGCCATCGACGTCAACTCGGGCCGCTACGTCGGCAAGAAGAGCCTCGAGGAGACCATCACCAAGATCAACGTCGAGGCGGCCAAGGAGATTGTCTACCAGCTCCGGCTGCGCAACATCGGCGGCATCATCATCTGCGACTTCATCGACATGGAGAAGGCGCAGAACCGCGACAAGGTCTTCAAGGCGCTGCAGGAAGCGCTGGGCCGCGACAAGGCCAAGACGAACGTGCTGCGCATCTCCGAGCTGGGCCTCGTGGAGATGACGCGCAAGCGCGTGCGCGAGTCCATTGGCCGCATGCTCCACGAGGACTGCCCGTACTGCGACGGCAACGGCTTCGTGAAGACGGCCACCACCGTGGCCTACGAAATCTTCCGGGAGATTCGCCGCGAAGCGCCGGGCTACAAGGACTCCACGCTGGTCATCAACTGCAACGCGGAAGTGGCGCGCCTGCTCCAGGGCGAGGAGCGCAACGAGCTGCGGCACCTGATGGACCGGTACAACAAGTCCATCCAGGTCAAGGCGCAGCAGAACTACCACCGCGAGCAGTACGACATCTACGGACGCTCGGCCTCGGGACCGGAGCACAAGGTGGCCTCGTCGCCTGGCTCGGGTGATGGCGAGCTGGCCATGCAGCAGCGCAAGCCCGACAGCAATGGCGGAGGCTACGGCCGCCAGGAGCAGGGCCGGCGCGGCGGTGGCGGCGGCGGTGGTGGCAGGGACCGCGGTGGTGAGCGGGGCAACGAACGCCCCGAGCGCGGTGAGCGGGGCGGAGACCGCCGCGAGGGCCGCCGCGACGGCCGGAGTGGCGGAGACCGTCCTCGGGGAGACCGGGGTGGCGAGCGGGGCGACCGTTCCGAGCGTGGAGGGGAGCGCGGCGAACGGGGCGAACGCACCGAGCGCGGCGGTGAACGGAATGAGCGTGGTGAACGCTCCGAGCGCGGCGGTGAGCGGAGTGAGCGTGGTGAACGCTCCGAGCGCGGCGAGCGTCCCGAGCGCGGCGACCGGCGTGGCGACCGCGGCGAGCGTGGAGAGCGCGGCGGTTCGCAGAACACGTCTGGTGGAGGCGAGAACGCAGGCGGCTCGACGCCGCCTCCAGCCTCAAGTGGCGGGTCGGAGCCTTCGGGCGGAACGACCTGAGTTCTTTCCGCCGGCCAGCCGCCGGTGCCCTGCCCTGCCGGTGGTTTCAAGGCCGGGGCGGGGAGCCGGCGGCGCTGGCGTGGCGGAAGTCGCTGGCCAGTGCACACGAAACCCCGGTCCGTGTCGGCATGTGTACGCTGGCAAGCCACCTCAAGCCGGGGTGGGCTGGCACTGGCGGCCGCGGATTGGCTAGCGTGAGCGCCCATGCCCCAAGGCGGTTCCCGCCTCGCGGGCCGGCCATGTCACACGGATGATGTCCTCGCGCTCCGAGCACGTATCGCCCCGCCTGGGGCCACGTTCCCTCCGCCTCCGTCAGGCCCGCGCATGGCGCGGCCGGGCCTCTTGAGGGAATCGGTGAAGCTGACGCCCCTGCCGTGGCTCCGTCGCCTCCGAGAGCGGGCCACCCGGCTCTGGGCGCCCCTGCAGCACACACCCGTGGGGCTGTTCGCGACGGACACCTTCCTGGCCGCGAAGACGGTGGCCCAGGGCTTTCGCGGGGAGAATCTCCGGCTTCGGGCCGCCGCGCTGACCTACGTCAGCATGTTCTCCCTGGTGCCCCTCCTGACGGTAGCGCTCGTGCTGCTGACCGCCTTCCACCAGGACGAGTTCAAGGAGAAGCTGCGCTTCGTCGTCAGCGAGGTGCTCAACCCCGGGGTGCGCGGCAAGTCCTCCCAGTTCCTCGACCGGTTCCTGAACCCCACGCACACCGTCGCCATTGGCAGCGTGGGCTTCCTGGCGGTGCTCCTGTCCGCCGGCTCTCTGTTGCGGCAGCTCGACGGCGCCGTCAACGAGCTGTGGGGCATCCGGCGGCAGCGGCCGTGGCGCATCCGGCTGCTCATCTACTCGGGCCTCCTTCTCGTGGGCCCCTTCTTCCTCGCGCTGTCCTTCTCCGGGACGGGCAAGGTCCGCGTCTTCCTGCAGAGCCACGCGCCCTACGCCAGCGCCTTCATCCTGCTGGGAACCACGCTCGTCACCGTGGCCAGCCTCACCCTGCTCTACTACTGGACGCCCTACGCGCATGTCCGCGTCCGGTCCGCGCTCGCCGGAGGACTGGTGGCCGGCCTGGGGTGGACGTTCGCCAAGCAGGTGTACGCCGCGTTCGCGGAGCGCAGCTTCCAGTACAACCCACTCTACGGCTCGCTCGGCGCGCTCCCCTTGTTCCTGGCGTGGGTCTACGTGAGCTGGCTGTTGGTGCTCTTTGGCGCCCGGCTCTCCTATGCGGTGGAACACACCGCCTTCCGGCACTCCCTCTTCGCTTTTGGAAGCCACCCGCGCGCGCACGAGTTGGTCGCCGCCCGTGTCGCCCAGGAGGCCACCCTGGCCTGGGTGGACGGGCTGCCGCCTCCCTCGCCGCGCGAGTTGGCGACGCGGCTGCGCGTCCCCGAGTCGCTGGTCCACGAGGTCGTCGACCGCATGGTGGCCGCCGGGCTGCTGGAGCGCCTCCGCAAAGGGGGCCTGCGTCCCGCGAAGGACCCGGCTGCCCTCACGCTGGCGGACACCACGCTCGCCGTGCACGGTGTGATGCTCACCGGCGGCGCGGAGGGATGGAACGGGCCACGGGCGCCCGGATTCGAACAGATGGAGCCCATCTTCCAGGCAGCTGACTGCGCCGGTGTCGACCTGCTACGTCGCACCCGATGGCTCGACCTGGTGGTACCGCTCCGCCCAGGACTTGCCGAGCCTGCTCCCGCCCCACCCCCCAGGGTGGCCGCAGGGGGAAATCCGTAGAGGTTCTGGGTGGTTGGAAGCTCACCCTGCTTGCACGAAGGATGCGTTCTGTTATGTTTTCAGGATTCGACCACGGGCCAGAGCGCCCTGTTTCCAAGGGGTCACCGGGTTTGCGGGAGCGTCCGATGCTCAAGTCCGATCTGATCAACATCCTCGTGGCCAAGAGGGGCGTGACGCAGAAGCAGGCTGAGGCCACCATCGAGACGATTTTCGAGTCGATGAAGGATGCCCTCTGCCGCGGCGAGAACATCGAGATTCGCGGGCTCGGTGCCTTTCACGTGAAGAACTACCAGGGCTACCAGGGCCGCAACCCGAAGACGGGACAGGTCATCCCGGTGAAGCCCAAGCGTGGCCTGCTCTTCCGCACGGGCAAGGAGCTGCGCGACCGCGTGAACCGTCCGGCGCCCCAGCAGGCCCAGACGGAGCTGCCCCCGCTTCCCGAAAGCAAGGGGCCGGGCAACACGGGCACGGGGCTCTAAGCCCACCTCCGTCAGCGCCCCACCGCCACCGGCGACAGCCGGCCGATGGGGCGAATCTGCAGAGCCCCATCCAGTTCGCCATAGGTGAGCACCGCAACGTCCGGGAACGCGCCCTCGCACAGTCTGCGCAGAGGCCGCCGGACATCCGGAGCGGTGAGCAGCACGGCCCGTCCCTCGGTGGCCACCTGCCGCACGCCTTCGAGGATTTCCGCCACCCGCTCCGGGTCGGGCGCCAGCCCTCGCGGGCCCATGCCGCGCAGCACCTCTTCCACCTCCGGGTCCACGAGGTACGCATACAGCGGCCCGGTGGGCGCGAACTTGTGGCTGAGGTACCGCCGCAGCGCCTGCCGACAGCGCTCCGCGAGCGCGACGGCATCCCCCTCCGTCGTCGGCGACACCAGCGCCTCCAGGATGGCCCGCAAGTCCCGGATGCTGACGCCCTCTTGGAGCAGCTTGCGAAGCACGTCCGTGAGCAGCGGCAGCGGCACCTTCTGCAGCGCCTCCTTCACGAGCACGGGCGCCTGCGCCTCCAGTCCCTCCAGCAGTCCCTGGACGTCCTGCAGCCCCAGCAGGTCCGCGGCGCGGACACGCAGGATGGCGCGCACGTGGTCCGAGACCAGTTCTCCCGGACGCCGCAGCGGCACTTGCGCCGTCTCCAGCAGGACCCGAGCCGACTCTGGAATGCGGCTGATGACCTTCCCGCTCGAGGGCTCCGTCGCGGCCTCCGCGCTCACCTGGAGGAACGCCAGTTCGTCCGGAGGCGCCAGCGCGTAGAGCGCCCCTGGCAGCACCTGCCCTCCACCCGCCGGGACTTCGTCCACCAGGACGCGGTACTCGCCCGGGCCCAGGTAGGCGGCCTGCGTGCGCACCCGGATGCCGGGCACCCGAACCCCCAGTTCGAAGAACAGCTCGTCCCGCACGCCGTTCAACGTCTTGTGGACGAAGGCGGCGCCCTCCGCTTCGGCCAGCACCGTCAGGTCAGGCGCCAGGTCCAACGTGAGCGGGGAGACCCCCACGGGTGACGCGGCACTCTCCGGTGGGGCTCCAGCCGCGCCAGGCGCCACGCCCTCCGCGGGCGCGCTTGCTTTCTCTTCGACCTTCGCCCCCCCCGCGCGGCTCAGCACATGGCCAAGGCCGCCCAGGCCTCCCGCCAGCAGAAGGAACGTCACGTGCGGCATTCCCGGCATGAGGGCCAACGCGACGCACAGGCCCGCCACCACCCAGAGCGTCCGCGCCTCTCCGAAGAACTGGGCCCCAATCTCCGCCCCCAGCGTGTCCTCTTCCTTCTCCGAGGCGACGCGCGTGACGACGAGGCCCGCGGCCACGGCGATGCATAGCGAGGGAACCTGGGACACCAGCCCGTCACCAATGGCGATGAGCGCGAATGTCGACGCCGCCTCGGCCAGGGGCATGCCTCCCTGCAGCACACCGATGACGGTCCCTCCGAGCAGGTTCACGGCGACGATGACCAGGCCCGCAATCACGTCCCCCTTCACGAACTTCATCGCGCCGTCCATGGCGCCGAACATCTGTGACTCGCGCTCCAGGTCACGCCGCCGACGCCGGGCTTGCGCCTGGTCGATGGCGCCCGCGCGCAGGTCCGCGTCGATGGACATCTGCTTGCCGGGCATCGCGTCCAGCGTGAACCGCGCGGACACCTCCGCCACCCGCTCCGCGCCCTTGGTGACGACCAGCAACTGCACCAACGTGAGGATGGCGAACACCACCGCGCCCACGACGTAGTCGCCCCGGACGACGAACTCACCGAAGGCCTGGATGACGTCTCCCGCATGCCCCTCCGCGAGCGCGAGCCGCGTGGAGGACACGTTGAGCGCCAACCGGAACAGCGTGGTGAACAGCAACAGCGTGGGGAACGACGTCACCTTCAAGGCGTCCCGGGCACGCAGCGCGGCCACCAGCAGGGCCACCGACGCCGCCAGATTGACGGCGAGCCCCGCGTCCAGGAGCCACGCAGGCAAGGGGATGATGAGCGCGCCCAGGATCGCGGCCATGGCGATCGCCAACACCACGTCCGAGGAGTTTCGGGCCTTCAGCAATACCTTCATGAGGGGGTTCATGACGTCTGTCTCCGTGGATGGCCGTCCAACTCCCGCGCATCCATCGCCGTGCGCAGGACGACCGCCGCCGCCTGGTACAGCTCCTCTGGGATGGGCTCGCCCACGTCGTAGTGGATGAGGCTGCGTGCCAGCGGGATGTCCCGCACCACCGGAATGCCAAGCCGGCGTGCCTGCTCCCGCATGGCGAGCGCATCCCCTTCCCGGGCCTTGGCCACGAGATAGGGCGCCTCACATTCGTCGACGTCGTAGCGGAGCGCGACCGCGATGTGCGTGGGGTTGACGACCACGGCGGTCGCCTTCTGCACCCCGCGTGCCGCACCGCCCTGCGACAACTGGCGATGCAGGGCCTTCCGCTGCCCCTTGTGCCGGGGGTCGCCCTCACTCTCCTTGTACTCGCGCTTCATCTCCTCGCGAGTCATCATCAAATCCTTGATGTGGCGCCGCCAGGCCAGCGCGTAGTCCCCCACGCCCAGCACCACCAGCAAACAGGCCAGGCGGCTCGCGAGCCCGGACACGTGCGCGACCACCAGGCGCAAGCCCTCCGTCCCCCCCAGCCACGCGGTCTTCATCGCATCCGGCGCGGCCTCCTCCGCATCGCGCCAGACGAGCGCCCCCACCACGCAGACAATCAGCAGCGTCTTCGCCAGCTCCACCCAGGGGCGCCAGCTGAAGAGCCGCTGCATGCCCGCCACCAGACTGATGCGCTCCAGCTTCGGCTCGACATGCAGGAGCTCGGCTTCCAGGCCCACCGTGGCCACGGACACGAGCAGCGCCGCGGCGAACGCGCCCCCCAGCACCGGGCCACAAAAACGCGCGGCAATCCAGAGCCCTTCCTGCCACGCCCCAAGGTCCTGCTGCCCCAGGAAGAGGTGCTCCGTCCATGCCTGGAGCCTCGCCAGGCCCACTGGCGCGGCCTCCGTGAGCCCGAACAAACCACCCGCCGTCACCGCGCTGGCGTTCAGCAAGCGGCTGCGGGGAATCTGTCCTTTGCGCCGTGCTTCACGAAGGCGCTTCGCGCTGGGCTTCTCTGTCTTCTCCCCACTCACCGCGCCACCTCCCCCAGCAACGCCAGCGCGCCTTCCACGGACAACACGCCCGCCAACAGCCGCTCACACAACACGCCCGTCCCCAACCACAACAAGGCGCCCCCACCCAGAATCTTCAGCGGCGTCCCCACCTCCTGAAGATTCACCTGGGGTGCCGCTCGCGAGGCCAGCCCCAGGAAACAGTCCACGGTCAGCACCGCCGCGGCGATCGGCGCCCCCACCGCCAGCCCCGTGGCCATGGCCGCCCCCGCCAGCATGACGACATGCAGCGTGGCCGCCTCGGTTGGAACGAAGGCGCCGAGCTTCACGACGCCGAATCCACGCAGCACGCTGGAGATGACGAGCGGCCACATGCCACCGGAGACCACCAGCGCCACCAACAGATGGTAGAGCCCCTCCCCCGCCGCGGACTCACGGCTCCCCGCCAGGGGCAGACTCGCCTCGGCGGAGGTTCCACGAAGCAGGTCGATGAAGCGGCCCCCCATGCGCGCGGCATCGAAGGGGAGTGCCGCGACCAACCCCACGGACGTCCCGAAGAGCAGCTCGCGAATCACCAATCCGCCCAGGACCACCGCGGACGTGACAGGCGCCTCCAACACCACGCCCGCCTCCACCCGGAGGAAGAGCGACAGGGACAGCACCAATGCCAGGCGGACCATCGTCGGCGTGGCCTGTCCTCCCAGTAGCGGACACAGGAACGTCATGGGCAGCAGCCGCGCGGCACACAGCGCCACCACGGTGATGTCCGGCCCCAGTGACTCGAGCCAGGCGCGGAGCGGATCCAGATTCATGCCGCGACCTCGGAGATGAGCATCAGGAGCTGGTGGGTGAAGCGCGTGAGCTGCCCGGCAATCCAGGGCCCGGCGAGGACCAGCGCCAGGACGGCCGCGCACAGCTTGGGCACCACCGACAACGTGGACTCCTGAAGCTGGGTGGTGGCCTGGAAGAGGCTCGACAAGAACCCCACCACCAGGCTCGCGCCAATGGGCGGCAGCGACGCCATCACCATCAACAGCAGGGCCTCACGTCCCAGGGTGAGGAAGACGTCCTGGGTCATGGCGTCACCGGTAGCCGAGGATGAGGCCCCGCGCGAGCAGCGACCAGCCATCCACGGCGACGAAGAGGAGAATCTTGAAGGGCAGACTCACCTGGCTGGGTGACAGCGTCTGCATCCCCAGCGCGAGCAGCACGTTGGCAATCACCATGTCCAGCACGAGGAACGGGAGGAAGACGAGGAAGCCAATCTGGAAGGCCTCCTTCAGCTCGGTGATGACGAAGGCAGGAATGACGACGAAGAGGTCCGTCTCCCGCACCGCGTCCATCTCCTCCACCGGACGTAGCTCGCGCGCCAGGTCCACGAAGCGCGCGCGCTCCTCAGCGCTCCCGTGCTTGACCAGGAAGGCGCGCAGCGGCTCCGACACGCGGCTCGCGGCGGAGAGCATCCCCGCGCCGGAGCCCGACGCCACCTCCGCGTAGGCCACCTGCCCCGCGTCGTACATGCGCTCCATCACCGGGGCCATGATGTGCCCGGTGAGCACCGCCGCCAGGCCCGTGAGCACGATGGTAGGCGGCGCCTGCTGCGTGCCCATGGCCGAGCGGGCCAGCGACAACACGACGGCAATCTTCGAAAAGCTCGTCAGCATCAGCACCGCGAACGGCAGCAGTGACATCACCGCGAGCAGGCCCATCATCGACAGAGGGCTGCCCGCGTATGACATCCGCGACAGTGAGCTCTCCGCCGCGGAGGCCGCGGCGGGAACCAGCAGGAGCGCTCCCAGCAAGGCGTGGCTCATGGCCCCTCCCGCCGGCCCCGAATCGTACGGGACCTGGGCATGGGCCGCCGGGCCTGCGCCAGGACATGGCCGAACTCCGGCGCTGGCGCTGGCGTCTCGCGAATCTCCGCGAACGCATCACCGAAGGCCACCAGGTAGCTGCGCCCATCCACCTCCACGAGCGCAACACCGCACCGTTGCGACAGTCCGGCTCGCGATACGATATTCAGCCGTGGCGCCGTGGCTTCGCCCCTGACGACCGCGCCGCGCCGGTGCAACCACCATCCCAGCGCGGCCAGCGCCACGACGCCCAGCAGCCACCGCGCGGCCACCGTGGTGGACACCCCAGCCACCGGGCCCATCACCGCCAACCCCAGCACCAGTGCCCCCGCCAACAGCAGGCGCGAGCGCGGCGAATGAACGAAACGCTGTGCATTCATGACGGGACTCACGGCAGCAGCGCCAGGACGCGGGCGCCAACCTCGCCCTCGATTTCCACCAACTCGGCGCGGGCCACCGCGCGGTCTCCCACGCGCAGCACCACCGGCTCACTGGCGTTGATGTGCAGGGGAAGCAGCGCGCCCGGCTTGAGCGCCGCGAGCTCCGAGAGGGGAATCATCACCCGCGTCAGCTCGATTTCCACATCCACGGGCAGCGGAGGCATGCCCTCCTCCTGCTTGTTCACGGCCACCATGTCCGACTCCTGGGGAACCCCGCGCCCCTGCGCGCGGGTCAGTGAAAAGCCCTCGGCGAGGAAGTCTCCCGAGAGCGCGAAACCGCGCGTCACCAGCCGCCCCTGCCCGAAGAGCTGGCCGGCCTGCTTGCGCACACCTTCGAAGACGACGACGTCCCCCACCACGAGCGCGTCCAGCGCGTTCGCGGGCAGCGGCGTCTGGCCTACGAGGCACCGGGCTTCGAGCGAGGCGGCCAGCACCTCTGGCGCGATGCCCGGCGCACGCTCCACCGGAAGCGCTTGGAACACCGTCTGGACCACCTGTGACGGCAGCAACAACCGCGCGCCCGCGCGCGACTCGCCCACGGTCACCATCAACTCAATGCCAACCAAGGGTTCGCGAGGGTCCAAGCGCGCCACCACGTCCGACCTGGACATCGTCACGCCCGCGAGCCGTGGACCGAACCACGGGTATGCCCCGCCCGCCGCCCTCACCGCGGAGAGCGCGACCAGCAGGACATAGGCCAACGTCGCCTCTTCCAACCGGGCCAACTCCGTCACCACACCGGGCCGCTGCCCCGCGCCAGCGATGCGCTCCAGCCCCATGAAGGCGAGCGCGGGCTCCAGCTCCAGCACCGCCGTGCCCCCCACCGCCGACAGCTCCAGCAGCGCGAAAATCGCGGGCTCGCCCAGTCCAACCGAAGGCGAGACGACGGACTCCAGAAAGCGGGCCTCCGCATGCACGGGACAGCCGAGCTCCCGAGTCAGGGCCGCCATCACCGCGTCCAACGCCTCCCTCCCGAGGCCCCCGGCCTGGGGCCGTTCCGCGAGCACCAGGTGCGCCCGGGTCAGCCGGCGCGCCCCCAAGCGGCGCAGGGGGCGGACCTTCCGGGTGGCGGCGTGTTCGATACGGGTATTCATCAGTGGCTCCGCTGCTGCATCGAGACGCACTCCTCCCGTGCAGGGCCCCCGCCAGGGACCAGGCTCGTGGAGTCGCGGGGTTGGAAAAGCGGGGCATCCGCGCTCGGGACGCCGGGTACGCGGGCCGGGACGGCGCCGCATCCCGACTCAGCGCGTGGCCTCGCGAATCAAGCGGTCGGCCAGTGCCCCCAGCGCGGGAGGTGCCTCTGTCGCCTGAGGTGCCAGACTCGCATCCGGAAACAAGGTCCGGTGGTACGGAGGCAGACGCCGGAAGATCTCCCGGCGAAGCATGGGAGGCGCGTCGCTCATGAGGCGCCGCAGCCGAGCAGCGGCATCAGCTCGCTCCCCGAACTCCACCGCCACCTTCGCCTGTCGCTGCGCGGAGGGCAGCGCGGACAGACGCTGGAGGTGCTCCCGCGCGCGCACCGCCGAGTCGTCTCCCAGTTCGCCCAGCAGGGTGCCCGCCCGCTCCCGCCCCAGCACCCACGCGACGAGCGCGAGGCGTTCGATTGGAATCGGCAAGGGGCCCACCAGACGGGGCACCTCCTCGGTCGGTGCAGCGGCCCGGACGGACGCGGAGCTCCGGTCTGGCCGAGGCTTGCGCCCTACGCGTGTCGCATCCATGCGTTCGCGCTCCATGGACGACTCACGCCACCTTGCGCGCCGGTCCCGGTGACAACACGGGCCGCGCGGGTCCAGACGGCGCGGACGGAGTCGGTGTCCGGTCGCGGTAGTGCCGCATCCGGAGCGTCACCAGCACCAGCGCCACCGACAGCCCCGTCACCATCAGGCCCAACACGGCCAAGAGGGCACGCAGTCGGGTCAGCGGAGACACGCCCACCTCCGTCGGCGCCTCCACTCGGGTGGAGACCTCGTCCACCAACAACGAGACGGCTTCCGGCGACAAGCCCTCCACCCCCCCCGCGAGGAGGACCTTCAACGTCTCGGAGGATTGCCGCACCCGCGCCGCGTTGCCCGGCGCCACCCGAAGCATGGCCGATGCCTTCGATGGACCCGGTGCCTGTCCCACTCTCGGCGGCGCGGGCACCACCAGGTGGACGCGCGCGAGCAGCACCCCTTCCACGGATTGGAGCGTCTTCTCCAGGCTCCGCTCCATCACCCGCACTCGGCAGACGCTCTCCTCCACCGGCGTGCGCACCAGCCCGCCACCGCCGAAGACGTCACAGCCCACTTCCTCCTTCGGCCGCGGCAGCCCCAGCTCCGACAGGATGCGGACCGCGTCCGAGGCGTGCTCATCCGCCACCTCGATGGACCACGTGGGCTTCTTGCCCGCCTCGGGGACCTTGCGCGCGTCGAGCCCGCGCTCGACGAGCACGGATTGAAGCTCGTTGGCCTGCCGCTCATCCAGACCATGCTGGATGCGCTCGCGGCAGGCGGTGACGCTCACGAGCAGCACGAGGAAGAAAGCGCGACGAAAAAACAAACGCATCGGGTGCTCCTCAAACCTGGGTCTGGAGGACCTGCTTGACGCCGCTGGTCGCCTTCTCGACGACCTTGCCGGCGAGGTCGAGCTCCTGGCTCGCCCGGTAGACATG
The DNA here is from genome assembly GCF_013116825.1 of Myxococcus xanthus. GTDB lineage: Bacteria > Myxococcota > Myxococcia > Myxococcales > Myxococcaceae > Myxococcus > Myxococcus xanthus_B. The sequence continues at coordinate 17,078 of NZ_JABFNS010000155.1, forward strand.
GGCCTGCAACGCGAGCAACTCCGCGGGCGTGAAGCTGCGGCCGGACTGCGCCAGCTGAAGGATGTGGTCCAGCCGCTTTTGCGCCTGCCCCACCCGGTCCAGCACCTGCGCCGCCTGCTGCGCTCTCGCCGCCTGCACCGAGTCCACCCGAGCGCCCGGCTTCACGTCCGCGCAGCCCGGCGCGGCGGGCCCCACCCCTTCGGCTCGGGAGACACCCCGCGGCGCCGCCGTGGGCGCGGGCTTCGGCGGCCCCTCCGTGGCCACCGGAACCCCAGTGCCCTTCGCGGGCCCCTTCACCTCGTCCAACACCTTGCTGAATCGCTCCCGGTTGGGCTCCACCGCGGGCGACGCGCCCGCTCCCCCCACCGGCCCCAACGTGTCCATGGCCATGGCTGGTGTCGCTCCTCAGCGGATGTTGTTGATGGCCGCCTTCGCGGAGTCGTGGCGGACCTTCATGATGTTGGAGACAGCGGCGTGCTCGCGGCTCTCCTTCTGCATCTCGTTCTGGAGCTGCAGGTAGGCCATGTTGAACTTCTGGCCCTCCGCGGCGAGCACCTTCTGCGCCTCCAACAGGTCCCACGCCTCCTGGTTGCCCGCCGCGGCCCCCGCGCTCCCGGTATCCGCCGTCGCGGGCATCCCCGCCCCCGACGTCTTCGGTGCCACCGCCGACACCACCGTCTTCGCGCTGGAGACGGCCGCGCTGACGATGGGCCCCCCCGGAATCATGCCGCCCACCAGGCCCGCTCCCGAGCGCACCACCTCGTTCGCCGCGCGCGCCAGCACCGTGCCGAAGTCGTTCTGCGGCGTCTGACGCGGAACCGTATGGGTGATGGTCAGTGTGGGAATCCGACTGTCATTGGACACGGGCAGCCTCCTGCGGAGAGTTGCCCGGCCCTGTTTCAGCCGCCGTGCCAGGGATAACCCCCGGCAATCCCAGGCGTTGAGGCACCACGGCGGGTCCGGAAGCGCTCCGCGAACCGGGAGGAGCGTCCGGGAGGCTGGACGGCGGCCCTGGCTGGAAACTTGCGTCCGCTCCGGAGTGCCTCAGAGTTGTTGCACCCTGTCGTGTGGAAAAGAGGAGAGACCCGGTGCGGACGACCGATGGCGGCCCCCAGATTGCCGAGCGCTTTCACCCGCGCGTCGACGCCAACCTCCCCGTGAAGGTGCTCCTCAAGGGACGCTCGGTGATGGTTCGCGCTCGGGACGTGTCCATGGCGGGCCTGTTCCTGATGGCCCACCCGGCCGACACCGCGCGGGAGCTCACCATCTCGGTGCCGCTGCCCGGCGACCGGGAAATCGTCACCACCTGCCAGATTCGCCGCCGCGAAGTGGACGGTGTGGCGCTGGAGTTCGGCGAGCTGGACTGGGACGACCTCATCGCCCTGGCGCGCTACCTCCACCCGCGCCTGCCCTGAAGCCTGCCTGACTCAGGGCAGCTCCGGCTTCGGCCCCGCTTCGCGCAGCCGCTCCACCAACGCCATCAGTTCGGCGCCCCGGAAGGGCTTGTGAATGTAGCCATCCGCCCCCGCCTGGGTGGCGCTCTCCATGTCGGAGCGCTTCGCCTTCGCGGTGAGCATGTAGAGCGGCACCCCCGCGGTGGCCGGGTCCCCCTTGAGGATGCGGCACACGGAGATACCGTCCAGTTGCGGCAACACCACGTCCATCAGGATGAGGTGGAACGTCTGGCTCTTGGCCAGCTTCAGGCCCTCCAGCCCCGTGGCGGCGCACACCACGTCCACGGTGCCGTCGCTCAGCATGGAGCGCACCAGCTCCCGGATGACCGGCTCATCCTCGACGAGAAGGATGTGGAAGGGTGCCTGGGAATTGCCAGCCATGGTTCTCCGGACGCAACACGATGCCAATGCCACCCGCCGCGCGCGGTATAGCCCTCCGGGGCGTGGCCGCACCAGGGAGGATGCAACGGATTGTGCAATGGCACCCGTCTCCCCCATACGTAAGTCGGACACACACTGGATGCCTTGCTTTTCGATTAGGAGGGCTGACAGGCGGGCGTAGCCAGGGTGGCCACGCCCCGTCCAACACGGCTAGGAACCGGGCGCTATGATGCCCCTGGAATGGCCGCGAAACCAGAATGCCCCGAGTGCCGGGCGACAGTCGGTGGAAACGACTTCCAGTGCACACTGTGCGGGCTGCTCCTGGACCCGCGGCAGGCCAGCGGGGAGTACGTCATCACCGAGCCCACCATCGTCCGGGCGCTGCTGTCCCCGCCGCAGCGCACGCGCACCATGGAGCTGCCAAGGCCCCCGCCCCAGCGCCCCACGCCGCATGACCTGGCCACCGCGCGCTTCACGGTGCCCATGGACGCGCACACCGTGCCGCACCTGCGCGCTGGGTTGGATATCGCGCTCCAGCCGCTCCACCCCTTCGAGGCGCACATTGCTTCGTTCATCGACGGGGACCATGCCGTGCCGGACCTGGCCCGGGCGGCACGGCTACCTGAAATCGAGGTGAAGGTCGTCCTCAAGGCCCTGCTGGAGCGCGGCGTCGTGGAGCTGCACCGCCTGCCCGGCGCGCCCGCCATGCGCACGATGACGGACGAGCTGCCCATCCTGGACGGGCATGACTTCCTCGTGCCCGAGCCCATGGCACTCGGGGACGAGGAGCCGCCCGCGCGCCCGGCGCCCGCGATGAGAGCCCCCCAC
>NZ_JABFNS010000156.1 GCF_013116825.1 Myxococcus xanthus
ACACGCGAGACTGGACACCGGCAGGCCCAGTGCGCCTCAACCCCTCCCCGAACCCCACCCTGGCCGTGCAGGAGTTGAAGCGCATCGGTTGAACTCTCTCACGCGACAACTACCTTGACGCTCACCGCCCCCTGTGTCAGGGAAGAAGTCGCCTGGGCGGACTCGCCGAGCTGTTGATGCCCTCTGCGCGCGCCTCTTTCAGGAGGCCTCGGCGACGTCCAGTTGGCCGAGCGCATTCGCGCCATTCATGCCATGAGGCGACATCCGTCCGGGGCACCCCGCATCCATGCTGAACTGGCCGCCGAAGGCGCCCGCGTTGGCCGCAAACGCGTCGCTCGCTAGATGCGTGCAGCCAACTACAAGGCGACTGGTCCGAGGTGCCTCCGCTTCCAGACGAGAGTAGTCGCGACGAGCGCCATCCACCGGGCTACCGTAAGGGCTCTACCCATGTCGGATTCATCTCGCTCCGTCTTTTGTGGCGCCAATGCTGCGCGGTCCGGACACTTCTGCAATCCACGAGGGCGTGCTGTTCGCGAACTTCGACAACGACAAGCTCTACGCGCTTGACCTCTCGAAGGGAAAAGAACTCTGGAGCGTGCGGGCCGGGGGGCGCGTTCCCGAGAGCATCTCGAATCCGATGGTTGCGCATGGTTTGCTCGTCGTCGTCGGTGGCGGGCAGTGTCACGCCGTCGAACTTGCCACGCACGCCATCCGCTGGAGCGTCTCGTGTGACACCGAGGCGACCTCCTCGCCAATCGTTGTCGGCGACGTCGTCTACGTGGGAGCGTGGCTCGGAGGGGGGCGCCATCGACGCGCGGACGGGAGTCGAGCGATGGCGCGTGCAGCTACGATGTGGTGGGAGTGCGCAGTCCGCGGTCAGCGTGACGCGCGCTCAGGTCGCCGTGGGGACCAGACGCGACTTCGTCGAGGGCCACGTCGTCGCGCTCGACCGCGCCACGGGGGCGAGCGATGGTCGGTGCGATGGCCAACGGCGGAGCGCCCGCGATCGAAGGCAGCACGGTTTATGCCCTGTCCAGTCTGGGGAAGTGCCTTCGCGCGCTCGACCTCGCCAGCGGTAAAGAGCGTTGGTCGTATGAGACGGGCGGCGCGCTGTGGGGAACGCCCGCCGTTGCGGACGGCGTCGTGTGCTTCACCGGCTCCGCGTCGCCGCTCGGTCTTTCGGTGAGAGAGGCCGCCCGGCTTCCACATTGACTTGCTGCTACGGCGTGTTCGCCAGTCGCCGCTGACTGCGCGAGCACGTCATCCCCAAGCCCGCCGCGCCGCTGCCATCACCGCAGCTCGCGCTGGGCTTCGCCCTCTCCAGCGACTCCGCAACGTCCTCGCCCGGCGCCTCGCCGCGGCCCTGCCGCATCGGGGGGAACTCCTCGCCCGCGTCTTCGCGCTCGACATCACCCGCTACCGAAAATGCGCCGACCGCATGCGCGTCCTCGAGGTCCTCTCGGATGCCGACGCCATCGCCCGAGTCCTCCACGGCGCCCGCGCTCCCCAAGCGGGAGCGGAGGATGGGAGCATGGCCCCCCGGGCCGGGTGGTGTTGAGGCTCAAACCATCGCCAACAGGCCCAGGCCCCTGCCGCGCCTCAACATGGCCTCTATCCCGCGATACGCGGGATCCAGGCCCGAACGGCTACCAGATAGTTCGGAGCTTGGGGCCGCGGTAGCCCCACTTCACGTTGAGGAGGCTCGAACTGGGCTCGATGCGGCCCCCATCGTCGTCGCGCCAAACGATTTTCGGGGTTTGGACCATCCGCGCGTAGTCTTCGTCCATACGAATCATCCATTCCTCGTGGGTGAGGATCGTGCTCTTGCTGTCGGCTTCGTCCGTGCACGTGAGCCCGAGCCGGGTGAGCAATTTGAACGCGTCTCCGTCGGCGGTGAAGTCGCCATCGATTTCCCTCAGGAGTCCGAGCTCGACATCGTGCCCATATGCGAGCTGGTTGATTCGACCGCAGCGCAGGTAGCGATCCGCGCGCCCCATGAACGGCGAGTTTTCGAGCACCGAGGGAATGATGCGGGCCACACCGTTGGCCCACAACGTGAGCTTCAGGGTGTTCGAAGCCAGCTCGACACGCCCCCCCTGCTGGGGGCCCACGCCTTCGGCGACGACGAGCTCTTTCGATGCCTCGTAGGTCGTGCCCGTGAACTCGAGCTCGACTGGCGTCTTCTTTTCGAAGCGAACCTGCAACTCGGCGCGGAGCCCCCCTCGCGACGAGTTGGTGAGCGAAACCAGCACGCGCGTGACCGCCTTTCTGGCGCGAATGAGTGGCACCTGCGCGGACAGGTCGAGTGTTGTCAGCCCTCGACTCGCCGCGATGGCGCGCCCCCACTCGTTCCACAACTTCACTGCAAGCAGTTCTCCGGTCGCCATCGAACCTCAGAGCACGTGAATCGCAGGTTGTGGCGGTGCGCTCCGCCAGCCACATCGCGCGCCGAGAAGCGTTGCCGATGTGACGGGGGAAAATCTACCTCCTTCGCACGCAGCGTCGAGGCGTGTTTCGAGTCGCAGTCTTCCATCGTCACTTCGCGGGACGCCAGGCGCGTCGCGGCGCCGAGTCCGGCGCACGCGCCCGTGCGTCACTGGGACAGGACCGAACTCAGGTTCACCAGCGAATCACGGCGGGTGCCGTGCTTCACGAAGTCCTGAATGGCGCGGGCCAGTGTCGCGGAGAGCAACCCCAGCAAGGGGAGATGTGCGCCTCCTTCGCAGGTGGCCTGCCCCTGGGCGTCCTCGGCATCCGGGGTGAAGCGCTCATCCCAGCGCACCAGCCCGAAGGTGCCATCCGCGCTCACCGCGCCGTGGACAAGCGGCTTTCCCGTCCGGCGCGCGTAGTCGATGAGCACCTGCCGGCTGTGCTGGTTGTCCATGCAGTCCACCAGCAGGTCCGCGCCACCGCAGAGCGCCTCCGCGTTGTCCCGGGTGAGCCGAACGCCGTGGGACTCCGCCTTCACCCCGTGCAGGTTGAGGAGTTGGAGCTTGAGCGCCTCGGCCTTGTTCTTCCCGACGGAGGGCTTCACGTAGGCCTGGGCGAGCAGGTTCTTGGACTCGACCCGGTCGAAGTCGATGAAGACCAGGGTGGCCTCCAGGTTGCGGCACAGCACCGCCGCGGTGGAGCCGATGGCGCCCACGCCACAGAAGAGGATTCGCATGGCGGTGTCTCACCGGGCCCCGAAGGGGACCTTGGGACGCAGGTAGATGCGCTCCTCGCCCCGCGCGCCCCGGAACCGGTCGACGACGAAGTGGGCGAACGCGTCGTCGCGAAGATGGCTCAGGTGAAGGCCGGGCACTCCGCCCGAACGAACCAGCTCCGTCGCGATGCGGCGGATGTCGGTGTCCGGCACGGGGCCGTCCAGCTCCACCGGGACGTCCGCGGACATGCCGTCGTAGGTGATGTTGAGCGTGGCCATCGTCGTGTGCGCCTCCTCACGCGCCCGGCGGAGCGCGAGGGTGCGCCCGGTGGGACTCACGCGGGGACGGCGATGCGGGCAGGCTCCTGACGATACCGGCCAGCGGTGTTGCCAACCGCGGCCCGGCTCCCCTCACGGGAAGCCGGGCTGCCAGGGAAGGCGCCTACTGCGGCTCGCTGCTGCTGACCACGGCGGGCTTGGGCAGGAAGTCCTTGAGCTGCACGACGGGAAGCCCCGGGAGCGCGGTGATGAAGCCCGAGTACGCCATCAGGTTGGGCGAGCACCAGCCCGGGTTGGACACCGTGTTCTCGGTGGCGTTGGTGAACACCGCATTGGCGACCGACTCAGGCTTCGCCGTGGGATTCACCTCGAGGAACAGCGCGGCCAGTCCTGTCACGTGAGGGGTGGCCATGGAGGTGCCGCTCATCTCCCGGCTCTCGCGGTCGCCGTAGTGCCAGGAGGACTTGATCTTGTTCCCCGGCGCGAAGACGTCCACGCAGTCCCCCCAGTTGGAGAAGGTGGCGCGCTTGTCCTTGCTGTCGGTGGCGGCAACGGTGATGGCCTCCGGCGTACGGGCGGGGGAGTGCTTGCAGGCGTCGTTGTCTTCGTTGCCCGCGGCGACGACGTAGGTGACCCCCGCGGCGATGGAGCGGCGGACCGCGTCGTCGAGCGCCGGGTCCTCGTCGCTGCCCAGACTCATGTTCGCGACGGCGGGCGAGACGTGATTCCGGGTCACCCAGTCGATGCCCTCGATGACGCCGGAGGTGGCTCCGGAGCCGTCGCAGCCCAGCACGCGGACGGAATGGACAAACGCGTTGCGGGCCAGGCCGTAGGAGGAGCCCGCAGCCGTGCCCGCGACGTGTGTCCCGTGGCCGTTGCAGTCATTGCCCCGCATGCTGTCGCCAATGGCGTCGTAGCCGATGGAGGCCCGGCCACCGAACTCCCGGTGCGAGAAGCGCACACCGGTGTCCAGGATGTAGATGTGCACGCCCTGGCCCGTCGCGGTGAAGGTGTAGACCTTGTCCAGCGGGAGCTTGCGCTGGTCCATCCGGTCGATGCCCCATGTGGGCCCCTGCTGGCTTTCGGCGATTTTGACCACGCCATTCTCTTGCACGTAGTCCACTGCGGGGTCGTTCGCCATGGCCCGCGCCTGGGCTTCCGTCATCTTGGCCGCGAAACCACGCAACGCATTCTCATACATCGCGAATGCGGTGCCGCCGTATGCGGTGGTGAGGCTCGTCGTGGCTTGCTGGACCTCGACCTGTTCCAGGCTTTGTGCGGGTGACTTCAGGACGACAATGTACTCACCCGGAATCTTCTTTCGGACGGTGATGAACTTGCCGGTCTGCTTCTGGCCCATCGTGGGCCCGCGGGCCGTGCGGTCCTTGCAGGGCACCTGCCGCGATGCGCACGCCCCCATCAGCAACATCATGCCCACGGAGACGAACAGCTTCAGTGTGTGTCGATTCATGTTTTACCCAGAGGAAATTGGTTGTGATGGGTAAAACGGGTGTACATCAAAAACGGCTTATTCATGAATCAACCCGGAGGGATGAGCCAGCGGTCCGTGATTGAACATGCCATGGCGCTCCAAGGCGCGATGTCTGGCCATGACCTACCACGGACGAATGGTGGTTCCCCATCCGTACAAGACTGTCTCCAGTGGACGTTTCCCGGGGCGTGACAGGATGTCGTTGATGCCCATCTCTCGTGCCGCGTTCACCAGGTGGGCATGCCACGTGCCATGCGTGTCGGAGAGTCGCGTCGCGGCGATGGCCAGCGCGCTCGCGCCCACGGAGTAGCCGCCGAAGACGAGCGGACCGCTGGCGGAGTCCTCCTTTCCCTTCACTCCGCGAGGCCACTCCCGGCAGGCCGCCAGCGGTAGGAGCGAGCCCGCGGGCCGAGCGCAGTAATCCCGCACCAGGGGGGCGGTGAAGGTTCCCGCGGCGGGATGCGCGGCCATGGCGAGGAAGGCGCCGGTCCACGCGAGCGTGGTGGCCCGTTGCGTACGCTCCACGACGTGTCCCTTCGCGTCGACCTGGGTGGGGAAGCCCGAGGGCAGGGCGGACAGTTCCACCAGCCGCGCGATGAGCCGCTCCGCCGCGGCCTCGGAGGGCGCATGGCCTCGCAGCCGGCCATGGAGCAGCAGCGCCGCGGCGGCCGGCGCGCTGTCACACGGCCAGATGGAGGTGCTGAAGCTGGGCAGCAGCAGCTGGTGTTCGAGCGCCTTCACGACCTGGCTGGCCAGGGCATCGAAGAGCGCCGTGGACGCAGCGTCCTGCATGCCCGCGCGTTCGATGCCCGCGAGCATCAGCAGCACATAGCCCCGGTAGAGGATGCTCCGTGGCAGGGCGTGGCCCAGGATGACGTCCGTCCCACCGCGCATGAAGGGGGCCCGGGCCCGTCCCAGCGCGTCCGCGAGGAGCGCATGCAGCCGTCGCTGCGTGTCCGGCAGGGGATGGCCGTCCAGCGCCGCTTGAACGAGGATGAAGGAAAGGTGGCCATCGCAGAGGAGCTGTGACTCGACGAAGCGGCGCTTCGCATCGCCGAGCAACATCGTCTTGCACCCCTCGCCGAGGATGCGCTGTTCCAGCGTGTCCAGCGCGGATGCGGAGAGCTGTCCGTGTCCCTGGGATGCGGAAGGAGGGCGGGGCGGCGCATGGTCGCTACCTGGCGGGCTCTCCGTTCTTGCGCTGCCGGCCAGGCATGCACAGAGCACCAGGAGGGGAAGGCCTATCCGGCGGAAGCGGGTGTGGGTGGGTCGCGGCATGGGCGGAGAGCTGAGCACGCACGCGTATGGCCCAGGTCATCCGGTGGGCTCGCCGGTCGCCAGGACCGGCTCAGCGGTTTCTTCTCGCGCGTGGAGGGGCGCGGGCTCCAAAGGGGCACGGCCAGTTCACCAGTCCACGCAGATGGGACGTCATGGGTTGCCCTTGAGGCCAGAGCCTTCAGATTGGCAGTGGAGGTTGTGTGTGCATGGAGCTTCAGCCCGAGGTGAGCCGGTGGGACGTCACGCCTTCGGAGGCGGTGGAGTTGCAGCGCCGGCTGCGTGAGCAGTTGGTGCTCCGGCCGCCCCCTGGGCTGAAGGTGGAGCGCATCGCGGGCGCGGACATCTCCACGGAGAAGGGGAAGGACACTGGCTTTGGTGGGTTCGTCGTCCTGGACGTGGAGACGTTGGCGCCGGTGGCCCAGTCTGGGGCCGCGGTGACGTTGCACTTTCCCTACGTGCCGGGCCTGCTGTCCTTCCGCGAGCTGCCCATCATCGCCGCTGCCTGGGAGCGGCTCACGGTGCGCCCCGATGTGGTCATCTTCGATGGACAAGGCACCGCCCATCCTCGGCGCATGGGGATTGCGTGTCATGGAGGGTTGCTGTTCGGCGTGCCATCCATCGGCTGTGCCAAGTCCCTGCTGGTGGGGACGCACGGACCGCTGGGGGAGGCGAGAGGCTCCACCGCGCCTCTCATGCACCGGGGCGAGCTCGTGGGCATGGCGGTGCGCACGCGCAAGGGCGTGCAGCCCGTCTACGTGTCCCCGGGCCACCTGATGGACCTGCCCACGGCGGTGGAGCTGGTGCTCAAGGTGAGTCCGAAGTACCGCGAGCCGGAGACCACGCGGCAGGCGCACCGGCTGGTCAACGCACTCCGTCGCGCGGACGGAGAGGCCGCCGAACTGGCGTAGGTGCCGGCCCCTGATTTTGACCGCCGTCCCAACCGACTCTATGTCCGGAGGTGGCTCCCTCGCTTGGGGCCTCAAGGAACGGCGGCTCGGGCGTCTGTCTCCCTATCCGCCCTTCCCGCCAGCCCGTACTGGCGGTAGCACCTCAGGCCGCGAAAAGGGGCTGGGGCCAGGGCGGGAGCTGTCATTGGGAGCGCGAATGCGGAGGTTGTCGTCACCTTGGAGTGAGCTGGCGTCGCATTACGCCGTGGTGGTGGTGGGCTCGGGGTACGGAGGGGCCATCACCGCCAGCCGGTTGGCGCGCGCGGGCCAGCAGGTCTGTGTCCTGGAGCGAGGCCGGGAGCTCCTGCCCGGCGACTACCCGCGCACGGACGCCGAGTTCATGTCCGAGTTCCAGGTTCACTTCGACCCCGAGGCCGCCGCCGATGTGGGCAGTCCGACGGCCTTGTTCGAGCTCCACCGGGGCGGGGACGTCTCCGTCGTCACGGGCTGCGGCCTGGGAGGGACGTCGCTCATCAATGCCAACGTGGCCATGCGGCCGGACCCTCGCGTGTTCCTGGACGGGCGTTGGCCGGACGCGTTCCGCGCCGACGTGGACGGCTTGCTGGAGGACGGCTTCGCGTGGGCCGAGCACATGCTGCGGCCGTTGCCCTATCCGGAGTCCGCGCCGCCGCTGGCCACGTTGTCGGCGCTGGCGAAATCGGCGGAGAAGCTGGGCGGCACCTTTCGCCGGCCACCCCTGGCCGTCACCTTCGAGGAGGGCGTCAACGCCGCGGGGGTGCGTCAGGGCGCTTGCACGTTGTGCGGTGACTGCATGACGGGCTGCAACTTCGGCGCGAAGAACTCCGTGCTGATGAACTACCTGCCGGACGCGCACCGCCATGGGGCGAAGCTCTTCACCGAGGTGGGCGTGCGCTACCTGGCGCGCGATGGCGCTCGGTGGCGCGTGTACTACCGGCCGATGAACGCCGGCCGCGAGCGGTTCGATGCGCCGGACCTGTGGTTGACCGCCGACCGCGTCATCCTCGCGGCGGGGACCATGGGCACCGCGGAGCTCCTGCTTCGCTCGAAGGCGCTGGGGCTGTCCCTCTCCGGGCGTCTGGGCCAGCGTTTCAGCAACAACGGGGACGTGATGGCGTTCGGCTATAACACGGACGTCCCTGTCCATGGCGTGGGTCTGGGCGAGGCGCCCTCCGCGGGGCGCGAGCCCGTGGGCCCGACCATCACCGGTATCATCGATGACCGGGCCACGCTGCGGCAGGAAGACGGAATGATCATCGAGAACGGCGCGATTCCCGCCGCGCTCGCGCGCCCCGTGACGGCGCTGCTCGCCGCTGCGTCGGCCATCGCCGGGCAGGACACGGACCGGGGCGCCATCGACCGGGTCGGGGAACTGGCGCGCATCGCGGACAGTGCCGTGCGCGGCCCGTACCACGGGGCCATGCGCAACACGCAGACGTTCCTCGTGATGTCCCATGATGACGGCGCGGGTGAGCTGCGCCTGTCGGGCGACCGGGTCCGCGTCCACTGGCCGGGCGCGGGGCGGCAGGCCGTCTTCACGCGGGTGGATGAACGCCTGCGCCGCGCCACGGAGGCGCTGGGCGGAACCTTCGTGCGCAACCCGCTCTGGAACAAGCTCACCGGCCACGAGCTGCTGTGCACCCATCCCTTGGGCGGGTGCGCCATGGGCGAGCGCGCGGAGGAGGGTGTGGTGGACCACGAGGGCCGCGTCTTCGCGGGGCCCGAGGGCACGGAGGTCCACGAGGGCCTCTACGTCAGCGACGGCTCCGTGATTCCGAGGCCGCTGGGCATCAACCCGCTGCTCACCATCTCCGCGGTGGCGGAGCGCACCGTGGCGCTGATGGCCCGGAGGCACGGTTGGAGCGTGGACTACTCGCCGGTCCCGGAGGCCCCGGGTCCTCGGCCCACGCAGCCCCTGGGCGTGCAGTTCACCGAGACCATGTACGGCTACATCTCCGCGGGGGCTGATGAGGACTTCCTGCGGGCCGGGGACCCCGCGCGCAGGGATACGTCGCCGTTCCGCTTCATCGTCACGGTGGACTCACGGGACCTGGAGGAGACGCTCGCGCATCCGTTGCACCCGATGCAACTGTCGGGCTGCGTGGTGGCGCCCGTGCTGTCCTCCCGTCCGATGACGGTGGAGCGGGGCGTGCTGCACCTGATGACCCACGAGGGCGCTCGTCCTGGCGGACGGCGGATGCGCTACCAGCTCCCGCTGGTCTCCGAGTCCGGTGAGCGCTTCTTCGTCGACGGCTACAAGGACGTCCATGACGACGACGGTCCGGACCTGTGGGTGGACACCACGCGGCTCCTGGTGTCCATCTTCCGTGGCGAGGACGCTTCGGGGCCCTGCATCTTCCGGGGCTACCTGCGACTGAACGCGAAGGACTTCGCCGTGCAGCTCTCCACGCTGCGGGTGCTCCATGCCCAGGGCACGGTGCAGCGGCTGGCCGCGCTCGCTCGCTTCGGACGTTTCTTCTTTGGGGAACTCTTCGAGACGTACGTGCGCAGCAAGGCCGCGTAGCGAGCGGGGAGGCGGCGGCACGGTTTTCGTACCGCTACGTCGTGCTCCTTCTGGATGGCGTGGGCACCGTGAGGCGCACACGCCTTTTCATGAAGGAAGGACAGCCCATGCCCAATGACCGTGAGCAGGGAAAGGGCGCTCCGCAGGGCAGCGAGCGTCAGACCAGCCGCCGGGATACGCCCATCGAGGTCCGCAGGCGACTGCGGCACGAGTCACGCACGAGCCAGACGTACGCGGCCTTCATCAAGCACCTGTGCGAGCGAGGCGGCATGTCACCCGCCGTGGCCGAGAAGGCCGCGGTGTCCGTCCTCTGCGCTCTGGAACAGCGAATCCTCAGTGAGGAGGCAAGCGACCTGGAGGACCAGCTTCCTCGCAAGCTGACCCTGCTGCTGCACCGCTGTGAGAAGCACGAGGACGAGCTGCCTCCCAAGTTCCACCGCGAGCACCTTCTGCGTCGGGTCGGGGAGGACCTGAACCTTCATCCAGACGCGGTGGAGCCGGTGGTTCGCGCGGTGATGGATGCCGTCCGCCACCAGATAACCGAAGGGGAGTCCGAGGACGTCATGGGCCAGCTCCCGTCGGACATCCGCGACCTCTGGACGCGCACCGTCTGAAGACTCACGCGAGGCCGCTGGGGCTATGGCGGATGCCGGAGGCGCTGCGAAGCGCCTCCGCCCACCAGGGCTCGGCCATCACCAGGACGTCTCGGCCGCGCAGCCGCGCGACCATGCCCTCGGGCGCCACGACGGAGAAGCGCAGGGGCTTCCCGAGCGCGGAGGTGAGCGCGGCCATGGTGCTTTCATCCTCGGCGGAGAAGCCGAGCGGACCGTCGGGGTGGCTGTGCGCCACCTCTTCAAGGACGTCACGCAGCCGCCAGATGGCTTCCCAGCGGGCGCGTGAGTCGGGCAGTTGATTCGGGCTGTCGGACGCGTCGCACCACAGCACCTCGCCGCCGTGGCCGATGAGCAGGCAGACCTCTCGTGTGGACATGGCTGTCTCCTCAGGCATGCCGGGTCACCACCAGGACATCCGTTTCAATGGCCTCGCGAATGACGGACGGCAGGCTCTCCAGCGTGACATCCCCGTCCGCACCAGCCAGGCAGATGCCCGCGTCCAGGACCTGGAGCGAGTCCGCCGCGACGATGGAGACGAAGCGCTCCCCCATGAAGGCATACGTCACCTCCAATCGCTGGTCCGCGAGCCGCCGGAGGTCCAGCGGACGAGCGCCCGCGTTCAGCAGCGCCTGCTGTGCGCGCTGCATGCCGTCTTCCCTCGGATTCCCGCGGACGCCCCGCGTCGCCAGACGGGCCATGCGTCGCTGGGCTTCCTCAATCAGCTCCGCGGACCGGGCCCTCCGCTCGGCGTCCTCCCGCTCCTGTCGCGTCCGTGCCGCCTGGGCCTCACGTTCATGGTTCAGACGACGCAGGCAATCCTCCGCCGGAGCTCGGCCGCCCTCCGCTACCGCGAGTATCCGGCCTCGGACCTCGGCGGGGGCGAAGCGGATGCCCACGTCGCGGGAGACACGCTCCAGCAGGGCATAGCCAAACGCGGCCCGCAGGGGGGCACTCACGCCCCGAATGTGGGCGAGGGGTTGGTTCTGCTCCAGCGCGAGGCGTGCCGCGCCCTCGGCTTCGCTTTCGAAATCCACGCCTTCGAAGAGCAGGGCACCGTCAAACCATCGGCGCGCGCTCACCGGCGCCAGGCGCGGCGGCTCCTCCTCCGGCATCAGCTCCAGGGGCTCCGCCACGGCGCCCTCTCGCACCAGCCGGCGTCCCCAGGCATGGCCGCGCACGCGCGGCAGCGCCTCCAGGCAATAGGGCTCGGAGGGTTCACGCGGCGTGGCGTCTCGTCCCTTCACCTCGAAGCGCCACCACCCCGGGGTGACCGGGGTGGTGACACGGAGGCGTCGCGAGGCGGAATCCACGGTGCCACCGCCCAGATACGGCAGCACCACCGACTCCACCTTCCCGAGGTACTTCCGGTAGTCCACGACGCCTCCTCCTTCCTCACTGCGTTGGCTTCACGCCACCTTCAGCAGCGGCGTGCGCATCACCCGCTCCACCCAGCCGGACTGGGCGGTTCCGGGCAGCGTGGGCGCATCCATCAGCGCCTTGAGCACCCGGGGGACCTGGTACGGGTCCTCGAACTGGTCCACGTTCACCTCGCTGAAGGGCACTCGCAGCTGAGCGGCGCAGGTTCGAACCGTCGAGCCCCGCGCATGTGCCACCGACACCAGCAGGGCCATCGCCGACACAGGGATGCGGAGGTCGCGGAATGCGCGGGCGAACTGGTCGCCTGCCTCTCCGGCCTCGTCTCCCACCACGATGACCACCAGCTTCGCGTCCTCCGGCACGCGAACGCCGTCACGATGCAGCGCGTACACCGCGGACGCGTGCGCCGTTCCACCCGACGCCCGCAGCCCCGCCAGCATGTGCTGGACGGCGATGCGGTTGGCGGCCTTGGGACGCAGCACCGTGCCCAGGGTGTCGAACGCGGCGATGTGCAGCTTGTCCATCGGGAAGCCCGCGAGGATGCGCGACAGCGCCTCCTTCGAACTCTCGATGGCCCCCTCCATGGAGCCCGACTTGTCGATGAGGAACATCACCCGCACGTCGGTCTCCGCCGTCGCCTCCGCCACCGCCTGCCGTGCCGCGTTGTCGCTGGCCTCCTCCAGCTTGCGTCGCAGCACCGCGCTGCGGACGTTCTTCGCGATGTTCAGCGCCCGCTGGTCCGTGGCCGTGTGCACCGCCTTCTCCCAGCGCGCGCGGATGGCCGGGTCCGTCAGCAGGCCCAGCTCCTCGAGCGTGGGCGTCATCAGCCGCAGGTCACGGTCGGACAGCGACGGCAGCAGCGCCGCCATGATGGCGGGCGTGAGCCCCACGTCCTTCGGCAGCCGGCCCACGACCTCCTTGTAGGAGAGGCGCTCCAGGTCGATCCACTCGCAGATTTCCGCCTCCGACAGGCCGTCGAAGCGCTCGCGCTTGACCAGCGTCAGCCCGTTCAGGCCCACCTCGCGGTGGCCCTGTGCGGACTGCTTCTGCTTCCAGCCGAGCACCTCGAAGAAGCCCTGCGCGCGCGGCTTGTAGCCCGCCTTGCGCGCCAGCTTCTTCAGCGTCTCCTTGTAGCCCGCCTTCACCAGACCCTGGAGCATGGGCATGTTGGCCTCACGCGCCGCCAGCCACTTCGCCGCCACGCGCTTCCAGCGGCCCAGCGGCGCCTTTCGGGACGCCGGGTCACCAAAGCCCGCCTCGCGGTTGAGCCGAGCGATCTCCGGATGCTCCAGCAGCTCCGCCACGCGCAGCACGGCCTTGGGCGTGAGCATGCGCGTCGACTTGCGCTCGTAGTGGAGCACCATCGCCTCGCCAATGGCTCGCCAGTCGTCGTCATGGAACGCCACGCCGCCCTGTTCGTCGCGCACGGGCTGGCCCGCGTGCTCCTGCACCAGCATGAGCGCGCACGTCGCGACCTTGAGGTCGCGCCAGTCCGTCTGGGTCAGCGCGTACGACGCGAAGTGCGCCATCAGCTCCGCGTTGAGCCGGTAGATGTCCAGGAGCTGCCGGTAGAGCTTCACCGCGGCGGGCACGAAGAGGCCCGGCTTCACCGGGCGCCCCTTTTCACGCTGGAACGGCGTGGCGTGCGCCGCCGCGTACCAGGTGCCATTCACATCCAGGCCAGGCCGGTTGTGCCACAGGTGGGCGGAGCCTCCGAGCACCAGGTCCAGCAGTCGCTCGGCGGGACCGCGCTGCGACTCGGGCAGCAGCGCGTTCGGGTTCTGCGTCTGGGTCGTCATGGTGTCCCCCTAGGGACGTGCCGCGGGTCAGGCGCGGGGCGGACCACTCGCGACGAAGCGAGCGGAGTGCACCGCGCGTGGACGCACGAGTGCCTTGCGCTTCAGCGAAGGCTGCCCGTGCGAAGTGAGGATGGAGAGGAAAGGGTGCGCCCGAGTGACGAGGCCGGTTCTTGGATTAACGGTCCCAGTGCTCTACCGCTGAGCTACGGAGCCACGAACGGCTCCGGCGGGATTCGAACCCGCGACAGCTGTATGGCGTGTTGGACCCCGTCGGCCGGGCGCGAAATCGATTACGAGAAGACGGACACGTCGCCGTGGACCGGAATCCGGGCCACGTCCTTGCCGCCCCGGTACGTATTCCGGGCCGGCACCGAGACGAGCTCCCAGGTGGGGAGCACCACCGCCGTCAGCGACCGTCCGTAGACGCACCCGGTGTCGATACCCACCGCGTGCTCAGTGACGAGCGGCGCGTCGAAGACGGTGTGACCGAAGATGATCCGCTCCGGCCCCTTCCAGTGGTGCGTCCAGAAGGTCCAGCCTTCAGGCGCCTTGGACGGCCAGTAGCTCTTGGCCGCTGGGGGCCGGATGCACTGGGCATGGAGCAGGTGGTACGGGTCCTGTTTCTCGACAGGGATGTCTGGCAGCAGGCCGGCGTGCACCACGATGGCGTTGTGCTCCGGCAGCCGCAGGTAGCGAGGCAGCTGGGCCATCCAGTCGTAGTGTCCGGGTTGGAGCACCCGGCGCGTCTCGAGGTGGTCGGGATGCAACCGCTCGTCCGCCCGGTGGCGCTGCTGGAGGTGCTTCTCCTCGTGGTTGCCGAGGATGGCCTCGTGCCGCATGGCCAGCTCCACGCACTCGCGGCGCTTCGGGCCCCGGTCCACCAGGTCACCCGCGAAGATGATCCGGTCGCTGGAGGTCGCGCCCACCTTGCCGAGCAGCTCCACGGCTTCGTCGTAGCAGCCGTGAAGGTCTCCGATGACGATGGTGCGGCGGGACATGACGCGAATCCTCGAGAAGGAAAAGGTTGAGCGCCCGAGTGAAGAAGCCAGTTGGCTGATTCCAGGATCAGTGACGGACCACCCGTCGGCATACGCCCATGGGGCATATGTGTGGAGTCGAACCACGGCTTGTAGGGCCGCTTCGGCCGGGCGCTCGAAAGCGATGGGGGCGAAGACGCGGGCCCCCGCTGTTCCTGACAGGTGATTTTCCGGGGCCCGGTTCCTGACGCCTGCTCTATAAATCCCGTCAGGAACGCCATGCGGCTTTCGTCCGACTTCGCGGGTGCCAATTGTCCGGTGATTCCGCCGGGTTGGCGCTCCCTGCTTGTCTCGGAGGCTGCCTGCGGATGCCAACGTGGTACCTTGCCGCGCCACATCCCCGTAACCCAACATCCCGGGGCGACTTCCCCGGCGCAGCCCCCAGGTCCTTCCGGTGTACGAGCAGCTCACGGATGACGAATTGTTCGCGGAGGTGGTCCGCCGCCGCGCCACTGGCGAGCCCGTTGGAGGCCCGCTCGGGGCGTTGGTGCAGCGGTGGGCCCGACCCTCGCGGTACGTCATCAGCAAGATTCAGGCGAGCTACGGCCGTGGTTCCCCAGCGGACGCGGACGAGCTCTTCCAGGACGCGGTCGGGAAGTTCATCGACCGGGGTCTGGACCAGTTCCGCGGCGTGTCGGAGCAGATGCCCGGCCGGAGCGCGTCTCCCAAGACGTTCTTCCTGCGCATCGTCAAGCACGTGGCCATCGACTTCTACCGGAAGCACCGCGAGGAGCTCGCGGCGCCTCCGTCAGACCCTGATGACGCCATGGAAGAGCCACCCTCCGAGGTGGCTCGCGCCGTCGAGTTCGGGAAGCGGCGTGAAGAGCGCGCCGAAGCCCAGGAGCTGTATTGGGCGGCGTTTGCCCGCCTCCAGCAGGAGCACCCGAAGGAAGCTTCGGCTTGGGACCTGTACCACCACGAAGACGTCGAGGATCACGAAGAATGTGCCCGGCGCCTGAGCATCACCGTGGTGAACAGCTACAAGCGCGTCAGCCGGGCCCAGGCCTACCTCAAGCTCTACCTGCTGGACCTTCATCGCGAGTCGCATGGGGAGGAAGCGTGAGCCGCCTCCTTCCCCGCCACACCCGGGGTACCCAGGAGGAATGAACCCATGATTGTTGGAGATACGCTGTCCCGCTATTCCGCCCGCCGCTCGCAGCTCCTGTCGGGCACGGCTTCTCCCGGTGAAGTGCTCGAGGCGGCGGGTGACCTGCTGCGCCGCCGCTCCCGGTTGGAGACCGAAGGTGTGGACGCCGCCCTGCGGGGCCTGGGTCGACCTCAGGTAGAAGCCTGGTTGAAAGCGCAGAAGCCCCAGTCGCTGCAGCCGGTGCTGCTGAGGGCCGCGGAAGAAGCCGTCGAGGTGGCGCTCGACGGCGGTGAAGAGGCGGACATGTGGCGGGTCTCCGCGCTGGAGGGACTTTCCGCTCGCGACCGGGCCGCCTCCGCCGCACACGCCCTGGCCGTCTGGGAGGGCTTTCACGGTGCCCTCGACGGCGAGTCCGCGCAGCTTCGAGACCGCTTTCGCGCCGCGCTCCAGAGTCTGGACTCAGCACTCCGTCCTCGAGCGCGTTGGTTCATCCCACTCAATCCGCAGCGCCGGCAGGAGCGCGACCTCCTCGAGCCCGCCGAGCAGGACGCCGCCTGGTGGTTCTCCGCGCGCGCCGGCTGCGATGACCTGGTCGCCACCTGGACGGCCAATCCCCAGACGCTGACGGCCCATCTTCAGGACTGCGACGCGTGCCGCGCGGACATGGCGGATGCCGCGCCCGTGGACATGCCCCCCCGCCGGCACCTCACCGCGGACGACCTCTGGCGGCTCGACATGGGGCTGCTGTCCGAGGACGAGCGGACCCGGCTGGATGCGCACACCGCGCGCTGTGGTGAGTGTGCCCAGGCCGTGCTGGCGCTGGACGAGGGCGAGGCGGCCATCGAAGAGGCGCTGGACATGGAGGAGGACGGGACGGTGGCCCGCTCCGCGCGCACCTCGCGCGCGCCTGTCTCCCATCGCGCTCACGCCGCCCGCCTGCCGGAGCAGCGCGAGGTGCTGGATGAGCGCCGCGACTTTCGCGTGGTGCTGGTGCGCGAGCGTCAGCGCGTGCGCCTGCTGGTGCAGCCCCTGACTGGAAGGACGGTGACGGCGGCGGTGTTCCTGAGCCCCGGCCGTCCCTCGCTCAAGCCGGCCCATGGGCCGGAGGGCATCGCCTTTGATTTGACGTCCGCGTCGTCCACCGGCGCGCGCTCTGCCCACCTGTCCGTGCAGGCGGGGAGCGAAACCCTGGAGCGCGACTTCGCCTTCTGACGGGAGGTCCCCGTTTCACGCAGGGGCCCGTGCTCACGGGCCCTCCGCGCTCAGGGCGACGGGGGGCGCGCGGTCCGCTCCGTGTCGAGCGCCTGGCGGCTGCGCACGGGGGGCCGCGGAATGGGGATGCTCCCCGCCGGCAACGTGGGGCTGAAGCCGTTCACCAGGAGGGAGATGACGAGCTGCGCGTTGGGGGGGCGGGTGCCGAGCGCCGCGCCGCAGATGTCCAGTTGGTCCAGCACCCGGGGGCCTTCGGTGCGCTGGTAGCGGTTGCACGTGGTGCCCACCTGCGGGTCCAGGTGTCGCGCCAGCTCGCGCATGTTGCGGCCCCAGCGCATGGTGAGCTTCTCTGGCGTGAGCTGGATGTTGACGGGCTCCTCACCCCACGTCCCTTCGATGCGGGTGCTCCGTCCACCGGCCTTCAGCTTCAGCTCGAGCGCGCGCTGTCCCAGCGTGCCCGTCACCGCGATGCCGTGCTCGTAGACCTCCTCGCCGAGGATGCTCACCCAGACGCCGTCCTTGCGCCGGGTGTACGGCTTGTCCGCGGCGATACGGCCGTGGTTGAACCAGACGTCACCCACGCGGCCCAGTGGCAGTTGGTCGTTCTTCGCCACCGGCGCGGGTGCGTCCTCCAGTCCTGAAGGACCGGCCGAGGCCACCACCGGCCGCGAGGCCAGCAGGTCCGTCACCGGCACGGACGTGTCGACGACCTCGAAGCGCACGCCGTCCAGCCAGGCATGTCCCGTGCCGCTCATGATGAGGCCGGCCATGATGGTGGTGGCTTCGTTCGGGACGTCCAGCACCACGTCGTAGCGCTTGCAGCCCGCGGTGCCCACCAGGGCGCGCGACTGCATGTTGTCGAAGGCCAGGGGCTGCTTCGGGTCGGGCCCTTCCACGCGCATCCACAGGCCCGCCCAGCCCTCCACGTCCTTGATGCGGAGCGCCCCGGAGAAGCGCAGCCGCTTGCCGCGGAAGTCGTGCGCGCCGAAGGCCTGCATGAAGGTGCCGTAGCCATTCTCATCCGGCGACAGCGAGCGGAGGTAGGCGCTGCGGTTGCCTTCGCACGTGGCGCTGCTGTCCACGCCGGCCTCGTAGCGCTTGGGGGCGCTCTCCGTCACATACCAGCCGACTGGCAGCTTCTGGGTGCCTTCCGACGGCTGCGCACCGGCCCCGGTGGAGGCCAGCGCGAGCAGCAGGGCGGCGAGTTTCTTCCGGAAGTCCATGACGGGAATCCTCACAGCGACACGGGGCGGCGCGCGCTCAGCGCACCCTCGGGGAGGCCAGTGCGGGCCTCATAGCGCGGGACTTCACCCGTGCCCCAGGGATATTGGACGAGCAGCCCACGCTCCTCGGCCGCCTGGGTGCAGGAAGCCTGTGTGGCCAGGTCCGGGCACGCCACGACGATGGACTGCGGCTCGGCGACCTCCAGCTCCAATTCCACCGAGGGCGGCTCGACATGAAGGGTCAGCGCCCTGGGCGCGTCGGGCGGTTGCCGTCCACCGGGCAACACGACGAAGGCCCAGGCCGCCGCCGCGGCCAGTGCGGCACCGGCCAGGCCGGCCGTGAGACGTCGAGTCTCCCAGCGGGCCGGGCGGAGGACGTGGACGGCGGGCGCATAGGTGCTGGCGACTTCGTGGAGTTGCTCCGACAGCAGGGCTTCTTCCTGGAGCAGGCGGGCGCACGGGGCGCATTCCAGCGTGTGCGCCTCGAGGCTCGCGGCCTTCTCTGGTGCCAGCGCCCCCAGGATGTACTGCTCCGCGGAGTCGCGGGTGAGGTGGGGCTTAAGCATGGGTTTCCTCCTCGAGCGCGGTGCGCAGCTTCTTGCGGACCTCGCACAGGATTTGCCGCACGCGCTGGACCGACAGGCCAACGCGTGAGGCGATTGCGGCATGAGGGAGCTCCTGGCCGTCACAGGCCAGGAGGAAGACGTTTCGTGCGCTGGGAGACACCTGCGCCAGCGCGGCATGGGCGCGGGAGAGTTGCTCCTCGGTCAGCAGGCGCCGCTCCGCGGACACCGACGGGTCCACCGGGTGGTGACGCTCCGGCAGTTCATCCACCGCCCCGGCAATGGACTCGCGCCGGGCTCGTCGTGCGTCGTCCGCGGCCAGGAAGGCCGCCTGGGTGAGGGCGAGGTTGGGCAGGCGAAGCTCCGTCAGCAGCCCGCGCTGCTGTTGCTGGATGAGCCGCGCCCAGGTCTCCTGGGCCAGCTCTTGCGCCCGGTCCACCCGGACGCCACGTGCGAGCAGCGATACCACGACCCGCCGGTGATGGCGTGCGACCAGCGCGTCCCAGGCCGCCCTCTCACCCGCCAGGGCGCGCCGCGCGAGGAGGGTTTCGTCCTCCTCGGGCGCCGTCGCCTTGGCCGGCTCGTCGGCTTCCTTTGACAATCGCAGCGTCGTCATCCGCAGGCCCTGCACGGCTGCACTCATGCCGTCTTCCCGTCGCTCAGAGGCGTCCGGGGAGCACGCCTGCTCCCCGGTGTCCCCTGAACGTGTGTCCGGCGCGGACATATCGATGGGGGCAGGGAGGATGTGGGGCGG
>NZ_JABFNS010000157.1 GCF_013116825.1 Myxococcus xanthus
CCACCCAGCGATGCTCCGCGGGCTCCAGCGCCCCGCGCCCGAGCCCCCTCAACGCATCGCGCCCCAGCAGTCGCCCCAACTCCGCCGCGAGCGCCCGGGCGATCCACGGCACACGAGACGGGCGCGCCCGGAGCCGCTCGTCCGCGAAGGCGCCCGTGAGGCTCAAGCGACTCTCCACCACCCAGAGGCGGTTGAGCGCCGGCGGCATGCGCGCGGAGACGAATTCACGGGGCGAGCGCAGTCCTCCCGTCAGCGTGGACAGGAAGTCGTCATCCAGGACCACCACGGCGCGCGCGGAGCCCCAGTCCGGCATCGCGCGCAGCGGCCGGCCCCACGCCAGGCGAGCGCCCTCGTGCGCGTTCCCCGTCTGCGAGGCGCTGAAGGGCACCACCCGTGCCTTCGGGAAGCGAGCCAGGATCCGCTCGAAGGTTCGGGTCCACAGCGGTGACGCGGTGGGCTCCACCAGCAGGCGAAGTCCCGCCCCTCCGTCCTGGCGCGCGGCGCGACGGCGCACCATCTGGAAGACCTGGGACAGGGAGGTGGGAGCGCCCCGGTGGCGTACGGCCCGGGCACGGTGCGGATCATACAGGCCCAGCAGCGACGCCTGCTCGTGTGCGCCCGCCGCTCCCAGGCTCTCCGGATGGGACGGATTGCCCTGCACCAGCGTGGGCCGCCCCTCCTGGCTGCGCACCAGGACGCCCCGCGCGTAGCCCTCCAACGAAAGCGCCGTGGCGTAGTGGAGCGGGATGCCTGGCGTGACGTCCGGCGGTGGCCGCGAGTACGGCAGGACCTTCTCCGGCGGCGCGCGGAAACAGCCCGTCAGGCCCGCGGCGGCGGTGCCGAACGCGGCCAACTCCAGCAACACGCGCCGGGACAATCCCCGAGGGGGCGCATCGGCATCCACGGGGAACTCACCCGGCGACGGCGCGGGCGCGGCACCCTGCCTCGCCTCCAGGCTGCGCCAGGGCTCGGCTCCCTCCAGGACAGGGAGCGGATATCGGTCCGTCAGCGGTGGCATGTGGAGCACTCGGTCCGGGGCGAGACATCCAAGGCCCGCATCACCCGCAGGCCCACGTCGCGGGCCGGGCCCCGCGGACTCCACGTCATGTCCGCGACGTGCTCCGGAGGCCGCAGGTGCGGCGCCGGGTCGCGGTGGCACTCCAGGCACCAGCCCATGGTGAGCGGCGCGACCTGCTCCACCAGCGGCATCTGGTCCACGCGGCCGTGGCAGCTCACGCACCCCACGCCCTTATGGACGTGGATGGCGTGGTTGAAGAAGACGTACTGCGGGAGCCGGTGGACCCTGTTCCACGGAATGGGCCGGTCCTCGAAGTAGCTCTGGCGCACGGGCGCCAGCAGCGCGCTCTCGTTCCAGATCTGCGCGTGACACCCCATGCACCGGCTGGTGGGTGGGATGCCCGCCGAAGGCCCCCGCCACGCGCCGTCATGGCAGTAGCGGCAGCCAATGCCCTCGTCCCCCGCGTGGTGGCGGTGGTCGAACTGCACCGGCTGCTGCACGGGCTCGAAGGCCCCCGTCCCCAGGGGACTGCGGGCCAGCAGCAGCAACGCCACGGGCGCGGCCACCGGCAGCACGGCCATCAGGCCGAGCACGCCTCGCAGGACTCCATCAGTCGCCGGTGGAAAGAGACCCATACACCGCCCAGGCAGGCACGAGGCCCGCACCTAGCGGAGCGGCGCCTGGGGGCGGTAGCGCGGACCTCGCGGCGTGTCCGCTACTCCAAGCCAGGGAGGACGCCCGTCGGAGAGCGCACACGCGCGTGCCCTCTGGACGGAGGCGGCTCAGTCCGCCTTCACCGCGTCCTCTTCCAGCGCGATGGCGGGGGCCGCACCGTTGTAGACGGCGGCGTCCAGCAGGCCCTCTTCGCGCGCCACCAGCACCGGGACCAGCATCTGGCCCGTGACGTTGGTCATCGTGCGCATCATGTCGAGGATGCGGTCGATGGCGAGCAGGTAGCCCAGCCCCTCCAGCGGCAAGCCCGCGGAGCTGAGCACCACCGTGGCCATGACCACCGCCGTCCCCGGCACGCCCGCGGTACCGAAGCTGCCCAGCACCGACGCCAGCAGGATGATGAAGTACTGCGACGCGGACAGCTCCAGGCTGAAGTACTGCGCGACGAAGAGCGACGCGATGGCCGGGTAGATGGCGCCGCACCCATCCATCTTGATGCTGGCCCCCAGCGGCACGGCGAAGGCCGCGTAGTCCTTGTCGACGCCCAGGTTGTTCGTCACGGCGCGCAGGGCCACCGGCATGGACGCGAAGCTCGACGAGCTCACGAAGGCCACCTGCATGCCGGGCGCGGCGCCCCGGAAGAAGCGCAGCGGATTGAGCCCGTGCGTCAGCAGGAGGCCGCCGTACACGAAGACGATGTGCAGCGCGCACGCCACGTACAGCGCCAGCACGAGCTTGCCCAGCGGCAACAGGCGCTCGAAGCCGTAGGTGCCCACCAGCGCGGCGATGAGGCCGAAGGTGCCCAACGGCGTGAGCTCCAGCACGAAGCGGGTGACCTGAATCATCGCGTCGCTGGCCTCGCGGACCAGCTCGCGCAGCCGGGCCGTCTTCGCGCCGAGCTTCACCAGCGCGAAGCCCAGCAGGCCGGCGAAGAAGATGACCTGGAGGATCTTCCCATTCGCGAGCGCCGCGAACGGGTTGGTGGGCACCACGTCCAGCAGCACCTGGATGGGGCCGGGCACGTCTCGTGGCTTGTAGGTTTCGGTGGCGATGAGCTGGCCCACACCCTCTCCGGGGCGGAGCAGCGCGGCGACGCCTAGGCCCACTCCCACCGCCAGCGCGGCGGTGACGGCGAACCAGAGGAACGTCTTGCCGCCGAGCACCGCCATGCTCTTCTGCCCGTGAAGCGCCGCCACCGCGTTGATGACCGCGAAGAACACCAGCGGAGTGGCGATCATCTTGATGAGGTTGACGTAGAGCGTGCCCAGCGGCTGGAACCAGGGCCCCGCGGGCTCCCCCACGAGCCACCCGGCCACGGCCCCGAGCACGAACGCCCCCAGGACACGCTGCCAGAAGGGAATGCGGAACCAGGCGGAGACGAGCTTCTTCACGGGGGAGACCTCTCGACAGCGGGCGGCGGACGATAACCCCAGGTCCCAGGCCGCGCAGGGGGAAGCGCAGAATTTGCGCCACGGGTGCCCGCGCCGGGGATCCGGGTTTTGCAGCGTCCGACCGGCCCCAGCGGGACGCCACAGAGCAACAGGGCCTCCCATTTATTCCCGAGGAGCGGTACACCTGGGCCCCATCATGGCCGAGACCTCTTCGCTCAACATCCCCACTGTCGACCTCGCCGACCTCGCGTCGGATGACTCCGCTCGCGTCGAGCGCGCCGCCGCGGCGATCCGCGAGGCCTTTGGTGTCTTTGGCCTCGTGTACCTGAAGAACCACGGCGTCGACACCCAGGCGCTGAACCGGTTCTACGACGCGTTCGCGGCGTTCATCGCCCGGCCCGCCGAGGAGAAGAAGCCCTACGGCCGCGCGGACATCTGGTACCAGCGCGGCTGGACGCCTCCGAACACCGAGGTCGCGGTCGCCAGCAACGGCCAGCCGGACTTCAAGGAGTGCTATTTCGTCGCGCCCTACCCCAACGACGCGCAGTCCGCGCTCGAGTTCCCGGAGCTGTACCCGGAGAACGTGTGGCCCCAGAACGCGCCGCCCTACTTCGAGGACGGCATCATGACGCTGGGCCGCTCCCTCCATGAGGCCGGCCTGAAGCTGCTCCGTGGCTCCGCGGTGGCCCTGGGCCTGCCGGAGACGTTGTTCACCGACCTCTGCGACCGGGGCGCCCACGTCACCCGCGCGCTCCAGTACCTGCCGCTCACCGAAGCGCAGGTGAACACGGACATCGTCTGGGGCGAGGAGCACACCGACTTCAACCTGCTCACCCTGCTCCCGGGCGGCCGCTTCCTGGACCCGGACGGCAGCCCCGCGCCCGGCCCCGACAACAAGAGCGGGCTCTACCTCCGCACCCGCGCAACGCCGGATGCGCCCAACGGAGTCAAGGTGCGGGGAACCGCGCCCGCGGGCTGCATCGTGGCGCAGGTGGGCCAGCAACTGGAGATCCTCACGGGTGGCACCTTCCTCGCCACGCCGCATGTCATCACCGCCCCGGGCGTGCCCGGCTGGCAGCGCCAGTCCGCCGCGCACTTCATGCACGTGCACACGAACACGGTGCTCTTCCCGCTGGAGAAGTTCCGCAGCGCGGACGCCGTCCGGAACTACGCGCCGCCCGTGCTCGCGGGGACGTATGACATCAAGACGCTGGTGGACATCGGCCTTGCGCCCGCGAGCGCGCTCGACAAGCTGGGTTACCGGCACTACGACCGGCTGAATCGCCAGCGCGCCGGCGCGTAAGCCTGAAGGTACCGCTTGAGGCCCTGGAGACAACCGGGGCCTCGCGTGAAACACAGCCAGCAATCACAGGCAAACAAAGACAGCCATTGGCTTCATTTGGCTGTCTTTGATTTCTGTTTTCGCAATGACAAGCTTCGTCATTGACGGAGCCCCGTGTCGTCCGCGCATCACCTGCCGGAGGGGGCCAAAAAACACTGAAAAGAACTTCATGTAGGCATTGCCCTCCCGGATGAGGTGCTTTTCCACGCGAGGAGGCAGGCCAGTGGCCCTGAAAAACCACTGATGACGTGTTCATGTAGGCATTGCACGTCCCCTCATGCGCCAGGCTGCGCGCAGGCATGCCAGGCGCGCGGGCGACCTGTCACACGACCCGCGAAAAACTGCCTGAAGGTTCGTTCATGTAGGCATGGCGCATCCCTGCCCCGGGTTCTTGAGACATCCACCCTGAGGCCGTGCGTCGCCGCCATCCCGGTGTGTCGCCTGAGCGACAGAGATACCGTTCCAGTGGCAGAGGCAATGGCGTCCTGGTGGCAGACCAGTCAAGGGTAGCTCGCCCTACCCCCGTACGATGCACCCCACCATCGACTTCAAGACGCTCTTCGACGTCTCACCCAACCCATACATGCTGCTCGACCGCGAGCTGCGCTTCGTCGCCGCCAACCCGGCGTATCTGCGCGTCACGGCCAGCAAGCTGGACGAGCTGCTTGGCCGAAGCGTCTTCGAGGCCTTCCCGGACGACCCCTCGGACCCGAACAGCGCCAATCTCCGGCAGCTCCGGGAGTCCTTCCTGCGCGTGCTGACAAAGCGGGCGCCGGACATCCTGGCCCTGATTCCCTACCGCGTCCCCGAGTTGACGCACCAGGGCGTCGTCCCGACGTACCGGTACTGGAGCGCCACCCACATCCCCCTGCTCGATGCCTCGGGCGAGGTCGCCTACATCCTCCAGCACACCATGGACGTCACGGAGCTCCAGCGGCTGCAGGAGGCCGTCCAGACCGCGAGCGGCTCCACCGGCACCAGCAAGCCCCCACCGTCACAGCTGGAAGCCGGCGTCTTCCAGCGCGCGCTGCAGGTCCAGGAAGCGAACCAAAACCTGGATCAGGAGCGGCGCCACCTCCGTCGGTTGTTCGAGCAGGCACCCGGCTTCATGTGCTTCCTTCGCGGCCAGGGCCATGTCTTCGAGCTGGCGAACACGGCCTACATGCAGCTCGTCGGCCACCGGGACATCCTCGGCAAGCACATCCGGGACGCCCTGCCCGAAGTGGATGGCCAGGGGTACTTCGAACTGCTGGACCGTGTCTTCACCACGGGTGAGGCCTTCGTCGGCCGGGGCATGAAAGTCTCCCTTCAGCGAACCCCCGATGACACGCTGGCGGAGAGCTACGTCGACCTCGTGTATCAGCCCATCATCGAGCCGGACGGGTCCATCTCCGGCATCTTCGTCCAGGGCCACGACATCACGGAGCAGAAGCGCGCGCAGGACGAGCTGCGCCAGTACAAGGACCATCTGGAGGAGCTCGTCCGGGAGCGCACCCGCGCATTGGAGGAGAGCGAGGCCGAGCGGCGTCAGGCAGAGGCCGCCCTCCGGCAGGCCCAGAAGATGGAAGCGGTGGGCAAGCTCACCGGCGGCGTGGCGCACGACTTCAACAACCTGCTCCAGGTCATCAGCGGAAACCTGCAGCTCCTGTTCCGGGATGTGGGCGACAACGCCCAGGCGCAGCGTCGGCTGACGACGGCGGTGGGCGCGGTGGAGCGCGGCGCCCGGCTCGCGTCCCAGCTGCTGGCCTTCGCCCGGCGGCAGCCGCTCAATCCCACGGTCATCAACCTGGGCCGCATGGTCCGTGACATGGACGACCTGCTGCGGCGCGCGCTCGGCGAGGACGTGGCGCTGGAGACCATCATCGGCGGCGGGCTTTGGAACACGTTCGCCGATCCGAACCAGCTCGCAAACGTCATCCTCAACCTGGCCATCAACGCGCGTGACGCCATGGCGGGCGAGGGCAAGCTGACCGTCGAAGCCGGCAACGCCATGCTGGATGACCACTACGCCCAGCTCCACCCGGACGTCGTGCCGGGCCAGCACGTGTTGCTGGCCATCTCCGACACCGGCTGCGGCATGCCGCCCGAGGTGCTGGAGCGCGCCTTCGAGCCGTTCTTCACCACCAAGCCCGAAGGCCGCGGCACGGGCCTGGGGCTCAGCATGGTGTATGGGTTCGTCAAGCAGACGGGCGGCCACGTCAAGATCTACAGCGAGGTCGGCCACGGGACGACCATCAAGATCTACCTCCCCCGTTCGCTCCAGGCGGAGATGCCGCGCGCCGAGGTCATCCCCGAACAGGTCGAAGGCGGCACCGAGACGCTGCTCGTCGTCGAGGACGACGCGGAGGTGCGCGCCACGGCGGTGGAGATACTGACGGAGCTGGGCTACCGCGTGCTCAAGGCCTCTGACGGACAGAGCGCGCTCGCGGTCATCCAGAGCGGCATCCCCATCGACCTGCTCTTCACCGACGTGGTGATGCCCGGCCCGGTCCGCAGCCCCGAACTGGCGCGGCAGGCCAAGGCCCTCTCCCCGGACCTGGAGGTGCTCTTCACGTCCGGCTACACGGAGAACGCCATTGTCCACGGCGGCCGGTTGGATCCGGGGGTCCAACTGCTGAGCAAGCCCTACCGCCGCGAGGACCTGGCGCGGAAGATCCGTCAGCTCCTGGCCGCCCGGCAGCAACGCATCGCCCAGCGCGAGGCCCCCCAGCCGTCACAAGGCGCCACCACGCCGGCCCCCGCTCGCGTGAAGCGGACCGCGCTGCGCATCCTCCTGGTAGAGGACGACGAGGACATCCTCCTGCCCGCCTGCGAGCTGCTGGAGACGATGGGCCACGCCGTGACGGCCGTCACCCGCGCGGAAGAAGCCACGCCCCTCTTGCGCGCACAGGCGTTCGACCTCCTGTTCACCGACGTGAGCCTGCCCGGCAAGTCCGGCATCGAGCTGGCCCACCAGGCCGTCCAGGACGTGCCCGGCCTTCGCGTCATCATCGCGTCCGGCCACGGCACCAACGTGGACACCGGTGACAAGGGGCCGCTCGACGGCGCCGTCCTCTTGCCCAAGCCCTACGGCCTTTCCCAGATCGAGCAGGCGCTCGCCCAAGCCATGGCCTGAAGGTGAATTCAGGTTCATGCAGTGCGTCATGCATGCCCCTGCGCGGGGCGCTTGCTCCTCGCGCGCCAAAGTCCGTTAATCGGGCGTATGAAATTCCTGAGAGAGCTCCGCTCGGTCCTCAACCTGACCGTGCTGGTGGCCGGGCTCGGCTACTTCGTCGACCTCTTCGACATCACGCTGTTCGGCGTGGTGCGTGTCGCATCGCTCAAGGACATCGGCGTCACCGACCCGGCCGACATCCTCCAGAGCGGCCTGCTCATCTACAACGCGCAGATGGTGGGCATGATGGTGGGCGGCCTGCTGTGGGGCGTGCTCGCCGACAAGCGCGGACGCCTGTCGGTGATGTTCGGCTCCATCCTGCTCTACTCCTTCGCGAACCTGGCCAACGCCTTCGCCTGGGACGTCACCAGCTACGCCGTTCTCCGCTTCCTCGGAGGCGTGGGGCTCGCGGGTGAGCTGGGCGCGGCCATTACCCTGGTGGCGGAGTCCCTGCCCAAGGAGAAGCGCGGCCTGGGGACCACCATCGTCGCCACGCTGGGCATGCTCGGCATCGTCGCCGCGGCCTTCCTGGGCCAGCACATGCACTGGAAGACGGCCTACCTCACCGGCGGCTTCATGGGCCTCGCGCTGCTCTTCGCGCGCTTCAAGGTGTCGGAGTCGGAGCTGTTCGCCAAGAAGATGGACCCCGCGCGCGCCAACCCGCTGCTGCTCCTCACCGGCGGCCGGTTCCTCAAGTACATCTGCTGCATCCTCATCGGCGTGCCCATCTACTTCACCACGGGCATCCTCTTCACGTTCGCGCCCGAGCTGACGGCCGGCCTCAACGTCCAGGGCACCGTGACGGCCGGCAACGCCATCCTCTATGGCTCCATCGGCCTGACGCTGGGTGACTTGCTGGCGGGCGTCTTCAGCCAGTGGCTCAAGAGCCGCAAGCGCGCGGTGGCGATGAACCTCACCGCGGGCTTCGTGCTGATGCTCGTCTACGGCCTCACCCCGGGCCTCACCAGCACCATTGTGTACGGGCTGAGCTTCCTGATTGGCATCACCGTGGGCTACTGGGCCGTGCTGGTGACCATGGCCGCCGAGCAGTTCGGCACCAACATCCGCGGCACCGTGGCCACCACCGTCCCCAACTTCGTGCGTGGCTCGGCGGCGCTCGCGGCCAGCGGCTTCGCCTACCTGAAGGGCGAGATGTCGGTGTCCACCGCGGCGCTCATCGTCGGCAGCATCTGCTTCGGCCTGGCGCTGCTGGCCCTCACCCGGCTGGAAGAGACGTTCCACCGGGACCTGGATTACGAGGAGACGGCGACCGGCCCACAGCCGGCCGCCCAGCCCTCGCAGTCCGGCACCTGACGCACGGCGCGGCGCCCACGCGGCGCCGCGCCCTGAATCGGACGTTCGCCCCGGCAGCCGTTGCTCCGGGGCCCACCGGATGCATACAGCGCG
The DNA here is from genome assembly GCF_013116825.1 of Myxococcus xanthus. Lineage (GTDB taxonomy): Bacteria > Myxococcota > Myxococcia > Myxococcales > Myxococcaceae > Myxococcus > Myxococcus xanthus_B. The sequence continues at coordinate 8,985 of NZ_JABFNS010000157.1, forward strand.
CACATGGAACCTGTGTCGCTGCGTCCCATCCAGAAGGTCCTCTGCGCCAACCGCGGTGAGATTGCCATTCGCGTCTTCCGCGCGTGCAACGAGCTGGGCATCCGCACCGTCGCCATCTACAGCGACGAGGACCGCACCCACGAGCACCGCCACAAGGCCGACGAGGCGTACCTCGTGGGCCGGGGCAAGCGGCCCGTGGAGGCGTACCTGGGCATCGACGAAATCCTCGACGTGGCCGTGAAGGCGGGCGTGGATGCCATCCACCCCGGCTACGGCTTCCTGTCGGAGAACGCCGCCTTCGCGGAGGCGTGTGAGCGGCGCGGCATCCGCTTCATCGGCCCGCGCTCGGACGTGGTCCGCACCATGGGCGACAAGGTCGCCGCCAAGCACCTGGCCGACGCGTGCTGCGTCCCGGTGGTTCCTGGCATCACCCTGGAGGGGGACGACGCGCACGCGCTGGAGCAGGCCCGCGCCTTCTTCGCGAAGCATGGTGGCCCCATCCTGGTGAAGGCGGCCCACGGCGGCGGCGGCCGAGGCATGCGCGTGGTGCGCGAGGCGAAGGCGCTGGAGGATGCGCTGGCCTCCGCGCGTTCGGAGGCGAAGAGCGCCTTCGGTTCGTCGTCGGTGTTCCTGGAGCGCTTCCTGGAGCACGTGCGCCACATCGAAGTACAGCTGCTGGGAGATCTGCACGGCAACATCGTCCACCTGCACGAACGGGACTGCTCCGTGCAGCGGCGCCACCAGAAGGTCATTGAGATTGCCCCCGCGCCCAACCTGGCCCCGGCGGTGAAGGCGGCCATCTGCGACGCGGCGGTGCGGCTGGCGAGCAGGGCCGGCTACACCAGCGCTGGCACCGCCGAGTTCCTGGTGGCGGGCGATACCTTCTACTTCATCGAGTGCAATGCCCGCCTCCAGGTGGAGCACACCGTCACCGAGCAGGTGACGGGCGTGGACCTGGTGCAGAGCCAGCTTCGCATCGCGGAGGGCTACCGGCTGGACGCGCCGGAGGTCGGCATCTCCCGGCAGGAGGACGTGGTGCCCCGGGGCTACGCGGTGCAGCTGCGCGTCACCACCGAAGACCCCGCCAACCAGTTCATGCCCGACGCGGGCGTCATCACCGCCTGGCGCGCGGCCACGGGCTTCGGCATCCGGCTGGACGGCTCCAACGGCTACACCAACGCCGTCATCTCCCCCTACTACGACTCCATGCTGGTGAAGGTCATCGCCTACGCGCCCACGTTCCAGGGCGCGGTGATGAAGGGCCAGCGCGCGCTGCGCGAGTTCCGCATCCGCGGCGTGAAGACGAACCTGCCCTTCCTGGAGAACGTGCTCGCCCACCCCGCCTTCCAGCAGGGAGAGACGTACACGCGCTTCATCGACGAGACGCCGGAGCTGTTCCAGTTGGAGCCCCGCAGGGACAGGGCCACCAAGCTGCTCCAGTACCTGGGCGACGTCATCGTCAACGGGCACCCCACCATCAAGAAGGACCAACGGCTCAAGCCCACGCAGTTCCTGGAGCCGCGGCTGCCGGTGACGCCTTCGGGCCCGGTGCCGCGGGGCACCGCGCACATCCTGGCGGAGAAGGGCCCGCGCGGACTGGCGGACTGGGTGCTGGCCCAGAAGCGCGTGCTGCTGACGGACACCACCATGCGGGACGCGCACCAGTCCCTGCTGGCCACGCGCATGCGCACGCGGGACATCCTCCGCGTGGCCCCGGCCACCGCCCACCTGGCCTCCGAGCTGTTCAGCCTGGAGAGCTGGGGCGGCGCCACCTTCGACACCACCTACCGCTTCCTCAATGAGGACCCGTGGGCCCGCCTGCGCGCGCTCAAGGCCGCCGCGCCCAACCTGCTCCAGCAGATGCTCCTGCGCGGGGCCAACGCCGTGGGCTACACCAGCTACCCGGACAACGTGGTGGAGGCCTTCATCGACGAGGCGGCCGAGGCGGGCGTGGACGTGTTCCGCATCTTCGACAGCCTCAATGATCTGGGCAGCATGGAGGTCTCCATCCGCCGCGTGCTGACGACGGGCAAGGTGGCGGAGGTGTCCATCTGCTACACGGGCGACGTCGCCAACCCCAAGCGCACGAAGTACACGCTGGACTACTACGCGGACCTCGCGAAGCGGATTGAAGACTCCGGCGCGCACTTCCTCTGCATCAAGGACATGGCGGGCCTGTTGCGCCCGCGCGCGGCGGCCATGCTGGTGCGGCGCCTGCGCGAGGTGACGCGCCTGCCCATCCACCTGCACATGCACGACACGTCCGGCAATGGCATCGCCAGCTACCTGGAAGCCATCGAGCAGGGCGTGCACGTGGTGGACGTGGCGCTGGGCAGCATGGCGGGGCTGACGAGCCAGCCCAGCCTCAACGCGCTGGTCAGCGCCCTGCGCGGTCACCCCCGTGAGACGGGCCTGGCCAACGCGCGCCTTCAGCCGCTGGCCAACTACTGGGAGGACGTGCGCGAGTACTACGCCCCCTTCGAGGCGGGCCTCAAGAGCACCACCAGCGAGGTGTACTACCACGAGATTCCAGGCGGCCAGTACTCCAACCTCCGGCCGCAGGTGGCGGAGCTGGGCCTGCTGGGCCGGTGGAACGACGTGAAGGACGCCTTCGCGCTCGTGAACGTCCTGGTGGGCGACATCCCGAAGGTGACGCCGTCGTCGAAGATGGTCGGCGACTTCGCCATCTTCCTGCTCAAGAACGACCTCACGGTGCGGGCCTCCACGTTGGCGGAGGCGGCCGCGCTCACGCGCCAGCGGCTGATTGAACAGGCGCCGCGCCTGGACTTCCCCACCAGCGTGGTGGGCTACTTCCGGGGCGAGCTGGGCCAGCCGCCCAACGGCTTCCCCGAGGACCTGCGCGCCGCCGTGCTCAAGGGCCTGCCCCGCGTGGAGGGACGGCCCTCCGCCAGCCTGCCGCCGCTGGACCTGGACGCGCTCCAACGGGAGCTCTCCGCGAAGACAGGACATGCGCTCACTCGCGTGGACGCCATCTCCAGCGCGCTCTATCCGCGCGTCATGGCCGGCTACCTGGAAGACCTGGGGCGCTACGAGGACGTGTCCATCCTCGACACCCCGAACTACTTCTACGGCATGGAGGTGGGACAGGAAGTCTGGGTGGACCTGGAGCCGGGCAAGACGCTGGTCATCAGCCTGTCCGCGGTGGGCGAGCCGGATGAAGAGGGCGTGCGCACCGTCTACTTCGCCCTCAACGGCCACACCCGCACCGTGCATGTGAGGGACCGCAGCCGCGCCGCCACCGTGGAGGCGCGGCGTCAGGCGGACCGCGCCAATCCCAGCCACGTCGCGGCGAGCATGCCGGGCACCGTCATCGCCCTGCATGCCAGGCCGGGAGACACCGTGGAGGCGGGCGCGCCCCTCGTCACCCTGGAGGCGATGAAGATGGAGACGGTGGTGCGGGCCCCGCGCGCCGGCACCGTGGCGGAGGTCGTCCCGGCGCTCAAGGCCACCGTCCAGGGCGGGGACCTGCTGGCGGTGCTCCAGTGACGGAGGGCTCGGCCCCTCAGAAGGTCACCGTCATCACCACGGTGTCCGCGTAGGCCCCCACGGGGATGGCCTGCCCGGCCGGAATGCGCCCGTAGATGGGCACCGTCACATCCACGCCGAACAAGGGGACGACGGGCCCGTAGCGCCCCGTGCCCGACGTGCCGTTGCCCCAGACGATGAGGCGCGTCGCGTCCACGTAGAGGTTGTATTCCAAGCGGTGAGCGCCCGGCCCCGCCATGCTGCGCGCCAGGGGGTTGCCGGAGCTGCCGGCGCTGAAGTCGATGGTGATTGGGGTGAGCTGCCCTTCACACCGGTAGGTGATGCTCCCGGCGGAGTCCCGGGGCAGCAGGTCGGTGGTGAGGTAGGTACCGAAGCTCACCCCCATCGTGCTGCGTATCTGGCAGACGGCCCCCGCCAGCCCTGGCAGCAACCCGCATACGCCCGCCACCGCGAACGCGGCCGCCCTATTTCGCCTCGTCATGGACACACCTCACGGTTCCCAGGTCAATGACCTTGCCCTCCAGGGATGGAACTTCCAGCGAGGTCGCGCAACGGCCCTTGGGGTAGACGACTGTCGCCGGCAGACGCCCTTCAGGCAGGCCCACCAGTTCGAACTCACCATTCCACCCGATGGGTGAACTCCACTTCTCTCCGTCCTTTTCGACGCGAAGCTCACCGTAGGACAGCCAGCGCGTGTCCTCCGCCGAGTCGATGGTCACCTTGCCCCGGTAGGCGCGAATCGTCTGCGTCTTGAAGTCCAGCACCACGCCGCCTCGCTGGTACGTGGCCACCACCTGCTCCGTGGAGGGGATGTAGACGTCCAGCGGCACCTGGTGCTCCGCCAGGGAGAGCCGGTTGGCGTTGTAGGCCTGGAGCCGCGTCACCACCAGCTCGCCGCTGGAGTCCGTGCGCCCGATCTCGTGGTTGTTGAGCCGCACGCCCACGCCTTTCACGCCCTTCACGCGAACCAGCGCGTAGCCCTGGTCCACCGCGCGCGTGGGACGCACGCGTCCGCCAATCAGCACCAGGCCGCCGGCGACCTCGGCCATGCCCGCCATCCGTCCTTCGGACCACTCCGCGCCCGCGCTGACGCGGCCCACGTTGGAGTCGAAGTCGGCGCGCGCCATGGCCTGATCCACCGCCCCCACCCGGCCCTGCACCTGGTAGCCCAGGCCGCCCTCCATGGGCACCGAGCGCGCGATGTCCACCGACGTGGTGCCCTCCCCGCGCAGCGCCTGGGTGTGCCCCACGGTGCCCGTGGTGCGGGAATCGAAGATGGCGTTCAGGTACACCATCCCCTCGATGGCGGAGCCGCCTCGTTCGGAGTTGCCGCGGCTGGCGGAGAAGGACAACGTCGACCAGTCGGTCAGCCGCGCGGAGGTGGTGGCGCCCAGCCACGTCGTCCACCCGTCCCGCTGGTAGCGTGACAGCATCGCCTGCCCGCCCACGCTGACATTCTCCCCCAGCGCCAGGAACAGCGAGCCGCCCGTCTCCAAGGTGGGGTGGTCGTCATCCAGCTTGAGGCTGGTGTGCGTGTAGGACGCGTTCATGCCCCGGCCGAAGACGGAGCCACCCACCCAGCGGCGCTGGAGCGCGTACACGATGCCCGCCGCCAACCCCGTTCGCCGCTCGCTGCGGCTGATGGCCTGTGACAGCTCCAATTCGCCGAAAGGCAACTGGATGAGCTGCATGGCGCCGGTGCTGACGACGTCGGGCGACAGCTCCAGCCGCACGCCCGGCGTCAGCCACGAGGTGAGGCCCATGCGGAAGTTGCCCAGGAGCATGGGGCGGCCAAAGGCGAAGTTGTAGAGATTGACGGACTCCCGCTCGATGCCCGCGGACAGCCGGTAGTCGACCACGCCCGGAGAGAGCTGCTGCCCGCTGAGATAGTAGGACGCGTTCACCTCGCTCGCCCGGCCGAACGCGTCCCGAATGACGTAGCGCGTGTTGCCCTCGCCCCGGGGCACCGTGAGGTTCTCCAGCCGGAAGGGACCAGGCGGGAGCTCGGTGCGCTTCACCAGGTGGTTGTTGACGTAGACCTCCAACGTGGACGGCGTGGTGACGTCGCCCGCGTAGTCCTGCATCGGGTTGCGCACGAAGTACGGATTCAGCTCGAAGGTGCGCATGAGGTGGAAGCCGGCCACCACCGCGCCTCCGCCCAGCACGCCGCCAAATCCCGTGGACTCCCCCGCAATGGCCCGCACCATGTGCTTGGGGAAGTCCAACGACAGCTGCGTGAGCCCCCGCAGGGGCACGGAGCCGGGCCGCCATCGCGCCTGCGTCGTCAACAGGCCCCGCCCCACCGACGCGCCGGCCTCTCCAAAGAAGGTCAGCGAGGTGTTGCGGGCGTGGGCCGCGTAGTTGATGAAGCCGCTGGGACTGCCGCGGACGGAGTAGTCCGATGGCGCCTGCGGCCCGAGGTTGATGCGCGTCTGACCGAAGACGGACGCGGGCAGCTCGCACGTCAGGCTGACGGTCCGCTCGTTCAGGGTGCAGCGCCCTTCGGGCTCCAGGGACCGCGCGGAGATGTATGTCTTTCCTTCGATGACTTCCTGGCGGCCCTCGAGCGCCACCAGGTCCACGCCGAGGGCCTCGAGCGTGGCCGCGGGGAGCAGCACGTCGCTACCGCGCAGCATGGGGAAGGTGGCGCCGCGGGGGACACCGTTCAGGGTGAAGTCCGCGACGATGGGCATCGGCGGCGCGGAGGGGCTGTCGGCCACGGGGCCTTGCGCGGCCACCGGCAAGGCCCCCAACGACAAGGATAACGCCAGCACCGTGCGCGAGGGCACGCGGGCTGCTGCAAGCCGGGAGGGGGCCATGGCGCGTCGGTCAGCGAGCGCAGGGAGCGGGAGAATCCACGGGGGAGGTCTGACGGAGCACGCCCTGGTCGGTCTCCATCTCCACTTCCACCGTGCGGACCTTGCGGCAGGCCTTGCCAGCAATCTCCATGGCATACACCTGCGCGTCGCCCGCCAGGACGTACCAGCCGGGCTCCTCTTTTTCGACCAGCCGCTTGCCCTTGGCGTCGAGCCCCCGGACCCGGAGGTTCCGGATGAAGAAGTTCACCGTGCCCGGGTTCTGCACCCGGACGTGGAACTTCGACTCGCGCAGCACGGCTTCCGCGATCTGGCCGTGGACGGTCTTCTTCTTGGGTGCGACAAAGACAGGCACTGAGACTCGGGTGAGGACATTCAACCCCGTTGACTGGGTGGACGGTTGCAGCGGGGGAAGCTCCTCCACGACGATTCTGAAGGAGCGTTCGGTATCCTGTGGAGCCGAGGAGCTCCCCACCCGGATGGGGCGGGACTCCCCGGGCTCCAACGTCAACATGGACGGGAAGAAGAACAAATCCTGAGTCGGCGCGAGCGACATGCGCCCTTCTTCGTCCTGAACCCAGGAATAGACAGAGGCTTGGAAGCGTGTGGTTTCGTTGCTCTTGTTCCTCACGTTCATCACCACGCCACGGGCGCTTGAATCCAATTCAAGCCGAACCGGACTGACATCGAGCTCAGCAGCGCTCGCGGTCCCCATGGCAAGCCATTCCAAGGCAGCCGAACACATCAGGCCGCCAGTCCAAGACAGAAGACGGTTACGCATGTGTTATCGCCCCGAATCAGAAGGTGATGGTGGCGACGACGGTGTCGTTGTACGTGCCGGAGGGGACGTTCTGGCCGCGCGGAACCGTGCCGTAGACCAGCACGGGGACGGGCAGGCCCGTGCCCAGGAACGGGAGGCCCGTGCCAGCGGTGTTACCCCACACGATGAGGCGGGTGACGTCCTGGTACAGGCTGTACGCCAGGTAGTCCGGCGACGCCGTGTTGCGCATCTGGCGCAGCGGGGCCGCGTCCGTCGAGCCCGCGGCCGGGTGCAGACCCTGGCCCAGGGTGATGACCGCGGTGCTGAGCAGGGTGCACTGCACGCTCAGCGCGCCCGTGCCGAACAGGTCGACGCCCAGCGCGGAGTTGACGACGATGGGGTCGTACGTGCCGAAGTTCAGCGTGCCGCCGCCGCCGCCGGAGCCAATGGCGCAGGAGCCACCGACGTTGGCGGTGACGTTCAGGTTGGCGGTGGCGGTGGCGGCCTCAGCGGGCGAGAAGGCGACGAGGGACGCGGCAGCGGTGACAGCGGCAACGGCAGTCTTGATTGCGTTCATTTGAGTTGCGTGCTCCATCGAGCGGCCGGTTGATTCCGGCTGCGTCAGGGCATTGCAACCCGCTCGCCTACCGCTGAGCGGTCCGGCGGACCCCTCCCTTCAGCGCATGTCGCACCAACGCCTCGCGTGCGTTTCCAGGCAATACGTGAAAGTGTTTTCTTGTTTGTTTTTACGGCGAAACGCACACATGTCCCTGGAGGGAGCCCTTCAGGGAGGGACGGACAGGCTTCGCGGCCCGCGCCAGGTCCTTGGCATGTGGCATCGTGTGACAGGATGTGCCCAGGGGGCGTAAGCTCATTGCCCACGGTGGGCAAGACTCTACCCACCGCTGGAACGAGAAGCGCGAGGGTGTCCGGCGGCGTCTACCCGGTGACACGCGCGCTCCTCAGCCGAACGGAACTGAACTGCCCAGTACGTCCGTCCTTGCTACCCACTTCTGGCGGAGCGCCGGCCGCGCTCAGTCCACCTTCGCCACGCGGCGGCGGTCTCCGAGGAACTCCTCCACGCCATGGGCAATCGCCTTGGCGACCTCGGTCTGGTAGGCATTGGACTTGAGACGTGCCTCTTCGTCTGGATTCGAGAGGAACGATGTCTCCACCAGGATGGCCGGCATCTTCACGCCCAACAACACATAGAAGAGCGCTTCCTTGTGGCCCAGGTCACGGATGCCCTTGTACTTGCGGGAGAGCCCCCCCACGAGGCTGCGCTGCACCTGGCTGGCGAGCCGCGAGGACTCCTCGGTGTTCGCCTTCGTGGCCAGGTCGGCCAGGATGAACTGGAGGTCGCTGATGCCCTTCTCCGAGGACGCGTTCTCCCGTGCGGCCAGGCGGATGGAGTAGCGGTCCGCCGACGTGTTGAGGGTGTACGTCTCGATGCCACGCAGCGTGCGCTTCTCCGCGGCGTTGCAGTGGACGGAGATGAACAGGTCCCCGTGCTCGGCGTTGGCGTACTTGGCGCGGTCCTCCAGGCGGATGAACCGGTCATCGTCGCGGGTGAGCACCACCTCCAGGCCCTTCTCGCGCAGCTCCTCCGCCAGCTTGAGGGAGATGGACAGCGCCACGTCCTTCTCGCGCGTCCCCCCCTTGCCGATGGCGCCCGTGTCGTGACCGCCGTGGCCGGGGTCGATGACCACGCGCCGCACCTTCAGGCCGAGCTGCTCCGCCAGCGTCAGCTCCATGCTGCGCGACTGCCGGGCCACGGCCTTCAGCCGGGCCTGCGCCACCTTGTCGTCCACCGGGCGGGTGATGGGACGCGGGGGCTCCGCGGCAGCGGCGGGCTTCGAGGCAATGGCCGCGGCGACGGCCGCATCCAGGCTGCCTTCGCGCGCGTCCGCCTTCACGGGCGCGCTCGGCTCCTTCTGGGGAATCCTGGGCGACGGCTCGCGCGCCATCTTCTCGATGGCGGCCACCAGGCTGGACGAAGGCCGCTCCGCGGGCCCCGACGCCTCCACGTCCGGCACCGCCTGCGCGTCCTTGGACGCGTCGGTCGAGGCGACGGCCTTGGAGGTATCGCCCGGGGCGGAGCCCTGCCCAGCCGCGGGCGTCTCCGCCGAAGCGACGGCCTTGCTCGGCGCGGAGCCCTTGGCGGAGGCATCCTCTGACGCGGAGCTCTTGCCGGAGTCGGCCACGGCGGCCGCCTTGCCAGCGGTGCTCGGCTTGCCCGACGCGGAGGAATCACTCTTCGCCACGGCAGGCGCGGCCTTGCGCGGGGGCGGCGGCGGGGCCTTGGGCGAAGGCAGCGAGGCCAGCAGCTCCCGCATCTCCCGAGCCCGGTCACCCTTGCCGTTGACGGCCAGCGTCTCCGTCAGGACCTTGCGCGCGGACTCCGGCTGGTCCAGCCGGTGGACGTGAATCTTCGCGAGCGCCAGCGCACCGTCATCCGACAGCCGGTGCTTCGGGTAGCCCTCCAGCAGCTTGGTGTAGTCGGCGATGGCCGCCTTCAGGTCTTCTTCCACGAAGGAGATGCGGCTCAGCTCCTGGAGCATCTCCGCCGCCGTGAACAGGGCATCCGGCGCGCGGTCCGACTTCGGGAAGCGCGCGGCCACGGACTCGAAGCGCGCCACCACGTTCAGCCAGTGATGGCGCAGCTTGCGCCGGGCCGCGTCGTCCTTCAGCGCGTAGTAGACCTTGCGAGCCCCCTGATAGGCCTCCTCGGCCGCATCTCGCTTGGCGGCCCCCACCGCGCTCGGGGCGAGCAACAGCAGCACGGGCAGCACGATGACGAGGCGCGAGTGCATGGGGTTCCTCCGGGTGGGCGCGAGCTACAGGTGTGTCACACAGCCCCACCCCCCCGGCAAATTTTCGGCCCCCACCAT
>NZ_JABFNS010000158.1 GCF_013116825.1 Myxococcus xanthus
CAAGCCAATCGCCCGCCTGCGCCGCCCCCCACGCCGGTCGCGGCCGCGCCGACGCCTCTCGCTGAAGTCGGCTCGATGGAAGTGGAGGATCCCATCATGGACACCTCCGAGCTGCTCTACGACGCGCCCGCGCCGAGTTCATCCGGATGGATGCGGCGCACGGGGATCTATGCGTCGATTGGCGGCGCACTCGTACTTGGCACTGGCGGGTTCTTTGGACTGCGGAGCCAGAGCCTGAACGACGACCTCTCACGCCGCTACCCCGCAGGGCTCCTTGTGCCTGCGGACCGCCCGAAGTTTGGACAGGTGAAGACGTACAACACGCTGGCGAACACCCTGATGATTGGTGGCGGCATCGTCGCGCTCACCGGGCTCACCTTCTGGGGTTTGTCGGCGGTGTCCTTCGATTCGGACGGCCACGGTGGCGGCAACATCAACGTACGGGGGCGCTGGTGAATCGTTTGTTCATGCTCTGTGCCGCGGCGCTGTTCCTCGCGTGTACGGACATCCCCGAGGGGCTGTGCGACGACGACAGCATGTGTCTACCGGGCCTGCACTGCAAGGAAGGGGTCTGCGCAGGATGCCTCGGCGACGATGAATGCCAGGCCTGGGAGATGTGCGCTGCGGACCGGCGGTGCGCGCTTCGTGAGGGAATGTGCGCCACCAACGCGCAGTGCAAGACGTGGGAGGCCTGCGGGGCCAGCCATACCTGCGAGCTCGCCGAGGGCTTCTGCCTGTCGCCAAGTGACTGCGGCTCCCACGAGAACTGCAACGATTCGACGAAGCGATGTGTCCTCCAGGACGGCCGATGCAACACCGCCAGTAACTGTGGCAGCAGCTATCTCTGGACGCCGTCGTGTGATGCGGACAACTGGTGCCGCACCGCGCCGAGCTCCGGGAACGACGTACTCATCTGGGGGACGCTCAGCCAAGGCTCCTGCGGCAACGACGGGATCTCCAGCGTCATGTCGCCGACGCGCGTGCAAGTGGGGTTTGACTGCGAGAGCCGCAGCTACTTTGACGCCCCTGTCGTTTCCCCGAATGGCCGCGTCTATTACATGGACGCGGGAACGAAACCGAAGCGGGTGAAGATCTTCGTGCCCGACACCTTTCCATCTGAGAACGGTGTTCGCTCATACCCTCGCAATGGCACCAGGAACGACACCCTGGTTCCAGCGCCGGCGTGCTCCGCTACCGACGACGTCTCCAGGTTCGTCATGCAGGCGGGCACCGGTGATATTGCCTATACCTGCAGTGGCCACATGGGCCTCATGACGTACTACGACCGAGCGGGGGCGGTGGTGGCGTCTACCATGCGGGTGATCGCGTGGAACGCCTCGGACTACATGCTCGGTGATCGCAACAGCTCTGAGCTGTTTCTGATGACCCCAGAGCGGACGGATCGACGTGTCATGGGGCTACCGCTCGAGTACAGTGCCATGACCTCCGTGGTCGACGCGAGAGCGCATCCCACGGGATTCATGGTGGCCTTCCGGCGAATCGATACCCGCACCATGGAACTGTGGCACATCGACCATGACGGTATTGCCACCCTTGATGGGACGTACGGGGCAGTCCCCGAGAACATCAACGCAGCCAACGCCGGAGTGCTGGATGCGACAGGCGCTCTCTACAGTCAGGGTACACGCACGGATGTGGTGTTCATCGACGTCATCATCAGACGCCGGCCCGACGGCACTGTTGGAACAGTCGTCTACTCTGAGGATTCTGCTCCGGCGTCGGTCAACTTCGGCTCCAACTACGAGCGGCTCTTCAACTTCTTGCACATTTCGGAGCTCTTCGCGGGTCCATAGCGACGCCCACGCCTGTGCAGCCCCTGCCCCATGGGCAGGGGCGTGTAGCGCGCCGAGCGGTGCGCCGCTGCTTTCACCCTCCCCCGGATGCGCACAGTTTCGGACAGGACCCTATGACCGGGAGGAAGGCATGGCGCAGCCAGGCAGGCGTCGCATGTACCTGGGGATGGCCGGCACGGCCGTGATGCTGTTGGGAGGCTGTGCGTCCCATCGCTCCAGCGCGAAGGTGGACAAGCAATGGGTGGCGCGCGTCCCACCCGGCGAGCTGGGAAACGTGCGCGAGGCGCAGCTCACGGAGGACCATGCCCGGGAGCAGCGCACCCGCACCCAGGTGGCCAGACAGGACGCCGAGGCGGAGCGAGAAGTCGCCCAACGCAACGAGGACGCCGCGAAGTCCCGCCGCGAAGCAAGTGAGTCAGCGCTCGAGGCCGCGCAGGCAACGGGTGACGTCGCGGCCATCGAGCGGGCCCAGAACGCCGCCTGCACGGCCCAGCACGCCCTCACCCTGGCCGAGGCGGAGACGGCCTGGCGCGACGACGCGGTGACGACGTTGAAGTCGCTGGAGGTCATGCGCCAGCGGGAGCTGGACGTGGCCGACGCCCAGCTCGAACAGGCGAAGTACGAAGCCGTCAACGCCAACGCGGACGTCCGGGCGAAAGAGCTGTCCCCAGGGGACTTCTCCAGCGCCGTCGCCGACGCCCGGCGAAAGGCGGCGGATCAGCAGCGCCAGGTGGACGCCAACCTCCAGCGCGAACATCAGGCCAAGGCGCGCTGGCAGCAGTTGCAGGACCAGGGCTACGGAGGCAGCGGCTCGCAGCAGCCCTGAGACGCGCCTTCACCTCGTTGCGCCCCACGCGACAGCGCGGGCCGGAGCACCGTGCTCCGGCCCGCGCCGCCATGCCCGCAGCCCGCTCACTGCGCCTCAGGCCCGCGAGGCTCCTTCCACGGGGGCAGGCTGCCCTGCGGACACACGGGCGTCATGTCAAACCGGCCATAGAGTCCCTGATCCTCGTCCGCGGGCCCCGCCGTGAAGAAGAGCGTCTCGGCGGGTAGGCCCTGCACGCCAGTCCCGAAGTGCAAGGACCAGAGTCCGTCGACCTTGACAGGCTGCCCGTCCGGTCGATTGAGCGCGCCTGCCCAGGCGCCGGAGGCAGGGTCATACGCGTTGATGGCGCCATCCCCGAAGTTGCCCACCAGCAGGTGGTTGCTGAACTGCCCGAAGCCCGCCGGAGCCAGGGCCATTCCCCACGGCGCATTGAGCGCGCCCTGAGAAGCGAACCGCCGCAGCAACTGCCCGTTCATGTCGAAGGCGTTGATGTAGCCCGCGCCCACGCCGGGGACATCATCCGAACGCTCCGCGTCCTGCTGCGCATACGAGACATAGAGGGTGCCCTCGATGTTCTGGATGTTGAAGGGCGCATACCCGGCGGGCAGTGACGGGTCCGCGAAGGCGCCCGGCATCGGCATGTGCGTGAAGCTGGAGTTGAAGACGTCGATTCGATTGTTCCGGAAATCCGCCGCGTACAGCCTCGCGTCCGCTCCGGTGCCGGCCATCGCCAGCCCCTTGTACACAGAGCGCACCGCGGAGTTGTCCACCACGATCCTGGCCGAGGCCTCGTCCACCGCGGGTGCCCAGGCGGCCAGGACGCCCTCCTCCGTTGCGAAGATGAAGCGAGCGGGACCCGAGACCCCGGTCCCTGTCACGACGATTGCTTCCGAGCCATTGAACACCACGCCGGTGGGCTCTCCCGACTCGGTCTTTCCTGGCGGCGCGGGGATGCCCACGACGAGGGGCTGCTGAACCCCATTGCCGTCATACAGCGTTGAGGTGCCCGTGCCCCCGTTCGCCACCCACGCGATGCCCATCGGGTTGAAGGCAAGCCCCCAGGCGTTGACGAGGTGCGGATCGACATGCTCGGCGCCAAGCGCCGGACTGTTGGCCACGAGGTTGCGTTGTGTGTAGCCGCCCGCCTCCGAGCAGTTTGCCGGAGGCGCGGGTGGCATTGCCGCCCTGGCGACCGGGACCACGAGGACCGCGACCACCGCGGACAACACACCTTGCATCAACGTGGACCTGCGAGTGTTCATCATGATTCCCCCTCTGAGACGGCGAACCGCCGCGTGCTCATTGAGCAACAAGCTGGGAGGACGTCTCGGGATGAACAACCGGCACTGCTGCCCAGGAGTATTGCGCACCGGACGGCAGAACCCGGCCCGCGGGGGCTGCCTGCCCTACTCGCCTCGGGACGCCTTGTCCTCGCGCCACCAGTGGCTCATGCGCTCATGAATCTCCGCCTCGTAGCCTTCCTTGCTCGGGCGGTAGAAGACGGAACGCTCCAGCGGGGCGGGCAGGTACGTCTGCCCGGGCACGTAGTGGTCCTTGAAGTTCCAGGGCGTCTGGTAGCCCTTGCCGTGCCCCAGCTCCTTCATCAGCTCGGTGGGCGCGTTGCGGATGTGAAGCGGAGGCTCCGCGTTGGGATGCTCCTGGAGCGCCGCCATCGCCGCGTCCAGCGCCGCATAGGCACGGTTGCTCTTCTTCGCCGTGGCCAGCAGGACGACGGCGTGCGCCACGCAGATGCGCCCCTCCGGCATGCCCATGGCGTGGAAGGCCTCCTCGCAGTCACGCACGATGCTGATGGCCTCCGGCATCGCCATGCCCACGTCCTCCACGGCAATCACCTTGAGCCGCCGCCACAGTGACGCCACGTCGCCCGTCTGGAGCAGCTTCGCCGCCCAGAAGACGGCGCCCTGGACGTTGGAGCCCCTGCACGACTTCTGCAGCGCGCTCAGCAAGTCGTAGTGCTGATCGCCGTCCTTGTCGTGGCGGGACAGGCTGGTGCCCACCGCCTCGCGCGCCGTCTCGGGCGTAATCTCCGCGCCGTCCGCGGTGAGGCTGGCCGCCAGCTCCATCGCGCCCAGCGCCTTGCGCACGTCACCCACGCCGCCCTTCGCCAGCAGCGTCAGCGCCTCCTCCCCCACCGTCAGGTTGCGCGCGCCCAAGCCCCGCTTCGAGTCACCGAGCGCCCGCGTCAGCGCCGACTGGATGTCCGCGACGGTGAGCTCCTTGAGCTGGAACACGCGGCACCGGCTGACGAGCGCGGGGCGGACCTCGAAGCTGACGTTCTCCGTGGTGGCGCCCAGGAGGACGAAGAGGCCGCTCTCCACGTGGGGCAGCGCCTGCTCCTGCACGTTCTTCGCCCAGCGGTGGATTTCGTCGACGAAGAGGACGGTGCGGCGGCTGTACTGGTTGCGCAGGCGCTCGGCCTCGGCCACCACCTCGCGGATGCGGGGGATGCCGTCCGACACGGCGGAGAGGATGACGAACTCCGCGTCCACGCCGGTGGCCATCATCCGCGCGAGCGTCGTCTTGCCCACCCCCGGGGGCCCCCAGAAGAGGGAGGACACGATGGCCTTGCGCTCGATGAGCTGGCGCAGCGGACGGCCCGGGCCCAGCAGGTGGGACTGGCCGATGAACTCGTCAGGCGTGCGAGGCCGCATCCGCTCCGCCAGGGGCGCGAAGCGATTCACGTCGACGGAGGCGGAGAAGAGGTCGGGGCCAGCGCTCATCGGGCCGCAGGCTCTCCCCTCCGTGGCCCAGGGTCAATCGTCCGAATCGAGCGGCTCGACGAGCACCTGGCCCAATGTCAGGTCGTTCAACGCGGTCCGCAGGGCCTCCACCTGGGTGACGGGCAGCTCCAGCCGGTACCCCACGGTGGCCGAATACTCCTCCGCCAGCACCTGCACCTCGTAGGACGGCAGCAGGCGGCGCAGCCCATCGACGTGGGTGTACTCCACCTCGACGGCCAGTCGCGTCTTGCGCACACGCTCCGTGGTGGGGAGGCTTTCGAGCGCCTGCTGGACGCCAGCGGTATAGGCGCGCACCAGCCCGCCCTTCCCCAGCAGCGTCCCGCCGAAGTACCGGGTGACGACCATGGCCACGTCGCCAACGCCCCCGTGGAGCAGGGCGGTGAGCATGGGCCGGCCGGCCGTTCCATGGGGCTCGCCGTCGTCGCTCATGCCCACCTGGGCGGTGGAGCCCGGAGGCCCGACGACGAAGGCCCAGCAGTTGTGGGTGGCGTCGGCGAACTCCTCGCGGACGCGGGCGATGAAGGCCTTCGCCTCTTCCACGGTGGGCGCATGGGCGGCCGTGGTGATGAAGCGGCTCTTCTGGATGTCCTGCTCCACCCGGTGGAGCCCGGCCGGGATGGGGTAGCGCTTCTCGTCCATGGGTGCGGTGGCTTGCGCAGTGTCTCATATCGCCAGCAGCCGTCCCGCCGCCACAGGCCGACGCCAAGGAAGAATCCGGAGGCGGCGCCGCGTTCCGGGCCCAACGCCGATGTCCGGCCCCTGACACCCCATGCTCAACGCCCGCCCCCGCCGCCTGGCCGCCTTGCTCTCGCTGAGCCTCCTCTCCCTCGCGGGCATGCCCGCGGAAGCCGCTCGGAACACCGCCCCGCCTCAAGCGCGTGCCGAGGGCCGAACCTGTGGCCCCGTACAGGACCCGGACTGGATTCGAGGCGCCGTCGTCTACGGCGTCGTCCCGCCGCTCTTCGGCGAGCAGCCCTTCAAGGCCGTCACCGCGAAGCTGGACTACCTGCGAGACCTGGGCATCGACGTGCTCTGGCTGTCACCGGTGAATACGACAACGGACCCGGGGGACTTCGGCTACGCCGTCACCGACTACTTCGATGTCCGCCCTGACTACGGCACGAAGGCCGAGTTCAAGGAGCTCATCGACCAGGCGCACGCGCGCGGCATGAAGGTGATGATGGACTTCGTGCCCAACCACACGTCGAACGCGCACCCGTACTTCCGGGACGTGCTCGCGAAGGGCAAGCAGTCACCGTACTACGGCTACTACGACCGCGACGCCCAGGGACAGCCGACGCACTACTTCGACTGGAAGCACCTGCCGAACCTCAACTACGACAACCCGAAGGTCACCGCGATGGTGCACCGGGCCTTCCAGTACTGGGTGCGCGAGTTCGACGTGGATGGCTTCCGCGTGGACGTGGCCTGGGGCGTGAAGGAGCGGCGCCCTGGCTTCTGGTGCGACCTGTCCACGGCGCTGCGGAAGGAGAAGCCGGACGTGTACCTGCTCGCGGAGGCGAGCGCGTATGACCCGTACTTCGTGCGCAACGGCTTCAACGCGGCGTATGACTGGAGCGCCTCGCTGGGCCACTGGGCCTGGGAGGGCGTCTTCGAGGACCGTCAGCAGTTGGCTCCGAAGCTGTACGCGGCCCTGAAGGGCGGGCAGACGCCCGAGGACCGCGTGGCCCGCTTCCTCAACAACAACGACACGGCGAAGCGCTTCATCGGCCGCCATGGCCCCGACTCGACGCGGGTGGCCGCCGCGCTGCTGCTCACCCTGCCCGGCATCCCCATCGTCTACACGGGCGACGAGGTGGGCGCGGAGTACGAGCCCTACCAGGAGCCGCCGCCCCTCTCCTGGGACGAGGACCCGCACGGCCTGCGGGAGCACTACCGGAAGCTCATCGACCTGCGGGACACGCACCCCGCGCTCGCTGGTGGCGCCTGGGTGCCGGTCGCCGTGAAGGACAATCCCTCCGCCCTGGCCTACCTGCGCCATCAGGACGGCGCGAGCGAGCCCGTGCTCGTCGTGCTGAACTTCGGGCCCGCCAGGACGCTGCGCCTCACCCTCCCCCAGGCCTACGCCAGCCTGTCCAGGCATGCGTCCCTGAAGGACCTGCTGGACGAACGAGACGTCCCCATCCGCGCCGAGGGGACGCGGCTCGAGGTGGCAATGCCTGCTTCGGGCGCGGTGCTGCTCACGCCCCGGAGCTGAGCGCGCGCGGGGAAGACGTTCCCCCCGTGGGTGGTTTCAACTTCACGAAGCAGCGCTCCGAAGAAGGCTGCACGGAAGGTCGTCACCGAGTCTGGAACTCGACGTGGCGCCCGTGGCCCCACGGTCTCCGTGGGGTCCTTGGCCCGTCGACTCATCTCACTGAAGTGGGTGCATGCCCCTTCGCACGCGACTGCTTCGTCCCCTTTCGAAGGGAGCGTCTCCGAGCGCTCACGCCTGACGCAGCACCAGCAGCCGAAGCTCCGTCATGTCCTCGATGGCGTACTTCACGCCCTCGCGGCCGATGCCCACGACGCCTCCGCCCACCTCCAGTTCGGCCGTCAAGGATGTCCAAGCGCTGGAGCACGCCGTGCGGTCCGAAGGCTTGAGGATGAACGGGTAGCCCGCGGCGCGCTTCGACACCTCCCGGTTCAGCACCTCGCCCCCGCCGAGCAAGGCCTCCTCGGCGGCGGCCTTGATGGTGTCGATGCGTCGGTCCACCGCTCCCCGCGCGGCGCCAGACGCCTGAGCAGACGATGAGCCCGCGTCAGCGTGTGTCGGGGAGTTGCGTGTAGTCGTGGAAGTTGCCGTGCAGCCGCTCGCCGGGTTCGCCCTCGGTGACGGCCTGGACCAGGTACTTGCCGCCCACGAAGCACCCCTTCCACGAACCACCGATTCCGCCGAAGACCTCCTCCCGGTCTCCGCGCGAGCGCGGCCCGTTGTGGCCGACCTTGAAGGCCCGCAGCTCGGAGGAGACGCGCTTGCACGTGTCGGGCTCGTCGCAGGCGATGGAGGCGACCAGCGAACCGTTGGACACGTTCATCTCCGCGATGAGCTCCTCCTCGCTGTCCACGACGACCAGCGTGTCCACGGGGCCGAAGGGCTCGCCGTGGTAGAGCTTGCAGTTGCGCGGCACGTGCAGCAGCGCGTGCGGGGCCAGGTACGCGGAGACGTCCTGGTCCGGCAGGAAGCGCTCCGCGTCCAGCCGCCCGGCGAAGAGGGGCACGGCGCCGCGGCCCTCCGCCTCGCTCATATGGCCGTGAAGCTCCTCGACCTTCTGGCTGTTGATGAGCGGGCCGAAGTCGAGCGCGGGTGGCTCGCCATCCGGAGTCTCCGCCAGCAGCGGGTGCCCCACCTTCAGGGCGGCGACGACGGGCAGGTACGTCTCCAGGAAGCGCGGCATCAGGCTCCGCTCCACGACGAAGCGCGGGTACGCGGTGCAGCGCTGCTTGCCGTACTCGAAGCCCTTCTTGAGCTGCTTCGCCAGCCCGTCCCAGTCGCTGAAGTGCCAGATGCCGTAGGCATTCACCCCTTCCATCTCCAGCATGTAGCGCTTGTTGCGGTCATAGAGGCTGGCCGCGATGTCCCGCCCGTTCGCCTTGCCGCCCACGAAGGACAGGCAAGCGATCTCCGGATTGCGCACCAGCGCGTCGCTGAGCTGTCCGCCCGAGCCACTGATGAGCGACACAGGCAGCCCGCAGCGGCGCGCGAGCGCCATGCAGAGCGTCAGCGAGAAGAGCCCACCATCCGTGGGCGTCTTGGCGATGGCGCTGTTGCCCGCGAGCACCTGGACCAGCACCGCGTGGACCAGCACCGACAGCGGGTAATTCCATGAAGCGATGTTGGAGATGAGCCCCAGCGGACGGCGGCCCTCCACCATGGGCTCGATTTGGGAGACGTACCACTCCACGCCAGTGATACAGCGGTCCACGCTGACGCGCGCCTGTGGCACCGGCTTGCCAATCTCCCAGGCCAGGATGAGGGCCAGCAGCTCGCGCTGCTCACGCAGCAGGGACAGGCACTGGGTGACGCGCTCCTTGCGCGCATCGAGGTCCTGGTGGGCCCAGGTCCGCGCCTCCGCGGCGGCGGCGCTCGCGGCGACGCGCGCGGTGTTCGCATCAATCATGGGCAGGCGGCCCAGGACGGTGCCGTCCACCGGGGACAGGTAGGGCTTCCCCTTTCCGGGATGCCCCCATTCACCCGCGATGAGGTTCAGCACTCGGCCAGACGGGTCGAACGCCTCGGGAACGAGCGCCCGGATTCGGCGCTCCAGATTGGACCACTCCGCGTAAGCAGGCACCACACTCGCCATGGGCACGCCCTCCACCGGAAGGAGACCAGGCCGACACTCCACCCGGCATCGGCACATTGCGTCAAGGTGATGGCGCGTGAGGCGCGCGGCAACCGCCGCCCCGCGGCCACGGGTTGCGTCGCTTTTCGCGCGCTGCGCCTTCCGGATTTCTTCCCAGCGAGCCGCATTGACCTGACAGATTCCGGTGCAAACTGACTACTCAGGAAGTAGCCTCTTCCTGTATGGGGCTCCCTTTCCTGAATCCGGCCCGACTTCCACCCGGAACCCGGGTGGGCCCGTGGCGCCTCATGGACCTGCGAGGCCGAGGCACCTACGGCGCCGTCTACCGGGCCCGGCACATCACGGGCACGCACACCGTGGCCCTCAAGCTGGCCCTGCATGCCCGGGACGAACGCTTCGCGCGCGAGGCCGAGCTGCTGTCCCGCATCCACCACCCCGCCGTTCCCCGGTTGCGAGCGAGCGGGCATTGGCAACCCGTCAAGGGACCGCCCCACCCCTACCTCGCGATGGACTGGGTGGAGGGCACGCCGCTCTACGATTGGACCAGCGAGCACCGCCCCACGTCGCGGCAGGTGATGGCCCTGCTCGCGAGGCTGGCGCGGGCGATTGAAGCCACCCACGCGGCCGGGGGGCTGCACCGGGACGTCAAAGGGTACAACGTGCTGGTGCGCGAGGCCGACGGGCACGCGTTCCTCATGGACTTCGGCTCCAGTCACTACGTGGGCGCCGCGACGCAGACGAGCTCGCCGTTTCCACCAGGGACGCCGGCCTATCGGTCCCCGGAAGCGTGGCGCTTCGCGGCGAGTGACTCCGCGCCGCCGTATGCGCCGGGGCAGGCGGATGACGTCTTCGCGCTGGGCGTCACGGCGTTCCGGATGATCACGGGGCGGTACCCGCCGTCGACGCATCCTGATGTGGCGGAGTCCAGGTTCTGGCACACGGAGCGAGCCCAGGCCCCATCCCCGCGAGACGTGAATGGGCACTGCTGCCCGGAGTTGAGCGCGTTGGTGTCGCGGATGCTCGCCCCAAGCCTCCATGCGCGAGGCAGCGCACGCGAGCTGGCGGAGTCGCTGGATTTCGCGGTGGCACGGGCGGGCTCGGAGTCGGATGTGCCACTCATGGTGGGAGGTGCCCTTCACGCCCGAGCATCGGCGCGGTGGAAGGAACGTTCCGTCCGCCATCGGGCCCGACGCCCCCGGTGGCCATGGGTGGCCATCATCGGACTTGGAGGCCCCCTGGTACTGAGCCTCGGCTGGCGGCCTCGCGCGGGAGCCGCAGTCGAAGTCGCTCCCATGCCGACTGCGATGTCCGTGGAGGCAACTGACGGCGGCACGGTGGCGGTGGGAGACAGTGTGTTCGCGGCTCCGGCATCTCCCATCCAGGCCCCCGTTGCATGGTCGACCATCGCCCTGGAGATGCCACCCCGCCCCTTTCCTGGGCAGACCCGGCCAGACGCATCTGGACGGTGCCCACGCAAGCTCCAAGTCCCCATCAACGGTGGCTGCTGGGTGAAGCTGGCCGTCGATAACCTGAAGGACTGTGACGAGGATGGGTATGTCCACAAGGGCGCCTGCTATGGCCCCGCCTTTCCCCCCGCCCGGCCTGCAACATCGAGCCCCGCCCACTGTCCTACGCGCCACTGAAGCGCAGCTCCTGTCGCCCGCGTGCCCGCACCCCGCGTCGCTTCGGCAAGGCGCACCGCTGCGGCATATCCTGCTGTCGATGACGCCCACCTACACAGTCACCGCCGTGCGGAACCGGGACGAGTTGGAGCACATCCTGGCGCTGCAACAGAAGAACCTGAAGCAGGCGCTGTCCGCGGATGAGATGCGCTCACAGGGGTTCGTCACGGTTCAGCATGACCTGCCGGCGCTGGAACAGATGCACGCCATGGCGCCCAGCATCGTCGCCCGCCACGATGGAGTGCTGGTGGCCTATGCCCTGACGATGCCGCGCGAGGCCCGCGCGCTGGCCCCCGTCCTGGAGCCCATGTTCGCGCTCCTCGACTCGCTCGAGTTCCGAAGCAAATCGCTGCGAGACTACCGCTTCTACGTGATGGGGCAGATCTGCATCGACAAGGCGCACCGGGGACAGGGCTTGTTCGACCGGCTCTACCACCAGCACCGGGACCACTTCCGAGCTCGGTTCGACCTCATCGTCACCGAGATTTCCGTGCGGAACCTCCGCTCCCTGCGGGCGCATGAGCGGGTCGGCTTCGAGACGATCCACACCTACCGGGACGCGACGGACGAGTGGGCCGTGGTCGCCTGGGACTGGGCGCCGCCACGTCCCCCGGACGTCATCCCCGAGGGGAACACGCGCTGAGCGTTGAGTCAGCCCCTCATCAAGGGAGCTGACGTTGCACACGCGCGCTGAGCCCGATGAGGGCCGCACGGTCCTCCGCGCTGAACATGGCCCCAAAGGCCCGAGCCTCGGCGGAAGGATCGCGCTGAAAGAACTCCGTCTCGCGCCGAGCGAACTCCGCGATGTTGGCCTCGGTCGCGGGCTGGTTGAGCAACTCTCGCTGCTGCGCGTAGAAGTCCCCCACCTGGCCTGCGCCGAACTCGCGAGCGTAGGCCTCCACGGCGGGCCCCAGTCGCGTCAGCGGCCTCGTCACGCCAGAGGCTTGAAGCGCGGGGCCCACGAAGGGCACGGCGTGAACCACGGCGCCCGGCAAGGCCCCCACGGCATGCCCGGCCGTGCCCAGCATCCCCACGGCCCCCGACAACAAGGGCCGGATGGCCGCCCCGACCGACCCCGGAGGACTCTGCCGCGTGACCTCCAGGGCCCGCTGGCGCTGTCCGCCGGATGGCGCGGCACCTTGACCGGAGAGATTCACCAGAGGGGCTGAACGCGGTGGCTCGAAGCGGTCCCTGGAAGCCGGCGGCTGCCGAGCAGCATTCCCAGGCGCCGATGGCGGCGTGGCCACGGAATCCCGAACGCGGGACGCAGATGGCGCCACGGCGGGGCGAGGCGCGACTCCAGGACGAATCGGACGAGTGTTCCCCATGCCGAGGGCATACCACAGGCTATTCACGAAAAACAGACTTCGCGCCATCCCACTCATTCGCCCCTCGGCAGCGCACGCAATGACTCATCCGCTGCTGCCCAAAGCGACGTGTCACGTTGAAAAAAGACACAGGACACGCCCAATCCCTCATCACCCATCCACGCCTTGGGAGGCCGAAAAACCACGGCATCGGGCAAGAGACGCCCAGGGTCGCTTCAGAGGGAGACAGGCACCCTATCGCGACGGAAAGAGGGCCATTCCCACACCTGAAGTGCACAGTGCTGGGAACAGATTCGTGACGAAACACAGACACGAATCCGTATTGCCAGGAGCATTCGAGTTTGATGTATTAAATCCGTCTCACCTCATTATCCCCCCTAGCAGGAGTTCCCCTGATGCGTCGTTATGTTGGATCTGCCTTCCTCGCCGCCGGTCTGCTCGTTGGCTGTGGTCCGAGCGAGACCGAAACGCCCACGCAGCAGCCCCAGGAGCAGCAGCAGAGACTGCTGACGGAGGCTGACGTGGACGTTGCCACCGAGTGCCAGGGCATTCTCCAGTTCGTCAATGAAGCGCCGTTCAACACGCTGGACGCCTATCTGCCCAGCAACGTCGTCCACAACCTGGTCAACCGGCGCGCGGCTTCGCAGTTCGTCTCCCTGGCGGATATCTCCTCCGTGGCGCTGGTCGGCCCGGCGCGTCTGCAGCAGATCGAGCAGGGAGCCCGGAGCCAGGACTACATCGACACGGACTGCTATGGCATCGCGGATGGGCTGGCCCTGTCGCGGGATGACGCGACCGCCATCGTGTCGCTGGTGAACAGCGTCAGCTCCACCGAGCTGCACGACATCCTCCCCTACGCCTGGAACGGCGCGCTGAACCTGCGCAATCTGCGCCCGTTCACGAACGCGGACGCCATCGCGAACACGACAGGCATTGCCGACGTGAGCTTCCGCAACCTCCGCAACGCCGCCACGCTGAGCCGCCCATTCGAGGCGCTCATCAACGCGGTGAACAACCTGCCGCGACCGCACGGTGGTGTGTTCATGGCGCGCCACTTCGACTGGTGGGCGAACATGAACGGCGATTTCCAGCGCCTCCAGGTCCAGGAGTGCTTCGGCGAAAGAACGGAGCGGGTGTCCGAACCGCAAGACCACCGCGGGACGAATGCTGACGCCGCCGAGGTTCGCGCCCATGTCGAGGCGTTCGTCAACGCTGCCGCGAACTTCGGCACGTTGGATCCGGAAGTGAAGGCCGCCGGTCTGGCCAACCTGAACACCCTGATCGAGGGCCGCTCGTTCTTCGGCTGCTCCTACGGCTACGCGCGTGACTCCTGGAGCGACCACAGCGCGACGTTCTTCGTCGACACCGAGTCCGGCTTCAGCGTGTACACGGACAGCTACTATTCAGAGTGATTCACAGGCGCTCCGGACGAGGCTGAACGGCCCGTCCGGGGCGCAGCAGACGTGAAGCAAGCGGAGGACGCTCGACGAGTTCCCCTCAAGCGAGTGGAGCTTTCGGGACTTCTCGCCATCCCATCACGCGAAGCGCGAGTCCAGCTTCGTGAGCTGGCTCGTGAAGCCTTCCTGCTGCATCTTCGTGAACTCCTCGCTGTGCATCGCGTCCAGCATCACCACCATCCGAACGCCGTCGCCGCTCGGGACGAAGTCCACGGCGATCTTGCTCTCGTAGGTAGCGACACCCGGGAGGAAGTCGATGACGTTCGTGAGGACGAGCCGCGAATGTGGCGCCACCTCGGTGAAGCGGGAACGGGTCGCGTGAGAGGTCGGCTGGCCCATCTGCTTCATCGCGGCAATCATCTCCGGGGAGTCAGCAATCATGTCGTACCGAAGGGCGCCGCCTACGCGTGCATCGAGTTCGTGCACCGCGGCACGGAAGCCCTGGGGTCCCCACCACGACTCGAAGCCCTCCTTCGTGGTCCAGAGCGCCCAGATGTCCTCGATTCCCGCCCGGTAGGTGCGCTCGATGACGACCTTCGCCTTCTCGTTGCTCATTTCCGCGGCCCCTTCTCTTCGACTCGGCGAGTCTGTTGATGTTGCTGCTTCTTCTCCAGTGCGGCTCCGAAGCGATCGAGTCGCGCCTCCCACAGCTGCCGGTACCCGGTGAGCCACCCATCGAGCTCCTGAAACGGCTCCGGCTTCAAGGCATAGAGGCGACGCTGCCCATCCGGCCGCATCGAGACGAAGCCCGATTCCGACAGGATGCGCAGATGCCGCGAGACACCTGACTGGTGGATTCCGGCCTTCTCGACGACGTCACTGACCTGCTGCTCACCGGACCGAAGGGCCTCGACGATGCGGCGGCGCGTCGGGTCGGCGAGAACCTGGAAGACGTCAAGATGCATGGATGTACATATGCACACTGATGCATGTATCCGTCAAGGCGGGCCCTACACAAGCGCACGGGACAGCCAGGGCGCCGTCGTGTCGGCGCCTGGAGCCCTCTGGCAAGGCCCCGCTCGGAAGAACTCCGTGGCGGCAGCCTCGATTCGGGCTGGCTGCCCCCTCACTCAGCGGCCGTCAAAATCGGCCGAGTACGCGCACGCGAGGGACTGAGCGCTGAGGATTGCGGCTGACTCCGCGCTCGCCTCCCGAGGGCTGGACGGTTAGAAACACTCCATCCATGGCGCCTCCTGGCCTCCATCCCCTCTCTCCCATGGCCCCCATTTCCGGAAGTGGGGGCGTTCGTGTGAAGGTCGAGGGCCTGCGCCGCACCTTCCCAGGCAACGTCGCCGTGCTGTCGGGGCTGGACCTGGACGTGGCGCCCGGTTCGTTCGTGGCGCTGCTCGGCCCCTCCGGGTGCGGCAAGTCCACGCTGCTGCGGCTGGTGGCCGGGCTGGACCGCGCCGAGTCCGGGCACATCTCCTTCACCCCGACGCTGGAGCGCCCCCAGGGCGAGCGCGCCCCCATCGCCTACGTCTTCCAGGACGCGCACCTGCTGCCCTGGCGCTCGGTGCTGGACAACGCGGCGCTGCCGCTGGAGCTGACCGGCGTGTCGAAACCGGAGCGGCAGGCTGCCGCGCGCGCCGTGCTCGATCAGGTGGGGCTCGGTGATGCCACCGACCGCTTTCCGGCGGAGCTGTCCGGAGGCATGCGCATGCGCGTGTCCCTGGCACGCGCGCTCGTCACCCACCCCCGGCTGCTGCTGCTGGACGAGCCCTTTGCCGCCCTGGACGAGCTGACGCGCGGCCGGCTGGATGATCAACTCCGCGCGCTGTGGCGCAAGCTGGGGATGACCGTGCTCTTCGTCACCCACTCCATCTCCGAAGCCGCCTACCTGGCCGAGCGAGCCGTGGTCCTGTCGCGACGGCCCGCGCGCGTGGTGCTGGACCGGACGCTGGAGTTGCCAGTTGAACGCAGCGCGTCCCTGCGCACCGAGGCATCCTTCGCCCGCGAGGCCCGCCTGCTCAACGAGGCCCTGGAACAAGGAGAGCGCTGGTGAACCGCTCAGCCCTTCGCGCGGCGGTCCCTCCGCTGGTGGCGCTCGTCGTCCTGCTGACCCTCTGGGAAGGCACGGTGCGCCTTCTGGAGGTTCCGCGCTGGCTGGTGCCTCCGCCCTCGGCCATTGGTGCCGTGGGAGCCCAGGAGGCGTCCTCGCTCGTCGGCGCGGCGATCACCACGGGCCGCTCCGCCCTGGTCGGCTTCGGGTTGAGCGCGGTCCTGGGGGTGCTCGTGGCCGTCCTCCTCGCCTCCTCGCGGATGGTGGAGCGCGCCCTCTACCCCTACACCCTCTTCCTGCAGACCGTGCCCATCGTGGCCATCGCTCCGCTGCTGGTGCTGTGGTTCGGCCCGGGCCCGCGCGCCGTCGCGGTGTCGTCCTTCATCGTCTCGCTCTTCCCGGTCATCGCCAACACGCTTACCGGGCTGCGCTCGGTGGAGCCCTCCCTCCGGGACATGTTCCGCCTCTATGGCGCGCGGCGGCTCGCCACGCTGTGGAAGCTGGAGCTGCCCGCGGCGATGCCACACCTGTTCACGGGGCTGCGCATCGCCTCGGGCCTGGCCGTCATCGGCGCCATCGTCGGCGAGTTCGTCGCCGGGTTCTCCGAGGGCACCGCGGGGCTGGGAATCCTCGTCCTTGGCGCGTACCGTCAATTGCGCACGGATCTGCTGTTCGCCGCGGTGCTGGCGGCCTCGGGGCTGGGCTTGGTGTTGTTCGGTGTGGTGAGCCTCACCGGCGCCCGGCTGCTGCGGCGCTGGCACCCGTCGGCGCAGGGAACATGACTCACCTGGAAAGGAGCTGAACGTGAGCGGACGCCTCTTGAAACTGCTGGGCTGCGCGGTGCTTCTCGTGGCCGCGGGCGCCTGCTCGCGCCAGAAGGAGGAGCCCAAGCAGGGCTCCCAGTCCGCCACGGGAGCCAGCACCGCCCCGCCGAAGGTGGACGCCCCCGCCAAGGTGCGGCTCGCGCTCAACTGGGTGCCAGAGCCCGAATTCGGCGGCTTCTACGCGGCGCGGGAGTCGGGGGCCTTCGCCCGCCATGGGCTCGAGGCGGAGATCCTCGGCGGCGGAGCCGGCGCCCCCGTGCCGCAGATGGTGGCCACCGGCAAAGTGGAGTTCGGCATCAGCGGCGCCGACGAGCTCCTCGTCGCGCGAGCCCGAGGCCTGGACGTGATTCCGCTGTTCGCGGTGTACCAGACCTCTCCGCACGCCATCATGGCCCACGCCTCTCGCGGGGCGAAGAACATCGCGGACGTGCTGTCCTCGGGCACGGTGGCGCTGGAGCCGGGCCTCTCCTACGTGGCCTTCCTCAAGAAGAAGTACAGCTTCGACAAGGTGAAGGTGGTGCCCTACGACGGGGGCGTCGCGCGCTTCCTGGCGGACAAGGACTTCGCCCAGCAGTGCTTCATCACCGCCGAGCCCATCGCCGCGAAGCGGCAGGGCGCCACGCCATCGGTGTTCCTGGTGGCCGAGGAGGGCTTCAACCCGTACCTCGCCGTGGTCATCACCCGGCGCCAGTACTGGAAGGAACAGCCCGAGCGGGTGAAGTCCTTCGTGGCGGCGGTGCGCGAGGGGTGGCGGGCGTACCTGGACAACGCGGGGCCCACCAACGCGGTGATGGGAAAGCTGAATACGACGATGGACGCGGAGACGTTCGCGGAGGGGGCCGAGGCGCAGAAGCCGCTCATCGAGACGGAGGAGACGCGGACCCAAGGCCTGGGCACGATGAACCGCCAGCGCTGGGAGCAGTTGGCCCAGCAACTCGTGGAGCTAAACCTCATCGAGAAGGCGCCCGCCTCGGACGAGTTCCTGCTGCCGGAGTTCACCGGCTCACGCGATTGAAGAGTCGCGGAGCCGTATCAGCCAAGAGCCGCTCATCCCTCTCGAATATCCTCCGGCCCGGTGACCCGGGATGCTGCCTGATGGCGAAAGCCCGGAACGCGGGGGTGCCGCGCAGCGCATGCACGGCGGAGTTGACGCCCCCTGCCTGGAGTTGCCCCCGTCAAATCGGACAGCTCAGGGGTGAGATGTAGACGGAGCCGATTTCGGACAGCCACACAACCACGCGAGACGCCGTAAGCGTTCAAGGGGCTGGGCGGTTGAAGAAGGAGCTGGCCAGTAACCGGCGGGAGGCTTGTCGCTCGCTGACGCGGCGTGGGGCTTGGGACACGGCCTGTCTTGGCTGAAGTCGCCCCCAAGGCTGCGCGCATCGAGGAGCTCGAGCGCCAGATCAAGGAGCTGACTCGACTGGCGCAGGAACTCCGGGAACAGTCGCGGCCTAACCGTCCGGCGAGCGACGTGCCGGGAGGCATTGCCGGGGTAGAAGCCGTGGTGGCCTCTGGCCCCGAATGTCGAAGCCGGTGGAGAAGCAGGCGACACTGGAGCGCCACGTCTTCGGCCGCAGGGCTGAGAAGCGTGGACGCGGTGGCGAAGGGAGCCGCGCGCGCCGAGCCCCTGCTGGTGCTGGCCACGACGGCGCCCTGCTGGCGGAGGGGGCGTGCGCCGGCTCCGCACGCGGCGCCTGGCCCAACGCCCGCGGTGACGCGCCGAAACTCCACACGCCCCAAAACGGAAAACCCCCGGTGTCCACGAGGGACACCGGGGGCTTCTCAAAAAGAATCCGGCAGCGACCTACTCTCCCGCGCGGTTTCCCGCGAAGTACCATCGGCTCTGGAGGGCTTAACTTCCGTGTTCGGGATGGGAACGGGTGGGACCCCTCCGACATAGCCACCG
>NZ_JABFNS010000159.1 GCF_013116825.1 Myxococcus xanthus
GTGGGGGACGGGGGGGCGCCCGCCCTGGCTACCGATGGCGGTTCAGCCGCGTCGCCGCCCGGAGCGCTTCCGAAACGCCATGGATTGCATGCACGACGAGTGATTCGCCCCGGGCGTGTGCGGCAATGGCGACGTCATCGTCCAGCTCGGACTCCTGGTTGTTCAGTGGCGCGCTCTGGAAACGCGAGTGACTTGATTGCGGCGGTCGACGTACCGGCACGGGGGCCTCCCTGGGGCATGGGCCAACGGCTCCCTTTCAATCTGGAGACGTGTTGCTCGGGAGGCCGTGGCAAGGCGTGCGTGGCCTGCTTCCGTGGGAGGTGGGGGAAGCCGCCCATGAGAGCCTGAAGCCTGGCGGAGCGGTGTCCGAGGCCGTCCAGGACGTGGGAGGGGCGGCGAAGGGGGCGTTGGAGTCCGATGGGACGGTGAACCGCGTGGCCGACCAGGCACTCGGGCCTGGTGGCCCCGTGCGGGACGCCGTGAAGGGCACGGTCGGGCCCGAAGGCGTGGCGAAAGACGCAAGCCAGGCGCTCAGTGGCTCGATGCAAGCGGGCGGTTCGAAGCGTTCGAAGCGCCCATCACAGGGCGGCGGGAGGCGAGAGCGAAGGCCGCCGCAGCCGGCCCCCGCCCCGGAGCAGCGCTCCGGCGCACAACGTTTCAGACACGGCCCGCCTGCCGGTGGCTCGAAGCGCCGTGCATCAGGACGACCGCGTCGCCGCCAGAAGCGCCAAGGGCGCGGAGAGAGCCCGTGGTTTCCCACACGCGACGGGAGCGCGTGGACGTGCTACCCCATCCCCATGCCTCGCGCTCCCCGAACCGATGCCTCGCCCGAGGGGCCGAACCCCTCCACCTCGCCGTCCGCGCCGCCGCTGGACTCCGCCTTCACCTGGCACTCAGAGAGCGCGGAACCCGCGCCTGCCCGGCTGTCTCCCGTGAATGACCGACTCAGCGCGGATACGGCGCTCAAGCGGGTGCGCCGAGGCGAGTTCCTGCTGTACTCCGGTGACTTCCACAACGCGAAGCAGCTCCTCGGCGCGCTGAGCCGGCGGCTGCCGCGGCCAGCGAAGGCGCGCTCGCCGCTGGAGGCCTTCCGTGCCGAGCGGCGGGCCCGGCAGCTCGAACACGAGACGCTGTCGCGCATCGTGGTGTCTCTCGACCGCGACTACCGGCTCGGGCTCGCGCGGGCACCGGACACTTCACTGGCATGCCATCAGGTATGGGGGGCTTCAACGACGGACACCACCATCGTCCCGCTCAAACAACTCCTCGGCATGCTTGGGGCGGCGGAGTGGCGTCGCAAGGGGCTCGCTGTTCCTGGCCTCAATGGGCTGCTTCACCCGCACTACGGCGTCTATCTTCCGACCCGCACGGATTACGTGGAGTTGCTGACCTCATTCACGGAGGCGAAGGGCAAGCGCGTGTTCGACATCGGCACCGGGACCGGCGTGCTCTCATTCATCCTCCTCCAGCGGGGCGCAGCGTCCGTTCAGGCGACTGACTGTGACTCTCGCGCCGTGGCCTGTTCCCGGGAGAACGCGGAGCGGCTCGGGCTTGGCAAGCGCTTCCAGGTGGCCGAGGCCGACTTGTTCCCGAAGGGCACGGCGGACCTCGTGGTGTGCAACCCGCCCTGGATTCCTGAACCGCCCAAGAACCGGGTGGACCGCGCGGTGTTCGACGAGGACAGCCAGTTCCTGCGCCGCTTTCTCGAAGGACTCTCCGCTTCGCTTGCGCCTGGGGGAGTGGGCCTGCTGCTCCTGTCGGACCTCGCGGTGCTGCTCGGCCTGCGCCCACCCGGGTGGCTCGAAGCGGAGTTCGAGCGGTGCGGCCTGTCGGTGCAGTGGGCCCGGTCGACCCCGGCGCGGCATTCGAAAGCGAAGGACACGTCAGACCCGCTGCACATGGCGCGCTCCCGCGAGCGCACCACGCTCTACTGTCTGAAGCCGATGAGCTCGTAGTTCCGGTGTTGTCGTTGGCCTGACGATGGTGAAGGTTGACGTCCCCGCATTTCGATGCGCTCGGAGAGGCATTGCGCGCGTTTGGATGAGCCAGGCGCCCGGTGGGCTTGCGCGTGACGGAGGCATCCGGCCGCACTTGTCGGAGTTCGGCGGCCAGGAGTAAGACGCGCGGATGCGATTGCTCCGCATTCTCATGCTCTTGTTGTGTGGATTGTCCATTCCTCGCACCGCCAGCGCTCAGGCTGTCATGGTGAGTGGACCTCCCGTGGCGCCCCTTCCCGAGACGACGGGGGCGGGCCTCTGCGTCGCGACGAGCGTCTCGCGGAATCCCGCGGCTGACTTCCCCCAGTCTCAGTCGACCTACATCGCTGGTATCAACGCCTTCATGGAGGCGAACCGGGGCAACCGCGTCACTTCGGTGCTGCGGACGCCCCTGGACCTGTCCAACAACCTCAATGACGGGAGGACGCTGAGCTACGGGGACTTCACCGGGGCCGTCGCCGGCTGCCCCGTCGGCGGGTGTGACTTCGGCTACAGCGATGCCGTCACATCCTTCGCGACCCGCCTGCGTGGCTTCATCGCGGTCACGAGCGACATGGTCGACAGGCCCCTGCACTTCGGGTTCTACGCTGACGACTCGGTGAGCCTGGCGCTCTTCGACCGCGACCAGACGAGCTACCCGGTCATCAACCGTCCGCTGACGCTCGGCTCTCCGACGTGGCGCGCCACCAACACGGTCCACTTCGCGCAGCCCGGACTCTACGGCGTGGAGGTGCTCCACGCGAACGTCGGGGATCACGCCGCACTCGAGATGTCGGTATATGACGGCGTCTTTACGGACTTTGAGAGGGCAGCGACCATGCCGCCCATCATCAATCTGGCTACCGAGGGCTTCGTGCTCGTCACGCCCGGGATGTTCCATCAGACGGAGTCGGGGCAGCCCTCGTTCCCAGCTCCCACCGAGTGCGCCCAATGCAACCGTCAGTTCGCCAACGCGCCAGGGAATGGGGGATGCGAGACGGGCTACCGGTGCAACGCGGCGGCCTTGTGCGCTCCCTGTGATTCGTCGCTCTTCTGTGGTGAGTCGTGCTCTCCGTGCGGTGCATCGACGCCGTACTGCGTGAGCCAGACAGAGGGCTTCGCCTGTGCGCAGTGTCAGGATGCGAATGACTGTGTGGCGCCGGATGAATGCCACCTGCCCATCTGCACGGAGACGGGCAACTGCGCCTCCACTCCCGTGGAGGATGGCACGGAGTGCACGGGAGGGACCTGCCAGCAGGGCGAGTGCAGGCCCGTGGACGCGGGGACCCCCGACGCGGGAGCGGCGGACTCGGGAGAGGTGGACGCGGGAGAGGCGGACGCGGGGCCTCTCGATGCGGGAGCGGCGGACGCGGGAGAGGCGGACGCGGGAGCGGCGGACGCAGGTGGGCCCGGTGAGGTGGACGGTGGCTCCCACCCTGGCGTGGATGGGGGGAGCACGGGCACAGACGGTGGAAATCCCACGGCGGACTCGGGCGTTCTGGCCGGGGATGCGGGCTCTGTGGATGGAGGCTCGCCGGAGGACCCTTCGGGGCCGGAGTCTGGCTGCGGCTGTCAGGCGGGTCCGTCCGCGCTGTTCCCCATGGCCCTGCTCGCGCTATCGCTCGTCGTGAGACGCGGCCGGCGATAGGACACGCCGTTCGCGCGTTGGGTGCTTCTTCATGGGGCCCCCTCGCGTTCAGGGGCCCCATTGTCGAAGCGTGTCCAGCAGCGGCAACTCACGCCGACCTCCCAGGCCTCATTCGAAGGCGATGGCACCCGGACGACGGTCGGCCGGGCTGTCGCTACCTGTCGGTGAGCCCAGGGAGGTCCAGCCACGCGATAGGGTCGAACCCGGGCGTGGTGGGGGTCTCGAAGCGCCAGATCAAGGAGATGCTGTTGAGGGTATTGGGCTGGAGCGCGCTGGTGAAACCCGACAGGCGTGCATCGACGCCCTGGGGCGCCAGCGACTGGAACCGGGTGCTCGCCGGAGCGCCTCCACCGAACTGTCTCCCCAGGTTGGTGCGGAGGTAGAGCTGATTGAACGAGCCGGTTTCGAGGGCGCCGCCATGCCCGAAGGCCGCGATGACATACTCCCCTTCCGCGAAGGTGATGTCACAGACGTCGTGTCCACCGGCGGCGCCCCTCAGGGGTTGCGCTGCGCCGTCGATCCAGATTTGGAGACAATCCACCTGGCTGCCTGTGCGAAGGAGGATGCGGGAGATGTTCTGACCATTGGCGGCGGCGTCCTTCGCGCGGCCCCCATGCGAGATGTTCTCCGCGCCACCGTAGGGCCCCGTCAGCGCGTGGATGACGCTCTGGACGGGGAGCTGGCCGGTGGAGCCGAAGCACGGCCACATGAAGGAGGGCGCCAACCACCCCAGCATATTGACGGCGAACTGTTGCGTGTAGAGGAACGCATGCCGATCGCGGGGCTGGCTCTGCGCCTTCGACTCCGCCCAGGCCTTCTGCTCGTTGAAGGCTTGCATCGCCATCTCCTTCAGCGCGGCCGTGGCCTGCTCCAGCATGGCCTCCAGCGCCACCCTGAAGGCCTCGCGCTTCGCGGGGCCCTCCGTCCGGTACCAAGGCGCCGAGGCATAGATCTGGTCGAAGTAGCGCCAGCGCGCGCTGTAGATGGCCAGCGCGATCGTGAAATAGGCGGAGCTGTAGGGCAGCTTCTGCGAGGGGTACTGTGACGAGGGGTAGTTGCCGTTGTAGGTGAAATACGGCGCGCGGCCCGCGATGAACATACACAGGGTGTCGTACTGATTGTAGACTTGGTCATTTTGATACACCTTGATGGCGTTGAGGATGCCCCAGAACTCGTTCTCGACGGAGCTCATCACCGATGACTCAACGCCGAGGTAGACGGCCTTGACGATGTACCGCTTGATGGCTTGCCAGATGACGTTGGGGTCGGTGGCGGAGGGCCAGAAGATGCCCATCAGGCTGCTGAGGAACCCCCCGATGTTCGGGATGAGGTTGATGAGCGCCCCCACCAGCGACTCCAGATCGCTCGTGATGGAGGCGAAGAGCGCTTTTTCTTCGACGAGCGCCAACTGGGTGATGGCCCCGTTCCGTGCCGCGGACGCACCGGGCCAGTCCACGGGCTTGGCGCTGAACATCTGGAAGCTGTCGATGTTGCCACCGAAGTGGTACTCGCCTTCCAAGTTGGACACGAGCGTGTTGGGGCCGAAATACAGCTTCGTCTTGCTGGGGTTCTTCTTGTTGTAATCCTTATCCTCGTAGACGATGAGCCAGGTCTGGGGGCCGGTCACCAGCGAGTGGATGTGGTCCCCCACCTTGGCGCCTTTTGGGGAGCTGCTGCCACACAGCGTGAATTGGTAGTCATCAAGATCCGGGACGTTCTTGGCGCCCGTGAAATTGATGTAGGCATGCTGGTAGCCCCACATGTCGAAGAACTGCACCCAGGTTCCAGACGCGCTTGTACTTGGCATTGATGCCTCTTTCTCAGGGAGAAGCCCCAGCCGAGACTCACAGCAATTCGCGCGCCCAACGACCTCCAGGTGCGGGCGCATGTTTTCATCCGGAAGCGTGGAATTGCTGCGTCACGGGAGGACGCAACTGCGTTCCATCCGCTGCGCTCTTCGGCGTCCATGCCTGGTCCGCCACCGTCTATCCGGGTTTTTGACACCCGCACCGAATGGCTCCGAAGCTCGCTGCGTCCCTTCCCCCGAGAGGCTTCGCTCCATGCTCCCATCCCTGTCCCGCGGCAGCCTGTCCATCTGGACGCTCATGCTCGCCATGCTCCTCTGCGGCACCGCCACCGCGCAGTTCACCGGCAAGCGCCGCGCCTATGCCTCCAGTTTCTGGGGCGGCACCGGCGCCAGTGGGAAGACCATCTCCTGGAGCGCGCTCTACGTCGCGCTCCCCCTGGACTACGGCTACAACGCCGCCAACACCACCATCGTCAACCTGGCTGGCGTCACCGCGGCCCAGTCGGACCTGCGCACCAGCAGCACGCGTTCGCTGAAGTGGGGCACGCAGGTTCGCATCACCAACCGCCACCCGGGGCACGCGGGCTACGGCCGCAGCGTCCTCACCACGCTCCAGGACTCCGGGCCCGCCGACAGCATCCTCAGTGACGCCGCGCTGGGAGGCCGCGCGGCATCTCCCTACAAGCCCCTGGGGTGCTGGATTGACGTCACCCCGGGCGTGAAACAGGCGCTGGGCAGCACGAAGCCGGAGACGGAAAACCTCATCGTCGACTTCGAAGTCGTGAACGACCTCGGCAGCTCGCTCGACCTGGACTCCAACCCCAACCTCGCCTTCGGCATGGCGGCCAGCGCGAGCGACTCGGAGAACACGGGCATCAGCGCCCCCAGCGCCGCCGTGGACGGAAATGGCGCCTATCACCTGGAGAACTACCGCAGCGCATGGCGTTCGGCGTACCACGCCAACACCTCGGACACGGTGTGGCTCAACGTCAACCTGGGCCGGCCGGAGGCCGTGCGCCGCGTCGTCGTGAAATGGGGCAGCTTCGTGCCCCCCGGCTACACGCTGATGGGCTGGACGCCGGGCATGAGTTCCTGGGTGACGCTCGCCACCCGCACGGGCGCGGGCGGTGGCACGCACGTCCACTCCTTCACGTCGGACCAGACGTACCAGTACTTCGGCCTGAGCATGAGCGGCGCGACCCGCTATGACGTGAAGGAGCTGGAAGTCTACCGCTGGGACTACTGACGCCCGGAGCACAGCAGATCCCCAGTGCTCGCCGCGACGCCTCGTTGGGCGAGCGCTGGCCCCCGGTAACGAAGGTGCAGGCCTTGGTGGAGGGTATCGGTCGGTTGCGGAAGGGATTCGAACCCTCGCCCCCGAAGGAGCGCGAACATGGCCCCCTTCTCGGTGAGCAACACCGTTCGGGTCTTCTCCTTAGGGGGCCTGAATCGCCTGGGCGTCCCACGCGACCTCGAGGCTCTCGTGCCTCCGGACGGTGACGCTCCTCAGGAAGCCCGGCCTCTGCCCCGGTACGAGCCGGAGCCCTGGGAGACTTCGAAGCAGCGCCTCCACTGCCAGGCGGGCCTCGAGCCGCGCGAGCGGCGCGCCGATGCAGAAATGGAGGCCCTGCCCGAAGGCGAGGTGCTTCTTGACGTCAGGCCGCCGGATGTCGAAGCGCTCAGGCTCGTGGAACCGGGCCTCGTCGCGGTTGGCCGACGCGTAGACGATGCGGATGTGGGCTCCCTTGGGAATGGGCACGCCCCCAATCTCCACCGCTTTCAGCGCCGTACGGAACATGGCATGCACGGGGGAGATCATCCGCACTGCCTCCTCGACCGCGCCCGCGATGAGGCCCGGGTCGTCCCGAAGTGCCTGCAGTTGCTCCGGATGGTCGAGCAGGAGCTCCACCGCTCCCACGATGAGGCCCGCGGTCGTCTCATGTCCCGCGAAGTGCACCTGCATCAGCAGGCTCACCAGCTCCGCCATGCTCATGGGCGGCGTCATCCCCTTCGCCCCTGTGACGATGTCGCTCAGCAGGTCCTCTCGGGGGGACACCTCCCGCTCCTCGAGCGCCGAGGCCAGGTATCGCTGGAACTCGACCACGCCTCGCG
Organism: Myxococcus xanthus; assembly: GCF_013116825.1. Classification (GTDB taxonomy): domain Bacteria; phylum Myxococcota; class Myxococcia; order Myxococcales; family Myxococcaceae; genus Myxococcus; species Myxococcus xanthus_B. The sequence goes on from NZ_JABFNS010000159.1 coordinate 7,544, forward strand.
CGCACGCGACCTGGTGCTCGATGGGGCCATGCGCCGCGAGGACCGTGGTCAGCTCATCGGACCAGCGCCGGAACCGGTGGATGTCCGAGCTGGGGATTCCGAGAATCTCCGCGATGATGCTGCACGACAGCGGATGGGCGAACCGGAGGAACAAGTCCGCCTGCCCCTCGTGCCTGAAGGAGTGGATGAGCGCGTCCACGAGGGTGCGGATGAAGGGCTCCTTCTCCGCGAGGCGCTTCCCGGTAAAGGCCTTGCTGACGAGGCTCCGGAAGCGGCCATGCGCTGGCGGATCATTGTCGACGAGGCTGGGCACCAAGGGGTAACCGTCCATCAGCGCGGTGACCACCTCCGGCGGCGTCGTCGCGGCGCCCACCGTGATGGACTCCGCGGACGAGAAGCATGTGGTATCGGCGACCACGGCGCTGATGTCCGCATGGCGCGTCACCACCCACGCCCCCAACGCCGGACTGAAGAACACCGGTTCCTCCCGCCGTGCACGCGCGAGGAACGGATGCGGATTCTCGAGCTGGGGAGCGTCGAGCGGGTGGTACTCGGACCCGAGTCCTGAAGGGGCGTTGGTCTTGGACATGCGTGAGCTGACCTCAACGGTTTGTTGGGTGGGGAGCGGGACAGCGGACTGAAGGATGCCGGGGCCTACGGCTGGTCGGAATCGAAGAACGCGCTCTCCCCGGCGGTCAGCCGCGCGAGGTACTGGCCGCACGCGGCGTCCGCGCTGCAGCAGAGCTCGAGCCTCGAGCAGGTGCCATCCATGGAGAGGACGTCCATGCCGCGCCCGCCTGCGCTGCCCCCGCGGTGCGCGACGAAGAGCGACGCGAAGTGGTCTCTCCTTGCGAGAAGGCGCCCGTCAGCAACGGGGACGGTGCTTTTCACGCGATAGCCCGAAAGGGCAGGGAGTGAAGGGGGCCCAGGTCCGCGTCGAGAAGCATGATGCCCCGGCTGTGAGCACCGCGAGCGCGTCGCCAAGAGACACGATGTCGAAGGTCCACGATGAGATCCGTGCAACGAAAGGTCGCTTCGTCTCTTCATGCCTCGTGGCGTTCCAATGGCTCCTTCATGATACCACTCGAGTGAAGTGATCGTGTTCGCCTGCCTCCATCCACACCCTGCAAGGTGGCGCACGGAGGCATCCCGTGCGCCGCCCTCACCTCATTATAGTGCGTTGAAGACGAGGTCGTCGTTGTCGTCGAGTTCCCCCGGTGGGGCAGGGGCTGCTCACTCCCCCGTAGCGGAACGCCGCGCGCACCACCTGTGCGGAGCCGGCCGGTAGTGTGTATGTCACCGACAGGCGCTGGAGGCCGTAGCCTGCTGCGGTGACCGTCCCCACCAGCGACGTGGTGATCGGCGAGCAGTACACATCCAGCACGTTCGTCGTGCTGAATGCCCAGACGGTTGCAGTGAGTCGTGTCGCCGTGCCCGTGCGCAGCGCCCCACCATCCACGGTGGCGAGGACAATCCGGTCGATAGACTCGCCGCCGTGGGAGTTGCCTGAGTGTCCATCGACCGTGTTTGGCGCGTTCAGCTCGGGGCCCACGCTGCCCCGGCCCGTGAACAGGGGGCCCGAGTCGCAGCTTGCCCCGCCGCGCACGACGGTGCACGCCACGTGTTGCTGTCAGCACCGTGCCAGTCGCTTGCCAGCGGCTGCTGTTCGTCGACGATCCGGTGGCCGTGAAGTGGAGCAGCGCCGGGTTGGGGTAACCCCATCGCGAGAGCGGCAGGGCTTCAGGCGGTTCGTCCGGAACGTCCTGTTGGACGAGGTGCCCTTGACCAGCACCGCGCAGTGAGGCAACCCGCCGCTGGTGAGTGCCTTCCAATGCCTTCGGCCCTGTGGGCCTCAGTGAGGGACATCGGAGCTCGGTTCCGTTCGGAGTCGTGGCGGCGAATGGACGCCCCGGACACCTGCCCTCGGCTCCTCACCTCCGACCCGTCCGATGCCGACCAGGATGGCGTGGGGGATGCGTGCGAGGCGCCGTAGCCTCGCCGGCCACGAAATCGTCCCTGCCTTCCGCGACACGGAGGGCAGGGACGCGCGCTCCCGGTGACGCTACGGCGTCGGAGGCGTCAGCACGTCACTGATGCGGAAGGCCCACAGCTCCCGGCCTGAGACGCGGTCATCCGCGGTGAAGTAGACGAAGTCCCCCGCGCGGATGAATCGGCCGTTGGAGCTGATGGAGGACGGAGTGGGCCCCGGTGCGATGTCGCCCACCTGCCACGTGCCCGTCTCGGTACCGTCGCTCACCCACGGCTCCCGGCCTGTCAAGCCATCCGTGGCCAGGAACACGAGCAATCCCTCCGGCTCCAGGGCCAGGGGCACGGATTCCAGGCCCATGCCGGACGCGCCCCCGGCCCAGAGGTCGCGAACACGCACGGTGCCGGCGGCGGTGCCGTCCGTCTTCCACAGCTCGGCGCCGGTGAGGCCGTCGTTGGCCTGGAAGTAGATCGCCCCGTTCATCACGGTGAGCTCCCGGGGCGACGAACTGCCCGAGCCGGGAACGAGGTCCGTCACCACCGCCGTGCCGACGGCGGTTCCGTCCGTCTTCCACAGCTCCAGACCCAGAGTGGTGCTGCCGGCGGCGAAGTACAGCTCACCGCCCAGGACGGCGAAGGAGCTCGGAGTGGAGTTGCCGTAGCCCGTGGAGATGTCCTTCACCATGACGGTGCCGGCGGCGGTGCCATCCGTCTTCCACAGCTCGACGCCGGTGACGCCGTCCGTGGCCCGGAAGTAGAGCGTGCCGCCCACGTTTATGAGGGATTCCGGCGTGGAGCCCTCTTGGCCCGCCCGGATGTCCTTCACCATGACAGTGCCGGCGGCGGTGCCGTCCGTCTTCCACAGCTCCTGGCCGTACCCGCTGCTGTAGGCTGAGAAGTACAGCGTCCCGTCCTGGACCGTCAGATGGCGGGGCATGGACACGGGCAGACCCGGGTTGATGTCCTTCACCATGACGGTGCCGGCGGCGGTGCCGTCCGACTTCCACAGCTCAATGCCGGACACGCCGTCATCACCAGCGAAGAAGAGCGTCCCGTTCACGGAGACCGGAGTCCCCGAGCCGGAGCTGCTACCAGCCCAGATGTCCTTCACCATGACAGTGCCGGTGGCGGTGCCATCCGTCTTCCACAGCTCGCGCCCGTACGTGGGGTGCTCCGCGGTAAAGTAGACGACTCCATCCACCAGCGTGAGTCCGAACGGAGCGGACGAGGCGTGGCCCGCCCAAATATCCTTCACCATGACGGTACCGGCAGCGGTGCCGTCCGTCCTCCAAAGCTCAATGCCAGACACGCCGTCGTCGGCTGAGAAGAGAAGGGTGCCATTGAGGTCCGCGAAGTGGGAGGGGCTGGACTGGGGCAGGTAGGTGGCGATGTCCCGCACCATGACGGTCCCCATCTCGGTGCCGTCGCTCTTCCACAGCTCCGTCTCGGAGGTGGGGGTCTTCGCGGTGAACATGAGCGTGCCGTTCACGTTGCTGAGATGGAAGGGGTTCGAACTGGCAGTGCCCGGGTTGATGTCCTTCACGCGCACGGTGCCGGTCGCGGTGCCGTCGCTCCGCCACAGCTCCGTGTCCGAGGTGCCGCTGTTCGCGGAGAAGAACAGGACACCGTTTACGTTCGTGAGGTACGAGGGATAGGAGCCTGTGGTGCCCGCGACGATGTCACTGACCAGGGCCGTGCCGGCGGCGGTGCCATCCGACTTCCACAGCTCGACGCCCTGGGCGCCGGAGGCACTGAAGAACAGCGTCCCGTTCACGTCCGTCAGGTAGCTGAGGTTCCTGGGGATGCTGGAGACCATGACGGTGCCGGCGGTGGTGCCATCCGACTTCCACAGCCACGCGTCGGTGCTTGAGAAGCCGGCCAGGAAGTAGAGGGTGCCGTTCACCACGATGGGTTGGTTCAAGGAGGAACTGCTGCTGCCCGGGTTGATGTCCTTGACGAGCACGGTGCCGTCGGCGGTGCCGTCGGACTGCCACAGCTCGGTACCCAGGGAGGATTCCGCGGCCGAGAAGTACAGCGTGCCGTTCAGAACCACGAGCTTCGAGGGATTGGAGTTGAGGCTGCTCGGGTTGATGTCCTTGACGAGCACGGTGCCGTCGGCGGTGCCATCCGACTTCCACAGCTCGACGCCAGAAACGCCGTCATGGGCGGTGAAGTACAGCGTCCCTCCGGCCACGGTGAGGTTGGCGGGCGAGGAGCCCGTCGCGCCCGCGCGGATGTCCTTGACGAGCACGGTGCCGTCGGCGGTGCCATCCGTCTTCCACAGCTCGACGCCGGTGACGCCGTCCGTGGCCGTGAAGAAGAGCGTCCCGTTCAGCACCGCCCCGCTGACCGGACTGGAGCTGCCGAAGCCAGGGGTGACTTTCTTGACAAGCACGGTGCCGGCGGCGGTGCCGTCCGTCTTCCAAAGCCCGGTGCCGAGGCCGCTGATTGAGGCCGAGAAATAGAGTGAGCCGTCCATCTGGCCCACGATGCCCAGCGACGCCGTCCCCAGCGAGCCGGGGTTCATGTCGTTGATGAGCGTGGTGCCGGCGGTGGTTCCGTCCGACTTCCACAGCTCCGCCCCGGACACGCCGTCATTGGCGATGAAGAACACGGAACTCCCCATCACGGTGAGCTGCGTGGGGGTGGAGCTGCCATTACCGAACAGGGTTGGGGTTGTGCGAAGGTCCTTGACGAGGAACGGGGCGTTCCCCACTGCCGTGCGTGCCGTCTCCAAATGGGAGGGGTCGTTCGTCGTCTCGGGGCCACAGCCCGTGCTCAATGCGAGCGCCAGCGGCAGGAGCGCCGCGGCTACGTACTTCTGCGAGTGCATGTGATTCCTCGTCCATGCCGGAAACCAGGCGCGCTGGAGCGCGGCCTTCCGGGGGCGGTAAGATAACCGCCCCCTCCGACATGGCCCAGGCGACGGAGCGCGCGCAGGCGTCTGACAATTGGATGTGGGGAATCAGTGCTCCTGGGAGGAATGAAATTGCTAGACGGAGCTGTCAGGCCCACCAGGAGTGGGTCCATCTATCCCCCGAGAAGCTTCGCTCCATGTTCCCATCCCTGTCCCGCGGCAGCCTGTCCATCTGGACGTTCATGCTCGCCATGTTCCGTTCGCGCGCCGCGAGGTGCTGGGCGATGACCGCCGCTACACGTACCTGCTGACCCCTGGCTTCCGGCTCGCAGACCGTCGTCTACACGGTGCGCAGGTCATCTCGGATGGGCGCGTCTCGTTCTTCGATGTGCGCCCGAAGAAGTAGGGGACGGCGGGTGTCGAAGGTCCCGGGACAGGTCATCCCTGGCCGCTCGCCCGTTCAGCGCTTGCGCCGGCGCACAATCCACCTCGTGACGGCGACGAGGACGAGCGCCAGATAGGCCCAGCCCCCGAGGCGGATGGCGTCTGACAGCCACGGTGGCGTCACGGGGTGGGGCTCCACGAGCCGGGTCGCCGCGACGATGAGGCTCGTGATGGCCAGGGCGACGAGGAGGAGCACCCCGCGTGGGAGGCCGAAGAGGACCACGTGGAACCGGCCATTACGGTCGCGCTCGATTGGCATCAGGTCATCGCCCATGGTTGCTCCGGCAGGTCGAAGGCCGGAGCACGCAGTCCGCTAAGCCAGGTGCCGTGTTCGTCGCGCTTGTCGCTGCCGCAGTTCGCGAGCGAACCGGCGAGCCAGCCCTCGAGAGTGGGGCGAGACAGGCGCTCCGCTCGTGCTTGGATGGGGTTGCTCCTCGTCGCGCGGAGGATCCGGATGCGTCGGACTCGGCCATGACGTTCCGGAAGCGGAAGGAATGGCCGAGGAACTTGATTGCGAATCCACCGAGTTCCATGGTCACCGAACCTTCTGCATCCGCCAGAACTGCGAGGACTCCCCCGGAACTTCGTTCAGTGTCGGCGCACAATCCAAATGGCCTGGCCTCAGGAAAGCAGGTGCTTGATGAGGGGGAGGATATGCTCCAATTCCTCTCCAGTTCGAGTCTTCACCCAGAAGTCGATCCGGGGGGAGAGAAAGTGCGCGTCTCGCAGCACCTCCGGCGTCAATGCGACGGTCTCCGCCGACATGAACCGAGAATGGTCCGGGTCCACGCGCCGGAAGACAATGCGTGCCCACTGAGCCCAGTGGCACACCGGGCAATCCCATTGTTCGAGCGCGCGGATGTCCTCCGTCCCAACAGGCTCTCTGAGCGTGAGATAGGCGTCCTTCAGCTCCTGAATGCCTACTTCGAGGAGCTCTCCTGGCCGCACGCTGATGCTCTCCGGATCCCGGTTGAGATCCCGGGTGTTCAGGCGCGTCTCCCGCTCACCCGCGTGTGAGCTGCAATGAAGACAGGTCAGAGGGGTCAGGAACCAGACGATGTGGGCCACGAGGGACTCCCGGGTGGAGGCACCGAGGGATGTGGCCTCGGGGGACCGAAGATGACCTTCAAGCTACGCCTTTGAATTTCAATGACAAAGTAGCCCTCGGGATAGTGTCCGGCAAGCTGAGCCGCCGCCCCTCCCTTGACGCCGGGGCGGGGCGTGAACGTCCTCGGCGATGTGGCGAAGCGCTGGGCCAGTTCGGCCGCGAGGTCTCCGTCCACCGAGATGATGCTGGGCGTCACGCCTGGCGCGGTGTCCGCGAACAACGCGTCCGCGATGATTGCACGGTCTACTCCACCCTTGCTTCCCCCCGCTTTCGCAGTGCGTAGCTCGTCAAGGGCCGTGATGTACGTGGGGGCAGTGCGATCCGGTGTGATGCCTCGGAAGTTTGGGAGAGAGGGTGACGGGCGGCCAGTCAGCGTCTGCCCCCCGACTGCCTCCGCGCCAGCAAGTGGTGGAAGGCGGAGGTCCGCGTCGGGTCCCACGATGTAGCCGAAGGTTGGTGCCGCTCCGTCGGAAGGGTCGACATAGGGCCCGAGGTTTCGAGAAGCCCGGAGTGCGTTGATGGCGTCCTGATAGTTTGCGTCCAGGTCCGCGAAGCGAAGGATGGGTGTTCCCGTCTTCGAGTTGAAGCCAGTCAGCAGGCTGTCGATGGCAATGCGCGCGTTGCTGTCCAGGATGGCCGTGCTGGCGGTCACCGGCGCGCCCGGGAGAAGCGCCTCTGCCGGCTCGAGGCCATACGCGACTCGCGCCAGGCGCGCGAGGCGGCCGGCGGAGCCTCCAGCCGAGTCGAGCAGATCCTCCGCCATGCGCACCGGCATCCGCTGGAGCAGGGCACGCAGATGCGAACCACGCACGGGCCCCGTCGCTCCCAGGCCAAGCGCGGTATTCACCCGGCCGATGCCGACAGCCGCAATCGCGTCGCGCGCCTCGGCCGCCGAGATGTCCATGATGGCGGCGCGCGCCGCCACGGAGAGCTGGCGCAGCAGCGCCTCGGCTTCCGCGGCCGGAAGCTGCATGGCCCAGACGAGCTGGGGCCGCGTCACGGCTTCATCGAGCCGTGCCAGGATCTCGAGCCCCCGCGGGCCGACTTGCGCCGCGGTGTCCACGAGCTCGCGAGGGGAGTATCGCAACAGTAGCTTCCGCAGGGCGTGCTGGGCCGCCGACGCACTCAGTCCGCCGGCCTCGAGTTGGGCGAGCAGCGCGCCCTCTGTCCCCGCCGCGCGCAGGCCCGCGAGGCCGGGCGCCACGCCCCGGCCCACTAGGTAGTTGCGTGACATCCCCCAGCCGAACGCACGAGGCATGCTCTGCAACGGCGAGCGGATGACGCCCGGCAGCGCCCGCGCCGCCGCGGTCGCCTGCGCCGGCATGTTGCGGATGCCGGCCCCGATGCTCCGGACGCCGCGTCCCACCGCTCCGGGTATCTGGGGCAGCCCTCGACGCACGGCCGCGCCCATCCTCGCGAAGTTGCCTCCCCGCGAGAGGCTCCGCCCCGCGCCGCGCACCGCCGTCCCGAGACGCGTGGTCAGCCCGCCTCCCCAGCGCGCGCCTCCCCCGGCCCGGAGGATGCTCCGCTGCATCCCTCGGCCGCCCACCTGGGCAAGCTTCGCCATGCCCAGGTGCAGCACGACGTTGCCAGCGGCGGAGATGTCGCTCGACATCCGGTCCGACGAGCGCTGCAGCTCCTCGGCGTTCCGCGCGACGCCCGCCTCGTAGAGGTTCTTGAGGAAACAGAGGAACTGCAGGAGCAGCGCCCACTTGCCGACCGCGATGGTCCACCCGCCCGTCGTCACCATGACGCTGGCGCAGAAGGCCACCACCGGGCCCAGCGCGGGCCCCAGGAAGCCGAAGCTGACCAGGATGAGCGCCGTGCACAGCGCGGCGATGACCGCCGCCAGCGCGGTGATGGAGCCCAGGATGATGGTGAGGCCCGTCGCGATGTCGGCGGCGATTTTGAGCAGATTGCCGATGGGGTCGCGCTGCCAGGCCTGGATGTTGACCAGGTTCGCCGCGCCCGAGGCAATCATGCCGAAGCCCGACACCACGCCCAGCAGCGGCGTCACCGGATTCACCAGCCCGAGCGCCAGCGCGCCCCAGCCCGGCCAGCGGATGCCCGTGAGCCCCGACCACAGGTGCCGCCCCGCCATCCGCAGGGCGATGCGCCGCCGCTCCCAGGCGTTGGTCTGCTCGAACGGCTTGCCCGCCATGCCCTGGATTTCGAGCACCTCCGTCCTGCGCCGCTCCTGCTCCCGCTCCTCGAGCTCCTCGCGACTCACCCGCTGCTCGCCCTCGGCCGGAGCCGAGCCGCCGAGCATTTGCGGAATGTGGCTGGAGATCGCCCCCGCCGGGTCGATGCTCCACCGGTCCTCGTAGCCGGCCTGGGGCTGGCGTTGGACCACCGTCTCCGCGCCCGCCTCACCGGGCGGCTGTGGCGCGATGGGCGGCAGCTCGCCTCCTTGGGCCGCGGTGGCCTGGGCCTGTTGCGCCGCCGCCTGGGCCTCGCCTTGTTGCGCCTCCTCGGCAGGCGCCGTTTCCCGGGCACCGACGGCGGCCTTCCCTCCGGCCGCGACCGGCGGCGCCTCTCCCTCCTCGGGCTGTGCGGGCTCCGGTTGCGCCGGCGGCAGCGTCTGGAGACGAGGCGCCTCGATTCCCTCCTCCTCGCGCAGCGCCCGCTCCTCGGGGGGCTCCTCCGGGATGGCCGCCGCGTTCTCGCGGTGGGTCTCCTGCTCCGCGCGCAGCCGCTCCTCGACGAGGAACGACTGCTCGACCACGGTGCGCCCCTCGGCCTCGGTCTCGTCCGCCTGGGCGACCATCTCCGTCGGCCGGTCGGCGAGCGCCTCGACCTGGGCCCGGGCCCCGTCGGTCTGCTCGCGCATCTGCGCCAGCTTCTCGTCCGTGCGCTGGAGCACACTGGTGCTCTCTGTGAGCTTCGCCTCGGCCCGCGTGTTGAGGCCCGCGGCCTGCTCGGCGTCGGCGGACAGCCCCCGGGCCCGCTCCTGGCCGCCGGAGAAGGCGCGGTCCAGGTTGTTGACGTCTCCGCCGGCCTGGTTGATTTCACCGCGCTGCTCGCCGGCCTTCTCTGCGGCCTCGTCGTCGTCGGGCGTGTTGGCCTCGCTCTCGGCCGACAGCGAGGAGGCCTCCTCGGCCATCCCCGCGGAGTCCTCGCGGCCCTCGTCCGCTTTGCCCAGGTGTTGCGGCGCCTGCTCCGCTACCCACGCGGTCTTCTGGCGCGACACGCCCAGGGCGGCGCGCCCCTGCTCCAGGACGGTGCGCCGGTACGTCGCGTGGCTCTGCGACGTCGCGACGCCGAGGTCCGACTGCGCGACTCCCTTGCGGACCAAGTTGATGTTGCCCTCGAGGATGCGCGCGTTGGCGCGCTCGGTGGACGCGACCTCCTGCAGGCCCGTGCCCTCATCGCGCATGCCCTGAGTGGCCTCGGCGATCTCCGTGATGGCCGCGTCCGCGTTCTCCACCGGTCGCAGCGCCTGTCCCCCCGCGTCCACCGGCGCGACCTGGGGCACCGGCGCGACTGGTATGGGCACCTGGGGTTGTGGTTCGGCCGCCGCCGTGGCGAAGGCCGCCTGCGCCGCCGACTGATCCGCGTCTCCCGCCGCCGCCTCGCGCCCCCCCGCCTTGCCCTCCTCGAGCTTGCCGCCTTCACCCTCGCCCTCGGCCTGGGCCGGCGCGTCGACCACCTGCTCCGTCTTGGTCGCCGCGGCCTGGACACCCGGTCGCTCCTGGGTCGCCCTGTCCACGTCTGGGCGCGCCTGGGGCTGGAGTGCGTGGCCCTTGGACGTGACGTCGCCACGGTCGATGTCGGGCCGCTCGTCCGGGACGTCCTCGTCCGCGAGCTCCTCGTCGATGCGCGCCCGCATTCGAGCGGCGGGCCCCGTGCCGTCCTCGGGCTGGCGGTAGTCGGCCGGCTTGCGCTGTACCGGGGGGGCGTCTCCCTCGGTCTGCTGGACGACGTGGGTCATCTCGTGGGCGAGCAGCTCCACGTCCTCGGGGCTCTCGCCCCGGCCCAGGAAGACGTGCTCCTTGTGGGTGAAGGCTCGGGCCCGGATGCTCTCGGCGGCGTCGCGGTCGACGGAGGCCTGGTGGACGCGCACGTCGGAGAGGTCGCGCCCGATGACCGGCTCGACGCGCTCGCGGACCTGGGCACTCAGCGGTTCGCCCGAGGTGCCCGTGAGGCGATTGGGTGTCGCGGGTGGACGAGGTGGCGTCGCGGACGACGAGGTACCGGAGGCTGGCGCCGACGCGGCGCGAGCCACCTGGTCCGCCTGCTCCTCCAACGCGCTCTTCGCGGGCGCGACCGCCAGCTTGGGCTGCACCGGTGGCACCGCCTGTGTGCCTGCCCTGGACCCCATGACTCCGCGCAGGTACAAGGGGAGGCTTTCGGCAGGAGCCGTCGCGTCCGTGGGTGTTTGCGCCCCGCCAATCACTGGGGCGGTCGGCTCCCGCGGCTCGCGCAGGTAGCGCGGCACACCCGCGTCCGTGGCGCTGGCCTGCGGCTGCGACCTGGGCGCCTTGGCATCCCGGGACGCTGGCTTCACCTCCGGCTTCTTGGCGCGAGCGAAATCCACGGCACAGTCCCCCTGCTGCGTGTCGCGTTGTCCCCGTCTGCAGTGCGTCAGGAAACGCCCGAAGCGCTGGCCGCGTCAATCCCACACGTGATGTCTGCTCCAGACGTGTCTGCCCATGATTGGTGGCATGCGCGAGCATCCGTCCGCGCGTCGGCTCACTGGCGGGTCCTCCTGGGAGGAGCGCCTGGCTTCTCTGGCGGGTGAGACGCCCCTACCCACGAGGGCGCTCCGACGAGCATGTCGTGATGAGGCGGGGCCCAAGGCGCCTGTGACGCGAATAGCCTCATAGCGGGGTGCGGATGAAGGGAGCAGGCGGAGGGTGTTGACGGAGTGAGGAGGTATCGCCTGCTATGTCCGGTACGCATTCGCTCGACCTGCGCGAGCGTGTCATCGCAGCTTGGCAAGGGGGCGA
>NZ_JABFNS010000015.1 GCF_013116825.1 Myxococcus xanthus
GCGAGGGGCCCCGCCCCCATGGGGGCGCGCACAAACGCTGCCGGTTACCTCGAAGCGCGCGATGTAACGACGCACCGTGGCATAACCAAGCATGAAGCGACGGGCGATGGCACTCTTGCCCTCGCCCCCTTGCCAAGCTGCGATGACACGCTCGCGCAGGTCGAGCGAATGCGTACCGGACATAGCAGGCGATACCTCCTCACTCCGTCAACACCCTCCGCCTGCTCCCTTCATCCGCACCCCGCTATCAGTACTGGTTGGTCCAGATGAGGTCCAACCCGCCCGAGCGCGCGTCGCCGTACTGGCCTTCCAGGCTCCAGCGCGTGCCCAACTGGTACTCGAAGCGCACCGCGTTGGCGTTCTCTCCCTGCTGGAGGTTGGCGCCCACGCGGCCGGTGTAGCCGACGTAGATTTTGTCCGTCACGTAGGTGCCGACTTCCAGCTTGGTGCCCGCGATGCCGGAGTCCCCCGCCTCGATGGAGACCACGTCCAGGGGCAGCTTCGCGGCCAGGGCCTTGCGGGCCTCGTTGGCCACCAGTGAGCCCACCACGGACGCGGCCTGCGCGCTGGCGTTCATGGAGGCACCGGAGCTGCGCTCCAGCGTGCGCCGGCCCGTCGCCAGCAGCGTGTAGATTTCCGACTCCGGCAGCGGCGGGTCACTGGTGGGCTTGAGCGTGATTTCCCGCCCCTGGCCCCGGATGGTGACGAACACGGTGACCTTGGCGCTGTCGTTGCGGTGCTCGGCGGTGACGTTGATGTACGGCGCCAGGGCCGGGCCGGTGAAGCGCACCTGGCTGTCGCGCTGGATGTCGAAGCGGCGGCCGAGCACGTCCACGCGTCCGCGCAGCACGCGCACCTCACCGAACAGGCGCGCCACGTCCGTGTATTCGACGCGGAAGTCCTCCGACAGCCCCAGCTCCGCGTTGATGTCGGAGCCCTTCACCCAGAGGTTGCGGGGCGCATTCACATTCACCCAGAACACAATGCGTGGCGTGGCCGTCTCCTCCGCGTCTTCCGCCGCCACACCCTCCGCTGGGGCCGCGCCTTCCACGGGGGTCCCGTCGGGGTTCGCCGGGGGCTGTGCCTGGGCTGCTTCCTTGCGCTTCTTGCGGTCCAGCGGCTCTCCGTTGCGTACCAGCACCACGTCACCGGGCCGCTCCAGCGACTGCAGGTCCTTGCGCTTGGCTTCCGGCAGCTCGATGGTGGCCTCGGGGATGGTGACGTTGCGCAGGTTGACCAGCCGCTGGGACAGCGTGCCCTCCACCTTCGCGCGCAGGCTCACCAGCGCCATGAGCTGGTCGTCGACGATGATGGGGAAGTTGCGCATCACCAGCGGCGGGGCGGACGTCCCGGGGCTGGACAGCTCGTACTCGTTCCGGGCGTTGAGCACCGCGGTCAGCGGCGAGTTGAGGTGCAGCGAGCCGTTGCCGGCCTTGGCCGACAGCGTCGTGACGGCGATGGATTCGCGGCTGGCCTTCAGGGCGAGCTGGATGTCGCGGTACTCGCCCAGGCCCATCAGCCCCAGCTTGCCGTCCTTCCACTCCACGCTGCCGTTGATGCGGGGCGCGCCCAGCGTGCCGGCGACGCTGGCGTCCGCCTGGAGCACGCCGCCGATGCTGCGCAGCATCTCCACCGTGCCGGACAGGAAGGCCGGGTTGAAGTTGCGCGCCTTGAGCGCGACCTCCACCGGCGCGTTGTCTGTCTGGAGTCCCCGGTTGAGCGCGGGCAGTGACACGTCCAGGCCCAGGCCTCCGTTCACCAGCAGGGTGCCGCCGCCCGGCTCGGTGAGCAGCAGGTCAAAGCGAGAGCGGGTGTCCCTGTACGTGTAGTTCAGGCGCACCTGGCCCAGCCCCGCGTTGCCCACGCCCAGGTCCTGCACGCCGGCGGTGAGCTCCATCTGCGGCGTGTCGAGCGTGCCCCGCGCGCCCAGCTCCATGGCCAGCACGCCCTGGATACCCTGGGGCCGGCTGCCCTGCGGTGGCGGCGCGCCCTCCGCCACGGGCGACGGCGGGGTGGCCAGGCCGGGAAGCTCCTGCAACGGCACCGGGCCCACGCGGCCGGTGATGTCGAAGGGGATGTGGCCGTAGACCTCGCGGTCCTGGAGCGCGCCCAGCGGGGCCTCCAGCGTGGCCGTCAGCTGCGCCAGCGGTCCGTCCTGGCGCTGCGCGTTCAGCGTGAGCTTCACGTCCTTGTCGCCGCCCACGACGCTGAGCTGCCCGTTCATGGGCGGCAGCCCGTTCATCGTCACCGCGTTGGCCTGCACGCGCAGCGTCGCGTGGGGCACCAGGACCGAGCCCTCGAAGTCCAGGTGCGCCGTCACCGTGCCGCCTGGCTGCTGCACGCCGCTCATTCCCTCGAACAGGGTGAGGGGCAGCTGCGTCACGCGGGCCTCTACGCCCAGCGTCGTCGCCAGGAGCTCATCGGGCGTGGGCGGCTTCGCCATCAGCCCGCCCACCGTGAAGGGCGTCCGCAGGGCCAGGTACGTCTGCGAGCCCAGGCCCTCCACGTCCAGGCGCGCATCCAGCGTCTGGTCCTCGCGGTCGGACGCGGCGCGCAGTTGGAAGGCCAGCGGCTCGGGCAGCGAGAAGCCCGGCGGCGGCGTCTGGTAGCGCACGCCCTGCCCGCGGAGGGTGAAGTCCAGCAGGGGCTCACGCGCGGGGCCTTCCACGGTCAGCGTGCCGGCCAGCCGGCCGCTGGCGCTCTGGGGCTGGCCCGCGAGCTTCATGACGCCGGCGATGTCCAGGTCCTCCAGATTCAGGCGCACGGACATCGCGTCGCGTCGGCGCTTGAGCACGCCCTGCACTGGCACGTCGAACTCGGCGGCGAGCCGCGCCACGGGCAGGCTGGCCGCCAGCGTCCCGGTGGCGCGGTCCTTCACGTAGCGCGCCTTCAGCTTCGCCTGGAGCCCCTCGTAGCCGCGCGCGCTGCCGTCTTCCAGCCGCAGGTCGGTCTCCGCGTCGGGGCGCGCCATCGTCCCGCTGACGGCGGCGTGGCCTGTCAGCCTGCCGCCCAGGCCCAGCGACTCCGGGACGAAGGCCCTGGGCAGCCGCGACAAGTCGAACGCGCCCAGTTCCACGCGCGCGTTGACGCGCTGGCCGCGCATCGCGCCCTGCAGCGACAACGTCTGCCCCTCCGACGCGAGCCGCAGCGGGGGCGCCACCTCGACGTTGCCTCCGCCGAAGCCCAGGTGCGTGGGCGCCTGGAGCGTCCAGGTGGCCTCCGGCCAGAACAGCGCCAGCTGCCGGATGGCCAGCCCCTGGCGATTTCCGTCCACCAGTCCACTGAGCGTGAGCCCCAGCTCCGCGTCTCCCGCCACGCGCACGCTGGCCTCCAGCGCACGCTCCTGCGTGGCCAGCGTGACGGCGACGTCGCGCAAGTCCCGTCCGCCCGCCTTCAGCCGGGACACCACCAGCGTGGCGTTGGACGTGAGGGGGTGGCTGACGTCCGGCATCTCCAGCTTCAGGGATACGTCCTGCGCCGCCACGTCGCCGTACCGCAGCGCCGCGAAGCCACCGTCGACCTTCACGGCGGGCGTGCGCAGCGGGCCCTTCACGGAGAAGTCCAACGCGCCGTTGCCCGCCATGGGGGCCACCACGCCCGGCATCAGCTTGGACAGCATCTGCGAGAGCAGGGCGAGGTTGCCGGCGGTGAGGCCGCCTTCCAGGTTCACCGACTCCGCGGTGCCGTCTCCCTTGGCCTGCAGGGCCACGCCCGGCGCGAGCATCCGCAGCCGCATCAGCGAATACCGGCCCTCCTTCGCGCTGGCCTCCAGCTCCACCGGCCCCAGCGGCTGGCCCAGGTATCGGGAGGGGGACACGGTGAGCTTCACCTCGCCCTCCATCGACTCCAGGCTCGTGCCTCCGCCCTTCGCGTCCAGGTCCGCGGCGATGCGCGTCTTGGGGCCCTGCGTCAGCAGCTCCGACAGGTCCACGTCGCGCGCCTTCACGGACAGGCCGTCGGTGCGCATCCGCTCCAAATCCATGCCGCCCTTCACGGACACGGAGGCGCTGGCGGCCTTCGCGGTGACGTCCACCCGCGCCGCGTCGCCGTCCAGTCCGGCGGAGCCCTCCGCGGACACCGGCACCCGCAACGGCCAGGTGGGCACGAAGGCCCGCAGCAGGTCGGGCGGCGCGGACAGGCGTCGCAGCTCCAGTCCTGCTTGGAGCGGGCCCTCCGGCGCGCCCGGCGGCGTCTCTGGAGGGAGCTTCGCGCGGCCGCTGGCGTCCAGCTCCAGCCCCGCGGCCTCCAGGTCGACATCGCCTTCGAAGGCGCCCTCTTCGCCGCGGGCCTTCAGCGCCAGCCGCACGGGCCCGGCCACGGGACGGGCGAGGCGCGCGGTGGCGTCCAGGTTCGCGCCCACGCCCTGCGTCGCGGCGGCGTAGCGGGCCGAGCCCCGGGCATCCAGGTCCTCCAGCCGCACCTGCCGCTCACCGCCTTCGGGCAACGCCTGCCGGAAGTCGACGTAGCCGTCCTCGAGTACGAGCTCGTGCAAGTCCAGCGTCAGCGAGCCGCGGCCCTTGGAGGGCTCTTCCGGGCTGGGCGTGCGGGGCTCCAACGCGCGCGTCAGGTTCAGTCCTCGCTCGTCCTGGGCCAGATACAGGCGCGGACGCTCGAGGCGCGCGGAGGGGAGGTTCACGTGCTGGCGCACCAGCCCCGCCAGCCGCGCGCGCACGTCCACCCGGGCGATCTCCGCCACCAGCTCGCCTTCGGGGTCATACAGCTTCACGTCCTCGAGGATGACGCCGCTCAGGGACAGGTCCAGGCGCCCCAGCTCCAGCCGGCCGGAGAGCTGCTCATGGGCCAGCGCGAGCCCCTTCTGGACGAGCCAGGTCTCTCCGCGCGACGTCGTGACGAAGACGAGCAGGCCCGCGACGACGAGCGCGATGAGGCCCACGAGGCCCAGCAGGCCCCACAGCACGCGGCGGCCCCAGCGCGCGGGCCGGCGGGGTGGGGGAGGCGCGGCGCTCGGGGCGGATTCCGTCAAAACGCCTCTCCAATCGACAGGTGCAGCGCGCACAGCCCGTCCGGAGCACCCGCGAACGCTCCGCTGGGCGTCGTCGGGCCCGTGGGCCTCCACCGGCTTCCGATGCCGAAGCAGCCTCCGGCTTCGGGATAGATGTATCCCGGGGTGGAGACGGGCAATCCCCCGCCAATGTTCAACCGCCGGGCGATGTCCAGCCGGACGGGCCCGACGACCGTCAGATACCGCAGGCCCATGCCCACGGCGTGGTAGTGCTGGGGGCCGAAGAGCTTGGGCCGGTTCGCGTGGGAGAAGTCCTCGATGCCCACCAGGCCCGTGTCATAGAAGGCCGCCACCATCAGGCTCTCCGTGAACTGGTAGCGCATCTCCACCGAGGTCTCGAAGAGGCTGTTGCCTCCCACGGGGACGGTGTCCCATTCCTCGTCCTGGACGACATCCGGGGTGCCGTCGCCGTCCACGTCCGCCGTGCGTTGCAGGGCGGCCAGGGGTGACAGGCGCTGGCCGTTGAAGCCGCGCATGAACGTGCCGCCGCCCGAGAAGAAGCGGGTGACGATGGAGCTCTGGCCGCCGCCCGCGGGGTTCAGCGTGCCCGCGCGCACCTTCGCCGCCAGGATGAACCGCTTGTCCTCGCCGAACGAACGGTAGACGCGCAGGTCGGGCAGCAGGCGGACGTAGTTGAAGTCTCCCATGAGGGGCGTGCCCCCGCCCTTCTGGACGGAGAGGGAGATGTAGTAGCCGTCGCGCGGCTCGACGACGTCATCGCGCCGGTCCCAGGTGAAGGCCAGCTCCAGGAAGCTGAGCGCCACGTTGCACTGCGCCTGGCCCTCGCCGCAGCCCAGGACGATGGGCGGAACGCGGGAGTCGGCGCTGACGCGGCCGCTGAGCCGGTACATCTGGAGGTTGTACGACGGGAAGATGGAGAAGTCGGGGTGCGGCTGCCAGATGACACCCGTCTGGAGCCTGCCGCCCCAGAAGTCATAGGCCTGCTCCAGGCCCTTCTCCACGCTGAGCGAGTTCTGCGCCCGCAGGTCCCTGAAGAGGAAGCGGGGCTGCTCATACTCGGCGGTGACGTCGAAGACGGGACCGTCCTTGTTGAAGTCGAGGACGTTGGGGATGAAGGCGTAGCCCAGCCGGCCGCGGACGGTGAAGCGGCGCAGGCCGCCGCCGAAGTTGCGGTGGGTCCACTCGCCCACCGCGCGGACCTCCTGCCGGGCCGCGTCCACGCCCAGGCCGCCGCCCAGCCGCACGGAGCGGAAGGGCGCCTCGCGCACGTCCACCACCACCGGCACCGTGCCGGACTCGCGGTCCGGCGCGCCGCGGTTCACCTTCACCGCGCCGAACACGCCCATGCGGAACACGCGCGCCTGCGCGTTGGCCAGCGCCGTCTCGCTGTACCAGTCCCCCTTCTTCAACGCGCCCGTCACCTGCTCGATGATGCGGCGCGGAGGCACCTGGGGATTGGCGTCCGTGGCGACGAAGGTGTTGCCGAAGCGGTAGCGAATGCCGGGCCGGGTGCGCAATTCCACCACCGCCTGCCTCGTGTCCACGTCCACCCGGACCTCGCCGTCGACTTCGGCCTCGGCGTAGGCCAGCTCGCGCAGCCGCTCCTGGACGCGGACCTTCGCTTCCTCCCAGGACGCTTCCTTGAAGACGTCGCCTTCGCGCAGGGGCAGTCCGTCCAACACGTACTTGCGGTGCTCCTCGCGCACGTCCTCCGGCAGGGTGTCCAGGCCCGTCACCTGGATTTCGCTGATGTGGGTGGGTTCGCCCTCCTGCACGCGGATGTCGATGGCGACCTTGTCGTCACCGGCCGGCTTGACCTCGGCGTCGGTGACCTTCGCCTGGTAGAAGCCCTGGGCCTGGTAGTACCGCTCGATGCGGCGCAGGTCCGCCTGCCACGCGTTGGCGTCGAAGTAGCTGGGGCCGCCAAAGGGCCAGAAGCCCCAGAAGGGCGTGGCGGTGGTGAGGATGCGGTCCTTGATGGCGCCCTCGCTCACCTGGTCCGTGCCCTGGATTTCCAGGTCGGTGACCTTGGGCCCGGAGGGGGGCGGCGCGTTCGTGGTGGCGCAGGCCGCGGTGAGCAGCAGCGCGAGCGGAGTGGCAAGGCGGAGGTATCTGTGCAGGTCGGCGGCCACGGGGTGTTTCATAGCTGGAAGGCTCGCGGCCCCAACACTTCTTCCGTCCAGGATGGCAATGCTTTGTCGCATACCGGGACGTCAGGGCAAACCCCAGTGTCCGGTGTCGCGGAAGGGCGCCTCGCGAAGACGTGCAAGCCGCGCCCGCCTGGCCCAAGATGGGGGGCCATGGCCCAGTCCCGGCGAATCAGAAGCCTGGTGTTCTCCGTGCTCGCGGTGTGCGCGTCCTCGTGTGGTGTCTCCGAGGACGAAGCGGTGCGCCCCAAGGAGGGCGAGAGCTTGTCGGACGCGCCCTACTGCGGCTCGTTCGGCTGCGTGAACCCGTACCAGTTCTGCGCGGAGATCTTCCTGGAGTTCGGCCGCTCGCCGCCCATCTGCGTCTTCGACGACATCTGCGAGCGGCTGGAGTGCGCCAACTCCAACCGCACCTGCGCCCTGTTCGACGGCTTCCCGGCCCAGGTGAAGTGCATCAAGCCGTGAGGCCATCGCGGCCGCGCGTGTCCGCCCACGTGGGGGCCCCGGGCGGACGGTGTCTCAGCGCCGCGCGGACGCGGTGAGCCAGGCCAGGCGTTCAGCGGCCTCGCGCGTGCGCGAATCGGTGAGCAGGTCGCTCACGTTCTGCTCGATGCGGTAGGCCCAGTTCGAATCGCTCATGGAGCCGGGCAGGTTGATGCGGTCCCGGGTGCCGAGCACGTCCTGCCAGGGCAACACGCACAGGTCGCTGTTGGCGTTGAGCGCCGAGGCCAGCATGGCCCGGTGCACGTCGGGGGTGAACTCGCGGGTGATGGCCACGCCGTTGAGCTCCGGCCATGCGCGCGCCGCCGCATGCCGCTCGTGGTCGCCCGCGCCCTCCCACCACTCGGCCACCGTGTCCGTGTCATGCGTGCCGGTGGTGACCAGGGACACCGCCGGGAACTGGCGCGGGTCGCGGTAGTGATTGTCGTCGCGCTCCCAGCGCATCACCCGGTAGCCGGGCAGCTTGAGCTCCGCGAGGATGTGGCGCACGAAGTGCGGAATCACGCCCAGGTCCTCGGCGACGATGCCGGCGCCCTCGGACAGCAGGCGGAAGGTCTTCTCGCCCAGGCGGCGGTGGCTCTCCTCGTCCGGCGGGATGAAGCGCCCGGTGGGCGTCTGCGCGTCGCGAATCCACTGCCGGAAGTACCCCACCGCGTGGTCCACGCGGCGCAAGTCGTAGTAGCTGGCCGCCTTCTTCGCGCGCGTCCTCAGCCACGCGAAGTCGTCCTTCTCCATGGCCACCAGGTCGAAGTAGGGCAGGCCCCAGTCCTGGCCCGTGGCGGAGAAGTCATCCGGAGGCACGCCCAGGCGGGCGTCGCGCCGCAGGATGTCCGGGTGCGCCCACACGTCCGCGCTGTCCTGGCCGATGATGAACGGCTCGTCGCCGCACAGGAGGACATCCTTGGCGTGGGCCTGCGTCCGCACCTCGTTCCACTGCTGCTCGGCCACCCACTGGAGCCAGGCGTGGTAGCGCACGCGGCGCTCCAGCTCCCGGCCCTTCTGGGCCAGGGCCTCGGGTTGACGGGTGCGCAGCGGCTCCGGCCACTCCCACCACGGGCGGCGCTCCTCCTGCTCGCTGATGGCGGTGAAGAGCGCGTAGCTCTCCAGCCACTCGCCCTGGGCGTCGCGCCACTGGCGGAAGGCCTTCGCCCGTTCGGACTGAGGTGCCCAGTGCTGGGCTTCGAAGACGTCGAAGGCGCGCGCGAAGGCGGTGTCCTTGAGGGGGAAGACCAGGTCGTAGCGCACGCGCGGCGCCGAGCGCGCCTCGGCCAGCTGGGCGCGCTGCGCGTCGGACAGGGCCGCCTCGCCGCCAGCCGCGATGAACTCCGGCAGCCGCTGCAGGTCGATGAAGAGGGGATTGAGGCCGAAGGCCGAGCGCGTCGCGTAGGGGCTCGAGTCGCCCGGCGCGGTGGGCAGCAGCGGCAGCACCATCAGCATCCGCTGGCGGGCGGCCTTCATCCAGGTGAACAGTCCCTCCAGGGCACCGAAGTCACCGATGCCGAAGTCGGTCTGCGAGCGGAGGGAGAAGAGCGGGAGCAAGAGACCGGAGAGCCGGCCAGGGGTGGACATGGTGCGATGCAATCTGCCCCAGCCCCGCGCTGGTGGGAACTGCGGACGCTCTCCGAGTGTGTCTGGGTTCTTCGCCTTCCGGACGGAAGGGCCGTTAACATCCAGGTGTGAACTGGTTGCCGGAGACTTTCTACGCCCGTCCCGCGCTGGTGGTCGCCCGAGAGCTGCTCGGCGCCTTGCTGGCGGTGGAGGAGGGCGGGCGGCGCCGGGTGGGCCGCATCGTGGAGACGGAGGCCTATATTGGCGAGCACGACCTGGCGTGCCACGCGGCCAAGGGGCTCACTCCTCGTACCGAGGTCATGTTCGGACCGGCCGGCGTGGCGTACGTCTATCTGATTTATGGCATGCACCACTGTTTCAACGTGGTGACGGATGCCGCGGGGGTCGGCGCGGCGGTGCTGGTGCGGGCGGTGGAGCCGGTGGAGGGCCTGCCTCCGGGGGTGCGCACGGACGGGCCGGGCCGCCTGTGCAAGGCGCTGGGCCTCACCCGGGCGCACAACCGGCGGGGCCTGTGCACGCCCGCGCTGCACCTGCGACCCGGGACGCCTGTTCCCGAGTCAGCCGTGTCCCGGGGGCCCCGGATTGGCGTGGATTACGCCGGGACCTGGGCCGCCGAACCCTTCCGGTTGTGGGTCCGGGACAGTCAACATGTCAGCAAGGGGCCGCCACCGGGACGCCGCAAGCCCGCTTGACGGCGGGCTTCCTGGCTGGTTGGGTGCTCCCCGCCATGTCCGACGAGGCCGTCATGGGAGAGGACCGTCAGCTCCTCTCTCGCGCACAGGATGGGGATGTTTCCGCCTTCGAGGCCCTGGTGGATGCCCACCGGGACAAGGTGTATGGCCTGGCGCTCCGGATGACCCGTTCGGAGGCCGACGCGGCCGAAATCACCCAGGACACCTTCCTGTCCGCCTACCAACACCTGAAGGATTTCCGGGGGGATGCGGCCTTCGGTTCCTGGGTGCACCGCATCGCCGCCAACCATGCGCTCATGCGCCTGCGCCACCGCCGCGTGGCCCAGGCAGCCGAGCAGGAGCTCCAGGGCCCGGAGTTCACCGAGCGGGGCTCCCTGGCGGATTATCCCCAGACGGATTGGAGCCGGGACGCCGAGGAGAAGGCCCTGGACGCCGAGCTGGGCTCCGCCATCCAGCAAGCCTCGGACCGCCTGCCCGAGGGGTATCGGGAGGTCTTCCTCTTGAAAGACGTGGAGGGCCTCAGTTACGAACAGATTGCAGAGGCGACGGGGGACTCCATCCCCGCCATCAAGAGCCGGTTGCACCGGGCACGGCTCGCGCTCCGTGAAGCCATCGACGCTTTCTACAACCGGGATAGCCGCGAGTTGTGAAACGCGACGAAGCGCTCGGCATCATCGAGAGGAACGAGGGCGCGCCGCAGCCAGCCGAGGTTCGGATGTACAACTGCAAAGATTCCATCAACCTCCTGCTGCAATTCCTCGACGGAGAGATGTCTCCCGAGGACACACAGCACCTACGTGAGCACCTGCGCGGGTGCAGTCCCTGTGTGGACTTCCTGCGCACCTACCGGGCCACTCCCGGACTGTGCAAGAAGGCGCTGGCGGCGAAGATGCCGAAGGAAGTCTCCGACAAGCTCACCGAGTTCCTTCGCTCCAAGATCAAGTCCGCCTCGTGAACCTGAAGTCATTGTCGTTGCAGGAGTTGGAGGCCGCGCTCGCGCCGCTCTCCCCGTCGCCCGTCGCCGTCCGCAAGGTGTTCGCGGCCGTCTTCGCCCACGGTGCGCAGTCCGTGGAGGATGTCGCTTCGGCCCGCCAGGTGCCGCGCCGCGTGGGAGAGCACCTGCGTGCACACGCGGAGATGCCGAAGCTGGCAATCGTCGAGCGCCGCCGCGCGGACGACGGCTTCGTGAAGTACCTCTTCGACTCGCCGCTGGGCGGACGTATCGAAGCGGTCCGCATCCCCATCTTCGATGAGAAGTACGTCATCTGCGTCTCCAGCCAGGTGGGCTGTGCGCTGGCGTGCGACTTCTGCATGACGGGGAAGTTGGGCTTCAAAAGGAACCTCCAGACCTGGGAGATATTGGACCAGGTGCTCCAGATCCGAGAGGAGGCGGACCGGCCCGTGCGCGGCGTCGTCTTCATGGGGATGGGGGAGCCGCTCCTCAACTACAAGGAGACGCTGCGGGCCGCGGACATCCTGCGGCACCCCGCGGGGTTCTCCATCGCGGGCGAGGCGATTACCTTCTCCACGGCGGGCCATGTGCCGGCCATCCGCCGCTACGTGCGCGAAGGGCACCCGTACCGGCTGGCCTTCTCCGTGACGAGCGCCATCGCGGAGAAGCGCGCGAAGGTGCTGCCGATTGAGAAGACGCACCCGCTGCCGGAGCTCATCGCCGCCATCCGTGAGTACAGCGAGGTGCGGCGCGAGCGGGCGATGATCGCCTATGTCGCCATCAGCGGCTTCAACATGGGCCGCGAGGACGCCGAGGCGCTGAAGGCCGCCTTCGAGGGCATCCGCATCAAGGTGGACCTCATCGACGTGACGGACCCCACCGGGAAGTACCTGCCGCCCACGCCCGAGGAGCTGAGCGCGTTCCGCGACCACCTCCAGATTCTCAAGTCGCCGGTGGCGCGTCGGTACTCCGGTGGCAAGGAGATTGGCGCGGCGTGTGGCACGCTGGCGGCCACGCAGTACGGCGGCACGGTGATGCCGCGGCCCGCCGAGGCGCCTCCCTCCACGACGCCATGACGCGGGCCCCCCGTGGGCCCCGGGGATGTTCACCGCTGGCGGGGTCAGGGCGGAAGCACCTTTCGCGTTGGCGGCTTCCGACCTAAATCCGACGGAGCACGGCTCGCCGGAGGTCGCACGCGCGGATGGTGGAATTCATCGACCAGCTCATCTCGGCCCTGGGGCCCCTGGGCCTGCTCGTGCTGGGGCTGGCGGCGATGCTGGAGTACGTCGTGCCGCCCTTTCCCGGAGACACCATCACCCTGCTGGGGGGCGTGTACGCGGTGCGTGGTTCGCAGCCGTGGATGCTCGTCTTCCTGGTGGTGACGGTGGGCAGCGTTGCGGGCGCGGCCATCAACTACGCGGTGGGGCACTGGCTGGCGAAGCGCTTCGACGCCCACCCCGAGCGCAGCTTCTTCGGCATCACCCATGTGCGGCTGGAGCAGGTCCAGGCGCGCATGCGCGTGAATGGGCCGTGGCTGCTGCTGGTGAATCGTTTCCTGCCGGGCATCCGGGGGCTCATCTTCGTCGCCGCGGGCGCCTCTCGCATGCCGCGCTTCAACGCGCTGGCGCTGGGCGCGGTGTCCGCCATGGCACATACCGGGCTGGTGCTGGGGCTGGGCGCGGCGGTGGGCGGCAATCTGGAGCGGCTGACGGCGCTCGTCACCCGGTACCAGTACGCGGTGGTGGGGCTGGTCGTCATTGGCGCCATTGGCGTGGGCGTCCGGATGTTGGCCCGGCGCCGTGCCCCCGCGCCGGGGCCTTGAGTTCGTCTCAGGACGGCGCCTTGGCGTTGCATTGCAGGGGCGCGCGGCCCCGCGCTTGAGTCGCGGACATGCATCCGCGGGCGTGTTCCTGGAGTCCAGTGTTGGTGGCGCTCGTGCTCGCCGTGGGCGGGTGCCAGTCGGGGGACTCCGGGACGGGAAGCTCGCGTCAGGGGTTCCGGCCTCGGGATTCGGTGGTGGACTTCGGCCGTGTGCTGGAGGGGACGCAGGCGCGCCGCGCGGTGGCGGTGCTGGCCACGGGCCGGATGGGTCTGACGGTGGCGGCAGCCGTGGAGGCGCCCTTCGCCGTGGTGACGTCCGAGGTGAGCATCGCTGGCGGCGGCGCGACCGAAGTGGAGGTCGTCTTCACCGCGGGGCATGGGCCATCGGAAGGGACGCTGCTGCTGTCTGGCGCGGGGTTGACGGAGTCCGTTCGCCTCACGGGCCTGGGCATCCGGCCCACGCCGTGTCCGGAGCGCCCCTGCTTCGACTCCCGCTTCGACGTGGCATCGGGGACGTGCGTGGAGACGCCGCTGGAGGAAGGCGCCGCGTGCGCGCCGGAGAGCCGCTGTCAGGTGGATGGCCGCTGCCAGGCGAGCGTCTGCGTGGGCCACCCGAGGACGTGTGATGACAACAACCCGTGCACGGTGGATGCGTGTTCGCCTTCACGGGGGTGTGTGACGTCGCGGGTGGCGTGCCCCGCGCCGCAGAATCCCTGCAAGGTGGGGTTGTGCGACCGGGACGAGGGCTGCACGGCGGTGGACGCCGACGACTTCAGTCCTTGCGGCCCAGCGGATTGTCAGACGGCGCGTCTGTGCTTCAGCGGCGCATGCCGGGAGGTGACGCCACCCGAGGGCTTCGTCTGCGCGCCCGCTACCGCCTGTCAGGGTGAAGGGACGTGCCAGGGCGGCGTGTGTCAGCGGCCGGACCCTGTCGAGCTCGCGCCGGAGCTCAGCCTGGAGCTGGAAGGTGTGCCGACGGAGGCGGACGGTGGGACGGTGTTGCTCGTCTCGGAGGACGCTCTCTACACCTCCGTGTGTGGCGGGGACGCGGGCTGCCAGTTGGTCGCGTACACCCGCTCTGGGCTGCTGCGGTACGCGTCTTCGTACCCGGATGGGGGCGCGCGGACGCTGCTGGCCGCGTCGGATGCGGGCGTGGTGGTCCAGGCGCCAGAGGGGCTCGAGGCCTATGCGCCGCGCGGCTCCGGTGCGCGCCTGTGGCAGGCGTCGTGGGCGTCGCTAGGGGCGGGCGAGGGCCTGCCGTTGGGGGGCTCCGTCGCGAGCCACATCGCCCTCACGCACGAGGAGGACGTCCTCGCGTACGTCGCGTGGCGGGCCGTGCCGGATGCCGGCGGCGTGGATGATGGCGGCACCTCGCCCGAATCCGCGAGGCTCGTCTGGCTGTCGGGACGCGAGGACGCTGGCGTGTTGCTGGGTGCGTCACAGGTCGAAGCCTGGCGAGGGGAGGCGCGGCTGGGGCTGGACGTGCTGGGGACAACCTATCTCTACACGGTGGATGGACGGCTGGCGCGGGTGGAGGTGTCGCCAGGAGTGGCGGAGGGCGGTGGGGGGGCGGCGTTGAAGTTGAGCGCGCTGCTGGATGGCGGTGTCCCGGAGGGAGGTGCGTCACTGGCCATCGCGGGTGGGCGGCTGCTGGTGGGAGCGCGAGCCTTTGTGCCGGAGGATGGCGGCGTGCCCGTCCTGCTCTCCGAAGGGGACGGTGGCGCCGGCGTGCGGGTGCCCATCGCGGAGCCGGCGCTCCTGTCCCCGGCTGGCCAGCCGGGCCAGCTCTTCGCACGGGCATGTGCGCGCACGGACGGCGTTCCCTGCACGGCGCGGGAGGAGCGTGTCGTGCTTCGCGCCGTGGACCCGGAGTCCGGACACGTGGTGTGGGAGGTGGATGCGCTTCCGGATGAGGTGGCACCGGGCACGGTGTACGAAGCCGCGCTGCTTCAAGGGGGCGCGGTGGCGGTGCTCGCGGACGCCGAACTGCCGGAGGGCCCGCAGGCCTGGATACAGTTCTTTGCTCGAGGGGCCCGAGTCGGCAGTTGCCCGCTTCCCAGCCGCCCGCGGGTGGCGGGGGCCGCGTTCCTGGGGCAGCACCTGTATGTCGTCTTGAGCCGCGATGGCGTGTGGCGGCTGGAGTCGTACGGCCTGGGGCGGGACTTCACGACGGAAGACCGCGGCTGGCCGCAGCGCCATGGCGGACCCTCGCGGATGAGAATCGAATCTCCGTGATGCCGGCGTCGCGCGCCACCCGTGCCTTGGGCTGTCTCAGGTGGAGGCGTTCGGGTCGACCCAGAGGTCGTCGAAGCGCACCTGGGGCGGCGTCTGGTGCAGCCGCAGGCTTTGGACCGCGGGGGTCGCGGCCGCGTGGGCGCGGTCGTGGTACAGCGGGATGAGGGGGCAGTCCTCCTGGAAGAGCTGCTCCGCGCGCAGATAGAGCTGACGGCGCAGCTCCGGGTCGATGGAGACGCGGGCCTCGGCGGTGAGGCGGTCCAGCTCCGGGTTCCGGTAGCCCATGGGGAACACCGTCTGGGCGTTGGAGTGGAGGAGGAAGTGCAGGAAGGTGTCCGGGTCCGGGTAGTCGGCCAGCCAGCGGTTGCGGAAGGCGGGGAGGCGGCCCTCGGTCACCTGGGTCGTGTATTCCTCGAGCGACATCTCCACATAGCGCAGCTCCAGCAGCCCGGCCTGGAGCAGCGGGCGGAAGAGCACCGCGTCCTCCGCGGAGTGGTCATTGCCGGTGGGACGGTGGAGCGTCAGCCGCAGCCTGCGCAGGCCTGCCTCTCGCAGCAACCGCTCGGCGAGGGCCACGTCCGGGACGGGCGCCGGTCCCATGTCCGCGTCATCCAGCAGCTCGGGCGGGGTCAGCGAGCGAGCCACGCGCGCGCCGGGGTGGAACTGGCTCACCATGGCCGGGATGTCCATGCCCGCGCGGAGTGCGCGCCGGACTCTCACGTCGTCGAAGGGCGCCTCCCGGTGGTTGAGCACCACGAAGGCCGTGGAGGGCGTGGTGCTCGCGGCGAGCTGGAAGGCCTCCAGGCCGGGCAGCTCCACATGCTCCGTGTCGAGGAATGACACGAGGTCCACCGCCCCCTGGCGCAGCAGCGTCACCGCTTCCTTGCGAGAGCCGGCGAGCAGGAACTCCAGCCGGTCCACCATCGGTACGCCCGAGCGCCAGTAAGAGGGGTTCCGCTCCAGCACCACGTGCTCGGGTTCCAGGGCGAGGAGCCGGAACGGCCCGGTGCCCACCAGCCGCCCGTTGGCGTCCGTCCGGGCCACCGCGGTGGCGGTGAGCGCCATCAATTGGAGGAAGAACGCCTTGGGCTCGCGGAGGCGAACCTCCAGCGTGTGGTCGTCCAGCACCTCCAGGCCGGACACGTCGCGCGCCATGCCAGCGGCGTACTCCGGCGCGCCCTCCACGTCTTCCAAGAGGCTCCGGTCGGGCGAGCGGAGCGCCGGGTCCAGCAGCCGCTCCAGGTGGCGCTTCACGTCGTTCGCCGTCAGCAGCGCGCCGTCGTGGAAGGTGACGCCACGGCGCAGATAGAAGCGGTAGCGGCGCGCGGAGGGGTCTGCGTCCCAGCGCTCGGCCAGGTCGGGCTCCAGCCCGCCGTCCTCTCTGCGCACCAGCGTGGAGAACACGCACGCGGTGAGCTCGGAGACCTGGTTCTCCACGCTGAAGAGCGGGTCCACCGCCTGGCGGTTCCGCAGCGACGCGGCCTGGTGCATGCCCACGCGCAGCGTCCCGCCGGAGTGCGGCGTGGGGAGCTTGAAGTGGTACACTTCCGCTTCCAGGCCCTCGGCTTCGTGGCCCAGTTGGTCCACCGTTCGCGTCAGCCCGTCGCCGATGCGGATGACCCGGCGTGCGTCCTCGCGCACCTGGGCGACTTCCTCGCGGATGGAGGCGTCTGCCTTGGTGAGCACCACGTTGGCGGTGCGCAGCTCCTCCAGGGCGGCGCTCAGCCGCACCACCGACTCGGAGAGGTCGCGTCCGGTGCGCGCCTGGGCCTCCGCCTTCTGCGAGGCGCCCTGGCCCACGCGGGCCATCTCCTGCGTCTGGCGCAGCAGCTCGCGCGCGTGGCCGGACTGTTCGATGGCCATGCGCGTGACGTTCTCCACCCGCAGGGCCACGCGGCGGCTGGCCTCCACGACCGTGGCCCCCTGCGCCTCCAGCCGTTGCGTCTCCGCCACCGTGGCTTCCACGGCGGTGAAGGTGCGCTGGGTGATGGTGCGAATCTCCACCAGGGCCTCGGCGGCACGGTCGCCCAGGGCCACGCCGGCGGTGGCTCGCTCGCGGCCCTCCTGCACCAGCGCCACCGCCGTCTGCACGGCGTCGCGCACGCCCGCCACCATGGCGCCGATTTCGCGGGTGGAGCGCGTGGTGCGCTCGGCCAGGTTGCGAATCTCGTTGGCCACCACGCCGAAGGGCCGCCCCTGCACGCCCGCCTGGGCGGCGATGATGGCGGCATTGAGGGCCAGCAGGTTGGTCTGGTCCGCAATCTCCTGGATGACGTCGACGATGCGGCCGATTTCCGTCGAGCGCGTGCCCAGCATCTCCATCAGCTCGGCGGCCTTTCGGACCGTCTCCTCCACCCGGTACATGCCCTTGACGCTGTCGCCCACCAGCACCTCGCCGCGCTCGGCGGTGGCCGTCACGGCGATGGCCAACTGGTTCGTCTCGTTGGCGCGGCGGCGCACGGAGTCGATGCCGCCTTCCACGGCGGCGACGAAGTCCTCGGCCTCGCTGGCGAAGCGGCCCAGCTCGTCACCAGACGCGGCGATGTTGGCCATCCGTTCGGCCATGGCCTGCATCAGCGACGTGGTGTTGTGGGCGAAGGTGTTGACCTGGGCCAGCGAGTCCACCACCTGCTCCAGCCGCTCCGTCATCTCCAGCAGCGCGCCGGTGGTGTCGACGGCGAAGACCTCCAGTTGGTGCACCCGCTTGCCCGCCACCTGGAGGCTGCCGCCCATGCCGCTGACGGCCTCCAGCGTGCGCTCCACCGCGCCGCCCTGCCGCCGCGCGGCCTCCAGCAGCATCCGGGCCTGCCCGCTCACGTCCGTGCTGGTGCGGTGCAGGTTGGCCGTCACCCGCTGCACCTGCGCCAGGGCGCGCCGCAGGGACAGGATGAGGCGGCGCACGTCCTCGTGGCCTTCATAGCGCGGCCCCACCGTGGTGGTGAGGTCGCCCTCCGCCAGCCGCGCCATCACCTGCCGGCGCACCCGCCGCCGCTGCGCCGCCCAGCGGAACCACGCGAGGTAGCCCCCCGCGAGATAGAGCGCGGGCGTGGCGAGCAACACCACCGCCCAGGTGGCATTCGGAAGCGGGCCTCCGGACACGGCTCGCAGCATCCCCCCCAGGAGGAGCGCGGAGACCAGCCCTGCCGCCAGGCCGAACGTGAACAGGTACCGTTTGGCGCCCATGAAGGAGTGGAACGCTACTCCGCCTTCTCGCGCCGGTCCTCAAAACGCCCCACACTGGGGCCGTGGCCACCCTGCTTGCCCTGCTGCTGCTGACGCTCCCGGTAAAGCCAGAGAATCCTGTTGGCGCTGGCGCGCCACCCGCGCCCCAGGCGGATTCCACGCGTTACGTCTTCGCCTGGCGCGGCGTTCCGGTGGGCACGGTGACGCTGACGCTGGAGCCGGGCCGGTTTACCTACGTCAGCCAGCACCTGCACACCCGCGCCGGAAAGGCGGGAGCGCGCCGCCGGGAGCAGGCCCTGGCGGTGGATGCCCAGGGGCGGGTGCGTGGCTCGCCGGCGGTGCCGCAGGCGCTGTGGCTCTGGAAGGGCGTGCCCGCCGAGGGGTGTGTCGTGGGGCGGGAGGAGCTGACGGGCCGCGAGGGCCCGCACTGCGTCACCCGGGTGGAGGACCGGCGCGTGGAGGGAACGTTGTTGGGGACGGCCTTCCAGGCCCGCTATGGGGCGGACGGCCGGATGGAGGCGCTGGAGGTGGGCGACTCGCGCTTCACCGAGGCCGCGCCTGGGGAGCGGCTGCGCGCGCCTCCCGAGCTCTTCGCGGACGGACTGCCCGTGGAGGGGGCCCGGGGCGCGCTGTCGCTGGAGCCGCCGCTCGCCGTTCCCGCGCGGCTCGCGGGGCTGACGCCGTGGAGGGCGGCGGCGGCGCGGGCGCTGGCGGCCGAGGTCCACGCGGCCTTCCCGGAGAAGACGCCCGGCGGCGCGGACTGGAGCGAGGACGGCGAGGGCGAGGCGGGCGGGTGTCTGGCGCACGCGCTGCGCTTCGCGGCGGGGGCCCGTGCGCGAGGCGTGAAGGTGGCGCTGGTGCACGGGCTGCTGGTGGTGGACGGCGGGCCAGCGCGCCCCCACGCCTGGGTGCGCGTGGCGCTGGCGAAGGGCGGGACGTTGGATTTGGACCCGACGTCCCTGGACGAGGTGTCACCGCATACGCACCTGCCCATCGCCCTGGCGGAGGCGCAGGGCCCCGCGCTGGAGGCGGGGGCCCGCTGGCTGTCGCTGCTGCGCGGGGCGCACCGGGTGGTGCGCCGGCCGTGAGGCAGCGGGCTATTCGAAGGGGATGATGGACACCTTCGCGCCGGCCTGGATGTCCAGGACCTCCTTGGCTCGCGCGGGCAGGAAGGCCTGGGTGTTCTCCAGCCGGGCCTGGCAGCGCACGGCGCGGAAGCGGTTGCGGCCGGAGTCACTCTCCGCCGCGACGAGGACGTCATCCCCCTCCAGGTCGAAGTCCCCCTCCCCCACCTTGAGCGTGCGGAACTTGCGCACCAGGGAGATGTCGGCGGTGTTGGCCTCGAAGTGGGGACCGCCGTCGAACGGGTCGATGCGCTCCATGTACTTGAAGCCGATGCGCTCCAGCATGCGTTGCACGCCGCGCGTCTGCGGGCCCACCTCGCCCAGCACCTTCTGCACGCGCGCGGGGAAGAGCGACGCGTAGATGTCCGAGGCGGGGAAGAGCTCCTTGATGAACTCCTTGTTCTGCCGGCTGAGGCGGTCCGCCTCCTGGTAGGTGAGGCCGGTGAACTTCTTGCCGCAGGCCTCCCACAAGAGGCTGCGGCCGTCCGGCAGCAGCGGCGGCAGCAGCTCCGCCAGCACGCGGGGGCGGAAGAGCCGCCGGTGCATGGCGATGAAGAGGAAGCGCCCGTAGGACAGCTGCTTGCCGGGCTTGTCCGGCGTGGCGCGGTAGGGCGGGTCCACGACGAGGCCGCCCACCTCGGTGGGGCCCTCGTAGTTGTAGGCGATGGAGAGGACCTTGTGGCGAAGGTGACGGGAGAGGGACGCGGAGTAGTGCTCGCGCTCGCTCACCTCGTAATAGATGTGCGGAGCCTCATAGGTGCCGTGCTGCGCGATGATCATCGACGTGCCGATGATGAGGCTGTTTCGCACGTCCTCCAGCACGAAGAGGTACTCGCGCTCGAAGGGGTTCTTCACCTTGCCCGCGAAGCTCTTCACCGACGTGTCCACGATGGCCGACAGCGTTTCCTCGTTGTTCGGCAGGTTCACCGTGTTCAGCACGGCCGCGAGCCTTTTCAGCCCGGGCAGGTCGGTCTTCTGGACGTCACGCAGGACAAGCATGGGGACACTCGGGGCGCCCCCGGAACGGAGCGCCGGAAAGTGCGGACTATACCCCACACCTGCCGCCAGTCAGCCTGAAGGTTGGCCGGCGTGTTGATGACGCGACGTGTTGCTGCCGGCTTGCCAGGACGCCCGGAGTGTGTCAGCCGCCCTGCGCTCGACGTGAAACATGGCGTGAAACATCCAAGGCCTTGCATGCCCGCCTGCCCACTTGCCGGCCCAGCGGGAAGGATTTCGCGGGGGAATGAAGCAAGGAATGGTTTGCGATACGGTGTGCTGGTTGTTGCATTCCAAACCTTTGCGAGGATGTATTTTGAGAGCCTTTGTCCCCGGATGGCTTGTGATGTGGTGCGTCCCCGGGCTCGCCATGGCTGGCGTCGTGTGGCGGGGGGACTTCGAGACGGGAGACCGCTCGCAGTACTCCCGCGCGCAGATGGTGAACGCGGACCGGCTGCAGGTGGTGACGTCCCCCGTGGCCGAGGGCAAATACGCGCTGAAGGCGACGGTGCACCAGGGCGACGACCCCATCAACGCCAGCGGGAATCGCAACGAGCTGGTCTACATCAGCAACGAGCCGGTGGGCTCGGAGTACTACTACCGCTGGAAGGTGATGTTCGCGAACGACTTCCCCAGCGTGGACACCTGGCAGCTCTTCACCCAGTGGCACCACGACGGCTGCTGTGGTTCGCCGCCGGTGGAGTTCTACGTGAAGGGGGAGGAAATCCGGCTGTCGCTCCCTGGCACCAATGAGATTCCGTGGCGCACGAAGCTCACCCGAGGCGTGTGGCACGAGTTCATCCTGCACGCGAAGTGGTCATCCGACCCGAAGGTGGGCTTCGTCGAGCTGTGGCACAACAAGGAGCTGGTGCTGCCCAAGCGCGGCGCGATGACGATGTACTCGGGGCAGCGGAACTACCTGAAGCTCGGCCTCTACCGGAGCGACACCGTGAAGCCGGTGGGCGTCGTCTACCATGATGGTTTCATCCAGGCGACGGCGCTGTCGGACGTGCTGGAGCCGGAGCCCATGGATGCGGGGACGCCGATGGACGCCGGCTCGCCGGTGGATGCGGGCTCGCCCATGGACGCGGGCTCACCCGAGGATGCGGGCAGCGTGGACCCGGACCCTGTCGACGCGGGTGGGGCAGAGGAGCCAGGGCCGCGGCCGGAGGCGGACGCGGGGACGCCTGCCTGGGACGCGGGCACGGAGCCTGGGCCGAACGTGCCCCCGCCCGGAGGCATCTCCTCGGATGAGGGCGTCGCTGCACAGTCGGGGTGCAGCAGCACCGGTGGCCCCGTGGCGGCCTTCGCGCTGCTGGGGCTGATGGGGCTGGCGGGTTACCGCCGTCGCCGCAGGAGCTGAGCCTCTCGGGGCGCGCGGGCCCCGGGCTCACGCGCCATCGTGGGGAAAAGTGAGGGACGCGGCGCGCTCCTCGTGTCCGGAGCGCTCGCACCCACGGGCGAGGTCGGCTCGTCCGGGAAGGTTCGTCCGGCCCTGAAGTGGCGCGGCGCTCTCGGTCGAGCCATGGACCCGACGTGATACGTCTCATGCCTCGCCGTGTCGATGCCGGGGCGGCCGGTGGAGCGCTACTCCAGGCGTGAAATCCAACGTCATTTCTGACGGACTCGGAGTGCGCCTGACGTGTCAGCAGCGCTCCGTGCCGCTCCTCTGCTCGTGAGCAGCAAGGCCAATGACCTGACAGGTCTGAAAGGGGCCCCTCGGGTGCGGACTCGCCCGTCACGGCCCGTTCCGTGGCGCTCCCTGGCCTGGCTGTGGGAGGTGGCGACCTGATGCGGCGGGTCCAGGTATCCACACGATTCCATGTGCTGCGGCTGGAATGGAGGCGGGT
Organism: Myxococcus xanthus; assembly: GCF_013116825.1. Classification (GTDB taxonomy): domain Bacteria; phylum Myxococcota; class Myxococcia; order Myxococcales; family Myxococcaceae; genus Myxococcus; species Myxococcus xanthus_B. The sequence continues at coordinate 22,055 of NZ_JABFNS010000015.1, forward strand.
TGTGTCTTGGATTGGGGTGGGCTCAAGCGTTCGGGAGCAATGAATTGCATGAAGGGCATGGCGTGCCGGTGGTTGGCGCTGACGCGTCAGTCGCAGGGTGCAATTCCAGGCTCGATGCGAGCTTCAGAGGAAGCGAGGGCTGGGTAATCGATGGCATGTGCGTTGCTTTGGTGGGCGTCAGGCAGGATGAACCTCTTGCCGTGAACCCGATGTGAGGGTTCATCAACGACACACGACAGCCATACGAAGGGATTGGTTTGACATGGTAAAGATCAGCTTCCTGATTGATTCCACCAAGCTTCCCAAGGGGGGCTCCTCCGTCAGTACCGCGGTCGCGGTTACCCATCCGCCGTTCCTCCTGAACGACAAGACCCATCCGAACCAAAGTGACCCCGACTATGCGGTGCCCGTCCCGAGTGGGGAGAGCGTCCGCATCTACATCCAAGAGGCGAACTACGGCTCGACCGTGGGGCTCGCGCCCAATGGCATCATCGTGCATGCGTTCAACAACGCGCCGGTCTCGGACGCGCTCATGAATGACGCCACGAAGCGGCCCATCGACATCCCCAACTTCGATCTGGATCTGGGCCCGATTCCGGACTTCATCGGTTACGTCGGCGATAGCCCGAAGTGGACCCAGACGCCTCCCTCCTGGAGCAACTGGCCCAACGAGCCGCTCATCGACCAGGAGCTCCGGGCGAGCTGGACGCCCACCTTCGTTCCGTACGTCACGTTCAATGCCAGCAAGCTCGTGAGCGGTTTGCTCGAGTACGGAGTGGTGTTCGCGCTGACGAAGGACGGGGCGAACGTCCAGTACTTCTACTTCGACCCCTTCCTCAAGATCGGTTCGTCGAGCTGATAATCCCTTCAGCGCACGCGCGCCCCCCGCAAGCCGGTTGCTGTTGATGACGCTGGACTTGCACGACGCCGCGCGGAAAGCCACCGCTGCCGTCCGGGCCTCGATGGAACCCGGGCGGCCAGCGGCGGCCCCGCGCCATCTGATGGCGCGGGCGCTCGAGTGGGGGCGCATGCCTCGTCCCTCTCCGGCCTGGCACCAGTGCCCTCGCAGGGGGTTGATGTCGCTTCGTCGTGGCGCGCGGACCATGCAATATCGGCGCTTCCGGTGCGTAGTTCGAGCAGGTCCTCCCCCGGGGAACGCCCATGCGACACAGTCTCTACCTCCCGCTCTGTACCTTGCTGGCCTGTGCCCACACGCAACCCGTGGCCGCGCCCGCTTCGTCTCCAGCCCCTGCCGTGCAGTCGGCGCCAGCAGACCCCGAGTCCCAGCTCCGCGAGGCGTTGCAGCGGGCTGGCAGGGCGATGGAGGCCGGGCGTTTCGACGCCGCGCTCTCGGAGATGCAGCGGCTGTGGGAGGGGGGCCGCCAGACGGACGAAGTGGCATGGTTCGCCGCCTACGCCTCGCTGGGGACGGGCGACGACGCCGCGGCCTTCCAGTGGCTGGAGCGCGCCGTCGAGCGGGGGATGGGCTCGCCGGGCGACCTGCTGCACGACAAGTCCCTGGAGCCGTTGCGGCGGATGCCGGGCTACGACGCGCTGGTGGCGCGGGCGCGAGAGAACGCGTTGAAGGCGCGCGCCGAGGGCAACGTTGGGGCAGGGCTGGAGCAGGCGACGCCCGCCGAGGCGGGGCTGTCGGAGCCGGCGCTCGCGGCCTTCGTGAAGGCGGCCGAAGAATCGGGCTCGTCGGCCCTGGTGGTGCTCCGCCACGGCAAGTTGGTGGGGGAGTGGTACTTCGGCGGCGAGACGCAGCGCATCGAGTCCATGTCCGCCACCAAGGGCGTGGTGGCGCTGGCCATCGGTCTGCTCATCGACGACGGCCGCATTCCCTCCGTCGACGCGCCTGTCTCCACCTTCTTCCCGGAGTGGAAGGACGGCCTCAAGGGGAAGGTCACCTTGCGGCACCTGCTCAGCCACACCTCGGGGCTGGCAGCGAACGCCAGCGCGATGGACATCTACCAGTCGCCGGACTTTGTCCGCTACGCGCTGGAAAGCCACGTGGTGGACGCTCCGGGCAGCCGGTTCTTCTACAACAACAAGGCCACCAACCTGCTGGCGGGCGTGGTGGAGCGCGCCTCGGGCGAGAAGCTGGACGCGTACCTGATGCGCCGCCTCTTCGAGCCGCTCGGCATCCGTGATGTGTTCTGGCAGAAGGACCCGTCTGGCAACCCGCTGGGCATGTCCGGCCTGCGCCTGCACCCCGTGGACTTCGCCAAGGTGGGCCAGTTGATGCTCCAGCGGGGCGTCTGGCAGGGGCAGCGCATCCTGAGCGAAGCGTGGATTCGTGAGTGCACCGCCGCGTCGTCTCAGCCCCACAATCCGGCGGCGGGGCTGCTGTGGTGGCTCGTGTATGAGAAGTCCTTCCGGGTGCTCGGCCAGGACATGGTGGACGAGGCGCGCCGCAACGGGATGCCGGAGGCGACGCTGGCGCGCCTGCGGGACATGGTGGGGCAGCCGATTCCATCGGGTGACTTCATGCGGCGCCTCTCCGAGCGGCTGGGAGGGATGAAGGGCGTGATGGCGCTCATGGAGAAGAGCGCTCGCGTGCCCCTGCGTACGCAGGTGGAGGGGGCGCCGAAGGCCTACTCCGCGCGAGGCTCCTACGGTCAGCTCCTGTTGGTGGCGCCGGAGCAGGGCCTGGTCGTGGTGCGCATGGCGGTGCCGGACGGACGGGTGCCCGAGGACGTCATGGAGTTCTCCGCCTTCAATGAGCTGGCCCTGTCGCTGGTACCTCCGTCCTGACGGCACCCGGGGCCGGGCGGTGTGCCCGCCCGCTTGCCCGCCCGTGTGCTTGCGCGGGCGGGCCTGTGGCATAAAGCCCGTCCTGCATGCAGCCACCTCGCCGCGTTTCGCTCGTCCTGAGCTACCAGTACCCGGGCAAGTACGCCTTCACCGTGCTGGCGGGCGCGGTGGAGTCGGACCCGGCCCTGGCGGATGTGACGCTCCACTTCCCGCGCAGCCGCGAGACGCTGCTGGACACGATTCGCGAGCGCGCGGACGCCGGAGACACGGTGGTGGCGGCGTGGTCTTTCTACTCGGCCAGCTTCGCCCCGGCGGCGGAGGAGCTGGCATGGGTGCGTGAGCGGCTGGAGGGGCGGCAGGTGCTGTGTATCGCCGGCGGCGTACACGCTACGGCGGAGACGCTGCAGACGCTCCAGGCGGGCTTCGACCTCGTCGCGGTAGGTGAGGGTGAGTACTCCCTGCGCGCCTTGCTCGGCCGGGTGCTGCGGGGCGAGGAGCCGCGTGACACGCACGGCGTCGCGTACCTGGAGGACGGAAAGCTGGTGCAGCACGGCCGAGGGGAGGGCGTGCAACTGGACGACTTCCCGCCCTTCGCGGCGCGCAACGGGCAGTACGGCGCCATCGAGATTACGCGCGGCTGCATCTACGCGTGTCGCTTCTGCCAGACGCCGTTCATGAGCAAGGCGCGCTTCCGCCACCGCTCCGTGGCCAACGTGGCGCACTGGGCGCGGGAGCTGCGGCGCTCGGGGCGGAGAGACATCCGCTTCATCACGCCCACCTCCATGTCCTACGGAACCGCGGACGAGTCGGTGAACCTGGACGCGGTGGAGGCACTGCTCGCCGCGGTGAAGGAGGCCATGGCGCCCGATGGGCGCGTCTACTACGGCACCTTCCCGTCGGAGGTCCGCCCCGAGCACGTCACGCCCGAGGCGCTGGCGCTGCTCAAGCGCTACGTCCACAACGACAACCTCATCATCGGCGGCCAGTCCGGCTCCGAGCGCATCCTTCAGAGCACCCGCCGGGGGCACGACGTGGAGACGGTGGTGCGCGCCACCCGCATCGCGGTGGAGTGTGGCTTCGTGCCCAACGTGGACTTCATCCTCGGGCTGCCCGGCGAGGAGCCCGCGGACGTGGAGGCCACGGTGGCGCTGATGGAGAAGTTGGCGGGCCTGGGCGCGCGCGTGCATGGGCATACATTCATGCCGCTGCCGGGGACGCCCTTCCGTGATGCGCCGCCCGGGTCGGTGGATGAGGCGACACAGCGCAAGCTGGACCGGCTGGCCTCGCAGGGGCGCTTGTATGGGCACTGGAAGCAGCAGGTCGCGCTCGCCGAGGGCATTGCCTCACGCCGCCGCCCGCGTGCGGGGTAGGGGCAGCGCGGAGCGGGCAAGACAGACCTGACGTCTAGGATTCGCGGAATGCGAACCTGTCTGCTCCGAATGCTCCCAGTGCTTGCTGTGCTTTGGCTGGGGTGTTCCACCTCGGTCAAGCCGCCCATGCAGCAGGCCTGGGATGACGCGGAACTGGAGTGCTGGACTCCGCACGAGGACCAGTGTGTGTCCTTGCTGTGTCTGGGCGACGCGTGTGGCTTCTACCGTTGCGCGGACCTGCCTGGGGAGGTGGAGCTGGCGCGCTTTCCGCCCGCCCGTCCACCCGTGGCTGCCGCGGCGCCTGGCCGAGGTCCCCGGCGAAACTGGGGCCTCGGGCAGCAGTTGCCTCGGGGCGCTGTCATGGTGTTCCCCAGCTGGGGTGGCGCGCCTGGACGAGTCATCCCGCCGTCACATCGGCTGCCGCCCGGACGCTGGGAGAAGCACCACGTCTTTCCCCAGGCACCAGAACTCGCCCAATGGTTCACGCAGCGGGGCATCAAGATTCACGACTACACGATGCCGATACCGCGAGAGCTCCATCGACGCATTCACGGTGGTGCGGGAGCCGGTGGTGCCTGGAACGAAGCCTGGCGTGCGTACATGCGGCGGAACAGTGGGGCGAGTCCTGAAGAGATTTTCAAACACGCCGGAGAGTTGATCTACCGCTTCGAGCTGCTTGGTGGGCCGATTCGCCCGTACTATTCCAGGCCCGGAACATGACCCTTCGTGTGTTTGAACTCTCCCAGGACAGCGCGATGTGGCCCCGAATCAACGGGAGCTTCAACGCCGCGCACAGGTGGGGACTGCCTGGGTTGGCGGGGTGCCCTGGCTGTGGGGTGACCTGGGCCTCCTCGGGCCACCAGTACCCCGCTGTCGATTTGTCGAACCTGCCTGCGCAGAGCGAACTCCTGAAGGCCCGGCCCGAACCTTTCGAGGAGTTCGCGAGGCTGCGTGAGTTGGTCCGCCCCCTGGCTCCGCCAGGCGCGCTGCTGCCTCCAGGGACATTGTTTGGCCCGCTGGTTGGAACTGCCTCGGGACGATTCGCCGACTTCGAAACGCAGGGGAGCATGCTGCTGGTGGTTCGCCGGGAAGCGCTGGAACGGCTCCAGGTGGAAGGTGTGCGCGGCCTCGTTGGCTGCAAGACGGAGCTGCGCTTTCGGCAGAAGGACCCGCCGGAACTCTTGGAGCTTCAGCTCGAGCCACGAGGACAACTGCACCCGGACTGCTATCCGCCGGATCTGCCTCTACCGTGCGACACCTGTGGCCGGTTCAAACTCACGCTGCCAGACGAGCCCATCCTCGACGCGGCCTCGCTGCCCACGGACCGCGATGTCTTCCGTGTGGGCAACTTCGCGACCGTGATGGTGGGCACCGAGCGCTTCAAGGATGCGGTGCAGCGCCTGGGCCTGGAGGGCATCACCTTCCGCGAGCTCCCCACCCGTTAGCGCCCGGGCCTTCACTTCCACGGGCCTCCGCTCCGCCAGGCGCTTAGGATGGGGGCGCGATGTCCACCGACCAGGCACCTCCCTACTGGCTCCTCATCTCCGTCCTCTTCAGCAACCAGCCGCTGTCGCCCTCGCTGGCGATGACGCTGCACCAGGTGGCCTATGAGCTCCACCAGCGCGGTGAGGGCGCCAAGGAAGTGGCCGGGGACATGGTGAGCGGCCGGGTGGTGAACCTCCGCAAGGACGTGTCCTTCGGCGGCATCGCCGGGCCGGCCTTCGAAGCGGAAATCGAGACCGAGCGGGGCTCCGGCGTCGTCCGCTTCGTCCTCACCCGGCAGGGGCTGGAGATGATGAAGCAGCAGCCCGCCGAGCCGCCCCGGCCCAAGTACCTCAACTGAGCCAGCGCGGGCCCGCCCGCCTGTCCGCCCCCTGCTCGCGGACGGTGGGCGTCTCCATTCTGGAGACATGGACCCCAAGGACTACCTCAAGCGCGGCGCGGGCATCCCGCTGGATCCGAAGAAGCAGAAGGACCCCGAGGAAGACGGCGAGCGCGTCCCCGCCGAAGGACGCGCCGAGTTCCTCAACGACGTCTCCGAGCACAACGGCGGTCAGCGCACCGACGTCGACGTACCGTGGCGCAAGGGCCCCGAGCTGCAACGCGGCCAGCGCGACGCCTACAACGCGGAGAGCGACAAGAAGAAGGGGTGACCCTTACTCCCGGTCGAGGTCCACCTTCATCTTGTTGCCCATGTGCAGGATGGAGTTCGACAGCGTCGCGGCGGACATCTCCGCCAGCTCCATCAGGACCTGCTCCTGCTGCGCCTGCTCCGAGCCGGCCGGGGCCTGGGACACCGTGCCCCGCGAGCCGTCCTCGGAGATGGGCCCGCGGCCCACGGCGGACAGGTAGGAGTTCAGGATGCCGTTGTTCGGCGAGCTGCCCACCGAGGCGAGCGCCGAGGCGACCACCGCGCCACCCGACACCATGAGCGGATCCCCAGGCCGGTTGGCCGGGGCCATCGGGTTCACCAGCGCGCCAAAGCTCGTGCTGGCGGCGCGGGTCTGCGCCTGCGTGGTGGCGGGCTGAATCATGGGACCGGTGAAGGAGTTGATGCGGGTCATGGCGCCTCCGTCTCGGCCCGGGACGCGCACCACGCACGTGTCGGACCTCTCGAAACCCCATTATCGCCCGGCCGCCGGCGAAGTTGCGCGAAAGGCCGAAAACGCCCGAAGGCCGCGGACTTACGGGCGTGCTCCCCGTCCGCCGCGGCCTTCAGAAGACTTCAAGAGGCGCCGTCGCCTAGAACTGGTGGGCCTCGGTGGACTCCGTCAGGGCGAGCGTGCTGGCGTTACCGCCGGAGATGACCTCGGCCACCTGGTCGAAGTAGCCGGTGCCCACCTCGCGCTGGTGACGCGTGGCGGTGTAGCCGTCCTTCTCCGCCGCGAACTCGGCCTGCTGCAGCTCGCTGTAGGCCGCCATGCCGCGGTCCTTGTACTTCCGCGCCAGCTCGTACATCCCGAAGTTGAGCGCGTGGAAGCCAGCCAGGGTGACGAACTGGAACTTGTAGCCCATGGCGCCCAGCTCGCGCTGGAACCTGGCGATGGTGGCGTCGTCCAGGTTCTTCTTCCAGTTGAAGGACGGCGAGCAGTTGTAGGCCAGGAGCTTGTTCGGGTACTTCGCGCGGATGCTCTCGGCGAACTTCTTCGCCTGGGCCAGGTCCGGGGTGCTCGTCTCGCACCACACCAGGTCCGCGTACGGCGCGTACGCCAGGCCGCGGGCAATGGCGCAGTCCAGGCCGCCGTTGAGGCGGTAGAAACCCTCCGGGGTGCGGCCGGCCTTCTTGTCGATGAAGGCGTGGTCGTACTCGTCCGAGTCGCTCATCAGCAGCTTGGCGCTGTCCGCGTCCGTGCGGGCCACCAGCAGCGTGGGCACGCCCATGACGTCCGCCGCGAGCCGGGCCGCGTTGAGGGTGCGGATGAAGTGGCTGGTGGGCACCAGCACCTTGCCGCCCATGTGGCCGCACTTCTTCTCGCTGGCCAGCTGGTCCTCGAAGTGAACGCCCGCGGCGCCCGCTTCAATCATGCCCTTCATCAGCTCGAAGGCGTTGAGCGGGCCACCGAAGCCGGCCTCGGCGTCGGCGATGATGGGCGCGAACCAGTAGCGGTCCTTGCGGCCCTCCGCGTGGTCAATCTGGTCCGCGCGGCGCAGGGCGTTGTTGATCTTGCGGACCACGGTGGGGACGCTGTCCACCGGGTAGAGGCTCTGGTCCGGGTACATCTGCCCCGCGGAGTTCGCGTCCGCCGCCACCTGCCAGCCGGACAGGTAGATGGCCTTCAGGCCCGCGCGCACCATCTGCACCGCCTGGTTGCCGGTGAGCGAGCCGAGCGCGTTGATGTAGTCCTCGGTGTGGAGCAGCTCCCAGAGCTTCCTGGCGCCCAGCTCCGCCAGCGTGTGGCTGACGGTGATGGAGCCGCGGAGCTTCTCCACGTCCTTCGGAGTGTAGTTGCGCTTGATGCCCTCGAAACGCTGCGCGTGGAGCTTGGCGTGAGGGGAGGCATCGGCGGTCGTCGGAGTGGCGTCGTACATCGTGGGCTCCTCGCTACGGTAAAAGTGGTGGGTTGCTGCTGCGAAAGTGCGAAGGGTTCAGCGTTGCGCTTCCAGGGCGTCGTAGGCCGGCAGGGTGAGGAAGTCCTCGAAGGTGCCGGCGGTGGAGAGCTGCTCGAAGAGCACGCGCGCGCGCTCCACGTGGGCGGCGCCGTAGCGCTCCCTGGCGCCCTCCTTGTCGAGCCGCGCCATCTCCTCGCCCAGCACGTCGCGGAAGAGGGCAGGCGTCACCTTGCGGCCGTCCTCCAGCGTGGCGCCGTGGTGGATCCACTGCCACACCTGGGCGCGTGAGATTTCCGCGGTGGCCGCGTCCTCCATCAGGTTGTAGAGCGGCACGCAGCCCAGGCCGCCCAGCCACGCGGCGGTGTACTGGATGCCCACGCGGATGTTGTGGCGCAGGCCTTCCTCGGTGCGCGTGCCGGACGGCACCTTGAGCAGCTCCGCCTCGCCAATCTTCACGTCCTCGCGCTTGTTGGAGAGCTGGTTGGGGCCCTTCATGTGCGAGTCGAAGATGTCGCGCGCGATTTCAACGAGGCCGGGGTGCGCGACCCACGTCCCGTCGTGGCCGTTCTTCACCTCGCGCAGCTTGTCCGCGCGGACCTTGTCCATGACGGCGTCGTTGGCCGCCGCGTCCCCCTTGATGGGGATGAAGGCCGCCATGCCGCCCATGGCGTGCACGTTGCGGCGGTGGCAGGTCTGGATGAGCAGCTGCGAGTAGGCGTTGAGGAACGCCTTGTCCATCGTCACCTGGCCACGGTCGGGCAGCACCACGCGGGTGTCCGACTGGAGCGTCTTGATGAAGCTGAAGATGTAGTCCCAGCGGCCGCAGTTGAGGCCGGCGGAGTGCTCGCGCAGCTCGTAGAGGATTTCGTCCATCTCGAACGCGGCGGGCAGCGTCTCGATGAGGACGGTGGCCTTGATGGTGCCGCGCGGGATGCCCAGCTCCGCCTGGGCCAGGTGGAACACGTCGTTCCACAGCCGGGCCTCCAGGTGGCTCTGCATCTTCGGCAGGTAGAAGTAGGGGCCGGTGCCGCGCGCCAGCTGCTCCCGGGCGTTGTGGAAGAAGAAGAGCCCGAAGTCGAGCAGCGAGCCGGAGATGGGCTTGCCGTCGATTTCGATGTGCCGCTCCGGCAGGTGCCAGCCGCGGGGGCGCACGAAGAGCACGGCGCGCTTCGGGTTGAGGGCGTAGTGCTTCCCGTTCTCCGCCGTGAAGGAGATGGTGCCGCGCACGGCGTCGCGCAGGTTGATTTGCCCGCGCACCACGTTGTCCCAGGTGGGGCTGTTGGCGTCCTCGAAGTCCGCCATGAAGACATTCGCCCCGGAGTTCAGCGCGTTGATGACCATCTTCCGGTCCACCGGGCCGGTGATCTCCACGCGGCGGTCCTGGAGGTCGGCGGGCAGGGGAGCCACCGTCCAGTCGCCCTCCCGGATGGCCTTCGTCTCCGGCAGGAAGTGGGGCCGCTCACCCTTGCTCCAGGCCGCCTGCACCGTCTTGCGGCGCTCCAGCAGGGCCAGCCGGCGCTCGCCGAAGTTGCGGGCCAGCTTCGCCACGAATTCCAGGGCCTCGGGCGTGAGGACCTCGGCGTAGTCGGGGTGCCAGGTCCCCTTCACCACCACTCCCGGTCCGAACGCCGGGGGTTTCACAGAGGGGGCTTGGTCCGACATCTGAGCTCCTTTGGCCAGGTGCGTTGTAAATCTGCTGGAACGGCTCGGAAAATGAGTACTGAGAGGGCAAAAAGGAAGTGCGAAGTGAATCTTTGCCTGCTCGCCTGTAACTCTGTCAACAACTGGCGTGTTAAATCTGTAAATCAGAGGGTCGTCCCCAGGGCGTATGCAATGGGGCGCATCAGGGCGCGTAGGTAGGAATGAGGGCCACGGACGCCAAGTGGGAGCGGCCCCAGAAGGGAGATGTGATGGACGCCAAGAGACGCTGCGCCACCTGCACCGAGGAAGTGAGCCTGGAGGTCCGGAGGTGCCCGCGCTGCGGCGCGCGCACGGAGCCCCTGCACCGGGGCGTGGATGGGCGGCTGCTGACCGGGGTGTGCGCGGCGCTGGGGCGGGAGCTGGGCGTGGACGCGGCGCTGATTCGCGTGGGCTTCGTGGTGGCGCTGGCGGTGTCCGGGGGCACCGCGCTGATGGTGTACCTGCTGCTGTGGGCCTTCACGCCGCCGTCGGCGACGGGCACCGCGCCCCTGCGGCGCACGTACAGTTGGCTGTCCGGCCTGGGCAACTCGGAGCGCACGCCGCGCGTCGAGCGCCGGGTGTAGTGCTCAGCGTCCAACGGAGAAAATCACGCCGGAGCCCTGCCCGAGGGCTCCGGCCTGTTATTCGATGGGGCCCATCCTTCTTTCCGAGGAGCCCCGCGCGTGAGCACGAAGAACGTCCGTATCGAGAAAGACACCTTCGGCCCCATCGACGTCCCCGCCGACCGGCTGTGGGGCGCGCAGACGCAGCGCAGCCTCCAGAACTTCGCCATCTCCACCGAGCGCATGCCGCTGGCCCTCATCCGCGCCCTGGTGCTGGTGAAGAAGGCCGCCGCGCGGGTGAACGTGGAGAACGGCTCGCTGGCGAAGGAGAAGGGCGAGGCCATCATCCGGGCCGCGGACGAGGTGCTGGCCGGCCAGCACGACGCGGAGTTCCCCTTGAGCGTCTGGCAGACGGGCAGCGGGACGCAGACGAACATGAACACGAACGAGGTGCTCGCCAACCGCGCCTCGGAGCTGCTGGGCGGCGAGCGCGGCGAGGGCCGCAAGGTCCACCCTAACGACGACGTCAACAAGGGGCAGAGCTCCAACGACGTCTTCCCCACCGCGATGAGCGTGGCCGCCGTGGCCGCCATCACCGAGCACGTGCTGCCGGAGCTGGGGGCGCTGCGCGACGTGCTCGCGCAGAAGGCCCGCGCCTTCCATGACGTGGTGAAGGTGGGCCGCACCCACCTGCAGGACGCCACGCCCCTGACGTTGGGGCAGGAGGTCAGCGGCTTCGTGGCGCAGCTGGACCACGCGAAGGGCCACCTGGAGCGCACCCTGCCGCACCTGTTGGAGCTGGCCCTGGGCGGCACGGCGGTGGGCACCGGCCTCAACGCCCCCAGGGGCTATGCCGAGCGGGTGGCGCAGGAGCTGGCCCAGCTCACCGGCCACCCCTTCGTCACCGCGCCCAACAAGTTCGAGGCGCTGGCCGCCAACGACGCGCTGGTGCAGGCGCACGGGGCGCTGAAGGGGCTGGCGGCGGTGCTCTTCAAGGTGGCCAATGACGTGCGCTGGCTGTCCTCGGGGCCGCGCTCGGGGCTGGCGGAAATCACCATCCCGGAGAACGAGCCGGGCAGCTCCATCATGCCGGGCAAGGTGAACCCCACCCAGAGCGAGGCGCTCACCATGCTGTGCGCCCAGGTGATGGGCAACGACGTCGCCGTCACCGTGGGCGGGGCGTCCGGCAACTTCCAGCTCAACGTCTTCAAGCCGCTCATCGCCCACAACCTGCTCCAGAGCTGCCGGTTGCTGGCGGACGGCATGCGCAGCTTCCGCCTGCACTGCGCGGTGGGCATCGAGCCCAACCGGCCCCGCATCCAGGAGAACCTGGAGCGCAGCCTGATGCTCGTCACGGCGCTCAACCCCCACATCGGCTACGACAACGCGGCGAAAATCGCCAAGACGGCCCACAGGGACGGCACGACGCTCAAGGAGACGGCCGTGGCGCTGGGGCTCGTCACGCCCGAGCAGTTCGACCAGTGGGTCCGCCCGGAGGACATGACGGGCCACAAGGGGTAGGTCCCCCGGGGGGCAGGGGGCCCCGGCGTCGAAGCGTGGGGCAGCGTACGCTCCGGGAAGAAGGGACGGGCGCTGCGGCGGAAGGGCGATTAGGGTAGGGGCGTCATGAACGTCCCCTTCGTCATCGAGACCACGCACCGCGGCGAGCGGGCGTACGACCTGTACAGCCGGCTCCTCAAGGACCGCATCATCATGCTGGGCACGCCTGTCAATGACGACGTGGCCAACATCATCGTTGCCCAGCTCCTCTTCCTGGAGTCGGAGGACCCGGACAAGGGCATCAACCTCTACATCAACTCGCCGGGTGGCTCCGTGACGGCGGGCCTCGCCATCTACGACACCATGCAGTACGTGAAGTGTCCGGTGTCCACCATCTGCGTGGGGCAGGCGGCCTCCATGGGCGCGCTGCTGCTGCTGGCGGGGGCGAAGGGCAAGCGCTACGCGCTGCCCAACAGCCGCATCATGATTCACCAGCCGCTGGGCGGCGCGCAGGGCCAGGCCACGGACATCGACATCCAGGCCAAGGAGATCCTCCGCCTGCGCAGCTACATCAACGGCCTCATCGTGAAGCACACGGGGCACACCATCGAGCGCATCGAGAAGGACACCGAGCGCGACTACTTCATGAGCGCCGAGGACGCGCGGCAGTACGGCCTCATCGACGAGGTGGTGGAGAAGCAGCGCGCCATCGCCCCGACGCCCGCTCCGGCGAAGTAGGGCCCTTCCCGCCCCGGACGCATGCCGGGGCGGGGGCTCCCCCGGCGGGGTGCCACACGGGCGCCGCGCCGGACGCAGGTCCAGCACTGGACGTTTCCGGCCTCCCTGCCTGCGGGTGGCACGCGGCGTGCTCACCATGGGCATATGACGCCGCTCCGATTTCGCATCGTCCCCCGGTTCCTCTTGCCCGGCGCCATCCTGGCCTCCATGGCCTGCGCGACGGGCCCCACCGGCCGCCCCCCTGTCCCTCCCAGTTCGGCCGCCGTGCAGACGGAGCTGGGCGCTCGGGACGTGGTGCAGGCCGGCGAGGAGTACGCCCGCAACAACGCATTGGTGCTGGCCGAGGCCGGGGAGGCGGTGGAGATTCGCCCCAACTTCTGGCGCATCCGCTTCGGTCTCGCGGACCAACCCGGCCGCGTGCTGGAGATCGAGTTCGATGAGCTGGCGCGCAAGGTCATCAGGGCCCGCGAGCTGGAAATCATCCCAGAGAACCCGGGTGACGCCGCCCAGGGTGGCGGCTCCGTTCCGACGGCGGGGCAGCCCCGAGGCCCCATTCCCTGAGCGTGGGCGTCGCCCCGCGCCCCGGTCCTCACGGGCGGCGCGGGGGCACCCTGTCCGCGTGCTTCACGGGGCGGGTGCGCGGGCTTCCTCGCAGAACAGCAGCTCCGCCTGGCCTCCCGTGCGTCCCACGAGCACGGCGACCTGGCCGTAGGCGCGGCCGAAGCGTCCGGCCTCCTCGCGGGGAAGCCCGGGGACGAAGAGGCTCTGCTCGCACCAGCTGCCGTCATCCGCCTCCCCCAGCGCGGGGGCGGCCCCCCACCCCCCGGCGACGAGCTGCGCGACCATCCGCTCCTGCGCGCGGCGGTTCTCCTCGTCGCTTCGCCGCTGCGAGCCGGGATTCCACGCCGTCAGGAAGGCCCACTCGCGGTGGCCGCGCGCCGCAAGCGTTGCGTCCAGCGCCGGGTGCAAGGCGCCCGCCCGCAGGATTTGCTCGACACCCCCTGTGCTGGGATGGGGTCGGATGACGTAGCGCGTTGCCGCGTAGGCCGTCGCCAACCGCTCGCGTTCGTGGTGGCTCATACCGCTCATGATGCGCCGCGTGTCCTCCGGGGAAAATCGGGTTTCGGAGAATCCAGTGTGAATGTTCGATTCAGTGAGCCACGTCCAGGCGACGGGCGCGACGACAGCGGCATCGAAGAATACTGAGGGGCGCCCCCTGCCGGGGCACGGCTCAGGGCGTGGACCGCACCCCGCCCGTCACTCGCTTCACCGTGCGGCCCGCGGGAAGCGTGTCCCCGGGCTGCACGCCGTTGATGATGGACAGCTCCTCCACGGAGATGGTGGACGGGTGCTGCTCGTTGAACTGCTGCAACGTCATGGGTGACGTCACCTTCGCCAGTTCAATCCGCGCGGGCTGGACGGCCAGCGCGGAGGCGTCCGTCAGCTCGCTGAAGCTGGAGAAGGTGGCGCGGAAGGCGTCCTCGTAGGCGGGAAGTTGCTGCGCGCCGGTGTAGCCCAGGAGTTGGAGCGTGGTGCCGCCCTGGGTCACGAAGGCCGTGACGCCGGCGATGACGCCCTGCTCCGTCTGCGCCTGGAAGAACGCGGCGCCCGGCGGGAAGCCCGTGGGCGCCGCGCTCACCGGCTGGATGCCTTCCTGCGCGAGGAAGCGCCGCATCGCCTCTTGCGGCGCGATGTTGCCGGTGGGCACCAGCCCGACGATGGCGTCCTCCCGCGGGCTGACGCCCGCCACCTGCTGCGGCTGGTTCGCCGTCTTCCACCCCTGGGGGAAGGTGAGCTGGAAGCGCAGTCCCGGGTGCATGAAGACGTTGCCCCGGAAGAAGCCCTGCCGCGGGTCGTCGCCGTAGGGCATGCCCTGGAGCATGGCGAGGTACTCCTCCCGACCATCCTTGAGCCGGTTGAAGTCCACGTTGGCTTTCGCGGCGCGCTCCTTCGCCGTCTTCACGCGGTCGCCCGGGTCGGGGTGGGTGGACAGCCACGTGGGGAGGCTCTGTCCGCCCGCGGCCTTGCCCACGCGGTCCAGGGTGGCGAAGACGTTGGCCGCCTGGCGCACGTCGTAGCCGCCGTTCAGCATGTACTTGAAGCCCAGTTCGTCCGCCTGGCGCTCGTCGTCGCGGCCGTACTTGAGGAACAGCAACTGGAGGCCGGCGGCGGCCAGGCCCCCGAAGCGGGCCACGTCCTCGCTGAGCACGCTGCCCAGCAGCAGGCCGGCCTGGGCGAGCTGCGCCTGGGACAGCTGCTCCACGGAGTGCCTCGCGGTGATGTGGGCGATTTCGTGCCCCAGCACGGAGGCCAGCTCCGCCTCGGAGTTCATCGCGGTCAGCAGGCCCCGCGTCACGAACACGGGCCCCCCGGGGAGGGCGAAGGCATTCACCACCGGGTCATCCACGGCTTGGATCGTCCAGGGCAGCTCCGGCCTTTCGGAGGCCTTCGCCATGGGCAGGCCCACCCGGGCGACGTATTCCTGGACCTTGGGCTCCTGGATGAGGCCAATGGACCCGCGCACCTCCTCCGCGCTCTGCTTGCCCAGGGCAATCTCGTCCTGTTGAGAGACGAGCGACAGCATGCGCTTGCCGGTGGCGGGGTTGCGCACGCAGGTTGTCAGCGAGAGCAGGGCCAGCAGCGGCAGCAGCCGGAGTCGTGAAGTCATGGGGCCTTCCTGGTAGTGGTGGATGCGCAAATAGGTCAGCGGCGGCACGGCGACCACGGTGGGGGTGGGCGGGCCGTCACTGCTGGACAGTCGGGCGCGCGCACCGGGCCCGCTTCCGTTAGCTTCTCTTCGCGAGGAGGCGTTCGAATGGATTCGGATTCGCTCGAAGCACGGATGGCGCGGCTGGAGCGCAGTTGCCGGCGGTGGCAGGGGCTGACGTTCACCGCGCTCGCGTTGGCGGGACTGGGGCTGGGCGCGGCGGCGCTCCGGGGCGAAGACGTGTCCTCCGGGACGCTGGTGGCCTCCCGGCTGGTGCTCACGGACGCGCGCGGGCAGGCGCGGGCCACGCTGGATACCGATGACCAGGGCAACGCGGGCCTGGTGCTGCGCGACGGCGAGGGCCGGCCCCGGGCGCTCCTGGGCGTGGGCGAGGACGGCTCGCCCCGGCTGCGCTTCTCCACCGCCGAGGGCCAGTCCCTGGCGGAGCTGATGGTGTACTCCGACGAGGCGCCGCGCCTGACGCTGTCCAAGCCCGGCGGCGGGGAGCTGTTCGCGGTGGGCCTTCAGGTGGATGGCTCGTCGCGGCTGGAGCTGTCGGACGCGGACGGACGGCCCCGGGCCATCCTGGGGGCGGACGAGCATGGCTCTCCCGGTCTGGTGCTGAGGGACCGCAAGGGGCTGCCCCGCGTGGCGCTCCGGGTGTCGCCGTCGGACGGCGCCAGCCTGGTGGTGGAAGGCCAGGACGGCGCGGTGTTCCGCGCGCCCGGCGGCTGAGCCGAGCGCTACAGCGTGGGGGGCACCACCTTGTAGCCGCGCTGGAGCAGCGGGGACAGGCGGTCGGAGATGTCCCAGGACTCCACCACCTTGCCGTCGCGCAGCCGGTACAGGGAGTGTCCTCGCAGCAGGAGGGGCCGGGACTCACCGGTGTCGTCCACCTGCTTGGGGTCCGGTCCGGTGGCCTTCCAGTGCACGAGCACCAGGTCGCCGTCCGCCACCAGGTGGAGGATGTCGAACTTCAGCTCGGGGAACGTTTGGAAGCTGGCCTCCGCCTGCTGGCGGATGAAGGCGGGCCCCACCGCGTTGAGGGGCGCGCCCTGGGAGCGGTCCACGAAGTCCTCGGCGATGAACTCCGGGATGCGGTCCAGCTTGCGCAGGTTGTAGAGCTCCTCGGTGAGCTGCCGCACCCGCTGTTTGTTCTGGGCCTCCAGGGCGGCCGCGCGCTCCACGGGAGACATCGTGGCGCAGCCCGACAGCCACCCGAGGGCGCACAGCAGAATCGTCGTGTGTCGTGTCATGGCCCCACGATGCTGCGCATGGGGCAGGCAGGCGTGCAGTGCCGCCGGCCTCAAACGTTCACCTCATGGCGACAGGTGGCCCAATCCGATGGGCGCGGCGAGGCAGGTGTCCGGTACTCCAAACGCGTTCACCAGCGCCACCGCGTCCGGGCGGAGCTCGGCGCACAGCCGCGTCACCTCCTTGCGGATGGCCTTCACCTTGGCGCCCTCCAGCCACCCGTGCTCCTGGAACCAGCCGTTGGCGGACTCCAGGCAGGACAGGCCGTAGAGGTCGCACAGGCGCCCCAGCACCGTCTTCAACCCGGGGTCCTTCACGTCGGCCACGCCCTTGAGGAACTGCTCCAGCACCAGCCGCTCCACGTGGGCGTGCGCCAGCTCCAGCAGGTGGACCTGGACCTGGTTGAAGGCCTCGAAGGCCTCCACGCCCGCGCTCAGCCGCTTGCGCAGGCGCCGCGACACGGTGGCCAGCAGCTCGTCTTCACGGAAGCGCAGCGCGCGCAGGTGGTAGTCGTTGTCGCGCAGGTGGTCGCTGCCGGTGCGCCGCGCGGCGAAGGGGTTGCGGTCCACCACGGCGGTGGCCCGGTCCGCCAGCAGCTTCAGCACGGCGAAGACACGGTCGTCCTCGAAGCGCTGCCGGTAGCCGGTGAGCAGGCCCTTGGCGACCAGCTGCATCAGCACCGTGTTGTCACCCTCGAAGGTGGTGAACACGTCCGTGTCCGCCTTGAGCGCCGCCAGCCGGTTGGCTTCGAGGTAGCCCTGGCCGCCGCACGCCTCGCGCGCCTCCTGGAGGACGGACGTGGTGTGCCAGGTGCTGTAGGCCTTGAGGCCGGCCGCCAGCGACTCCACCTCGCGCGCGTCCTCCTCGGTGCGCCGCACGTAGCGCTCGACGAGGTGTTCGAGCGCGAAGTCCAGGGCGTACGTCTTGGCCAGGGGCACGAGCAGGCGCCGCTGGTGGGCCTGGTGGTCCAGCAGACGGAACTCCTGGTCGCCCGCGGGACCGAACTGGCGCCGCAGGTCGCCGTAGCGCACGGCGATGGTGAGGCCGCTCTTGGCCGCGCTCAGCGCCGCGGTGGCCACGCTCACCCGGCCCGCCACCAGCGTGCCCAGCATGGTGAAGAAGCGCTTGGAGTCGCCGGTGATGGCGCTGGTGTATTCACCCTGCGCGTTCACCTGTCCGAAGCGGTCCAGCAGGTTCTCCCGCGGGACGCGGACGTGCTCGAACCAGATGCGGCCGTTGTCCACGCCATTGAGGCCCATCTTCTCGCCGCAGTCCTCGATGCGAATCCCGGGCAGCACCCTCCCAGCCGGGTCGCGCAGCGGCACCAGCAGCGCATGGACGCCCAGCGCCCGGCCGCCGACCTCGAGCTGCGCGAACACGGTGGCGATGCGCCCGTGCCGCGCGGCGTTGCCAATCCACTCCTTGCGCGCCGTCTCCGTCGGCGTGTGCACCACGAACTCGCCAGCCTCCGCGTCGTAGCGGGCCACCGTCTCCACGTCCCGGACGTTGGAGCCGTGGCCCAGCTCGCTCATGGCGAAGCAGCCGGGCAGCTCCAGCGAGGCCACCTGGGGCAGGTACTTCCGGTGGTGCTCCTCGGTGCCGAGGAAGAGGATGCTGGCGCCGAAGAGGCCGAAGTGGACGCCGGCCTTGATGACGAGGCTCAGGTCGAAATAGGCCAGCGTCTCGAAGGCGGTCACGAAGGCGCCCAGGTCCGCGCTCGTCTCATTGTTCTTGGGGAAGGCGATGCGCCCCAGCCCCTGGTCGGCCAGGGCCTTGAGCCAGGCGAGCACCTTGTCCTGGTACTTCGCGGTGTCGCGGGTGTCCGTGTAGCGGAAGGCCGGGTCCGCCAGCCACTGCCGCACCTGGGCGCGTGTCTCCGGGTACGTCCGGTCCAGCACGGCGCGCAGCGCCTCCGGGGCGAAGGAGGTGGGCGTGCCCTCATGGGCGCGGCTGGGGGAGGCGGCGGGGACGAGCGAGCGGACGGCCTCGCTGCCGGAGACGCCCAGGGACGCCTCCAACTGCGCCAGCGCGCGCGTCAGCTCCGGCATGGGCGCGGGGAGGCCCTCGTCGCCGTTGCCCACCTGAGCGAGCCGCGCGCCCAGCTCGGCGAGGTTGTTGTGTTCGCTATGAGACAGGCGCTCGGCGGTGCGGCGGATGTGCTCGCGCACCTGGGCCAGCTCACCGGGGCTGGGTGGCACCAGCGGGTCCAGCCAGCGCGCCAGCACGGTGTTGGCGCGCAGGTCCAGCCAGGGCTGCGCGCGGGCGGCGGAGCCCATGGCGCGAATCTCCTCCGGCGTGAGCTCCCCGTCCGTCCAGGCCACGTACAGCATGGGCACGAGCGGAGCGAGTCGGGGCAGGGACAGCAGCTCGTGGGCTGTCGGTCGGGTGTCATCCACCATGGTCGGCGCTCCTGGAGGCTCGAGGACGGGCGCAGTGTGGCCAGCATGCCGCCGCGCGGCAACGGGAAGCACGCGTTGGGCCCAAGGCAGGCGGGCAGGCGCGGCATTCCAAGCGGAGGGAGGCGTCCCTAGCTTGCCCGTATGGATGAAATGCAGGAGCTGGAGGCGCTGATTCCCAAGCCCGGGGCGCTGGGCTTCTCGGGCAGCGCGGAGCGTGCGCGACATGAGATGCACGGGCCCTTCACGCTGCCGCCGGGGCCGGAGGCCTTCTCCTTCGCGCTGTACCAGTCCACGGGCGTGGGGCTGATTCCCGGACACGCGCTGGAGCTGCTGGAGAACGGCGCGGTCTTCGAGCGCATGCTGGCGGACATCCGCGCCGCCCAGAGCAGCGTCCATGTCCTGGTGTACATCTGGCGGCCCTGTGAGCTGTCGGACCGTGTGGTGGAGGCGCTGGTGGAGCGCGCCCGGGCGGGCGTGGCGTGCCGCGTGGTGGTGGACCCGGTGGGCAGCGAGGAGATTCGCGGCGACCGTGACTTCGACCAGAAGGTGGAGAAGGTGCTCACGGACGCTGGGGTGGAGGTCCACTACTTCCGGCTCCTGGCGGGCAAGGTGCTGGGCCGTCTGCTGGGGCGCAGTCACCAGAAGCTCGTCATCGTCGACGGGCGCGTTGGCTACACGGGCGGCTTCGGCATCTGGAAGGTGTGGGAAGGCGACGGCCTGAAGCCGGACGAGTGGCGCGACACGCACATCCGCGTGGAGGGCCCCGAGGTGCGCCGGATGCAGTTGTCGTTCTCCCGTCACTGGCAGGAGTCGGGTGGCGGGTTGATTCCACCGAGCGCCTTTCCGGAAGCGGAACCCGCGGGCCCCTGCGCCGCGGGCTTCATCGACAGCGCGGGCAAGCTGGGCCTCACCGACGCGGAGCGAATGATTCGCATCGTGATTGGCGCCGCGCGTGAGCGCATCTGGATTGCCAACGCGTACTTCTCACCGCCCAACGCGATTCTGGAGCAGTTGGAGGAGAAGTGCCGTCAGGGCGTGGAGATTCGCGTCCTGGGGCCGGGGCCCAACCATGACGTGCCCATCATGAGGGCGTCCCAGCGCTCGACGTACGAGCGACTGCTGGCCGCGGGCGTGCGCATCTGGGAGTACCAGCCGTCGATGCTGCACTCGAAGACGCTGCTCGTGGACGACTGGCTCGCCGTGGTGGGCTCCACCAACATGGACTCGCTGTCGCTCAACAAGCTGAAGGAGGGCTCGCTCGTCATCCACGACGCGTCCTTCGTCCGCAAGCTGGCGCGGTGCTGGGCCAGGGACCTGCGGCACTCGAAGGAAATCACGCTGGAGAATGGGGGCCGCACCAATCCCTGGCGGCGGCTGGCCCGCCGGGCGACGCAGCTCGTGGGACAGGACCGGTAGCGAGGGGAACAGCCGCCGGTTGAGCTCCCCTCGCTGGCCCTGAGTCCGCGTGCCCTACTTGCCCTTGGCGAGAATCGCACCGAGGCTGGGGTCGAACCAGGCGACGCGGTTGGGCCCCACGGCAAGGCTCGTGATGTTGCCGTACCTGACGGCAAACGCTAGCGCCCACTGGCTCCCTCCTACCGGGAGCCGGAGGATGTCGTATGGACTCAGGTTCTCCGCGATGAAGAGGTCCGTTCCGTCGCTGGCGATACCCGTGGTGGAGTTCGACGAATTCCAGAAGGATGAAGCAGGGCCGCCGGGCTTGGCTGCCTTCACGATGGTGCCGCCCGGCACCATCCAGTAGAGATGATGACCATCCACTGCAAGGGGGCCAGCCAGGGCCGTCGTATAGAGAATGGCAGGCGTGCCGCCCTGGACCGGCATGTGGAGGATGGAGCCTCCCTGGGTCCAGAAGAGTTCCGCGCCATCCGTGACGAGCTGGCCAATCCCCGATAGCCCCGAGGCCAGGGAGGTGATGCTCCCGCCATTGACGGGCATCTTGAAGATGGTCGTGCCGTTCTCGACCCAGTAGACAAACGTGGCATCCGTGGTCACGGCGCTCGGGTTTTCGCGGCCGGAGGCGAGCACCTGCGCTCTACCCGTGGAGAGCGACGCCTTCATCACCTGGCCGTCGGTTCGTTTCTCGACCCAGTACACGCTCGTGGTGTCCGCGGCCATGCCCGCCACATCCGTTCGCCCGTCGATGACCACGTGCTCCGTGCCAGGCGCCATCACGGTATCTGGGCCGGCCTGGTAGCTGGCGGTGAGGGCATTCGACGACAGCGCAGCGCCGTGAACGCGGAACTCGGAGATCGAGCCCTTGAAGAATGGATCCGCGGAATAGGCGGAACGACCCAACCACGCATTCGCGAGCGTGCCCAGGCTCGCCGGAGTGAGCGCGGTAGGGGTGGTGGTCTGAGCCACCTGCACGCCGTCGATGTACAGGCGGTTGACCCTCGCGACGCTGTCCATGGTCACTGCGACGTGCGTGAGCGCGCCCATTGGGAACTTGATCGCACTGGTGGCCTGCTCCTCTCCACTGATGGCCGGGCTGAAGATGCTGAAGCGTGGCGTATTGACCGCCGGCCCCGAATCGAAGCCACCATTGCGCGGGGTGAGAACCAGGGACTTGTACCAAACGCCATCGTTGAAGTCGAAGATGCGCGCCCACGTCTGCCCCGAGGCGGAATCCCACTTCACCCACGCCTCGAAGGTCGCATCCTGGAGGCTGGCGAGGGTCCCGGTGATGGGCAGGTTCACATAGGCCCCCGCTCCGTTCAGAATCACCTCGCCATTGACGGTCGTGGCACCCCCCTCGAGCGTGGCATGCGCCGCGCTCACCGAGTCGGTCCCGCCGGCGGTGAAGCTGTAGCGGTGGAGGAGGCTCGAGCCGCCCATCGTCAGGCCCGCACGCGAACTGCTCAACGCGTCTTGCTCGAGCTGGAGTTGCTGCTCGGGCGTGCACCCCACCAGACCGAGGACTCCCGCCAACATGGCGGAGACCTTCGTGGCCTGGCGGAGTGCGTCCCACCCTCCGCGCGGCTTGGAGTTTCGTGAGCTGAATTCGGACATGGTTCTCATGGCTTTCACCTGAAGAGGGGCGAGGGAGCGGCAATGCGTGGTGGAATCACCAGGCGCGAGTCTGTGTTTGCACCTCTCGTGCCCACTCGAGCTTCGCTTCCGAATCGGACTGCTCACGCTTCCATCAAGGGGCGTGGCGCGTCTCCGCCATCGCACGCGTTGGTAGGGTGATTGCGCCCCAGGGGAATGTCTCGACAGTCCGGCGACATGCCGGCGACATGCCGCGAGCACTCCTTGGCTCGAAGCGGAGCCCGTGTCTCTTCTGAGAAGAGACCTCGTGATATAGGAACGACCGGGGAGCGCGGGGCCCTTCAACTGAGACGGCCGCTGGCTTTGCGCGCCGCTCTCTTTGAGGTGCCCATCAATGAATCGTGACGATGAGACGGAGATCTGGCTCGCGATTGACGAGGGGATCCTGTCCCGCGAGGAGGCGGCGGACCTGCTTCAGGATGCGCGACGCCTGGGACGAAGCCCGCTGAAGTTGCTTCAGGAGCGGGGCCGGGTTTCGGAAGAGACACTTGCCTCTCTGATGCGGGAGAACCTTGTCCTGGAGGAGCGCCCGTCAGGTGAGCAGCCCTCTCCCGAGCAGACCGTTACGGTCGACCCGGTCCGGGCTGAACAGGCATTGGCCCCGGGGGACGCCGACGTCCCTGCTTTCCCGCTCCCCGGGTGGGAGCGATACCAACCCGTGCGGTTCCTGGGACAGGGCGGAATGGGTCGTGTGTTCCTGGCCTGGGATCCACGGCTGCGCCGACAGGTCGCCCTCAAGTTCGTCCGCGACGAGGAATCGCATACCCGCCGCTTCGTTTCCGAGGCCCGTGCCCAGGCCAAAGTGAAGCACGAGCGCGTATGCCAAGTGTATGAGGTGGGCCACGTCGGGGGGAAGGTCTTCATCGCCATGCAGTACATCGACGGCCAGTCGCTCAGCGCCCAGGTTCGCTCGCTCACCATCGAGCAGAAGGCACTGGTGATGCGCGAGGCTGCTCTGGGTGTTCATGCGGCCCACCGCGTCGGGCTCATCCACCGGGACATCAAGCCTTCCAACATCATGGTGGAGTCCTCCGACGACGGGACTCCCAGGCCCTATGTGATGGACTTCGGTCTTGCGCGTGAATGGAACGAGTCCGTCACGGCCAGCGGCGCTGTCTTGGGGACGCCGCACTACATGGCCCCGGAACAGGCTCGCGGAGAGGTGAGCGGGCTCGACCGCCGCGCGGATGTCTACAGCCTGGGGGCCACCCTCTACTTCCTCCTCACCGGCGAGGTCCCCATCCCTGGGGCCAATGGCCTGGAAGTGCTCAACAGCATCGCCACCGAGGAGCCGCGCGCGCCGCGCCTGCTTGCTCCAGGACTCCCGGCGGACCTGGAGGCCATTGCCCTCAAGTGTCTGGAGAAGGATCGCGACGCCCGTTACGACTCGGCGCGTGCGTTGGCGGATGACCTGGAGCGTTTCCTGGGCGGCGAGCCGGTGCTGGCACGCACGAGCTTCGCGTACTCCCTGCGCAAGCGCCTGCGCAAACACCGGCTCCTGGCCACGGTGGGCGCCGCCGCGCTGGTCACGGCGGGAGGGGCCCTCGGTTGGGGCATCCGGGCCCGCCAGGAGGCCGCCGAGCGTGAGCGAATCGTCCAGCGATTCACCGAGCTGGTGGAGGGCATCGAGTCCAGGGGCCGCTACTCCGCGCTCTCGCGGCTGCATGACATCCGGCAGGACCGCCGGGCACTCCAGGCCCAGATGGCCGAACTGGAGGCGGAGATCCAGCGCTCCGGTCCGCAGGCGCTGGGCCCTGGGCACCATGCGCTGGGGCGTGGCCACCTCGCGCTCGGAGACGAGGCGAAGGCCCTGGAGTTCTTGGAGTCCTCCTGGCGCAATGGTTTTCGCTCGCCCCGGGCCGCGTATGCGCTCGCGCTGGTGAGCGGGCGGCGCTATCAGCAGCAACTCCTGGAGGCGCAGCGGATCCGTGTGCCGGCGCTGCGGGAGGCCGCGACGCGTGAAGCGGAGCGCCTCTACCGGGATCCGGCGCTCGCGTGGTTCAAGCAGAGTGAAGGCGCTCAGGTGCCCTCGAGGGAATACGTGGCGGCGCTGGTCGCCTTCTACGAGGGCCGCTTCGATGACGCCCTGCTCCTGGCGGAGCGCGCTGCCAGCGAGCTGCCCTGGTTTCATGAGCTGCCCATGCTGCGCGGGGACGTCCATGCGGCACAGGCTTTCAAACGCTGGAACGGGGGAGACCCCGAGGGAGCCCGAGCGAGCTTCGAAGCCGGTCGCAAGGCCTACGCCGCCGCCATCGCCACCGCTGAAAGCGACCCCGCCGTCTACCGGTCCCTGGCCTTGCTCGAAAACGATGCGATGGTCATGGAGCTGTATGGCAGGGGGGATGTGATGCCTGCGTACCACCGTTCCCTGGACGCGCTCTCCCGTTGTCTCACCATTGCTCCGGACGACGCCCAGTGTCTGATTCGCATGGCGCGCGCGCACCACCGCCTGGCCGAGCACCGGCTCACCCATGGGGGCGATGGGGAGGAGCCTCTCGCGAAGGCGCTGGAGGCAGCGCGGCGTGCCCTCTTGGTGGAGCCCGGGCTTCCGGCGGCCACATTCAACCTGGCTCGGAGCACCTGGCTCCAAGCGCGCTATCAAATCGAGAGGGGCGAGGACCCACGCGCGCTGCTCGGAGAAGCCTCCGCGTTGTTCGCGAGCATCGGCGTGGCGCACCGGGACCGCGCCTACCACGGCGATTCAGGTCTCGTCTTCACGACGTGGGCGGACTACGAGGAGCAGCTCGGGAGGGATTCCGGGGGGAACAGGGACAAAGCCATCCGTGCCTACGAGGCGGCCATCGCCTTGGACAATCGTGTCCCCGAGGACTGGATCAACCTGGGGCGTGCGTTTTTTTCACGGGCTTCCCGTCCACTCAATGCGGAGGCGGAGCAGGACCTGCGGCGGGCGGCGGCGGCACTCGAGGAGGCTCGGGCCCTCAACCCCCAGCATATGGCGCTGTACTTCTATGCGGGGCAGGTCGACGAGCAGTTGGCTCGGCGGCGGGGTCGTCGCGGCGAGGATCCGCGACCCGTCCTGGCGCATGCATTGGAGCAGTATCAGCGTGGCATTGAAATCAACCGCCGGATCCCCAACTTCCATAACGGAATGGGCGTGGTGCACTTGCTGCGGGCCGAGGATTCCTGGAACCGGGGTGAGGATCCCCTGCCCGCGCTGGAGCAGGCTCGGACGTGCTTCGAACAGGCCATCGCTGTCGCGCCCGGACAGGGCTTTGCCTATGCGAACCTGGGCTCTCTCTTCGTCCGGCGCGCGCACTACCTGCTCGCGCTTGGCGAGTCGCCTCTTTCGAGCGTGCATGCGGCAAGGGAGGCACTGAGACAAGCCTCCGAGAGGATGCCGGGGGCCGTGTGGCTGCGGGTCCTCCTCGGCACGGTGCATGTCATCCAGGCCCGCATCGAGTCGGACCAAGGGCGAGACCCTGGGGCTGCCATCGCTCGCGCCCTGAAGGAACTCCACGCCGCGTTGGAGGTGAACTCCTTGGAGGCGGAGCCCTGGCTGCAGCTTGGCAAGGCGCAGGCCCTCCAGGCGCACTGGAGGGCACAGCGCGGGTCGTTCCAGCCCGAGGCCATGGAGGCAGCGGCGAAGTCCTTCGACAGGGCCCTCACGCTCTCTCCAGAGGACCCTGAATATCGCCTGGAGGCTGGCCGCTTCTACCGACGGTGGGCGGAACACCAGAAGCGCACGGGTCGTGAGAACGGCCCGCTCCTTTTGCGGGGCCTCGAACACGCCGAGCAAGCGCTGAAGCTCCGGCCCGACTGGGCTGCGGCCCGCGCCCTGCGGGCCGGTTTGAAGTTGGAGTGGGTTGAAGCCGAGCCCCCCGGGGACCTGTGCACCTGGAGGCGCGAAGCCCTGGATGAGCTGACCCAGGCGCTCACGCACAATTCAAACCTCTCCAACGAGTGGGGCGGTCCGCTCGCTGGCGCGCAGCGGCTTGCCGCATGCCCCTGAGCCCGTGCTTGCGTCGCCCTCCGCCACGTCCGCGGCTGCCTGGCGTGAGAATGAAACGTCGTGCCGCGAGCGTGGGGCGTACCTTGGGAGCGGTGGCTAGGGGCTGTCCCTGATTAACGCAGCCAGACCAACGATGAAAAATCGGGCCCCGAGCCGTCGACATGCCGCCGACATGCCGCTGTCCTGCTGGGGCTCTATGGAAACCAAGAGTTGAGGACGTTGCCCACGGCTTTCTCCTGCCCACGCAAAGGCGAGGTGGGGCGACTGCTGAAGGGGGTGCGCCACAGGGTGCTGCTGCTCCTGCTGGAATCGAGGATCGGCCGCAGGTTGTTGCCGTCGGGTCTTTCCGGGCAACTCCGTGCCGTCGGCAGCAGCCCTTCGAGGAGCGTTGGGAGGGCCAAGTGGGGTGGGCGAGCGGCTGGCACGAGGGATGCTTTGAACAGATGCAAGCCAACACCCTGTTGGCTTGTTCCCGAGGACTTCCATACATGCCGGCTCAAGTGCTCACGTCGTCCGATACCGATACCGATACCCCTTCGCATTCGCTCCCCGTGCCCAAGCCTAAGAGCCTGAATGAAATCCTGCCTGGGGCCTCGGCCGAGAGCGCGGTGATTACCGCTGATGTGTCGCTGTACTTCAAGACCGATGACAACTCCCACCGCTTCTCCAAGAAGTTGGAGACGGACCCCACCTGGATCTCCATCAAGGACCCGTTGTTCCAGGCGGGTAATGACGCCGCACACTACGCCCGCTTCATTCCGCCGCTGCCCCAGGAAATCAAGCTGGCCTACACGGCGCGCTGGCATCTGTTGCACAGCGCTACGGTCACGGGCCAGTCGACGTACACATACAAACTCAATTTCACCGAGGGCACGGAAAAGACGACCGCGGAGAGCTTCAGCGCTCAGCTGGGTGCCAGCTACGAAGGACTGTCCGCCACGCTCAGCCACACCCTCAGCACAAGCGTGACCGTCTCTACGTCCATGACGACGGAGCAGATGTTGTCGTTCGAGGTGCCTAAGAATGGGGTGACCGTGGTCGCCGTGTGGCAGCTCGTTCAGACGTTCCTGCTCGTGGACGAGGATGGCAAGCCGTTCACGTACCCCCCGGGCGGGATCTGGCGCATCACCGACAATGATGGGGACGGCAACCAGGCCAGTGTGTCCTTCCCGCTCAATGAGCGTGGAGTCAACATCAACACGATGACGCTCCGCTCCCCCATGGTCTACCTGGACAAAACTAATTTCTCCTAAACGACGGAGCGCGGTTCTCGCTCGGCCTGGAGAGTAGGCAGGCTCCAGCGGAGCGGGGAAGGGGCAGGGACTCGCTCCGTTCGGCCTTGTGTGCGCAAGAACCGGAGGAAGAAGCGAGCCCTGCCTCAGGGAGGTCAACAGCTCCGCCTGTGCAGCCGTGACCGCAGGCGCCTTGGGCCTGCTCCGGTTGAAACAGCGGAACCTGTCAACGTGAATGAGACAGTGAAACTGAGAGATTAGGGGCTGTCCCTGATCAACGCAGCCAGAGAAGCATGGATGCGACATGCAGGACGGCGAGGTAGCAGGTCGCCGTCTTGTCGTAACGGGTGGCGGCGGCGCGAAAGCGCTTGAGGTCGTGGAAGAAGCACTCCACCCGGTAGCGAAGCCGGTAGAGGGTTCGGTCCAGAGGTGGCGGCTGCTTGCGGCTGGGATGGGGATGGATGACAGGCGTTATCCCCAGCGCCAGGCGTTGGCGCGAATGCGCTCGGCGTCGTAGCCCGTATCCGCGATGAAGGAGTCGCCTTCGGCATGCGCCAACAGTTCCTCCGCCATCGTGGACTCGTGCTGCTGGCCGGGCGCCAGCGCGAGGTGGAGCGGCTTACCGCCCGTCGTTGTGACGGCGTGAACCTTCGGTGAAAAAGAACGTCCCAGGGCATTGCGTCGGCCCGCCTTTTCCGCCCGAGGCGTCCTGATGCGCCCGGACGACGGATGCGTCAGCGAGGGAGCCGAGCTCATCCACGTCGAGTCGCAGCGCTTTGAAGATGGCTTCCCAGCGCCCGGTCTTCGCCCAGCGGTGGCAGCGGTTGTAGACGGTCTTCCAGTGGCCGAACCTCTCGGGCAGGTCCCTCCTCTGCACACCCGTCTTCACGTGCCAGATGACGGCGTTGATGAAGTCGCGGTCCCCACGCTTCGAGGGCGGGCCGCTGCGGGAGCCCAGCAGGGGCTCGATGCTGCTCCACTCGGCATCGCTCAGCTCATGTCGGCGCACACCCAGTGTTGATCATGCCTGACGCTGGCTGGCAACCTCCTGATGCCCCCGAAGCCGGGTCCAACCCTGATGTTCGACCCGGTAGGTTGAATTTTCGGACCGGAGATCAGGGACAGCCCCTAGACCAGAGAGGGAAGTTCTGAGCCAGGACCGCCTGATACTTCGATTTTCCCGGAGGATGTGGGGGGTTCCCCTATCGGAGAGCGGTTCTCCACCCTGTCTCTCAGAGGGTACTCGGGGGGCACGGTTTCCACGAGTCTGACGACATAGTTGCGTATGAATTTATCTGGGGAGGCAGGGGTCTTGGTTTTGTCTATCTGAGGAATGACTTCGCGTTCGTATGTGTTTGTTTCTTCGGTGAAGGCGAAGACGTGGGTGGGATCATTGATTGTCAGGATGCAGGCATCGGGGTCGGTATCGCAGAAGGTGATTGTTGGAGTTAGCTTGCAGTTGGGAGGGAGTGTTATTGTGAAGGTTATTCTGGTGCCGCTTGAGACCGTGATTGTCTCTGGGTCTGGTGTGTGGTTTTCCTCGTTGAATTTGATTGTGATGGTATTGGATTTCATGGTCGTCTCCTGGTCTGCCATTGAGGCGTTCAGGACTCCTTCGAATACAGCCCCAGTTCCTTGACACGCCGGTTCAGGGCCCGCTTGGACACCTCCAGGCGCTGCGCCATCTCATCCAGGTTGCCCTGGCACGCGTGGAAGGCGTGGGTGAGCTCCTCCACGCTCAGGTCTCCAGCCAGCCGGATGTTGGGGCTGCGCTCGATGAGATCATAGATGGAGGAGCGGGCGATCTCCAGGTGGTGGGCGGCCTTCTTGACGTCCCAGTCGTGCGCACGCAATGCCATGAGGAGTTCCTGTTCGCCCACGTCCGTGGACTTGCGACGGGCCGCAACCTCACGCTTCGGGGGGACGGCGGAGGCGGAGGGCCGGGCCGGCGGCGCCAGGTCGAGCCTCAACTCCTGGGCGAGGCGTGCATCAAGCTCCAGGCAGGGCTGACCCCTGCTGCCGATGACGAGCTGTCGGGCGACGTTCCGGAGCTGACGGACGTTACCCGGCCAGGGATGCACCAGGAGCTGCGCCGCCAGGTCTGATGGCATCCAAGGTAGTGCATGAGGGTCTCTCGCGGCGAGGTGGTGAGCCTCTCCGAGCGCGTCCAACTCCTGGCGGGCGAAGTGGAGGAACAGTAGAGCGATGTCCTCCCGGCGCTCGCGGAGAGGGGCAAGCCGGAGCTCATAGCCGGCCAGCCGGTGGAGGAGGGGAGACCGGAAGCGCCCCTCGGCGATCTGCGCTTCCAGGTCCGCATCCGTGGCCGCGATGAGGCGGATGTTCGTCGCCACGGGCTTGCTGGCCCCCACCGGGTACAGCTCCCCCGTCTCCAACACTCGGAGGAGCATGACCTGTACGTCGGATGAGGCCTCTCCCACCTCGTCGAGGAAGAGCGTGCCGCCCTCCGCGGCTTGGAAGAGGCCCTTACGGTCGCGTTGGGCACCGGTGAAGGCTCCCTGGACGCTGCCGAAGAGTTCCGCCGCGGCCAGTTCCTTCGGGAGGGCGCCCAGGTTGACACTGACGAAGGGACCTCGGCGCTGGCTCCGCTCGTGGAGGGCCTGGGCGACCAGTTCCTTGCCAGTGCCGGTTTCGCCCCGGATGAGGACGGGCACATCCAGGTCGGCGACGCGCTCGATGTGTCGGCGCAGGGCATGGATGGCGGCGCTTTCGCCCACCATTCCCAGGGCGGATGGTGCGTTTGATTCAGGGGGAGAGGCCAGGTGCAGCAGCACCCCCGTCCGCCTGGAGAACTCCAGCGGGACTCCTCGTTCAAGCTCCGTGTGACCGAATTCGCGGGCCCCGTGAAGTGGCTCACCCGCTGACGTGCATCGTCCCACTTCGCCCAGGACGACGTGGAGGCCTGCTCCCGCGGGGACGAACAGGATCGACTTGCGGCTCATGAAGGGGTCGCCCAGGGGCAGGCCCAGCGGCTCGCCCGGGCGGCAGAAGTCCGGGGCATTGCGGGAGAGCGGGACCTCCCGGCCGGCGAGGAGTCCGTGCAGCAGCAACCTCTCCCCGAGGCGGGTGACGGTGGTGTGCGAGATGAGCGTCAACGCTGGAATCGGGCGCGCGGACGGGCGCTGCCCGTACGGAACCGACTCGGAGGCCGTGGACACGTCCGAGGTCCTCGCGGGCGCACGGGGAGGGGGGACGCTGGGACGGGACATCCGTGTGAATTTATCTCAATGCTCAATGAATTGCACCCGCAAGGGCTCAAGTGCTGAGGTCGTCCAATACCCTGTCACCTGTGACTATCCAAAATTCGCTCGCTGCGTCATGAGCGCGTCGAGGCGAGCAAGCGAGCCGTGCACGAGGCCAGAAGTCTCCAAGCCATCCGGGGTAGATCTCTGCCTATTACGGCCACCACCACTGTCGAGGTGGCGCACTCCAGCGCCTTGGCTGCGGCGCGACACGCGGAACCTGTCAACGCGAGTGAGACAGTGCGTTCGAGAGATGACTGCGCGGGTTCGCTTTTCCAAACGACGATTGGCGGTGTCTTCGGCATGGGGGCACCGCGGGGGAATCGCTCAGGGGGAGCGGCGTAGGCCGCGGCGAGCACCGCAGCGCGGGCCGCTTGGCGGCTGGCCCGCCGGGCGACGCAGCTCGTGGGGCAGGACCGGTAGCGTCAGCGCGCGTCCCTCACGCCGACCTGCCGGCAGAAGCTCAGCACCGGGCATGTGGAGCACTTCGGCCGCGTGCCCGTGCAGACGTGCTTGCCGAAGGGCACCAGCAG
Organism: Myxococcus xanthus; assembly: GCF_013116825.1. GTDB lineage: Bacteria > Myxococcota > Myxococcia > Myxococcales > Myxococcaceae > Myxococcus > Myxococcus xanthus_B. The sequence continues at coordinate 53,137 of NZ_JABFNS010000015.1, forward strand.
CCGGTTGAGCTCCACCCACCAGGCGCGCGGGAGCACGGCCTCCAGCGCCTCCATGGTGGCCTCCGGCGTGCGCGCCTGCACATAGCCCCAGCGGTTCGTCACCCGATGGACGTGGATGTCCACGCTGATGGCTTCGTGCCCGCAGGCAATGCCCAGCGCCAGATGCGCGCACTTGGGGCCCACGCCCTTGAAGGACTGGAGCACCTGGGCATCACACGGCAGCGCGCCTCCGAGTTCATCCCGCGTCCGCGTGGCGATGGCGTGAAGCTGCCAGGCCTTCGCTTCGTGGAAGGTGACGGGCTGGATGAGGGCGTCGATGTCTTCTGGCGACATGCGCGCCAGGGCCGCCGGCGTGGAGGCGCGCTGGAGCAGGGCGAGCGAGACGGGCAGGCTCACCTCGTCGCGGGTGCGGATGGAGAGGACGCAGGCGACGAGCTGCTCGAAGAGCGTGTCATGTCCTCGGGCCGCGAGCGCGAACATCGCCGCGTCCGCGAAGTGGCGCACCGCCTCTCGGATGCGGCCGAGCACCTCGTCGATGTCGAAGGGCTCCTTGTCCGGCCGGGGCGGTGGTTCCACGACGCGGCCGGGCTTCATGGGCGCCCGCCGCTCAGGCATGGCGCGCGCCTTCCGCGGGATGGATGCTCGTCATGTGCTGCCTCCCGCCCCAAACCTGGGGACGCGGGCGCGACGAGGCCCTGGGCCGTACGAAGGGCCGCTGGCAGGGCAGGGGGCCGCCCGTCTTCGTCAGTCGAGCGGCTTCGACAAATCCCGGGCGTACCAGTGGTCGCAGCCGAAGTGGCCCGTGCTGCCCATGGGCGCGCACAGGGGTTCGAAGCCCATGCGGCGGTAGAGCTTCTGGGCCTGCTGCATTCCCGCCAGCGTCTCCAGGTAGCAGCGCTGGAAGCCCGCTTCACGCGCGAACTCCAGGCAGCGTCGGAGCAGGCGCTCGCCCTGGCCGAGGCCTCGGGCTTCGGGGAGGAAGTACATCTTCCGCAGCTCGCAGACGCCCGCGTCTCCTCCTTCAAGTGGGGCGATTCCACCGCCGCCGATGACACGCCCCGCCCGCTCCACGACGAAGTAGGCGGTCCGGGGCCGGGCGTAGGCGGCGGTCATCGCCGACACTTCGGGGTCGTGGATGGCGAAGCCAGGGCCGTCCGCGCCGAACTCCGGCATCACGGTTCGGATGATGCCGGCAACGGCCGTGTCATCCCTCGATTCGATGCGTCGCAGCGTCAGCTCTTCCGTGCTCATGCGCGCAACGTTTCATAGCCGGGGCTGAGGTGCCAGCGGCGGCAAGGCGGCCGCCCGCTGCGTTGACGCTCACGCACGGGTTGTGCAGCCGGATGCACAGATGCCACGGGTGTGATGCAGCGTGTACGCGTTCCCCTTCGTCTGGGGGTGCCTGTACGCGACAGCCTCTTGGATGGCATGTTCGTTGTATCGAGGGGGATGTATGTACTGCGCTGACTGCCGCGAAGAGCGGCGTGGCAAGGACTTGTGGTGCGCGCTGTGTGGCGCTCGGATGACGGGGCGCTCGCGTGAGGTCATCGAAGCCGAGCTCACGCACGTTCAATTCCTGCTCGATGAGCTGACGCGGTGGGAGTCGTCCGAGGTTCCGCCCAGCGTCCGGCGCTTCATCTCGGAGCGGTATGAGCGGCAGGCTCGCATCCTCCTCGCGGTCTTGACGGAGCTGCCTCCAGCGGGCTCCGCGGAGGCGGCCTCGGTGCAACCGGAGGTCGAGGTGACTCCGGCCGTGGAGGCTCCGGGGCTCGCCGAGGAGCCGCGCCAGGCCGAAGCGTCTGCTCCGTCGGAGCCGGAGGACGTCGCGGCGCCGTCGCCCCCGTCCGCGCCGGAGGCCGATGCCGGAGTGGACGCGGCGCCCGAGGCTGTGCCGTCGGATGAGCCGCTTCCCGAGGCCCCGCCTGTCTGGATGCCGCTGCCTGCGAACCCGGCGGAGCCCTACGCGGAGCCGCCGCCGGCGCGAAGCCTCACCGCGCGCCTCGTCGAGGAGACCTCCACCTGGAACCGCGTGTGGAGGCCGTTCCTCTACGAAAGCCTCATGTGGTTCGTCGGGGCCTTCCTCATCCTCTCCAGTGCCCTCTACCTCGTGTTCGAGAGTTGGGTGGGGATGTCGTCTGGCTTCCGCTCGCTCACGGTGTTCGGGCTGACGGCGGGTTGCTCCGCGGGCTTCACCGGTTGGGGCGCGTACCTCGCCAGGCGCGAGGCGTTACGCAAGCCTGGGTACATCCTGGGGCTCATCGGTACGGCCGTGGCGCCGCTCGCTGGTATCGCACTGGGGCCCATGGGCTTGGGGGACGTCTTCCAACTGGGAGGCGTCGGCACGGTGTGGCTCATCCCCGCGCTGCTGGCATGGGCGGGAGTGGCGGCCTTCCTGGCGCGCAAGCCGCTGGAGGCCTTCGATTCCACGTCCCGTCCCTTCATCCAACTGGCGCTCGTGGCCAGTACCTTGATGATGGGGTTGGCGCCGCTCGCCGCGGGGCTGGGCATCCATGCGCTGTGGCTCAACGTCCTGCCGTGCGCGCTCTTCTTCCTCTTGTCCTCGCGTCCGCCGCCAGCGCCGCGTGAGGGCACCGCGCTCGCATTCGTCCTCGCCGCGCCGCTGTACCTGCTGCTGCTCTATTTCACGCGCCTGCACGTCGCATTGGCGGGCGCGGACGTGGCGGTCTCCGTTGGCACCTATGCCCCGTTCGGCGCCTTTCTCCTGGCCACCGCGTTGCGCTTCCGCACCCTGGACGCCGAGCGGGGCGCGGATTCGCTGTCCATTGGCGTGGTGTCACTCCAGGCCACCTGCCTCATCGTCGCGGCGCTGGCGCCGGCGCCGGCGCTCTTCGTCACGGCGGCGGTCATCTCGTGGACGTTGCTGTCGCTGTCGCGCGGCGGCGTCGCCCGCATCCGGTGGGTCTACGCGGCCTATGCGAGCACGTACTTCGCCTATGCCTCCTTCTCCCAGCTCATCCCCGGGCCGGTGCGGCGCATCATCAACGCGGTGAAGGCCTGGCTCGGTTACGTCACCGAGCCGCTGCCCCTTCAATTCGGAGCGCTATCCGCGCTGCCCTTCATCTTCGCGGGCGCGTTGCTCGCCGTGTCGCGGCTGTGGCGAGGCCAGCGTACGGGCAATGCACGGGACCTCGCGCTGGCGGAGGTACTGCTGCGCGCCACCGCGGTGGCGAGCCCGCTCTTCGTCTTCTTTGGCCTGTCGGGACCGGACGCTCGGCCCTCCTTCTGGAGCGCGCTGGCGCTGGCGGTGCTGTGTCTCGTCCTGGGCCTGCTGGTGGAGCGCTTCTTCCTGACGGTGGTGGGGGCGGGGCTGTCGCTGTTCCTTCCCTTCCAGGCCTACGCCGTCCTGGGGGCGTCCGGCGGCGCGGTCGCGTCGGGGGCGCTGGCCCTCGTGCTCGCCTCGGTGAGCATGCTGTGCACCGCGCGCACGCGCGGGCTGCTGGGCGCTGTCGTGGGCGTGGTGGCCACGGTGGGGTTCCTCATGGGCCTGATTGCCGGTGACGGCTTCACGGCGGTGACGGGCGTGGCCCTGTGTGGCGCCGCCGCGGTGCTCGTCGCCTGGGTGCTCCAGCGCGCCTCGCTCATGGCGCTGGCGTCAGTGCTGGCGGCGGCCACGCTTCCGCGCCTGGCGGGAGAGCTTTCGTCCACGGCGGTGGCGCCCACGCTCGCGGCGGTGGCGCTCGGGCTCTCGTTGCTGGGGATGCGGAGTGGGCTGACGCGGTGGCTGGGCCTGCCGGGCGTCTTCTACGCGGTGCTCGCGATTCCCTGGGGCGTGCTGGCCCAGGCGCCGGGGCTGGCCGGCATCATCCTGGTGTCCGCGGGCGCGGTGGCCTTGGCGTCGCGGACGTTCCCGGTGGTGCGTCCCCTCGCGGTGCTCATGTCGGCCCTGGCGCTGGTGCGCGACATCCCGGGGCTCTATTCGCCATGGGGTGGATGGATGTCGCCGGGCCTGTCCGTGGCGCTGTTCTGCTGCTGGGCCCTGGGGGCTTCCGTCGCCGCGGCCCGGTGGGGTCGAGGCATCAGCGCGACGGTCGCTGGGCTCATCGCGCTCGTCTTCCCGCTGACGGCCCTGCTGGGCGCGCGTTCGTCGGAGCAGGCGCCCCTTTTGCTGGGGGCAGCGCTCGCGGCGTTGCTCACCGCGCGCGTACTGCCCGCGGGGCTGAGTGTCGCCGTGGCCGCGCTCTATGCGCTCACCGCGACGTCCAGTTTCGGCGCCGTGCCGTTGCTGTTCCTCGCCGGGGTGTTGAGTCTCCTGGCCGTGCTGGAGGAGGTCCCCGCGGTCTTGCGCGTGGGGGCGGGCGGTCACCGCTTCGCCCTGGCGGCGACGTTGTCCGCCGCCGTGGTGCTGGGCGTCGCGGTCGTGAGGTGGGACGACGCGGGGTTGCCGTTGCTGCTCGTGGGCACCTGCGTGCTGCCCTTGCTCTGGACGCGAGCCAGTCGTCAGCCGTTCTTCGCGTCGCTCGCGGTCCCGTATTCCTTCGTGGGCATCGTGGTGGTGGGAGGCGAGCTGCCCTCGTGGGTTCAGGCGCTTCCGCTGCTGGGCCTGGCGCTGGTGCGTGTCGTGGCGCACGTCCCCGCCGCGGCATCGCTGCTGCTGCGCTCGCGTGAGGAGGCGCCTCGCCAGGCGCTGTCATCGTGGATGCAGGGATGGCTCGCCGTGGTGGCCCTGCCCGTGCTCGTCGTCGCGCTCAGGCCGTACCATGTCCCCACGTCGCTCTATGTGCTGTTGGCGTCCCTGGCGCTGATGCCCGGGCCGCGTCCCTCCTTGCGCGTGTGCGGCTCCGCGCTGGCCCTCCTCTTCTTCCTGGAGGCACGTCCCATCGCCATCGGCCTGTTGCTCGCGCTGGCCATCGTGGAGAGTCATGGGCCCGCTCGCGTGTGGGCGTTCTTCCGGAGCGCGCCGGACATGGCGCTGCGGCCCGGCGCCGTCGTCACCGCGCTCATCCTCGCGGTGCTGCCCACCCTCTATTCGCCCACGCCGACTCATCTGGCCACGCTGGCGGGCGTGTTGGCGCTGGCAGCGTTCCTGCTGTCCCAGCGGTGGCTGCTGGCTCCCGCCATCTGGGCGCTGGCGTTGGCGCCCATGGGCGCGGTCGGAGTGGACGAGTTGTTCGAGCGAGGGCTCGACGCGGGCCTGTCCGTCATCGCCGTGGTGCTGGGCGCGGCCGTGGCGTCCGCCGTGCTCCAGTCGGGACGCCTCCAGCGCGCGCTCACCCAGGCCTTCGCGAAGGTGTTGCCTCCGCTGGAGGACACCTGGAGCGAGCCGCTGTGGGTGGGCAGCGCCGGTGCGTTGGGCGCGCTGCTGCTGGAGCGCCTGCTCCTGTCGGGCCCTGGCTCACTGCCCCTGCCGGTGGCGGTGGGCGCCGCGGTGACGGCGTGTGTATTGATGGTGGCGAGGGAGCCGTGGATGGCCAACGCGGCCACCGCGTTGCTGGGCGCCTCGCTCGTCGTCGCCGTGGACCCGCTGTGGGTGCCCGCTGTCGTCAGTGGAACAGGGCTGGCGTTGTGCCTCATCGGGTCGCTCGTGGACGCTCGCGGTGTGCGCGTGGGCGCCTCGCTGCACCATGGCGGCTGGGTGCTGGCGCTGCTGTCGCTCGCGGGCTTGCGCGAACTGGAGCACGTGGGCACCCCGCTGACGTTCCTGTTCGGCGTGGGCGCGGCGTGGGCCGTGGTGTGGCGGCGTCGCGAGCGCGAGGTGGTGGGGTGGCTGGCCTCGCTCGCCGCCGTGCACGGATGGCTGCTGTATCTGGGCGCGGTGTACTCCAGCGGTCGGGGTGCGGCGTTCATCCTTCCGTACCTCGGTGCGGCCAGCGCGCTGTTGGCGGCCCTCTCGCTCTTCGTGGCCAGCGAGTCGCGGCGCCGGAGCGTGGGGCACGGCTTCGCCGGGGTGGCGCTCTTCGAGGTGATGGCGGGGCTGGCGCTCGTGGACACGTCGCTGGGCGCGCTCCGCGAGGGGCTGGTGGCGAGCGTGGCGCTGGGCGTGCTGCTCTTCGCCCTGGTCCGCCGCGCGGCCACGGAGAAGGAAGAGGCGTCCGCCTACATGGCGCAGGTGGTGCTCGCGCTGGGCTATCTCTCCGTCCGCATGCTGGGAATGGGGGCGCACCCGGGCCCCGGCGACAGCCTGGCGGCCCTGGTGGGCGGTGCGCTGTTCACCGGCCTCTACTTCTTCGTGCAGCGCGAGGGCTCCTCCCTGGCGTGTTTCCGGCGGCCCGCCTTGTTGGGTGCATATCTCTTCCCGTTGGCGGGGCTGCTCTCCGCTCCATGGAGCGAGCCCCTTCACGGGGCGGCGTTGATGGTGGGGTATGCCGCTCACTTCGCCGCGCTGGCCACGCACCCGCGGCACCGGGGCCTGGCGTCGCTGACGTCGGTGGTGGCGTTCAACGCGGCGCTGCTGCTGGTGTGGCAGGGGACGGGCGCGGGGGAGGCGCAGTTCTATGTCATCCCCGCGGGGCTCTCCCTGCTCGCGTTGCTGCGCGTGTTCCGCGAGGCCATCGAGGTGGAGACCTATGCCCGGTTACGTGCGCTGGCCGTCACCGCCATCTACGTGGCGGGTGCCTGGAAGCCGCTCATGTTCAATGATGGCGCTTCGATGCTCCTGTGCGTCACACTCTGCGTCGTGGGCGTGGCGTGTGGCATCGCGCTGCGCATCCGCTCCTACGTGTATCTGGGTACGGCGTTCCTGGTGACGTGCATCGTCGCCAACCTGGTGCGCTTCGGCATGCGGGACCACCGGATTGCCGCGGCCTCATTGTTCGTCCTTGGACTGATGGTCATTGGTTCCATGGTGATGCTCAGTGCGCACCGCGCGGCGCTGCTCCAGAGGTATGCACGGGTGCGAGCCATGCTCGCGACCTGGGAGGGCTGACACCGGGAGTTCTTGGCGGACGGCCTGGGAGGTGGTCTTGAATGCGCCCCTCATGTCGCTCCGCCTTCCACTCCTTGCCGTCTTCCCCCTCAGCGTGCTCGTGGGGTGTGCCACCGTGAAGCCGCGCCCCACCGCGCCCGTTGCCACGACGGAGGCGGTGACGGTGGCCGCGCCAGGAGGACTCGCGCAGCCGGTGCCGGTCACGGCGGTGGAGCTGGGGGCCGCCGAAGTGGCGCCCACGGTGGCGGCGACGCAGTGGGTGAGCGCGGGGGTGCTGGAGGCCACGCTGCGGGCGGCCGAGCAGGTGACGGGGCCCGCCAGCACCACCGGCCGGTTCTGGGACGTGGTGCTCGCGCCCACGCAGATGTCGCGCTCCATCGTCCAGCGCTCCCTCCAACTCGTGGGCATGCGCAGCCTGCGCCGAGTCAGCCGCGGCGTTCCGGATGACTGCTCCGGCTTCGTGCGCCTGGCGTACCGCTCCGCTGGCATCGACCTGGTGGCGCACGGCTTCCGCGCGGGAGAGAACGCCGTCTCCGCCATCTTCCGCCGCGCGGTGGATGTCGGCTCTGTCCACCACCAGCCGCCGCGTCCCGGAGACCTCGTCTTCTTCCGTGAGACGTATGACCGCAACCGCGATGGCCGCCGCAACGATGGGATGACACACATTGGCGTGGTGGAGGCCGTGGATGCCCATGGCACCGTCACCTTCATCCACCGGGGCGGCAAGGGCGTCGCGCGAGGCCGGCTGAACCTGTCCTTCCCGTCGAGGCACCAACTGGAGCAGGGCGGGCCCGTGGTCAACGACTACATCCGCCCCGCAGCGAAGGGCTCGCGGGCCTATCTCGCCGGTGAGCTGTTCGCGGCCTTCGCGTCGCCTGAGGGGCTGTAACTTTCCAGTACCCGGCTCATACCCTGAGTTGCTTTGAAGATGTGCCGCGCTGATGCGTCATGGGTGGCATGCGACTCGCCCTTGTCATTGGCTGTCTGCTGCTCGCTTCGGGTTGTGTCCTGCACACCCGCTCACCTCATCCACATCCACCGCCTCCTCCGCACCGTCCGGTGGCGATGACGTACAAGGAAGCGGTGAACCTGGGCTTCAACCAATGCCGCTCACGTGGCTATGAGTGCCGCCTGAAGGACGCGGACCGCAAGGGGCGGGACGTGTGGCGGGTGAAGTTCCATGCCTTCACGCGGGGGGCGAGGGGCCACCTGCACCTGGACTTCGATGCGTACTCGCGCAGCCTCCTGCGGGTGGATGACAAGGTGAAGGCCCGCCGACATGACTGGGACGACGACGATGATGATGACGACGATGACGACCGGCGCGGACGCGGGCGCGGCAAGAAGAAGGGGCACGCGCGGCGGGATGACTGAGTCAGTCGCTCTTCTGCTTGAGTGACTTGATGGCGGTCGCCGCTGCTTCGTGACCGCAGTCCTTGCTGCCCAGGAGGCCCTTCGCCTTGGGGAGCGAGGTGACGCGCTCCAGCGCGGGGATGGCATCCGCGTCACCCAGGCCCGCGAGACGGTTGGCGGCCTGGGTGCGGATGTCGCAGTCCGGGGAGTTCAGCGCCTCGCTATAGGCGCGAACCAGGTTCACCCCGTCCGCGGCCTTCACAAACTCCAGGTAGCGCAGCGCGCCCCACTGGCGCAGGGAGTACGCCTCCTCGGCCAGGTCCTCGTAGTGGGTGCGCAAGTGGTCCTTCGGGAGCCGGGCCAGGGTATTCCCCAGGACGGTGAGAGGCTCCTTGCCGTAGTCCTCCGCCAGGCCGTCGAGGATGAGCGGCTCCACGTCCTCGAGCTCCTCCTCCTTCAAGTGGTTGAGCGCGGTCCGTTCGCTGATGTGGTGCCCCTTGGCATGGTGCGCCGCCACACGCGCGCGCCTCAGCGAGGGCAGTTCCTTCTCCTCGTCGGTGGCGGCGTCCATCAGCGCCAGGGCTTCGTCCAGCTTCCCATCCTCCAGCAGCGCGAAGGCCCGGGTGCCGGCGTCGTTGCGCTGGCTCAGCCACGCGGCGCCAGCGCCCAGGAGCACCACCGCGCCGGCGACCAGCGCCGCCTCGCGCCGCCGCTGACGCAGCAGCTCTCCCAGGCCGGTGGGCAGCTTCACGGCCTGGAGCTTCGCCAGCAGGGGCGCGAGCGCGTTGCCCCGGCTGCCTTGCGAGGCGAAGCGGTCTCCAAAGGGCGGGCCCTCCGCGGCGCGCTGGCAGCGGTAGAGCTGGAGTTGCTCGTCGCGGCCGGGGAGGGTGATGGCGCCGCAGGGCTCGGCGGTGACCTCCGCGCGGTTGCGCGCCAGGTTCACCGCTTCGGTGAAGGTGACCTCACCCGCGCTGGCGACATGCTCCACGGCCTCGATGACCTCCATGGGCTCGCCCAGCACGGAGTCCTGCGTGGCGAGCACCTCGCCCGCGTGCAGGCAGACGCGCACGTTGAGGCGGTCCACTTCCGGCACCGCCTGGTTGTGGCGCCACAGCCGGTCCTGCATGGCCATGCCACACAGCACGCCCGCGGTGGGGGAGCGGAACACCACCAGCAACGCGTCCCCGCGCTTCTGGACCAGCCGCCCGTCGTGCTCCTTCACCAGGGGCATCAGCAGCTTGTCGTGCGTCTCCAGCATCCGCGCGTTCTCTTCGTGCGTCTGCCGGCTGGTGCGCTCGGTGAAGCCCTGGATGTCGGTGAGCATCACCGTGAGGTTCTGCGGCTTCACCAGCGGCGCGTTGCCGCCCGTCACCGCGGCCACTCCGCCGGAGGACTTCAGTCCGAAGGACGCCGTCCCCGTGTGCTGGGCGGCCGCCGGCAGGGCGCTCGAGGCCGAGCCGCCGCTGGAGGCCACGCCGAACGCGGCGGTACCACTGCTCGCCTGCGGCGCCGGAGCGGCTCCCGCGAAGGCCGCCGTGCCCGTGGGGCCCGGACTGCTGCCCGTGGCACTCCCGATGCCGAACACCGCCGTGCCCGAGGAGGGCGTGGCGCCACTTCCCGGCTGCGGGACGTAGGCAGGGGTGCCCAGGCCGGGCGTGAAGGCGGAGAGGGCGGAGTGCGCCGCGGCCAGCGCGTCGGCCAGTTCGTGCGCGCTCTGGGGGCGCTTGCTCGCGTCCTTCTCCAGCAGGCGCATCACCAGCGACAGCAGGCCCACATAGCGCGACAGCGCGGGAGCCGCGCGGTCCAGGGGCAGCGGCGCGGCGGAGGCGTGCTGCGACAGGAAGTTTCGCGGCAGGGGCCCGTCGAAGGGGAGCCGCCCGGACAGCACGCGGTAGGTCAGCACGCCGAACGAGTACAGGTCGCTGCGCGTGTCCACCTTCGCGCCCACGGCCTGCTCCGGCGACAGGTACTCCGGCGTGCCCAGCACCACGCCAATCTGGCTGACGCTGCTGGCGGCGTCCGGCTCCACCAACCGGGCGATGCCGAAGTCCAGGAGCCGGGCCTGCTCGCCCCGGGCGCTCTTGGAGATGAAGACGTTCTCCGGCTTCAGGTCGCGGTGGATGATGCCCTTGTCGTGGATGGCGGCCAGGCCCTCCGCCAACTGCTGGAGCAGGGGCAGCGCGCGGCCCGGGGGCATGGGGCCCGGCGTGAGCACGTCGTACAGGCTCTCACCTTCGACGAACTCCATGACCAGGCAGGCGTGGTCGCCGGATTCGCCGAAGTCGACGATGCGCACCACGGCCGGGTGCTCCACGGCGGAGAGGAGGCGCGCCTCGCGCTTGAAGCGCTCCGCCATGCCGGCCTGGGCGTGGAGGTCATGGTGCAGGACCTTGATGGCCACCTTGCGGCCCAGGGAGACCTGTTCGCCAAGGTAGACCTCACCCATTCCGCCCGAGCCCAGCGGACGGAGAACCCGGAAGCGACCGTCGAGGACAAGGGAGTCGGGGGCCAGCACGCGGGGCGCATCTTGGCCGACTTCGGTCCAGCGTGCAGCCGGTTCCTTCACCCAGGATTCGGGGAGCCATCACGTCCCGTTGCTTGCCCCACAAGCGGGGGTTTGCCAGAAATTTCGAGGGCTTGGACCCCGTGCTAACGTCCCTGCTCCCGCGATGGCTACCGAAAGCGATTCTCCCAAGCCCGCCACGGCGCTGGATGCGCGCGCCGCCGCCCCCGAATTGCGCCTGCTGGACCGCAGGGCGTTCGTGGGCTTCCCGGCGCTGGAGGTCCTGCCGGGACTGCGCATCTCCGACTTCGCGCTCCAGATTCCGGACGTCAGCTTCCCCTTCAACGTCAGCGCCGGCGCCACGCGCTACCAGCGCAAGAAGCTGCACTTCGGCTTCCTCGAGCTGTCCGTCGACGCGGACCTGGTGACGCGCAGGGTGGCGGAGCTGGCCGGGCGTCTGGCCGGCATCGAGGACCTGCGCCTGCACTTCCGGCCCGGCTACCTCGAAGGCCAGGGGCGGCTGCCCGCGCCGGAGCACACGCCCTTCACCTTCAAGGTGGCGTTCGACGCGGATGGGGAGCGGCTCGCCGTCTACCTCTACGACGTGCGCCTCTACGGCTTCTCCTCCACGCCGTCCGTGCAGGTGCCGGGGCTCTTGTCCTCGGCCGTGGGCGCGCTGGCGCTGGTGCCGGATGTCGAGGTCCGCGGGGCCACGGGTTTCTCCACGCGCGTGCTGCCCGCGCTGTGCCAGCTGGCGGCGGTGAGCCGCGGCTACAAGATGCCGACGCTGGACACCGCGCGCCTGTCGGCCGCGGAGGTCTCCAGCACGGGCCTGCGCCTGCGCTTCTCCGCGGGAGGACTGCCGCCGCCGTCGCCCCCGGACGAGGAGCTGCTGCTGGCACTGGAAGGCGCGCGCGCCTTCGCGGACGCCGAAGGGCTCATCGCGCAGGGCCGGCTGGCCGACGCGCGCCAGGCGTACCTCCAGGCCGGTGACGCGCAGGACGCGCACCCCTTCGCCGCCGAGCGGCTGCTGTCGCTGATGGTGGCGGACCCGCAGGCGCATGACCTGGCGCTGGACGTGGCGGCGACGCTGCAACGCCGCAGGGACCGCAGCCCCGCTTCGCTCTGGGGCGAGGCCGTGGTGCGCGAGCGCCGGGGGGAAGGTGCCCGCGCCGCCGAGCGCTACCTGGCGCTGTGCGCGCTCGCGCGCCGGACCTCGGAGGAGGCCGCGGCCTTCTTCGCCGCCGAGGCCGCCGCCCGCTGCTCGCGCGACACCGCGCCCCAGGTGGCGGTGAAGGCGCTGCACGAGCTGCTGGGGCTCAAGCCCGACCACCTGCCTTCGCTCAAGGCGCTGGCGCGTGCGTCCGACCAGGCCCGTGACAGGGCCGGCGCGGTGCGGGCCTATCGCCGGTTGGCGGCGCTCGCGCGCGACCCGGCCGAGGCCGCCGATGCGCACGTGCACCTGGCCCGGCTGTGCGCGCAGACGGAAGACGACATCGCCGGCGCGCGCCTGCACTGCGAGGCCGCGCTGCGGCTGGCGCCGGACCATCCGGACGCGCTGCTGCTGCTGGGCGAGCTGTGCCATCGCGGCGGTGAGCACCTGCGCGCGCTGAAGGCCCTGGACCGTCTGCGCGAGGTGGCCATGGGCCGCCACGAGCTGGACCGGGTGGGCCATGCCGACCTGATGGCCGGCCGCGTGTGGGACGAAGGCCTGAAGCAGCCGGAGAACGCGCTGCTGCGCTTCCGGGAGGCGGTGTCGCTGCTGCCCGGTGAGCCGGAGCCGCTGTTCGCCGCCGCCCGGGTGGCGGAGGGGCTGGGCCGGTTGCAGGAGGCGCTCGCGGGCTACCAGCAGGCGCTGGAGCTGGCGGGGCCGGCGCCTCGCTCGGAAGGGGTGCGGCACGCCGCGCACGCCAGCCACCACGCCCTGGCGCGGCTGTACCGCACGCGGCTGGGGGACCCGGCGCGCGCGCGGGAGCACCTGGAGTCCGCGCTGGCGTTGGACCCGCGCGACGCGGTGGCGCTGGAGGAGCTGATTCCGTACTTCCGCGCCACCGGCCGCTCACAGGAGCTGGCGGAGGCGTTGGAGAAGGCCGCGGCGCTCCAGGACGCCCCCGGCAAGCGCGCGGCGGCCTGGGCCGAGGCGGGCGAGCTGTACCGGGGCAAGCTGCAACAGCCAGAGAAGGCGGAGCGGCTGCTCCTGCTGGCGCTGGAGGCGGATGGCGACCACCGGCCCGCGCTGGAGTCGTTGCTGGCGCTGGCCGAGGCCCGGCGTGACGGCGCGCTGCTGACGCGGTGCCTGTCTTCGCTGGCGCGGCTCGCCACGGACCTGAAGGAGCGCGCGCAGAAGTACCGCCGGCTCGCGGTGGCCGCGCGTGACCTGGCCTTCGATCTGGACCTGGCCGTTCACGCGCTCCAGGAAGTGCTGCGCGCCGAGCCGGATGACCTGCCCGCGCTGGGCGAGTTGTGCGCGTTGCAGCGCAAGCGCGCTGACATGGCGGGGCTGGCCGACGCGCTGGAGGTGCGCGCGCGGGTGGCCGAGGCGCAGGGCGACAAGCGGCTCGCCGCGGCGGCGCTGCGTGAGCTGGCCGGCGTGCTGGAGGCCCGGCTGGGCCGCGTGGGTGACGCGCTGGTGGCGCTGGAGAAGGCCGCGCGGCTGGCGCCGGATGCCGCGGTGCTGTTGGACCTGGCGGACCTGTCCCTGCGCTGCGAGCGCCCCGAGCATGCGCGGCGCGCGCTGGAGAGCTTGCTGTCCACGCTGCCTCGCACGGCGGCGCCGGAGAAGCTGGCGGACGTGCGTTCCCGGTTGGGTCGCGCGTGCGAGATGCTGGGAGACCGCGAAGGCGCCATCGCCGCCTACGCGCAGGCCTTCCCGCTGCGCCGGCTGGATGATGCCCTGGCCGCGCGCCTGGAGGCGCTCTACACGGAGGCCGGGGAGTCGCAGGCGCTGGCCGAGCTGTGGGCCAACCGCGCCCAGGCGCTGATGGGCGCCGACCGCGCCGAGGAGGCCGCGCCGCTGTTCCTCCAGAGCGCTCGCGCGCTGCTCGAGCGAGGCGAGAACGCCGCGGCGCTGATGCGCCTGTCGGCCGCGCTGGAGGCGAGCCCCGAGGGCCCGCTGGCCGCCGAGGTGTTGGAGTCGCTGGCCGAGCTGGAGCTGGAGCGCGGCGAGAAGCTGGAGGCCGCGCGCCTGTACGCGCGCCGCGCCGCGCTGATGCCCGAGGCCCGGGCCGGCGCGAAGCTGCTGTTCCGCGCCTCGCTGCTCGCCGCGGGGACCAGCCGGGAGGAGGCCTTCCTCGCCGACGCCCTGGAGCGTGACGCGAGCTACGCGCCCGCGCGCCAGCGCCGGGGCGAGCTGCGTCTGCCCACGGATGCCCGCGCCGCGCTGGAGGACTTCGAGGCCGTGCTGGCGCTGCCGCCCGCGGACGGCGATGCGCCGCGTGAGAGCGAGCGCGTGGCCCTGACGCGCAAGGCCGCCACCGCGGCGGTGCGCGCGAGCCGCACGGATGCCGCCCGCCGCCTGCTGGCCGAGTACAGCGCCCGCGCGCCGGAAGACCTGGACGCCCGGGTGGAGCTGGCGTCGCTGCACCGCAAGGCGGGGGCGCGCGAGGCCCTGGCGGACCTGCTGGTGGAGTTGTGGCCGCGCCTGTCCGGCGAGCCCCGCCGCGCCGCGCGCCGCGAGCTGGCGGAGCTGTCGCTGGGCCTGGGGCGCGCCACCACCGCGGTGGACGCGCTGCGCAGCCTGCGCCTGGAGGAGCCGCACGACACCTGGGCGGCGCAGTCGCTGCTGGACCTGCTGCCTCCGCCCGGCACCGGCACGCCGGAAGAGGAGACGGAGCGGCTGGAGTTGCTGAGCACGCTCGTGGCCGCCGCCTCGGGCGAGGCGCGCGCGGAGTTGCTGGCCCGGCGCGCCGTGCTTCACCGCGCCGCGGGCCGGGTGTCCGCCGCGCGCGACGACTTCTCGGAGGCCGCGAAGGGCTCTCGTCGTCCCGCATCGCTGCTGCTCGCGCTGACGGAGCTGGCGCGCGAGTCGGGCGACGAGGCCGCGGAGCTGGACGTGTGGCGCCGCGCGGTGTCCGCCGACGCCAACCTCGCCACCCGCGCTCGTGAGCGCCTGCTGGCCCTGTCCGCCACGTTGGTGGAGAAGGACGAACGCGCCCTCGCGCGCGAGGCCCTGGGCGCGGCCATTGGACTGGAGCTGTCGGAGGCGGAGCGGTGTGACGCCTTCTTCTCCCTCGCCGAGCTGGCGCGCCGTGATGGCCAACTGGAGGACGAGGCCGCCGCGCTCGCCGAGGCGGCCCTCCAGGGACCCGCGCCTCGTCGCGTGGAGGCACTGCTGGCGCGCGCCGCGCTGCTGGAGTCCAGCGGCCGCATGGAGGACGCGGGGCAGAGCCTGGAGGCCGCGCTCGCGCTGGCCCCTCGGCACGCGCAGGCCACCGCCGCGCTCCAGCGCGTGCTGCGGACCCGGGAGGACTGGGCCGCGCTGGCCGAGCTGCTCGCCACCGAGGCGCCCCACGTGGCGCCCGCCGAGGCGGCCGCGATGTACGCCGAGCTGGCCAACCTCTACCTGGACCGGCTGTCGCAGCCGGCGCCCGCCGAGGCCGCGCTGCGGCAGGCGCTGCGCCTGTCCCCGTCTGACGCCGCCGTTCGCCGTCGCCTCGTCTCGCTGGTGGCGGAGCGCGGGGAGCTGCGTGAGGCCGCGGCGTTGCTGGAGACCGCGGCGGAGAGCGCCACGGCGCAGGACGCCGCGCTGCTGCTGCGTGAGGGCGCGGGTTACGCGCGCGGCGCGCACGACCTGGACAAGGCGCTGAAGCTGGCGCGTAAGGCCCACGCGCTGGTCCCCGCGCAGGGGCCGGAGCTGGGGTCGCTGGCGGAGTTGCTCTACCTGCGCGGCGCGGTCATCGAGGCGCTGCCGCTGCAAGACGCGCTCGCCGCCGCCGCGGATTTCCGGAGCGCGCCGGAGGCCGCGGAGTCCACGTGGCTGCGGCTGGCGGAGCTGGCCGAGCAGACCGGAGAGACGAAGCGCGCGGTGGCCGCGTACCGGAAGCTGCTCGTGGAGCGGCCCCTGTGCGAGGCCGCCGTCATGCGTCTGGCCGCGCTGCTGGAGAAGGACGACCCGCGCGGCGCCTTCGAGGTGCGCGTCACGCACGCGCACGCATTGGCTCCGTCCGAGGACACCGTGCAGCGGCTCGTCGAGCTGTCGGCGCGGGCCCGCGAGGTGCTCGCGGACGCGGGTGTGGCGGCCTCGCTGCTGGCGCGCGCCGCGTCGCTGGCGTCGGAGCCGCTGCCGCTGCGTCGCCGGTTGGCGGCGCTGCACCGGGAGACTGGCCGCACCGTGGAGTTGCTCGCCGAGCTGCGCCAGGTGGCCACCCTCAGCCTCGAGGCAGGGGACCCGGACGCGGCGCTCGAGGCCTATCAGGAAGAGGCCCGGCTCGCGGTCGACCTGGGCCGCGCGGACGACGCGCTGCGGGCGCTGGCGGATGCGCGCGACTTGCTGGAGGCGCGGGGGCAGCAGTCCGAGGCCGCGGCGTGCGAGCGCTACCGGGCGAAGCTGCTGCGCGACGTGAAGCTGGACCCCGCCGGCGCCGAGGTCGCGCTGGAGCGCGCCTTCGCCCTGGCCGTGGACCTGGGCACCGCGAAGCTGGGCGCGGCGCTGGCCGAGCGTCGCGACGACGCGGAGGCCGAGGCGCGTTGGCTGGAGCGCGCGCTGCCGCTGCTGGATGACGCGGGCGAGGCCGCGGCCGTGCTGCTGCGGCTGGCGCGGCTGAACCTGGGCGTGCTGTCGGACGTGGCGAAGGCCGAGGAGTTGCTGCGCTCGGCGCTGCGCAAGGACCGGGCGCTGACGGAGGCCGAGGGCCTGCTGGAGAAGCTCCTGGAGAGCGACGGCCGGCTGGCGGAGCTGGCGGCCTGGTACGAGGAGTGCGCGGAAGGCGAGCCCGACGCGGCCCGTCGCGCGGAGCTGTTCCTGCGCGCCGCCGTGCTGTACCGCGACCGGGCGGGGCGCCCGGAGTCCGCCGCCGCGGCCTTCATCGCGGCGCGTGGCGCGCGCCCGGACGACCTGGAGCTCACCGCGCAGGCGGCGGAGCTGCTGCACGAGGTGAAGCGCCACGCGGACGCCGCGGAGTTCGACGCGGTGCTGCTGGAGGCGGACCCGTTCCGCGAGCCCGTCTTCGCTCGGCACCTCGCCTTCCTGGAGGAGGCCGAGGACCATCAGGCACTCGCCGAGCTGATGCTGCGCAGGGCGCAGCGCCAGGAAGCCGCGGGCGCCGCGGAGAGCTACCTGTCCGCCGCCCGTGCCTTCCGCGCGGCCGGTGCCCGCGAGCGGGCGCTGCTGTGCGAGGACCAGGCCTTCGAGCTGAGCCCCGCGAGCGCGGAGGCCTTCGAGCGCGTGCGTGAGCGCGCGGCCGGTGACGTGCGCCGGCTGGCGGACCTGCTGTCCCAGCGCGCCGCGGCCCTGTCCGCGCCGGAGGCCCTGCCGCTGCTGCGCGAGCGCGCCTCTCGACTGCTGGACGCGGGGGAGGCGCTGCTGGCCGCGGAGGCCTTCGACGAATACCTCTCCCTGGCGGGGGACGACGTGGACGCCCTGTCCGCGCGCGCCGAGCTGGCCGCGAAGGGCGGAGGCCCCGTCGCCGCGCGCCCCTACGACCGCCGCCTGCTGGACGTGGGCGGGGACGCGCTGCCGGTGCCGGTGCGCACGCGGACCTGGCTGCGGTTGGGCCATGCCTCGCTCGGCGCGGGCGCGTTCCACGACGCGGCGGATGCCTTCGAGTCCGTGGTGGCGCTGGAGCCGGAAGGCGAGCGCGGCCGCGAGGCGCTGTCGCTCCTGGCCGAGGTGCACTCGCGCACGGGCAACGCGCCGGGGCTCTACCGGGCGTCGCTCCAACTGGCGCGCCATGCGGAGGACGCCGCCACCGCCGAGGTGCTCTACCGCCGCGCGGCGGACCTCTTCGACGACCCGAAGGACGCCATCGACGCGCTGTTGCCGCTGGCGCGCCTGCGTCCCGCGGATGCGTCCGTCATCGACCGGGCCGTGGCGGGGCTGCACGCCCTGGGGCGTCATGGCGACCTGCTGGACGTGTACGCCTCGGGCGCGGAGGCGGCGGGTGGCCGCCGGGCCGCGGAGCTGCTGTTGGCCGCCGCGTCGGTGGCCTCCAACTCGCTGGCGGATGAAGACGCGGCCTGGACGCTGACCCAGCGCGCCGCGGAGGCCGCGCCGGAGGACCTCACCGCGCTCCAGGCTCTGGTGACGGGCCTGCGTCAGCGGGGCGACTCCGCGCGGCTGATGCAGGCGCTGGAGCAGTGGGTGCCGCGCGTCGAGGACGCCGACGAGGCCGCGGTGCTGCGGCTGGAGCTGGCCATGCTCGCGCGTGACGCGGGCCGCGTGGACGTGGCGCGCGAGGCGCTGGAGGAAGTGGCCGCGCGTGGCGCCTCGGGCGCGGGTTACGCGGACGCGCTGGAAGCCCTCGAGCCGCTGCTGAAGGACGCCCCCGCCCGCCGCGCCGAGGTGCAGGTGGCGCGCGCGGAGCTGGCCTCTGGCCGCGAGCGGCAGGTCCTGCTCCTGGCTGCCGCTCGGGGCTTCGAGTCCGCGGGGCTGCTGCCGGAGGCGCTGAAGGCGGCGAAGGACGCCGCCTCGGTGGAGCCGGACGTCGACGCCGCCCTGCGGGTGGCCCACCTGTACCGCGCGTCGGGCGAGGCGCCTCGCGCGGCGCGGGCGCTACTTCAGGCCGCGCGGCTGGCGGCGCCGGAGGAGCGCCCCCCGCTGCTGCTGGAGGCCGCGGGCCTCTGGGAGAAGGCGGGAGAGCACGGTGAGGCGCTGGAGGTGTTCGAGCGCATCGCCACCGAGGCATCGGACATGCTCGCGCCCTCGGAGCTGGCCGAGCGCTTCGGCCGGCTGGGCGCCTTCGCGCGCGCGCTGGAGGTGGGCTTCGCGCCCGCCATGGCCTCGGGCGACCTGACCGACGCGCTGGCCATGGCCGCGCAGGCGGGCGACGCGGCGCGCACGCGCGAGGCGCTGTGGGCCCTGGCCGCGCTGGCGGACGCGGACCCCGCGCATGCCTCGGCCCTGGCGGATGGCCTGCGCGCGGAAGGCGACGCGGAAGGGTTGCTGGAGCTCGCGGGGCTGTCCGCCGCGCGTGACGCCGCGTTCGCGGTGGCGCTGCGCGATGAGGTGCTCCGCTCGGCGGCGGCCTCGGTGCTGTCTCGCCTGCGCGCGCTGGAAGAGCTGGCGCCCGAGCCGGGCTTCGCGGCCCGTCTGACGCTGTTGCTGCCCGCCCTGGAGAAGCTCCCGGAGGCGCTGGCGGAGGCGGTGCTGACGCAGGTGCATGCACAGCCGGGCACGGTGCGGGTGGAAGCGCTGGCCATGGCGGCGGACGGCTGGCCCTCGCGGCGCAAGGCGCTCTTGCGCGAGCGCCACGCGCTGGAGCTGGAGCTGGGCCGCTACGAGGCTTGCGTGCGCACGCTGTCGCAGCTGGCGGGCGAAGAGTCGGACGCGGTGGCTCGCGCCGTCCTGCACCTGGAGCGCGGCGAGCTGCTGCTCAGCCCGCTGGAACAACTGCCCGAGGCGCGCGAGGCCTTCGAACAGGCCCTGAAGGACGACCCCGCACAGCTCCATTCCCTGCGGCACCTGTTGTCGCTGGTGGACCTGGGCGAGGAGCCCGCTGTCTTCGTGTCGCTGGTGGAGCGGCTGGAGCAGGCCGAGGGTGGGGAGTCCGGCAACACCTACCGCGAGCGGCTGGCGGACGCCTACGAGGCCCTGGGCATGGTGGCGGACGCGGCCGCGCAGCTCGAGCGGCTGCCGGAGACGGACGAACGGCTGGCCCGCCGCGCGCGGTTGGCGGAGGAGCGCGGCCTCACCGGCGAGGCCCTGCGCCTGCGCGAGCGGCTCACCGACGAGCCCGCGGTGCTGGAGGCCATTCTCCGCGGCTACCTGGACGCGCAGTTGGTGTCGCCTGGAGCCCGGCTCGCCGCGCGGCTCTTCGATGCCGGCGAGCTGTCCCCTGAAGTCACCCGCATGGCCGCCGAGCACCTCTCCACGGTGCCCGAGGGCGTGTCCCTGGCCGTCCGCATCTGGCCGCACCTGCTCCGGGAGCACCCGCTGGACGTGGATGGGTGGACGCTCTACGCGGAGGCCCTGCGGGCGCTGGGCCGGACGGAGGACTCGCAGCGCGCGGACGGCGTGGGCGCGGCCCTGTCCTCCAGCGACGCGGCGGCGCCTCAGGCCCCGGTGTCCACGCTGCCGGTGCCCTCGGGCTTCGAGCACCCGGTACCCGCCGGCGCGGTGCCGGTGACGGCCGAGCGCCTGCCCCGGCTCGCCGCGGCGCTTCGTCCCATCCTGGCCTCGTTGGGCGCGGGCTCGCTGCAACTCGTGGTGGACCCGGTGGGCGGGGTGGAGGCGTACCTGGCCAGCGGCGACGTGCTGGTGCTGGGCGCGGGCGCGCTGTCCTGCTTCGGCGCCTCCGAGCTGAGCTACCTGTGCGCGCTGGCGCTGGCGCTGGGGGAAGACGGCGTCAAGCTGGCCCGTCCCGGTCCGGTGCCGGCCATGGAAGCGGCGGCGGTGGCGGCCTTCCGCGCCGTGCCGGCCTCGCTGGCGGCGGGGCGCGTCCTGGCGCGGCTCGACGCGGAGGTGCGTGGAGGGGACCCGGCGCAGGTGGATGTAGGCGCCGTGCTTGCCCGCGGCGACACCTTCCGGGCGCTGGCCCTTTGCGTGCTGGACGGCGTCTAGCCGTGTAGCGTGACGCCGCCATGCACGTGAAGCGCCTCGTTCTCGCCGCCCTGCCCGTCACGGCCGTCGCCGTGGCGATGGCCTGCTATTCCGAGCCGGTGTACCCGGGTGACCAGGTGCTCGGTTCGTTCCGCTTCGAGGCCCGGCTGGATGCCGCGCGCACCACGTGCGACGCCTCGGTGCCGGACTTCGCGCAACTCAACGACGCCGGTGTGTTCCTCTTCGAGGGCACCTTCTCGCGCGACACGGACGCGGGCACGGGCTTCTTCACCGTGCAGGGCTACTCGCGTGACGCGGGCTATGAGGGGCAGGTGGCCACGTCCACGCTGAAGGCCGTCGCGCCCCGGGCGTCCTGTGGCACGGGCTGCGAGGACTCCTCCATCGAGGAGACGCTGCGGGTGACGCTCTTCAGCGACAGCCAGGCGCGCAGCCTCAGCCGCGACTGTCGCCAGTTCGACGGTGGCATCCCCGACGGCTCGGTGCCGGGCCCCACGGAGAACGGTTACGACGTGTCGCTGGCGTGCGGCTCCCTCACGGATGTCTTCTTGCCGGGGACCCGCAACTGCAATTGCCAGCCGTCCACCTGCACCACGGTGTACACCGTGCAGGGAGAGCGGAGGGATTGATGGCGAAGCGCGCGGTGGTGTTGATTTCGGGTGGCCTGGATTCGACGACGTGTCTGGCCATGGCCAAGGCGAAGGGGTTCGAGCCCGTCTGTCTGGCGGTGGCCTACGGACAGCGGCACGCCGTGGAGCTGGAGCAGGCGAAGAAGGTCGCCGCCGCCATGGGCGTGACGGACTTCCGGGTGGTGTCCATCGACCTGCGGCAGGTGGGCGGCTCCGCGCTGACGGCGGACATCGAGGTGCCCAAGGGCCGGCCTTCCGACGAGATGAGCCACGGCATCCCCGTGACGTACGTGCCGGCGCGCAACGCGCTGTTCCTCTCGCTGGCGCTGGGGCTGGCGGAGGTGGTGGGCAGCACGGACATCTACATCGGGGTCAACGCGGTGGACTACAGCGGCTATCCGGACTGCCGCCCGGAGTTCATCCGCTCCTTCGAATCGATGGCGAACCTGGCCACCAAGGCGGGCGTGGAGGGTGCGCGCTTCACCGTGCACGCGCCGCTGTCCGGCCTGACGAAGGCGGACATCATCCGTGAAGGCGTGAAGCTGGGCGTGGACTACGGCCTGACGCACTCCTGCTACGACCCGGACGCCCAGGGCCGCGCCTGCGGGCACTGTGACAGCTGCGTGCTGCGCAAGAAGGGCTTCGAGGAAGCCGGCGTGCCGGACCCCACGCGCTACACGGAGTCCGCGTGACGCCGCGCCTCGGCTGGGGCGTGGTGGTGGCGCTGGGCCTGTCATCCGGGCCCGCGCTGGCCAGCGACGCGGGAACGCCGAAGGCCACTGCGACGCCGAAGGCCGCGGCCTCCCTGGTGGACGCCACCACGGTGGTGCCGGACCTGGTCGTGGACCTGCGCTACGCGACGGCGGACAACTTCTTGAAGCGGAAGGTGTACCCGGACACGGCGCGCTGCCTGCTGCTGCCCGCGTCGGCCGAGCGCCTGAAGAAGGCCGCGGACGTGCTGCGCGCCCGGGGCTACCGGCTGAAGGTGTACGACTGCTACCGGCCGCGCGCGGTGCAGTACCAGATGTGGGAAATCATGCCGGTGCCCGGCTACGTCGCCAACCCGCGCACCGGCTCCAACCACAACCGGGGCGGGGCGGTGGACCTCACGCTGACGACGCTGGAGGGCCAGGAGGTGGAGATGCCCACCCCCTTCGACACCTTCACGCGCGCCGCGCACCATGGGTACGAGGGCGGCACCGAGGCGTCGCGCAAGCACCGCGAAATCCTGCGCGAGGCCATGGAAGGCGTGGGCTTCAAGCGCAACCGCATGGAGTGGTGGCACTACGACCTGCCGGACGCGAAGAAGCGCCCCGTGCTGGACGTGCCCTTCTCCCCGCCATGACATGATGAAACCATGATGAACGGAGGGCCCGCCTGCGGCACGCTGCAGGCACCTCCCCAGGGTGGTCACGGCGTGCGTGGCCCGGGATGGCACCCACGATGAAGCCCACCCTCTGCAAGGCCTTCTGTGTCGTCCTCCTGCTGCTGTCCGCGCCTGCGCTGGCGGCCGGGGGGCTCTCCGGCACCGTCGTGCGTGCCAGCGACAAGAGCCCCATCCTGGGGGTGCGCGTCACCGCGACCTCACCCGCGCTGACAGAGCCCCGCTCCACGCTGACGGACGCGCAGGGCGGCTTCCGCCTTCCCCAACTGGAGGAGGGCGTCTACTCACTTCGCTTCGAGAAGGAGTCCTTCCAGGGGCTCATCCGGACGGACATCACGGTGAAGGCCGGGCATGAGCCCCGCGTGGACGTGGCGCTCTCCGCGGCGTTGCAGACGCGCCCCTCCGTGCTGCCCCCCGCGCCGGTGGACGATGACCGGGAGCGGGCACCCGCCTGGACGTTGCGGCACCTGCCCGTGCTCGTGCCGGATGGTGCGTGGCAGACCGTCTATCGCGTGTCGCAGGGGAAGCCGGGCTCCGGCGTCGAGACGCGGGGCTTTGGGGTGAACCCCACCATCGACACGGAGGAGTCGCGCGTCTCGGAGGTCCCGGTGGCCGTGGACACCCGCGCCTACGCGGTGGCGCGCGACTACCTGTCTCGTGACGTCTTCCCCGCGGAAGGCGCGGTGCGGACGGAGTCCTTCATCAACAGCTTCGACTTCGGGGACGAAGGCGAGCCGTACGGCCCCTTCTTGCTCTACGTCGAGGGTTTCCCTTCGCCCAGCCGCAAGGGCTACCACATGGTGCGAATCACCGTGAAGGCCCGCGAGCCGGTGCGCGAGGTCGGCGTCCAGATGGAGTTCAACCGGGAGGCCGTCGCCCGCTACCGGCTGCTGGGCTACGAGTACCTGTCTCCGAACCCGGAGCCGCTCGACCCAGGCGACGAGGCGGAGCTGTTTCCACTGGCCGCCGGCCAATCCGTCACCGCCATCCACGAGGTGAAGGTGCACGGGCCCTCCATCGCCTTCGGGATGCTCCGGGTGCGCTACGAGCAGGGTGACTCGAGCAACTGGCGTCGCGTGCAGATGATGATGCCCTCCAGCACGTTGCGCTCCGACTATGCCCGCGCCGCCCCCTCCACGCGCCTGGCCTACGTGGCCTCCGCGTTCGCGGAGAAGCTACGAGGCTCCTTCTGGACGCGCGCCCTGGACTGGCCCCGGCTGCTGACGCTGTGGGAAGGCATCGGCGAGCCGCTGCGAACCCGCAAGGACGTGGCGCAGCTGGGGTCGCTCATCCGCAAGGCCCAGTCGCTGGACACGCGCAAGGAGCGCTTCGAGCGCCTGATGCCCGGCGGGAGCTCGGACTTCGACGACGTGCCCTCCCTGGGAAACTGAGCCGCTCCGATGCTCCGCCGGTTGCTGCCCACCCTCATCGCGCTCCTGCTGGGCTTCGCCGGGCTGGCCTGGGGCCTGGGCTCGCTCCAGCGCATCTTCGCCACCGAGCGGGATGACGCGCAGTCCTCGCTCGACTCCCGCCGGGAGGCCCTGGAGCAATACGCGCGTGCCTCCCTGGCGCAGTCCCTGCGAGACCGCCTGGAAGCGGCGCGCCCCGCGCTGGAGGCCGCCGCGTTGGATCCGCTCGTCCCCGCGACGGGGCTCTACCTGAGAGAGCGGGGCACGCAGTTGCTGCCCCGGCTGGCCCTCCACGACACCGGCGAGGACACGCCCGCGAAAGGGCGCTACGCGGGCCTGCGCGCCGGCACGGAGCGGGCGGACGAGGCGGAGGACCCCTGGGCGGAGCGGCTCGCGCTGATTCGCGAGGTGGACCGGGCGCTGTCACGCGGCGACCGCCGCGCGTCCACCGTGGCGCTGATGGCGCTGCTCCAACACCGCGCGCAGTACGTGCTGGCCTCGACGCGCGACGTGCCGGGCTTCCTGGTGGTGTTGGAGTCGCTGGCGGAGCGGGGCGACCCCGTGCCCCAGTTGATGCACGCGCTGGTGCGTGACGGCCTGGCGGACGGGCGCAGCGGCCGCCTGGATGGATTGCAGCGGCTGCTCCTGCTGCGCCGCGCGCGCTTCACGAAGGCGGACTTCGACTTCCTGCGCGAGCGCATCGTGGCGCTCTCCGCGAAGGCAGGCGTGCCGGCGGCGGACTTCGAGGCCCGCGCCGCCGAGCTCGCGTCCGAACCGCTGCCATTGCCCAGGACGCTCCCGGGCCCCGCGCTGGTGCGAGCGGGGTGGTACCTGGAGCCACGCGGCGGCAATCACGTGCGGGGCGTGGCGGTGGACTCGGGCGCGCTGCTCCAGTCGCTGACACGGGAGATGCGCGAGCGCGGGTTGCTGGAAGGGGACGGACAGGTGCGGCTGCTCGCGGACGCGGAGGTGTTGCCGCTGGCCGACCTGCCGCTGTCGGTGGACACGCCGGAGTGGGCGCGGGCCCAAGGGGCGCTGGAGCGGCGCTACCGGCTGAAGACGGGCATGGTGGCCGCGTGCGCGGTGCTGGCGCTGGGCATCGCCGCGCTGGCCTTCGTGGCCCAGCACCGCAAGTTGCGCTTCCTGGAACTGAAGAGCGACTTCGTGGCCACCGTGTCACACGAGCTGCGCACGCCACTGGCATCCATCCGGCTGCTGGCGGAGACGCTGGAGTGGCGGCTGGCGGAGGGCACGGACGCGCGCGACTACCCGGCGCGCATCGTCCGGGAGGCGGACGGCCTGGGCTTCCTGGTGGAGAACCTGCTGTCCTTCAACCGCATCGACAAGGGGCGCTGGGTGCCAAAGCTGGCACCGGTGCGCCTGGACGAACTGGTGGCGCAGTTGCGCAAGGACCTGGAGTTCTGGTCCAAGGTCCCGGTGGAGCTGGAGGCGGACGTGGGGGAGTTCTCCCTGCGCGCGGACGGACAGCTCCTGCGCCTGCTGCTCTCAAACCTGGCGCGCAACGCCTGCGCCTACAACACCCGCAGCCCGGTGCGCCTGCGCATCGAGGCGCTGTCAGATGGCCGCGTGCGCTTCTCCGACAACGGCGTGGGCATCCCCCAGGCGCAGTGGGAGCGCGCCTTCGAGGAGTTCGTGCGCCTGCCGGGCCAGGGACATGATGCACCCGGCAGTGGCCTGGGACTGGCCCTGTGCCGCCGCATCATGCGCGTACACGGCGGCACCCTGCGCGTGGCGGCCTCCAGCCCGGAAGGCACCACCTTCGAGCTTCGCTTTCCTCATCCGGTGACGACATGACCTCATCCGTTCCGGCGCTCCTCCTGGTGGAGGACGACGCCAACCTGCGGCTCGCGCTGCGCGACAACCTGGAGAACCAGGGCGGCTACGCGGTGGAGGAAGCCACCTGCGTGCGGGAGGCGCGCGAGCACCTGGGCCGGCGCGACTTCCAGCTCATCCTGCTGGACGTCATGCTGCCGGACGGTGACGGGTACACGCTGTGCCGCGCGCTGCGCGAAGAAGGCGTGGCGACGCCCGTCCTGATGCTCACCGCGCGCACCCTGGAGGATGACGTGGTGCGGGGCTTCGAGTCAGGCGCGCAGGACTACCTGGGCAAGCCCTACCGGCTGCGCGAGCTGCTGGCGCGCGTGGGGGCGTTGGTGCGCCGCTCCGGCGCTGCGCCGGTGAAGGGGCTCCGCTTCGCGGGCTACCGGATGGACCTGGACCGACGGAAGGTGGAGACGCCGGCGGGCGCCCCGGTGGAGCTGACGCGGACGGAGTTCGACCTGCTCGCGTTCCTGGTGCGCGAGCGCGAGCGCGTGCTGCGCCGCGACGAAATCCTGGACGCGGTGTGGGGCCGGGACGTCGTCGTGGACCCGCACACCGTGGACAACTTCGTCTCCAGCTTAAAGAAGAAGCTGGGCTGGAACAGCACGTCCCGCTTCGCCATCCAGACGGTGCGCGGCGTGGGGTACCGGATGGAAATCGAAGCGGTCTGACGTCAGCGCAGCGGGTTGTGGCGCAGCCGTTCAGCCAGGGCGTCCAACTCCGCCTGTTGGGCGGGTGGGGCGCTCAGCCGGGCCGCTTCGATGAGCGTGGGCGTCTGGGGCGCATCCACGCGCAGCAGGGCGTCGGAGACGGCGCGCCGCACGTCACCGTCCGTGTCCAGGTACGCCCGCACCAGCGCCTCGGCCGCCACGCGACGGATGGCGCCTTCCTCCGAGCGCGCCTGCACGCCGGACGTCTTCCATGCCCACGCGGACCCTGCATCGCCCAGGGCCTTGGCCAACCGTCGCATGACTTCGCGTTCCGGCCGGGCGTCCAGTGCGTCCGCCAACGCCCGCGTCGCCACGAGCCGCCGGCACAGGCCCAGGGCCTCCATCGCGGCCTCGCCCCGGGCGTCCTTCCGCTTCGACGCGGCGATGAGCGCGTTCGCCGCGTCCAAGGTCTCCAGCCGCGCCAGCGCTCCCGCGACCGCGCGAAGGACCTGGGGCCGGGTGTCCGGACCTTCGAGAAGGCTCTTCCACAGGGGGGCCAGGCGGAGGTCACGCAGCGCCCCCGTGGCCTCCACCAATCCCACCTGGAAGGCCAGCCGCGCGGACTCACGCGAGGGGCGCCGCGATGTCTCCTGAGGTGGGAAGGCGAGCCGCTCCACCATGGGCCACATCACCTCCGGCCCCAGCGCACGAAGCCCCGGTGACACCGCGGCCAGGGGGCCCCGCTTCTTCGCGTCCAGCGCGTCCACCTGGGCGGCGGCGGTGTCGAACCGGATGAACGCCGCTGGATTCTCCCGGCGGGCCCGGGAGATGTTCGCCTTCAAGCCGGTCCTCCAGTCCTCATCCGGGCGGGGCGTCTCCGCTCCTCCCGCGCTCAGGGAGACCAGCATCCAGGCGGCGCAGAGGCCGCGAAGCAGTGCGCGTCTCATCGTCCGCCCTCCCACCACTTCACGTCAGGCACCTGCCGAGCACTCTGGGTGGCGCAGTGGACTTCGCCCTGGGCGATGTGGAACGGCGCCCACGCATCCACCCAGTGCACGCGGATGCCATGGGCCCCGAGCGCCTCCTCGAACCGCGCCTTGAACGGGTCCTCGCCATCGATGAGCGGTCCGTGCGGGTCTGGCGCGACGACCTGCGTGGGCGTCAGCGACAGCAGGTTCAGCGTGGCGGGCTGGTACGCCGTCACGCCGTCCGAAGCGTTCTGGAAGAGGAAGGGCACGCGGATGATGTCGGCGTCCGTGAGGCCCGTCTCCTCGCGGAGGATGGAGAGCTGCGTGTCGATTTCCAGGGCCGCCACGGCGCTGGCGTCCATCAGCTCGGGGTTGTCGAGCACCTCGGCGATGCTCGCCTCCGCGGGAATGGAGTACGCCCAGGACAGGCCGGCGAAGAGCTTCGCGTCTCCGTGCCCCCGGGCCTGCGCGTCCTGGAGCATCCGCCGCGCGAGCGCCGGGTCCGCCACCAGGGCAATCCAGCCCCGAGGCGTGGGGGCGGGCAGGAAGGTGAACGTCTCATCCACGTGGTCCACGAACAGCCACGAGGTGTCCACGTAGATGGGAGGCTGCACGGCCTGCGCCTCCAGCATCTTCGTGAAGCTGGGGTCGGGCTGATAGTCCGGCCGCGAGTCCGGCCCCCGGCCCCGGAACAGCCGGCCCAGGGGATACGTGACACCGTCCTTCTCGTAAGGCGGG
The DNA here is from genome assembly GCF_013116825.1 of Myxococcus xanthus. Lineage (GTDB taxonomy): Bacteria > Myxococcota > Myxococcia > Myxococcales > Myxococcaceae > Myxococcus > Myxococcus xanthus_B. The sequence continues at coordinate 81,208 of NZ_JABFNS010000015.1, forward strand.
ATGACCTCCGTATTGCCGAAGGAGTTCAGCGTCTGGGATGCCATGGACATGCCCTGCTGGTACTGCTGGATGGCGGCATTGTCGGGGCCGCGAAGCCAGAACGCGATGCGGCCGGCCGCGCGCAGGGGCGCGTTCGCGTCCGTGTTGTAGACGTGCGGCGCGCGGTAGTGGACCTGCATGACGTGCTGGCGGCCCCCCGGGGCGGGCATCGACATGTACGCGGGCTCGAAGTAGTCCTGTGCCCACAAGTCATCCACCGCGAACTCGGAGTAGACCATCCGCTCTCCTGAGTCCGCGAGCACGCCGCCCAGCGCCTGCCGGAACTGGTTGGCCTCGATGCTGGCGGCGGGCTTGGAGACGAAGACGTTCCACGCGGGCGTCATGTGGTGGAAGAGCACGACGGGCGCCACGCGCATGCGGACGGTGTCGGTGAACACCGGGTCGTGCGGATTGTTCCGGCCGATGGTGAGCACCACGTCCGCGAAGCCATCCCATTCCTCGGGGTCGCGAACGATGTCGCGTCCCTCGATGGCGAGCACCACGCCGCGCCGTACCTCGGCGGTCGACAGGAACACCGTGTCGGGAAAGCCGCCCGAAATGAAGTTGCCCCGCACGCGCTTGAACAGGCGCACCTTCTTGCCCGCGGCCCCGGACACGATGACGGAGCCCACCGTACCCGCGGGCGCCTCGGGCCAGGGGACCGTGCGAAGCCGGGCCAGGTCCTCCAGGTCCGACTCGCCATTCACCACCGTGTCCATGGCGTCATGGCACTGCGCCAGCGCGTCATCGCTGAGGCGGTGGGGGTCCATGGAGAAGGGGCAGGCGTCCTCGTCGTCGTCCAGGTTGGCCAGGAAGATGGCGCCGCGCTCCGCCGTCCACGTCTCTTCGTCCTCGTCCTCCGTGGGGTTGTCGAGCTCGACGATGCCATTGCGATTCACATCCGCGCGCAGGTCGACCACCGGATGGAAGGGCCCTTCGAGTGGATCCTCGCTTCCGGGGCGTCCCCCGTCGTCATCGGCCACGGGCCCGCAGGCGCTCGCCCATAGGCATGCCAGCAGCAGCGGCAGGAGATGTGCTCGGGCAGGCGGGGACGGCGGCATGGCGCTCTCCGGGGGCACTGACGGGCAGCCCGGTCCCGGTGGAACGACATCGTGCGCCCTACGGCAAGTCACGATGCAGGGGGCCGGGAGTCCTTTGCGCCAGGAAAGCGTCATTTGACTTCGAGCCCTCAGCTCACCGCGTAACTTCAGGTACCGTGCGGGGTTCCTCCATCGGCATGCGACTTCTGTCTTTCGGATTCCTGGTGGCCTTCGTGCTCTCTTGTGCGAGCGGGCCGCACCCCGCGGTCGTGGTGGCGTCCGAGCCTGTCTCGGCCGAACCCGCCTTCGACGAGGCACGCGCGGTCCACGTCCTGCGGCGCATGGCCTTTGGACCTTCGCGACAGGCGCTGGCGGACCTGCGGCGCCAGGGCGTGGAGGGATGGATGGCGTCGCAGCTCTCCCGTCCCGGTGCGCCGCTGCCAGCCGGTCTGGAGGCGAAGCTCCAAGCGCTGCCCACGTTGACGATGTCCATGGCGGAGTTGGTGCGGGAGTACCCGCCGAAGCGCCAGCGGGAGGACGCCTTGGAGGACGGGCGTGAGCCACAGCGTCCCGCCCTCATCGGCCTGGAACAATCCGCGGCGAAGCTGCTGCGGGCGGTGGAGAGTCCCAACCAACTCGAAGAGGTGCTGGTGGACTTCTGGTTCAACCACTTCAACGTGTCTTCGGACAAAGGCGCGGTGCGGTGGATGGTGACGGCCTACGAGCGCGATGCCATCCGCCCGCATGTCTTCGGCAACTTCCGTGAGCTGCTGGGCGCCACGGCCCGCCATCCGGCGATGCTCTTCTACCTGGACAACTGGCGCAGCGTCCGTGACGGGATGCCGGAGCGCGGAGCGCTGTCGGAGGATGACGACGCACCGGAGCCCGCGGAGTTGAAGCCCGGACTCAACGAGAACTACGCGCGCGAGCTGCTGGAGTTGCACACGTTGGGCGTGGAGGGCGGCTACACGCAGCAGGACGTGCGCGAGGTGGCCCGCTGTTTCACGGGCTGGAGCATCCGCAAGCCGCGCCAGGAGCCGGCGTTCTACTTTCGTCGTAGGGCGCATGACCCGGACGACAAGTGGGTGCTGGGACAGCGAATCCCCGGACGGCGGAGCGTGGCGGATGGGGAGCAGGTGTTGGACCTGCTGGCGCGGCACCCCTCCACCGCGCGCCATGTCGCGAGCAAGCTGGCGCGGCGCTTCGTCTCGGACACGCCGCCGCCGGCGCTGGTGGAGCGGGTGGCGAAGGTGTTCCTCGACTCGGGCGGGGACCTGCCCACCGTGTACCGCGCGCTCTTCCAGTCACCAGAGTTCTGGGCACCCGAGGCGCGGGCAGTGAAGGTGAAGACGCCCTTCGAGTTCGTGGTGTCCGCGCTGCGAGCCACCGACGCGGAGGTGACGGTGCGCCCCCGGCTGGTGCAGTCCCTGGCGAAGATGGGCGAGCCGCTCTTCCGGGCCCCAGCGCCCACGGGCTTTCCGGAAGGGGCGGCTCCGTGGGTGAACAGCGGCTCCCTGGTGGCCCGGCTCAACTTCAGCCTGGAGCTGGTGTCCGGGCGGATGCCGGGGACGAAGGTCGCGTTGAAGACGTTGGCCACGCCGGCCGAGCCCACCGAGCGCGCCTGGGTGGACGCGCTGGGCCAGGCCCTGCTGGGCGCGCCTCCGTCGGAGGAGACGCGAGCGACCATCCTCGATGCGCTGTCGAAGCGCGCCGAGGCCGCCAGCGCCGTGGGAGAGACACGCCCCGTGGACGTCGCGCTCATCGCCGGGTTGTTGCTGGGCTCACCGGAGTTCCAGAAGCAGTAGGGGAGATGTTCCACCCCTGGGGCAGGTCGACCTCGCGGAACACACAGACGAACCATCCCTCCTTCACGAGGTTGACCGCGTCGCCACGTCTGGCGACCTGGACTGTCAAGGCGCGCGGACGCGCCGCGATGGATGGCCGCTGGTGGCGCTGTGCGAGCTAACCTCTCGTGGGGATGCGTGTTCTTGCCTGGAGACGGGCCACAACTTCGGAGCTCCTGACGCCATGACCGCACCACTGACTCGTCGCCATCTGTTGCGCACCCTGGGAGTGACGGGCGCGGGGCTTGTTTGTGCTCCGGCGTTCCTGGGACGGGCGCTCGCCGCGAGTCCCGCGTCGGCCGCTCGCCGCACGCTGGTGACAGTCTTCCTGCGCGGAGGCGTGGATGGGCTCTCGCTGGTGCCGCCCATCGAGGATGCGGCGTACCACCGGGCACGCCCATCGCTGGCACTGCGGGCAACCGGGCCGGATGCCGCGCTGAAGCTGTCAGGGCCGTTCGGTTTGCATCCGAGGCTAGATGCGCTGATGCCGCTGTGGCACGACGGCCGGCTGGCGGTGCTGCATGGCGTGGGATTGCCGGAGCCGGTCCGCTCCCACTTCGACGCGCAGGACTTCGTGGAGTCCGGAACGCCGGGGCGCAAGTCGACGCCGGATGGCTGGCTCAACCGCGCGCTGGAGGAAGAGGAGGGCGCAGCGCTGCGCGCCGTGGCGCTGCAGCCCACGCTGCCCCGCTCGTTGTTCGGAGACGTGGGGGCGGTGGCCATGGGGCGGCTGGAGGAGTTCCGGTTGCGAGGCGGGCGCCGGGGGGAGGAAGCCACCCGGGGCTTCAGTGCGCTCTACGCGGGCGCCGTGGACGAGGCGCTGCGGACGACGGGCCAGGGCGCATTCGAGGCGATGTCCCTGCTGGACGAGGACCGGCTGGCGAAGCTGCCTTCGCGCGCGGCGGTGGCGTATCCGAAGGGGCCGCTCGGGCAGCGGCTGCGGGACATCGCGCGGCTCATCCACGGAGAAGTGGGGCTGGAGGTGGCGGCGACGGAGTCGGGCGGCTGGGACACGCACGCGGCCCAGGGGGCCGCGACGGGCGCGTTCGCCAACCGCTGCCAGGAGTTGGGGAGCGCGCTGTCTGCCTTCGCCGCGGACCTGGGGCCTCGGCTGGAGCAGGTGTCGGTGGTGGTGTTGACGGAGTTCGGCCGCACCGTGCGGGAGAACGGCAGCCGCGGAACGGACCACGGCGTGGGCAGCGCGATGCTGGTGCTGGGCGGCGGCGTGAAGGGCGGCAAGGTGTACGGACGCTTCGATTCGCTGGAGCCGGACCGCTTGCAGGATGGGCGCGATGTGCCTGCATGGACGGACGTACGCGCGCCGTTGGCGGAAGTCCTGCGTGCTTGTCGGCCCGGTGTGGCGCTGGCGAGGGTGTTCCCTGGCTTCACGCCGCCTCCGTCACTGGGCCTGTTTGGATAGGCACTGCGCTCAACTTCTCGGTGGGGCAGACAGGGGAGCGGCATTCCTCCGCCGCTCCCCCGAGCAGACCACGTCCGTAGTCATGTCGAGCCGCCACGGTCCTTCCGCGTCAGCTCACGTCCCGCCGCTCAGCGGCAGCAGGCGACGCGCCCGCAGTTCGTATAGAGACAGGTGAGCTCGTTGGGCGTGGGGGTGGCGGGGCAGGTGGCCTCGGCATCGCCGCCGGTGATGAACGCCAGCGTCGCATCCTCCAACTCCATGACGGACGCGGGGCTGGCCGGAAGCGCGGCGCGCTCCGCGTCGGAGAGGCTGTCGTAGTAGTCGGCGTCACGCCAGGCGCGGAGGATGTGGTTCTTGTCGCTGTGGCTCATGGTGCTGCTCCTCTTGGGTTGTTGGGGGACTGCCAACGGACCGCCAACCCTCGCGGTGCCGGAGTTCGTTGGGAGCGAAGCCGCTTCACGAGACGGGCGGGGCCACGGAGAGCACGTCCGCCACCCGCTCTGGCGCCGCGAGCCGCAACAGGCCGTGGGCGATGCCCGCGAGCCCCACCATCAGCCCTGGCGTCTCGATGCTGCCGGGCAGGCCATGCAGATGGCCGTGCGACTCGATGCCCTGGAGCATGCCGCCCGCGAGCTGATAGGTGCGCCGCAGCAGCGTGTCATCGTGCAGCGCGCGCGCGGCCTCCAGCAGGAAGAGCACGTTGCCCAGGTCGCCATGACACAGGCCATGGTTGTAGCCGAGGCCTCCCGCGAGCGTGGCGCGGACCGCCGCGGCGATTTCCTCACGCACCCGGTGGTCATCGAGCAGCGGCAGCCCAGAGATGCGCGCCAACCCGATGCCGGGTGCGCCATTGCACCAGCCACACATGAAGGCGGGTCCACCACCGCCGTGCATCCCGGCGTCGGCGCGGAGGTCGGGCCAGTCGTCGGCCTCGGGCGAGAACCGGCCACGCTCATATGCCAGCGCCTCCAGCGCCGTGGTGTGGAAGCGGGACTCTCCCGTGGCGGAGGCCAGCCGCAGCAGCGCCAGCGCGATGCCCGCCCCTCCATGTGCCAGTCCGCACAGCGCCTGTCCGCCGGTCGAGGGTGAGAGCCAGCCCATGCCATGGGATTGGGGCGTGGCCGTCTGGAGCAGCTTCTCCCCACAGACTCGCGCGAGCCGTGACGCTCGCTCGGACGGATGCTGCACCGCGAGCGTCAGCAGGCCGAGCAGGGCGCCCGCGCAGCCACTGCCCAGGTCCAGGTGCTCGTCCTGCTCCACGCGGGGAGCCATGGCGCCCACGAAGGACTCGGCGGTCTCGAACAGCGCGCGTTCCCTCCACAGGGCCCCCAGGTGGGTCAGGGCGTAGAGGATGCCGCCCCAGCCGTTGAGGATGCCCACGCCACGGACCTGCATTGGCGCGGCCTCCAGGCGCCAGGTCAGGTGGCGCAATGCGCCTCGGGCCGCCTGCGTGAAGCGTGCTTCGCCCGTCAGGGCTCCGAGCTGCGCCAGCACCAGCGCGATGCCTGAGAGCCCCTGGTAGAAGTCCACTCCCACCTGGACGAGCCGCCACTCCTTCGTGTCGGACACCTCGAGCGACAGCCAGTGGGAATGGCCCGCGCCGGAGAACGACAGGGCCACCAATCGCTCTCCTACGCGTCGTGCAGCCGTCAGCAGCGCGTCTGGGTGCGCGGGCTCGGGCGGCTCGCGGAACGGATAGCGAGGGCGTCCGCCAGGGCTTGCCGCCAACCGGACCCGGTCGAGCGCGCTTCGCAGCAAGGCGAGCTGCCGCTCGTGGTCATCCGGCGACAGCCCCGCCAGGCGCCGCCGCGCCCGCTCCAGGCCGGAGTCGTCGAAGAAGTCGGGCAGGTGACGGCCCGCGCCTGACCACAGGTCCTTCGAGCCGGGCAGGGCGGTGAAGCGGGGGATGTCGCCGCGCTGCAATTCCTCCTGCTCTAAAGGGATGAGGGCCGCCAGGTACGGGCGCTCCTTCACGGCCAGCCAGAGGTGGTCGAAGAAGCGCTGCCGGTCCAGCGCGTCCCCCATCGCATGGGGGTGCATGCTCTCGTGCAGCAGGGCGTCGTAGCTGGCCGTGCCGCGAAAGAGCACTCGCACAGGCGCGTGCTCGAACGCCGCGAGCGGCCCTCCAGGGGCGAGCAGCGCATCCCGGCGCGCGGCGAGCAGCCGGTACAGGGTAGAGAACCCCTGCGCGAGCGCGTCCGCCTGCTCCGCCACGGAGATGTCCTGTCCCGCCATGCGAGGACGGTTCGCCGCGCCTGGAATCTCCATCCGCCGCCGCTCGAAGTGGAGCTGGTCCGTACCGTGCGCCGCGGCCACCAGGTAGCCCAGAGGGGTGAGCTGTCCCTCGCCAGCGCCCAGGGCGCTGAAGTCCACCTCGGTGCCGTCTTTCGCGCGCCAGGCGGGTTGCGGCAACAGCCCGCTCTTGAGCACCGTACCGTTCAGCACCGCACCGGGTTGCTTCTCCACGTCCCGGAGGGAGGCGGCGAGCGTGTGGGGATGGAAGAGCGTCTCCAGGTCCACCAGGACGGGGTGCTCGCCCACCGCGATGAGGTTCTCGTAATGGATGTCGGTGACGTCCAGCGCGTAGAGCAGCGCGACGAGCGCGCCTTGCCGAAGATGGAAGCGCCGCACTTCCTCGGCCGACTGGCAGGGCGCGGCCTCCACGTACTCCATCCACCCGTAGCCGTCCGAGGAGAGGACCTCCACCGTGCGCAGCGGAGGCGTGAGGCCGCGCGCGTTCAGCCAGGCGAGGAGTTGCTGGAAGGCGGCTTCCGCCGTGAGCGGGCGCGGCTTGTACACGAGCCGCAGTCCCGAGGCGAAGCGGAGCAGGAAGACGGTGCGTCCACCTCGGTGCGGGTCTGATAGACCGCCTTGGGCCTCCACCAGCGGGCCGGGAGGAACGCCGCCGTGGAAGCGGCGCCACAGCGCGGCGGCGTCCCGGGCCAGCCGCTGCATCAGCTCCACGCCCGTGGCTTCCCACGCGGTGACGTACTCCAAGGTTTGCCGCGCGAGCACCGGGTAGCGGGCAAGGATGTCGAGCGCCACGTCGCGTCGCCGGAGGTGCTGGGCGAAGTCCTGGAAGCGCGCTTCAGGCGTGTCTCCCTGGAGCCGCCCTTCGAGCTGAGCGATGCGCAGCTCCACCGCGAGTGTCCGGCCCAGCAAGGGCATCAACATCCGCGGGAGCGGCGCGAGCAACATGCGCGCCGTGTGCTCCGGCTCGAACGGCGCCGCGGGCAGGTCACGCAGGCAGGTGTCCAGGGCGGAGACGAGCCGTGCGTGTGCCTCGTGGACGAGTGGCTCGACCAGTCCGAGCAGGGCCGCGCCCGGTGGCGTGGGCTCCGGCCAGGAGAAGGGCGGCGATATCGCCGACGCGTAGGCCCGCTCGATGACACGTTGCCACGGCGGAGGCGCTCCCATGCGAGCATGCAGGGCCTCCGCCGGTTCTCCCAGGAGGGTGTGCAGCTCCGCTTCCGTCAGGCCCGAGGCACGCAGGCGTTCTGCCCAGAGCGAATCCCGCGTGAGGGGTTCTTGCTTGCGCCAGCGCTCCAGCCTGCGCCGCGCGCGTGCCTCGTCCACCGCCTCCGGAGTGCCGCGCATCCGGAGCGATGGCAGCCGCTCTTCCAGGGCATGGCCCAGCACCCAATGAGACGTCACGCCTTCTCCAATCCAGGCAGCGGCCTGGGGTGTCCGAGTCGTCCTTCGGCGTGTCTTTGAGAGGGATTCCAATCGCTATCGTTGCATTGCCGCCGGTTCGGATGCCAGGGGGCCGGGCAGGGT
>NZ_JABFNS010000160.1 GCF_013116825.1 Myxococcus xanthus
AGCTCCGGCACCTCCTGCGTCACAAGCTCGCCCTCCCCTGGAAGCCCCAGGCGTGGAGGCGCTGCTCGCCACCGTCCAGGGCCGCCAGCGCCGGTACCTGTGGCTCCAGGGCGGCATGCTGGGCGTGGCCAGCGGGGCGCTGCTGCTGGTGGCCGGCGGCTTCCTGGCGCTGGTGGCGCCGCGCGCGGGCGCGTCCCTGCTGTGGACGGCGCTGCCGGTGGGCGTGGCCGTGACGTGCGGCTTCGGCCTGTGGCTGGCGCGCCGCCGCGTGGGAGACGACGTCCTCACCGCGCGCCTGGTGGGCGAAAAGCGGCCGGAGCTGTCGCTGGACGTGCTGGCCGCGGTGGAGCTGATGCGCGAGCCGGACGCGCCGGGCAGCGGCTCTCCGGCGCTCGCGAGCGCCTTCCTGCGGGAGATGGACGCGCGGGCGCGCACGGTGGATGTCCGCACCGTGGTGGACAGCCGCCCGGTGCGTCACGTGGCCCTGGGCGCGGGCGGCGCGCTGCTGGCCCTGCTGGTGCTGATGGTCGTGCTTGGTGACCGCTGGTCCGCCGGCGTGGCGCGCATCCGCGAAGTGGCGGCGAGCCCCAAGGCCCAGGCGCAGGTGGAGCCCATCACCGGCGACATCGAATTGACGTACCGCTACCCCGCGTACACGGGGCTGACCCCGCGCACGGTGCCCGGAACGAACGGTGAAATCAGCGCGCCGGCCGGGACGGAAATCCTGTTGAAGACGCGCTCGGACCGTCCGGTGGAGCGCGCGGAGCTGGTGGTCAACGGCCAAGCGCTGCCGCTGCAGGTGACGGGCAACCGCGACCTGGAGGGCAGCTTCGTCGCGAAGCAGTCCGGCCACTACCGCTTCGCCTTCTACGGCGCGCGGGACAAGGCGCTCGCGGTGGGGCCGGACATCGCCCTCACCGTGGAGGCGGACAAGGCGCCCGAGGTGTCGCTGCTCACGCCCACGGTGGAGCTGGAGATCGACCCGGGTGACCAGGTGGCGCTCAAGTACGAGGCGTCGGATGACTACGGGCTGTCCGGCATGGCGCTCGTGTTCCGCGCGCCCGGCGCCCAGCAGGAGACGCGCGTGCCGCTGCCGCGCGAGGACGGCCGGCGCCACCGCGGGACGTACTCGTGGAGCCTGGGCAACCTCAAGCTCGACCCGGGTGACCGGATTACCTACTACGTGGAGGCGCAGGACAACGACGCGGTGGAGGGCCCCAAGAAGGGCGTCAGCCGCACGCAGGTGCTGCGCGTGTACTCCGCGGCCGAGCACCGCCGCGCGGCGCTGGAGAAGGCGGAGCAGTTGTGGGGCCGGATGGTGGACCACCTCGCGGACCGGCTGGAAGGCCCGGAGCGCGCGAAGCAGAAGGACCCGCAGGCCATCACCGCCGGAGCCACGGTGGACACCAGCGGGGAGAGCCTCGTCGCCGACATGAGGACGCTGGCGCAGGAGCTGGCGCGTGAGCGCGACGTGCCCACCGAGCTGGTCTCCGCGCTGAGCAACATCTCCGAGTCCCTGGGCAGCTACATCCGCGGCACCGCGGAGCTGCGCCGGCTCTACCTGCGCACCCAGCGCGCCCGCGGCGAGGACTGGGGCACGGGCAACCGCCTCACCGCCGTGGTCAACGAGGAGATTACGGAGCTGGAGAAGGACATCCTCTACCTGGAGTCGCTGCTGGACCGGCAGAAGCTGGAGGCGCTCCAGGAGATGGCCAAGCAACTGTCCAACGAGCGGCGCGAGCTGGCGAACCTCATCGAGCAGTACAAGTCCAACCCGGACGAGGCCGCGCGCCAGGCGGTGATGGAGCAGATTCAGCAGCTCAAGTCCCGCATCCAGGAGCTGATGCAGCGCATGGCGGAGATGCGCAAGGGCATCCGCGACGAGCACCTCAACGCCGAGGCCCTGTCCGAGATGATGAAGGACCAGGACCTGCGCAGCGCGCTCGACGACGTGGAGAAGCTGATGCGCGAGGGCAAGGCGGACGAGGCCCTGGCGAAGCTCCAGGAGTTGGGCATGCAGATGGATGAGATGCTCGAGAACCTGGACCAGGCGAGCGACGAGTTCGGCGGCGAGCAGCACCCCGAGCTGGCGGAGAAGTTCGGCAAGTTCATGGAGGAGCTGCAGGGCACCGTGCAGGAGCAGCAGCGCGTCGCGGACCAGACGAAGCAGCTTCGCGACCAGGCCCGCTCGCAGAACCGCGAGCGGCTGTCGGAGAAGGGCGCGTCCATGAAGGACAGCCTGATGCGCAAGGTTCAGCAGGCGCAGGAGGACTACAAGGCGCTGGAGCCCAGCCAGCTCAACAGCCGCGCCGCGCGCCCGCTGGAGGAGGCCCAGGCGGAGCTCCAGAACGTGGAGAACGCGCTGAAGGTGAACGACTACGACCTGGCGGCGGAGGCGGCGGCGCGGGCGGAGGACGCGGCCCGGCAGCTGGCGATGATGGGCGAGCAGCAGCGCCACCTGGATGAGATGTTCGGCAACCCGGAAGAGGTGGTGAAGCAGTCCACGGAGCTGGCGCAGCGCCTCAACCGCGACGCGCGCAACGTGTCGGAGGTGAACCGGCAGCTCCAGTCGCTCTTCCCGCCTCCGGGCTCGCAGCTGTCGCAGCAGGAGAAGCAGCAGCTCCAGCAGCTGGGCGAACAGCAGTCGCAGTTGGAGGAGCGCGCGCAGGGCCTGCGTCAGCAGATGGACGAGATGCAGCAGATGGCGCCCATCTTCGGTGAGGAGGCCACGCAGCAGATGGAGGGCGCCGGCCAGCGCATGGGGGAGGCCGCCCGGCGGATGCAGGGCAAGGACCCGGGCCGCGGCTACGGCGAGCAGCAGGCGGCGCTGGAGGGCCTGCGCCAGTTCCAGCAGCAGATGCAGGAAGGCCAGCGCGGCGGCAAGGGCGGGCTCCCGCTGCCCATGGGCATGGGCCGCCGGCAACAGGGCAACGGGAGAGACCCGAAGCAGAAGGTGGAGCTGCCGGACGAGGATGCCTTCCAGGCGCCGAAGGAGTTCCGCAAGGACCTGCTGGACGCGATGAAGCAGGGGGCTCCGGAGAAGTACCGGGAGCAGGTGAAGCGCTACTACGAGGAGCTGGTGAAGTGAGCCGCCACGCGCTGAAGCATTCCTCCGGATTCGGGGCACTCGTCGCGGCGATGGCCGTGGGGCTCCTCTGCGTGCCTCAGGCGGCGTGGGCCCAGTCCAGCTCGCTCAAGGACGAGGTGAAGGAGCGGCTGGGCCGCGTGGAGACGGAGCTGGACGACTGGGACGTGCCCGGCGCCCGGCGCGAGCTGTCCGAGGTGGAGAAGCTCCTCCCCGCCGACGTGGAGCCGCTGAAGTACTTCCAGGGCCGGGTGGCCTTCGAGGAAGGCCGCTACGACGACGCGGTGGCGCTCCTGGAGGGCGCCAACATCGAGGACAAGCCGGGCAGCTACCTGCGGCTGGCCAAGGACACGCGCGCCATCGTCAAGGACCACGAGCGCGCGGAGAGCGAGCACTTCATCTTCCAGTACCCCAAGGGGAAGGAAGCGGTGCTGGTGCCCTATGCGCTGGAGACGCTGGAGGGCATCCACCGGGCGATGAAGGAGGACCTCGGCTGGACGCCGCCGGGCGGCAAGATTCGCGTGGAGGTGGTGAGCAACGCGCGCGAGCTGGCGCGGGTGAGCACGCTGACGGAGAAGCAGATTGGCACCACGGGCACCATCGCCATCTGCAAGTTCAACAAGCTGATGGTGACCAGCCCCAAGGCGGTGGCGCGCGGCTACGACTGGCAGGACACGCTCGCCCACGAGTACATCCACCTGGTCATCAGCCAGATGAGCCGCAACACGGTGCCCATCTGGTTGCATGAGGGCCTGGCCAAGTTCCTGGAGTCGCGCTGGCGCGGCAAGGCGGGCCTGGCGATGACGCCGTCCACGCAGGCGCTGCTGGGCAAGCGGGTGAAGGCGGACACGCTCATCCCGTTCGAGAAGATGCACCCGTCCATCGCGCTGCTGCCCACGGCGGAGGACGCGGCCACCGCGTTCGCGGAGGTGTTCTACGCCATCGACTACGTGCACAGCGTCAAGGGCACGGCGGGTCTGCGCGCCATCATCCAGGAGCTGAAGGCCGGGCAGAAGGACCGCAAGGCGGTGGAGACGGCCATGGGGATGCCCTTCGCCCTCTTCGAGAAGTCCTGGCTGGCGCACATCAAGAAGCAGCCCTTCCCCACCGAGCTCCTGCCGCGCGAGGACCGCGTGGTCCTGAAGGAGAACGCCAAGGGCAAGGTGAAGGACGAGAGCGAGAAGAAGGGGCGTGAAATCTCCTTCGGCGACTTCCAGGAGGTGACGGAGGTGCCGGCGCGCAAGTTCGCGCACCTGGGTGAGCTGCTGCGCGAGCGCAACCGCGTGAAGGCCGCGGCGGAGGAGTACGCCAAGGCGCACAAGCTGGTGGGCGACAAGTACGAGTCCGTGTCCAACAAGTACGCGCTGGCGCTGCTGGAGCTGCGGCGGCTGGATGAAGCGGAGGGCGTGCTGCGCGGCAGCCTGCGTGTGCACCCGGGCTCACCGTCGACCAACGTCCACCTGGGCCGCATCCTGCTGTACCGGAAGGACTACCCGAAGGCGAAGACGGCCTACCTGGAGGCGCTGGCGTCGGACCCGTTCGACCCGGAAATCCACCTGGCCCTGACGCGCATCCACGGCTCCATGGGTGAGACGGCGCTGGCGGACCGCGCGCGGCAGGCGAGCGCGCTGCTCACGGGGCTCAAGGTCGAAGAGGTGGACCGCGTGGCGCAGCAGTTCCTGAAGGACGAGGGTGGGCTGTCGGAGATGAACGTGCCGGGCGCGCCGGACGCGGAGGCACCGAAGGAAGCACAGCCCGAGAAGCCGGACGCGGGGAACTGAAACGAGCTTCGTTACGCCTCGACAGCCAACGGCGTGACGACGGCCTCGCGGCTTCGACGAACCTTCTCGTACCCTCCATCCCTGGCGCTTCACGGGAGCGGGCATGCGCCCCTTACGCAGGCCGCTCCGTGACTGAGGTCGCCGCCATGCCTAGCTTCCCGCACGGGAGGCTCCATGGAGGTCCATTCCCTCATCTCGCTCGCCGCCCAGCTCATGGAGTGGGCCGGCGTGGGCAGCATGGTGCTGGGGGCGGTGCTCGCCCTCGTGGTGCTCGCCACTCGGCAGCAGCTCCCCGCCGGTGAGGCCTACCGCCGCTTCCGGCTGAACCTGGGCCGCGCCATCCTCCTGGGCCTGGAGTTCCTCGTCGCCGCCGACATCATCCGCACCGTGAGCCAGCGCCCCACGCTGAACGGCGTAATCGTGCTGGGCCTCATCGTCCTCATCCGGACCTTCCTCAGCTTCACCCTCACCGTGGAGTTGGAGGGACGCTGGCCCTGGCAGCACCGCGAGGACATCGCCGGTCCTGTTCATCCCCCGCCAGCGTCGTCCACCCCGCAGCACCACGTGCCGCCCGCTCCCGACGCACCACGTCCGGTGAAGCACTGAACGCAGTGGGTCGGTCACGCGGGCAGCGCCACCGTCATCCGCCGCACCCTCTCCTCCCTCTGCGTGAAGTGGCGCACGGACGCGTCTTCTCGCGCCGTGCATCCCGCTCCGACGCCGCTCCAACGTGCGCGCCCGCCTTTCCTCACGCACAAGGAGCAGCACCCCATGAAGCATCCCCTCCCGGGGCTCGTCCTCGCCGCCTCGCTGTTCACCCAGGGCGCGTCATTCGCTCAGTCCGGCATGCCCGACAGCCCGCCCTCCCAACAGGACACGGTCTCCGTTCAAAAGGGCATGGCCACGTACCGCGGCTACACCGCCCCCACGGACGAGAAGGCGCTGCTCGACCGGTTGCATCTGGCGAACCAGCACGAAATCAAGTCAGGCAAGCTCGCCCAGCAACACTCCCAGAATCCGGACGTGAAGGCCTTCGGCACCATCATGATGAAGGCGCACACCGCGCTGGACCAGAAGCTCACGTCCTACGCGCGCAGCAAGGGCCTGAAACTGGCCGAATCCCCCAAGCCGATGAACGACGCGGAGGAAGCCTCCATGGCCAAGGACAAGGCCACGCTGGAGCAGCTCCAGGTCATCCGCGGCGCCCCCTTCGACTCCGCCTATCTGGCCTCACAGGTCACGGGGCATGACGCCGTCCTGGGCATGGTCCTCACCGCCCAGAAGGCCATGCCCAAGGCCACGCCCGAGCTCGCCGCAATGCTCGAGGACCTCAGCAAGCAGGTGCCCGCCCATCGGCACCAGGCCTGGAACATGCTGGGCAAGCTGGGAGGCGAAACGGGCGTGGGCGGCTCCGGCCCGGCGCACCCGCCCCCGTCCCCGCCGAAGCCCTGACCCGAAGCGCGGCGCACCTTCGCACGCCGTACACGCCTGAATCCCGAGGATGAAGACAGGCACGCGCACGAGGCATGATGGTCCGCATGATGCCTCGGACGCTGACCCTGACCTTCGTCGTCACCGTGAGCGCGCTGCTGACCGGCTGCTTCAGCGACACGGACACCATCTGCGAGAAACGGAAGGAGTGCTTCACGGACACGCTCAACGTCCAGTCGTGCGAGGACGACCTCAAAGCCTGGATGGAGCGACAGGACCAGGAGCGCCGCAGGGACCAGCTCGCCGCGTGCGGGGACTGTGTCGGCAGCAAGACGTGCTCGCAGATTCGCACCGCCTGCATCGGCGCCTGCTTCGGCGTTCCCTGAGCCCAGAACGACAGCGGGGCCCGCATCTCACGATGCGAGCCCCGAGTCCTACGAAATCACGCGGCGGCTACTTGCGCGTCCACTGGTCCAGCCAGCCCAGGACTTCGTCGTGCCACTGCACGCTGTTGGCCGGGCGCAGCACCCAGTGGTTCTCATCCGGGAAGTAGAGCAGCTTGGAGGGAATCCCCTTCCGCTGGAGC
Organism: Myxococcus xanthus; assembly: GCF_013116825.1. Classification (GTDB taxonomy): domain Bacteria; phylum Myxococcota; class Myxococcia; order Myxococcales; family Myxococcaceae; genus Myxococcus; species Myxococcus xanthus_B. The sequence continues at coordinate 6,884 of NZ_JABFNS010000160.1, forward strand.
GCGGTGAAGGTGCCCAGGCCCTGCGTCTCCACCACGCGGAAGTCCTGTCCACCGTGGATGACCATCATCGGCGTCTTCCACTTCGCGACGTGCTCAATCGGGTTGTGCTTGCTGTAGCCCTCCGGGTTCTCCCACGGCGTGCCCTTGTGCTCCCACTCCGGGAACCACAGCTCCTCGGTGTCGAAGTAGCCCATGCGCTCGTCGAGGATGCCGTCGTGGTTCACCAGGCACTTGAAGCCGTCCGGCCAGTTACCGGCAATCCAGTTGATCATGTACCCGCCGTAGCTCGCCCCCAGCGCGCACATCTTGTCCTGATTGATGAAGCTGTAGCGCTTGAGCGCCGCGGCCAGGCCCTTCTGCAGGTCCTCGAACGGCTTGCCACCCCAGTCGTCGGAAATGGAGTCGGTGAAGGCCTGCCCGTAGCCGGTGGAGCCGTGGAAGTCGACCATCACGGCCACGTAGCCACGCCCCGCGTACACCTGCGGGTTCCACCTGTAATGGAAGTGATTGCCGAACGAGCCCTGCGGCCCACCGTGAATGATGAACGCCAGCGGGTACTTCTTCTTCGGGTCGAAGTTCACCGGCTTCACGACGTACGCGTGAACCGTCTCGTTGTTCCAGCCCGGGAACGAGAACTGCTCGAAGTCACCGAAGCGGATGCGCGCCAGCGCATCCTGATTCACCTGGGTGAGCTGGCGCGACTCCGAGCCATCCACGTTCATCACGTGCAGGTCCGCGGGCGAATCCAGGTCGTCGTACACGTAGACGATGCGGCCCCCAGCGGCCGGCTGCGGCGCGTCCGCGGCGCCTTCCTTCGTGAGCTGGGTGGGCTTCCCCGTGGCCACGTCCAGCGCGAAGATGGGCTGCTGGCCCACGTGCCCGGCGCTCGCGAAGAGCGTCTTGCCGTCCGCGCTCCACGCGAGGCTGCCCACGGAGCGGTCCCAGTCCTGGGTGAGCACGCGCTCCTGACCGCCGGGCCAGGTGCGGAGGATGACGCGGTAGCGGTCCGCCTCGAAGCCGGGGCGCGACATGGCCAGGTAGGCCAGCGTCTTGCCGTCCGGGCTGAACACCGGGCTGGTGTCGGTGGCGCGGTTCTTCTCCGTCAGCTTGCGCGGCTTCGCCTTGCCATCAATCGGCGCGACGAAGAGGTCCAAATCCGTGGACCAGGCCTCGGAGCGGCCCACGTCCCGCGCGGCGAAGACGATGCTCTTGTTGTCCGGCGTGAAGGTGAACTCCTCCGCGCCACCAAAGGGCTTGGAGGGGCTGTCCGCGTCCATGCCCTTCATCACGTCCACGGGCGCGCCGCCGGCCACGGGGACGACGAAGACGTGCGAGCGACGCCCGTCCTTCCACGTGTCCCAGTGACGCGCGAAGAGCTTGTCGTAGGTGCGGCCGGTGGCCTTGCGCTTGGAGCGCTCCTCCTCGCGCTGCGGGGTGCACTCCAGCGTGGGGCAATCCGGAAACACTTCCAGCGCCACGGCCAGCCGCGTGCCGTCCGGCGACACGCGGAAGGCGCCCACGTCCAGGGGCAGCTTCGTCACCTGCACGGCCTCGCCGCCGTCCACGGGCAGGCGCCACACCTGCGAGGAGCCGCCGCGCGAGGACAGGAAGAAGAGGCTCTTGCCGTCCGGCGCCCAGGTGGGCTCGGAGTCCGCGTCCGGATGCGAGGTGAGCTGGCGCGGCGCGGCGTTTCCGTCGACGCCGACGAGCCACAGGTCCGTGCGTCCCCGGTTGGCCTCCATGTCCGTGGTGCGCAGGACGTAGGCGACCTGCTTGCCGTCCGGCGAGACGCGCGGGCTGCTCAGCCGGCGCAGCGAAATCATGTCGTGGTGGGTGAACGGCTGGGGCCGGGCCGGCGCCGGAGTGGCGCTCAGGGCCAGGGCCGCGAGAAGCGACAGCGGCAAGGGAGTCTCCTGGTTCAGTCGCCCCGCCGCCACCCCACCCGAGGGGTGCGTCACGGGCACGGTTGTCGGGGGTGGACGCTGCCTGCTACGGCCCGCGCTGTCCACCTCCGCGTACCCGGGGTACCACCCACGCGCATCCCCGGCGCACTCCGCCATGACGCGGCGCCTCGACGCGGTTAGACACGGGCCCATGAGCGAGCCCATCACCGTCCGCGTCTGGTCCGATTACGTCTGCCCCTGGTGTTACGTGGGCTACGCCGAGGTCCAGAAGCTGAAGAAGGAGTACGACGTCCAGGTGGACTGGCGTCCCTTCTACCTGCGCCCGGAGACGCCCCCCGAGGGACTCCCCCTGCCGGATTACGTGCGCGAGAAGATGAAGGACCCGAACAACCCGCTGAAGCTCCGCGCCCAGGCAGCCGGGCTCAACCTGGTGATGCGGGAACTCACCCCGTCCACCCGCCGGGCCCACGAGGCCACCGAGTACGCCCGGGAGCAGGGCCGGCTGGAGCCGTTCCACGCCGCCCTCCTGCGCCGCTACTGGAGCGAGGGCCAGGACCTCTGGCAGTGGGACACGCTCCGCGGCGCCGCCCAGGAGGCGGGCCTGGACCCGGACGCAGTGCAGCGCGTCGTCGAGGAGGGCCGCTACACGAAGACCGTGGAGGACTCCATCCAGGAGGCGCGGTCCATCGGCGTCACCGCGGTGCCCACCTTCGTGCTCGGGGAGCGCTTCGGCCTCCAGGGCGCGCAGGAGTACCCGGTGTTCCAGGAGGCCATGCGCCGGCTCGGCGTGACGCCCCGCGCGCAGCCCTGAGCGTCAGAGCCCCTTGAGCAACACGAGCATCCGGCCGAGCGTCTCGTCGCCCCCACTCCCCGCCAGCCCCTGGGCCAGGGCGTGGAGCTGGGGCGCCTGCTCGACGTGCTTGGCGATGAGCTGGAAACACTCCACCGCGGCGGCGTCGAGCCGGGCCCGTGACTCGGCCGTGTCCGCCGCGACTTCCGCGCAGAGCGCCACCACCGAGGGGTGACCGAAGAGCGTCCAGCAGAGGACGGCCTCGCGCAGCGCCATGCGGAACACGTAGTCCAGCACGCGCGGCGCGTCCGTGAACGGGTGGCGCAGCCAGTGATTCACGGCGTGGTGGCGCAGGTACTGCTCCACCCGCTGCGCCAACCCGGGTGACAGCCGCTCGCGGCGCTCCGAGTAGCGGCGCCATGCGTCGTCGGGCAGCAGGTCCACGCCGCCGTAGGACTCCAGCACCAGCTCCACCAGCGTGTGGAACCGCTCGCTCCGGACCGAGCCCAGGCGAGACTTCAGCACCGCGGCGCAGATGCCCACCCACGGGCCTCCCGGCAGCGACAGCGCCGCGAAGTCACCGCGCAGTGCCGTCAGCGTCTCGGGCAGGGTGAAGGTCCGCAGCACTTCCGTCAGCAGGGCCTCCGCGCCTTCGCGCGCGTCGCCGTGGAACAGCTCCGTGCCCTGGCAGTAGAAGCCGTCCAATCTGAGGCCCAGTTGCCCCAGCGCGAAGAGCCTCGCGGCGAACGGCAGCTCGCGGCGCTGGAGCACCGACAACGCGGTGGAACGCACGGCCGCCGCGTGCTGCGTCCACGCGTCCTCGGAGTCGCCGCCGCCCAGAGAGCGCGCAATCTCCGGACGAAGCGCGAGGTCCTCGGACACGGGCACGGTGTCCACGGCGTCCTCCGCCAGCAGACACAGGCGGGCCACCTCTGGACACGCGAGCGAACCGGTCACCTCCAGCCCGTGCGCCCAGCGCGTGGCGACGCGTGGAAACGTGGCGCATGCATCCGGCAGCGCGGCCTCGCCATGGGCGCGGTGCAGCGAGCACGTCTTCCGCGCATCCAGGAACACGCAGTGCCCGTCCTCGCGCTTCGCGATGACGGCCTCGTCGCCGGGGCTGGCGTCGGGCTCCGGCCGGATGAAGGTCTCCACCCGCTCCGCGTCCGGCGTGCCCGCCACCGCTTGCTTCAGGCGCTGCAAGCGCGGCTCGCTGACGAGGACGACGAGCCCCGCGCAGCAGGTGTCCTCGCAGGCATCCGCGAGACACCTGAAGCGCGTCATGTACCGGGGCGCGGTGGCCGTCATGGCGACACGCTACTTCCTGCCCAGCGCCTTCTTCACGAAGCCCCAGAAGCCGCCCGCGCGCTCCTTGAGGTCGGCGCCGCGGCGCTCCTCGGCGGCCTTCACGGACTCCTTGCTGACCTGGAGCTGCTTCTGGAGCTCCTCCGGCGAGTAGCGCGTGGCCAGCGTGGCCTTCACTTCCTTGCGCGTGGAGTACTCACGCGCCTCCACGTGCAGCACGCATTCGGAGTCCAGCTTGAGCGTCACCGCCACGCGGACCGAGCCCTTCGGCCCCTTGGGCAGTCCTTCGATGCGCACGGTGCCCAGGTACTCGTTGGCGGAGATGTGGCTGTCCTCGCCCTGGAAGATGGACAGCTCCAGGAAGGCCTCGTTGTCCTTCGTCGTGTTGATGGCGAAGGAGCGCTGCGCTGGCAGCGGGCTGTTGCGCTCGATGACGCGCTTGAAGGCGCCACCGGGCATGGCCACGCCCACCGTCATCGGCAGCACGTCGATGAGCACCACGCTGCTCACCTTGTCCACGGAGCCCGAGTAGAGCGCCGCGCCCAGGGCCACGGCTTCGTCCGCGTTGACGCTGGCCTGCGCGCCCTTGCCGAAGAGCGACTTGAGCTTGTCGCGCACCAGCGGCATGCGGCTCATGCCGCCCACGAGGATGATGTCGTCCACCTCGGCGGCCTTCAGCTTCGCGTCCAGGAGCACGTCGCGCACCACGTCGATGGTGCGGCTGAGGAGCGGCTCGCAGATCTTCTCCAGCTCCTGCCGGCTGAGGACCACGCGCAAGTCACGCGCCCTGCCCGCGTCGTCCATCATCAGCATGGGGATGTGGACCTCGAAGGTGCTGCGCTCGGACAGCCCCATCTTCGCGCGCTCGGCCGCGTCACTCACGCGCGACAAGGCGATGCCGTCCCCCGTGAAGGCGATGCCCTCCTTCTCCTGGAAGCGCGCCAGCAGGTAGTCGACGATGAGGTTGTCGAAGTCGATCCCCCCCAGGAAGACGTCGCCGCCGGTGCCGAGCACCTCGAAGACGTTCTTCTCGATTTTCAGAATCGTGGCGTCGAAGGTACCGCCGCCCAGGTCGTAGACGAGGACCTTCTTGTTGAGGTCGCGGTTGAGGCCGTAGGCGAGCGCCGCGGACGTGGGCTCGTTGAGGATGCGCTCCACCTTGAGGCCCGCGAGGATGCCGGACTTGCGCACGGCCTCACGCTGCGGCTCGGAGTAGTACGCGGGCACCGTCACCACCGCGCGCTCCACCTTCTGGTTGAGGTGGGCCTCCGCCATCTCCTTGCACTCGCGGAGGATGAGGGCCTGCACCTCTTCCAGCGACAGGGCCGTGTCCGCCAGACGCACGGCGGCGCGGCCAGCGGAGTCGGGGACGATGTCGTAGTGGAAGCGCTCGCGGACCTGGTTCACCACGGCGCTGTCATAGGGACGGCCAACGAGCCGCTTCGCGCCGTAGATGGTGTGCTGGGGGCGCAGCACCAGCTGGTTCTTCGCGCGGTGGCTGACCAGCAGCTTGTTCTGCGCGTTGAGCGAGATGACGGAAGGAATCGTGTTGTAGCCCTCGCGCGAGCGCAGCACGAGCGGCCTGCCGTTGGAGAGCAACGCCACGCACGAGTTCGTGGTGCCCAGGTCGATGCCGATGACGGGCCCCGTGCCGCTGAGCGGCACCGGTGGAGGCAGGAACACCGTCTTCGGCAGGCCGTGTTCATCCAGGCCGGGCGCCTGCGCGGCGGCCTTCGCCACGGCGGGCGCGAGCACCGAGGGCGTCGCCGCTGGCGCCGGTCCCCGAGGCGCCTCACGGCGCACCTGGGGAAGCCCTTGAGGAGGAGGCGGCGGAGCCGGGGGCGGCGGAGGCAGCGGACGGGCCGCCACGGGCGGCTGCACCGGCGCGGGCGGAGGAACCAGCGCCGCGCGCGGCGGCGGTGGAGGCGCGACGGGAGGTGCTTCCTCCACGTCCTCGGACAGGTCGAGGTCGAAGTCGATGCCGCCGCCCCCGGAACTCGCCGGAGCTGGCGCGCGCGGCGGAGGAGGAGGCGGAGGCGCCGCCCTGCCCGTGTCTTCGGACAGGTCGAAGTCGAAGTCGATGCCACCACCAGGGCTGGCCGGAGCGGGGGCGCGCGGCGGCGGAGGCGGCGCCTGCCCCGCGTCATCGGACAGGGCGAAGTCGAACTCGAAGACGCCTCCGGCCGAGACAGGCGCGGGAGGAGGCGCCGCTGGGGCGCGCGGCGGCGATGGAGGCGCGACGGGCGGAGGGGGGCTCACGTCCTCGGCCAGATCGAAGTCGAAGTCGATGCCACCGGAGGGAACCGGCGGGGCCTTGGGGGCCACCGGGGCGCGTGGAGGAGGCGGCGGTGCGGTCTCGGCCTCGCTCAGGTCCAGGTCGAACTCGAAGGTGCCGCCACTGGAAACAGGCGCTGGCGGTGGCGCCACGCGCACGGGTGGAACCGCGGGCGCACGCGGCGGCTCCGCGACGGAGTCACCCAGGTCCAGTTCGAACTCCAGCGGCCCACCACCCGCCGGTGCGGACGACGACGGCTCGACCTCCAGGGAGATGCCGACCTCGATGGGCGGCTCGTCGAGCGGCGCGCCCATGGCCACGGGCACCTCACCCGACGGGCTCTCGATTTCGAACTCGAAGCCCGGCAGGGGCTCATCGATGTCCAGCGCGGCCACGGGCGGAGGCGGCGTGCTCGCGATGAGCTCGTCGAGCGGAATGTCCACGTCATTCGCGGCCACCGGAGGCGGCAGCGAATAGGAGACGGGCACGCGGCTCGGGGGCGGTGTCCTCGGCTCCTCCACCACCGACGGAACCAGGCCGAACGGCTCGTCCAGGGTCGGCGCGGAGGCCCCCCGCTCCGGCTCCAGGTCATCGAACAGGGAGTCGAGCGCGATGCCACCCACATCCGCGGGCGTGTCGGCGGGGCGCGCCTGCACAGGAGGCGCGGGACGGGCCTGGACCGGAGGCGCGGGACGGGCCTGCGCCATGGGCGCGACGGCGGGCGCGATGGACGGCGCAATCGCGGGCGCGACGGACGGTGCAATCGCGGGCGCCACGGATGGCGCGATGGCGGGCAGGGGCTGAACGGCGGGCGCGCTGGAATCCGCGACGGTCTTCCGCATCAACATCATTTCGACGAGCGCGCGGCTCGCCGTATCCAGATCCTCGAACTGCAGCCCCATGCCCGGAGGCCCCGCGGGATCACCAACTTCGCGGACCCAGCGGACCAGCGCCGAGCCACGCAGCACCCGCACGCCTCCCGCAATCTGCACCTCGAACTTGACGGGGGTCCCCACCGCCTGCGGGGTACGCGAGCGGATGAACATCCCACCCGGGCTCAGGTTGGTGGCGAACTCCTCCGCGAAGCGCCCCACGCTCTCATGCTTCAGCTTCACCAGCAGGCCAACTGCCTTCCTGTCCGTGGTGCGCCTGCCTTGATCCATGGCGAAGACAATCGCGGTACGCGACCCGCCGCTCAAGCAGGTTTTGGCCCCTCGGTCCCCTGCCCGGCGAATGGCGCCAGCAGGTGGGCAGACCACCTACCTGTACCTTCCTATATCCTCCGCGGCGTCCCTCGGAGGCCGCATGAGCGCCATCCCTCTCGCAGTCCCAGGCCCCGCACGCGCGGGCTGGCTCGTCGACCGGCGGCACGACCTGATTTCCACGGGGGGCGGCCTCGGAGTGAGCCTGGCGCTGGTCGGACTCCATGTCTGGGGCGGCGTCAGCAGCCTGCTGTTGTGGTGGGCATGGGTGCTGGCACTGGATGGGCCGCACCTGTTCGCCACGGTATCGCGGACCTATCTGGATGCGCGGGAATGGCAGACACGGCGGCGCTTGCTGCTGGGCAGCCTGGCGTGGTTCGCGGCGGGCCCGGCGTCGTTCGGACTGTCGGCGCTGCTGGGCACGAAGCTGCCCTTCGCCCTCTTCATGACGGCGGCGGCGCTCTGGGCCTACTGGCACGTGGTGCGGCAGCACTACGGCATCATGGTGCTGTACCAGCGCAAGAGCGGCGAGTCGCTGCCGCTGGACCGGCGGCTCGACAGCGTGACGCTGTACACGGGGCTGCTGGCGCCCTTCGTCGCGTTCGCGGTGTCACATCCGGACGCGCGCAAGCAGTTGGGCCTGGTGGGTCCGCCCACCTGGGAGCCGGTGGTGGCCGGAGCCTGCTTCGCGACCGTGCTGGCGCTGGTGGTGCTCTACGCGGGCCGGCAGGTGCAGCGACACCGGGCGGGGCTGAAGGTGAATGGTCCCAAGCTGCTGATGATGGGCGCGGCGATGGGACTGTCGGCCGTGGTGTTCTGGCCTCCGTTCGCGGCGCGCATGGACTTCATCATGTTCGCCGTGGCGGTGACGGCGTTCCACAACGTGCAGTACCACGGCGTGGTCTGGTTCTATCACCGCAACCGCTACCACGCGGCGGGCGTGGACCCGGCGCCGTTCGGCTGGGCGCCGAAGGTGAGCCAGCGCTTCGTCATCTACGCGGTGTGCGGCGTCGTCTTCACGCTGCTGTACCGGGGCCTGGGCTGCGGCTTCGGCGCGCACCCGGGCTGCGGCGGCTTCGACTTGAAGGTGCCGCTGGGCGCGGGGCTGACGCTGCGCAATCTGATGGAATGTTTCATCTGGGGCTTCGCGCTGCACCATTACTACCTGGATCAAAAAATCTGGCGCGTGAGCCGGGACACCGGGCTGAACCGGGACTTGAAGCTCGGGACGTCGCCGGCCGCCTGACCGCTGGCCCGCCGGGCGCCCAGGAGGTGACATCTGCGTGCTGGAACCCAGGCACGGCCCGAATCCGGTGATAGCGTGCGCCGCGAATGAAGCGGATTCTCTGGGTCCTGGGTGCAGCCTTCGCGCTGCTGGTGGCGTCCGGCGCGGGCGCCTTCTTCTGGATTGAGCAGCAGGCACGCACGGCCGCGGCGCCACCTGGCGCGGACGTGGTGGAGTTCACCGTGCCCAAGGGAACGTCCGGGCGCGGCCTGGGTACGCTGCTCGAATCGCAAGGCCTCATCCGCGACGCGCGGGTGTGGCGCTGGCACCTGTACCGGCGCGGCAGCTTCGCCCCCAAGGCGGGCCGCCATGAGGTCAGCGCGTCGATGACGCTGGCCGAGCTGGCCACGGAGCTGGAAGGCAACCCCATTCCCGAGGACGTCCCGTTCGTCGTCGTCGAGGGCTGGCGCCTGCGCGACACGGACGCCGCGCTCGTGGCCGCGGGCTTCATCAAGCCGGGCGCGTACATCGCCGCGGCCAGCAAGCCCAAGAACTTCACCGCGCCCTTCCCTCTGCCCACCACGGGCACGCTGGAGGGCTACCTCTACCCGGAGACCTACGGCGTGATTCCGGGCAAGTTCGACGTGGAGGCGCTCATCCAGCGTCAGCTGGACGCCTTCGCGCAGCGCTTCTACGCGCCCAACCGCGATGCCATCACGAAGAGCGGACGCACGCTGCATGAGGTGGTGGTGATGGCCTCCATGCTGGAGCGCGAGGAGCCGCTGCCCGACCAGCGCCCCCTGGTCGCCGGCATCCTGTGGAAGCGCGTGGACAAGGGATTCCCGCTCGGCGTGGACGCCACGTCACGCTACGAGCTGGCGCAGTGGAATGACCGCGTCGCCTTCCTCAAGCGCCTGCGGGATCCGCAGGACCCGTACAACACGCGGCACAAGAAGGGCCTGCCGCCCGGCCCCATCGGCGCGCCCACCGTGGCCTCGCTCCAGGCCGCGATGTCCCCCAAGCCGAGCGAGTACTGGTACTACCTGCACGACGCGCAGCGCATCCTCCGCCCGTCGCGCAACGCGGAGGAGCACGAGGCGCTCCGCCGCAAGTACAACGTGTACTGAGGCAAGAACTCAGCGCCCCTGGAACACGGGGGCGCGCCGCGCGGCTGCCGCGGCCAGTCCCTCGCCCAGGTCCTGGCTGCCGTAGCTCTCCGCCTGAAAGCGCGCCTCCTCCTCCAGCGCGCGCTGAAGCTCCGCCCTGTCGAGCCCCAGCCGCTGCTTGAGCGCACGCACGGCGAGCGGCGCGTTCGCGGCAACCCGTCCCGCGAGCGCCCTGGCGCGAGTGAGCACCTGCCCCGCTGGCGCCGCCTCCAGCGCCAGGCCCAGCTTCACCGCTTCCTTGCCATCAAAGCGGCGGCCGGTGAGCAGCAGCTCCGCGGCGGCCTGCGCCCCCGCCCGGCGCGGCGCCAGGTACGTGGCGCCCATGCCCGGATGCAGGCCCAACTGGACGAAGTTGAGCGCCAGCTTCGAGTCCTCGGCCACGAGGCACACGTCACACGCCAGCGCCACGCACAGCCCCGCGCCAATGGCGGGCCCGTCCACCGCCGCGATGACGGGCACCGGCAGGTCCAGCACGCTGAGGTAACGCGCGTAGAAGCCGAGCATGAACGCGCGCGCATCCTCGAAGGACACCTGGCGCAGCCGCTCCAGCATCTTCAGGTCCCCACCGGCGGAGAACGCGCCTCCCGCCCCGGTGAGCACCACCGCCCGGACATCGTCACGCCCCTTCAGCTCGGCGACACGCGCGCACAGCGCGTCTCCCAGCTCGGGCGTCATCACGTTGCGTCGGGCGGTGTCGTTGAGGGTGAGCGTGGCGACGGCACCCTCCACCTCGAGAAGGACCTCTGCGGCAGGAGCGGACATGGCCGCGCACTGTAGCGGCCCCGGCCGCTACGGCACCACGAGCCTGAGGAAGGCGTCCTGATTCCAGGTGTCGCCGGCTCCGTCACGCTGCCAGCCGGTGACGGCGAGCCCGCGGCCCGGCACCGTGGCCACACCCGCGGTGGTCAGCGAGCACACCCCGCTGGCGCAGGGCTGCGCCTCCAGCGTCTGCTCCCCCAGCCACGCCCCCGAAGCCGCGTAGCGCGTCAGCACGCTGCCACACGTCACCGCGACGTCGCCCGCATCCTCCACCGCGACGGACGCGCCCAGCTCGGTCACCGGCCCGCACAGGGGCTGGCGCACCCAACCCGCGCTGCCATCCGCGCCCGCCGTCAGCACGAAGGCCCCGGAGGAACCGAGCGACGCATCCCCCCACACCAGCAGACCGATGAAGTCGCCCGCCGCCACGAGCGTGCCATCCGCCGCCACCGTCACCGAGGTGATGCGGCCCTTCACGCCCGGCAGCTCCTTGCCCCACAGCAAGCGCCCGGACGCATCGAACGCCAGCACCACGAAGCCGCGCACACCGGGCGCGCCGAACGTCTGGCCGTCCACCTCCAGCGCGTCCACGAGCTGTCCGGCCAGAATCGCCTGGCCCGAAGGCGCCAGCGCCGCCGCGTGCAGCGCGGTGTCCATGTTGGCGCCGTGGAAGCGCCGCGACCACAGCACGGAGCCATCCGCGGCGTAGCGCGTGAGCACGGGGTCCTCGATGAACTCCCCCTCCCACTCCTCGCCCGCGGCCAGCACGCCGCCCTGCGCGTCCGCGGCGATGGCGTAGATCTTCTGGCCCACGCGGTGCTGCCAGACAGGGGAACCCGCCGCGTCGAACTTCACCAGGAAGCCGTCCTGCGCCTCACCCAGCCCGAAGTCCGCCGAGTAGAGGAACGCATTGCCCGACAGGAACGTCGCCGCCTCGCTCGCCGCCACGCGCGTGTCCGAGAAGCGGTTGCGCACCCACTCACGCGACCAGCGCGGCGCCCCATCCGCCGCGTAGCGCGCAAGCGTCAGCGCCAGCTTCTCACCCTCCACGGGCTCGCGTTCTTCGTCCTGGCGCGGCGTGCTGTACACCACCACCGCCACATCTCCAGAGGGAGCCGTGGCCACGCCCGTCCCGACGTCGTCCTGGGGCCCCCCCACCACCTGGTTCCACGGCGAGGCCGCCGCCGGCACCGGACGCTGCGGGAGCCCGCCATTGGAGTCCCGCGGCGCCGTGGGTGCCACGGCCACCCCCGGCGTGACTTCGTCGCCGTCACGCGGCGCTTCCGCCAGAGCCCCCCCGTCC
>NZ_JABFNS010000161.1 GCF_013116825.1 Myxococcus xanthus
GGGTGGCGGGGTCGGGCGGAACGCTGAAGAAGGGGGAAGTGCCAATGCGCGGAGTCATCACCGGACGAGAGGTGGTCGCCAACCTGGGGCTCATCTACCGGGAGTTCGGGACGGGCTGCGTGCTGCGCTGCCTGTGGGTCATGCTGAGCGGGAAGACGACGACGTTCCTCGAGGTCGCGTGCCCGCCGGTGGCGAAGCGGTAACAACGACGCGGGCCGCGGAGGAAGGTCCCCCGCGGCCCGCGCCACCTCACGTCAAGTCACGGCGTGAGCGTCACTGCGGGGCGCTGAGCCGCAGCCGCAGCAGCGTCGGCTCCACCCAGGCGCTCGCCTCGGGGCCGCCCGCCTCGGCCTGGGCATCCAGGGACGCGTCGATGGCGGCCTTCAGCCGGGCGGCACGCGACGTCACCGCCGGGTGCAGGTCCGCCAGGATGTTGTGGGCCGGCGGCGCGTTCGTGACGCTGAACAACATGTACATGTCCATCACGTCGTTCATCACCGGGGTGACTTCCACGTCCTGCGGCGTGTCGTGGCCCGACAGCACCGCGTCCTCGCCATACAGCAGACCGCGCAGGTACTCGTCGTGGTCCAGCGACAACGGCAGCGCCAGCGCCGTGTAGGCCTGCCACAGGAGCCGCGTGCCCGTCATCCGCTTCGCCTGGAGTTGCAGCGCGTCTCCCGCCTGGCCCATGCGCGTGGCGATGCTGCCGTAGAACTGGCGCTGCTGCTCCTTCAGCGCATCCACCACCCGAGTGCGGATGGCGGCGCGGAAGGCAGGGGCCGGGGCGTAGTTGGACGGCGTGATGTCCTGCGAGACGGCGGACCAGCGCTTCGCCATCCACTCCTGGGGGTTGTGCTCGCTGTTCGGGTCGTAGGTGGGCCGGTCCACCCCGCGCACCAGCGTGACGAACTCAGAGCCGCCGGTGAAGCGGTGCTCGTACACGCGCTCGGACTTCAACGCGGACGCCGCAGCGTCCCAGTAGGAGTAGCGGACGTACAGCGTGGACACCAGCCGGTACTTGCGCTCGTACATGCCCCCGAAGCCCGTGAAGACCTCCGAGTAGAGCTGCCAGCTCCCCTCGCCGCACAGGTCGATGGAGGCATGGTCCACGTTCAGGTTGTCCGCGATGAGCAGCGGGCGCAGCACGTCGTGGTTCCAGCGGGCCGGGTCCACGCTGAGGGAGTCCGGCGCGCCGTCTCCGTTGTAGTCCCCCCAGTCGCCGCCGCCGCAGGGGACGATGGGCTTCACATCCGGCTTCAGGTAGTGCGCCGCCGGCTCCTGGTCCGGGCCTCCCCAGAGGTCGATGCCGTGCAGGTGGCGAGCAGGGCTGTGTCGCCAGTCGAGCTCCGCCTGCTCGATGAGCCACTTCAGCGACGCCCAGTCCCCCAGGTAGCGCGTGTGGAGGCCGGCGAACAGCGGCTTGCCAATGTTGCGCAGCGCGGTGTCCAGCTGCGTGCCAGCGGTGATGAGGTTGCTGTGCCGGGTGGAGACCATCTGCCCGCCGAGCACCGGCTGCTCCTCGAAGAGCTGCGCGTAGGCCTCCGCGCCGGCCATCCAATCCTTCGGGCTGGAGATGCGCTCGCCGTGCAGCATGGGCAGCATCAACTGGACGGGGAACTCACGCAGGTAGTTGATGTTGTAGGAGAGCTTGTGGGTGGACAACTCGTCCGCGGGGCTGACGTCCGGGTTGGAGCCACGTCCGTCGATGCCCGCGAGGATGGTGGAGTGACGCGCGTCCACCGCGCCCCACTTGGAGAACTGGTTCTCCGCCGACGCGAAGTCCGCGTAGAGCATGGGCGTGGGGTGACGGTCGTCCCATTTCAGATAGGACCAGGCCGCCAGCTCGAAGGCGTCGTTCTTCGTGTCGGTGAAGTACTCGTACATGTTCTGGTCCACGCGGTTCAGCCCCGCGTGCAGCGCGTGCAGGGTCGCCTGCACCTCCTCCACGTTCTGGTTCACCCGGCCCAGCTCCCAGTCCACCAGGTCGAAGCGGGCCTGCATGTCGCGGTGGATGTCATTGAGCTTGCGGTCCACCCGGTCGAAGCGGCTGAACAGCCGTGTCTGCATCTGCTCCACGAACTGATGGAGCTTGCGGAGCTCCTCGAGGATGATCTGCTCGATGGGCGGCTCGGCCGCCCCGCGCAGCAGGGAGAAGAGCTGGAAGGCGGCGCCGATGAGCTGCCCGGTGAAGATGGCGCCGCTGACAATCTCGAAGCCCTTCACGCCCAGGTTGAGGAAGCTGGAGACCTTCTCCGCGATCTTGACGGAGCTCTCCGCGTACTTCGCCACCGCCTCCAGCGTCGTGTTCAGCGCGCTGGCGAACCTCACGATGTCCGCTGCGAACTGCGTCTCGCCGTCCTTCTTGAACAGCTCGGCCACCAGGCCCAGGCCGCCCGTCACACCTTCGCGCACGCCGTTGAGCTGGTCCTTGAGCTGGGTGCCCCGCGCCCTCGCCGCGCCGATGGCCGCCTGGAGCGCCGCCTCCTCGGCCGTCGGAGTGCCGGACAGGGACGCATTGGCCGCGCCGCCCTCCGCCAGGGCCAGCGTCTGCCCCGGCGCCTTCAGCGCGGTGGAGGCGCGGTACGCCTGCTCGGCGACGTTCAGGTCGTTGAGCATGTTGGAGTACTGCTGCGCCGCGGACAGGCCCGCGGTGGACGCCGTCAGGATGAAGCCTCGCGCGTCCGCCTTCGTGGCCGACAGGCTCCCGTCGTTCGCCAGCCGGGGCAGCACGAAGGCCGCCAGGGGGCCCATGGGGTGGATGGCCAGCATCTGCGCCGCGGTCTGCGAGGTCTGGACGCCCACGCCCGCGCCAATGCCGCCGCCGTTCACCGCCGCCGCCAGCGCGACGTTGCCCTGGGCCAGGTCGTGCAGCCGTGACCAGGTCTCCTCGTTGAAGACCTCCACGTCCCCGTAGCGCTCCACCAGCGAGTGGGCGGTGACGAGCCCCCGCTCCAGATCCAGGCCGTTGTGCATGCTGCCCAGCAGCGCCTGCGTATAGGTCCGCAGGGCCTTGCCCGCCGCCGTCGTCATGGACAGGTGCGGCTGGGCCCGCGCGAGGATGCGAATCATCGTCCGCACCCGCGGGCCGGAGCCGTCCTTCGCCGGGTCGAAGGGGTAGACGTTCAACGCGGTGGAGACGGCGTTGAGCGCCGCCGTCAGCTCGGCCTGGGAGAGCGCCGGGTTGTCACGGGCCAGGAAGTACGCCACGCCCGCCTGGAGGTGCAGCCGGGGGTCCGGCCGGGACATGGCCACCGTCGCGTACACGCGCCGGTTCACCTCCTGCGCGGTCAGCGAGAAGGTGCCACGGCACTCCGAGCACAGGATGGGCGCGTCATAGACGGGCGCGCCGCTGCTCCCGGAGGCCGCCCACTGCGCCTGGGCCTGCGCTTGCACCTGCGCCAGGGTGGAGTTGGCGGGCGCCTGGCCCTCCACGAAGCCCGCGCCGCACTCCGCGTCCGGCGCCAGGCCGTGGCTGACATCGCGGCAGGTGCCTTGGAGCTGCGCGCCGCTGCCAGGGCCGCAGAGGCCCGTCATCGTTCCGCACTGCGCCGCGTCGGTGACCCAGGCGCCGTTCACCTTGCACGTCTGGGGGTTGAGGCAGGCCACCGTGCAGGGCGACTCCACCGTGCCGCACTGAGGGCCCGTGCCCATGTTCGGCACCGGGTAGTTGGAGTAGGTGATGTAGCAGTACTCCTCGCCCACGCCCGCTGCGGCGCGCTTGAGGGCTCCGCCTCCCGTGAGCATGGTTTCCGAGGTGCCGCCCCCCGGGGGCCTGCCGCCGATGTACCAGGTCCAGGTGATGCTCCCCCACGTGGACGCCGGCGCGTTGGCCGTCATGTAGTTCTGGGCGCCGAGCTCGCACGAGGCGTCGGGCCGTGTGCCCAACGGAAACACGACCTGGTGCACGCCCAACGTGGAGCCGAAGTCCACGTGCCGGCACGTGCCGTAGGACGTACACGTCTTCGGGCTCGTGTCCGCGCCACAGGCCGCGCTCGTCTGCAGCGCATGACACTCCAGGCTGTAGGTGAAGCCGCCGGTACACATCCAGTCACCGGTCGCGATGTCGTCCGGTGTGCAGGCGAGGCCGTCCTCTGCGGTCCGGGTGACGACGGGCTCCGCGAGCGGCGGAGCGCCCCCGGGCGCGGGCTCACCGCAGCCCCAGAGCGCCAGCGCGGCCACCACGCCCTGGAGCCAGCGAGGATGCCCGCGACTGGCGGGCGCGTGTGCCCCCCGCGGACACACGTCTCCCCTCAACGACGAATTTCGCGACACGTGCATGGAGCAGTTCCCCCCTCGTTCGGGTCTGCGACGACCTGAAATGCCGTCCAGCACCGGATACGGAGGGAACGTGGAATCCTGGTCCTCACGCTGAAATGAAACGGGCCGCGAGGAGGACTTCCTCACGGCCCGCATCATTCACATGCACCTGCATGTACCCGGCAGGCGCCGGGCAGGACGGCTAGGGCTCGCCCCGGCGCGGCTTGTCGGAGTCGACCGCGTCCTTGATGGCGCGCTTGGCGTCCTCAATCTTGCCCTTGATGGCGCCCTTGGCGGAGTCACGCTTGCCCTCGGCCTCCAGCTCACGGTCGCCGCTCGCGACGCCGGCCACTTCCTTGACCTTGCCCTTGGCCTTGTCGGTCCACTCGCCCATGACGGGTCTCCTTTCACAACAGACAGCGCGTTCGAGCCAAAGTGTGGGCATTCCAGAAGAGCCGCGCAGGCGCCCCAGGGAAACCCGCCTGGACGGCAACCAGGAGTGAAGGACAGAGACTTGCAATCCCAGAATTCGGCGCCAACCACTCTCTGATAAGCACTGCATTTCCATACACGCTGGATGAGGCGGAACGGGACTGGACATTGACGGCGAGCAATTCGGGCCGCACGCTGGGGTCACTGCTACCCAGGAGCACCGCTTCCCCGATGGCCACCTCCTCGCTACCGACCCCTGGCGCCCTGCTACGCCGGCTCTACCTGCTGCGGTCTGTCGTCACCACGGTGGCCTTCACGCCCGCGGTCTACGTCGACATGCAGTTGCTCGACCTGTCGGGTGCGAGGGAGTTCAAGATTTTCCTGGGCATCATCACCCCGGTGGTGCTCGGCCTGTGCGCGGTGGTGCAGCCGCTGGTGGTGATGCCGTGGCTGATGAAGCGCGCCCTGAGCGCCCAGGGGACGACGCGGGTGGAGCGGCTCATCCGCATCCCCTCCACCATCGCCTTCGTGGAGATGATGGTGTCGTGGACGCTGGGCGGCATCCTCTTCAACGGCGGCGCGGTGCTGCTCCTGGACCGGCCGGCGTCGGTGGTGATGGTGGGCGTGGCGGTGGCGGTGAGCGCGGGTCTCTTCAGCAGCCCGCTGGCGTACATGCTGTTCGAACGGGTGATGATGCCCACGGTGCTGGACGCCTATCAGCGCGCGCCCAGCACGAAGCCCGCGGGTGAGGGCTTCGCCACGCGCCAGCTCTGGCTGCTGCCCGCGATGGTGGTCTCCGCGCTGCTCATCACCTGTCTGGCCAGCATCGTCACGCTGCACCTGCGCCTGGAGCGCGGCATGGGTGCGCTGGCGGCGGACCTGGCGGCGCGGGGCGACACCGCGGCGGCCGAGCGCGTCCAGGCCACGGTGCAGCCGCTGGAGGCGGAGCTGGTGCAACCGGTGGTGGTGCTCGGCGGGTATGCGGCGCTGGGCTCCATCCTCACCGCGGCCTGGGCGGCCCGCCGGCTGGCCCGGGGGGCTCGCGCGGTGGGTGCGTCCCTGGAGGCCCTGGTGGAGGGCCGAGCCACGCCACCCCAGTGGGTCTCCTCGGATGAAGTGGGCGACCTGGCGGCGTCCACGTGGCAGTTGTACCAGCGGCTCCAGGAGATGCCGCGCTCGCTGCGCGCCTCCGCGGGAGACCTGGCCGACGCGGGCCAGCGGCTGTCACAGGCCAGCTCCCAGCAGAACCAGACGCTGTCGCGGCAGGCCGCGGCGCTGCACCAGGCGCGCGCCACGGCGCAGGAAATCCAGCAGGCGTCCCACATCACGCACTCGCGCGCCACCAGCATCCTCCAGGTGGCCGAGCGCGCCGCCGCCGTGGGCAAGCTGGGAGAGGAGTCCCTGGCCGGCACGGAGAAGGGGCTCACCGCCATCCGCGACATCGCGGCCGGGCTGCACGAGCAGATGCTCGACCTGGAGCAGCGCGCCCGCGAGGTGGGCCGCGTGTCGGAGCTGGTGAAGTCGCTGGCGGACCAGTCCCACATGCTGGCCATCAACGCGGCGATTGAAGCCACGCGCGCGGGCGAGCACGGCAAGGGCTTTGGCGTGGTGGCGCGGCAGATGCGCGACCTGGCGGACCAGTCCGTCCGGGCCACCAACCAGGTGCGCGGGCTGCTGGAGAGCATGGCCACGGCCACCCAGCACGCCACGGCGATGTCGGACCAGGGCGCGGCGGGCGTGGCCGAGGCCCTGGAGCCGCTGCGGCACAGCGGCGAACGGCTGCGCGAGCTGGCGGGACTGTCCAAGGAATCCGCGGCGGCGGTGCGGCAGATTACGGAGGCCGTGTCCCAGCAGCACGCGGGCGTGGACCAGCTTTTCGCGGCGGTGCGCGAGCTGGATGAGCTGACGACGGACACGCTGCGGCACCTGGACACCACGCAGCAGGCGGCCTCGGCCGTGAGCCACGCGACGGGGCAGGTGTCGCAGCTGGCTGAACGCTACGTCTGATGCGGCGGCTCGCCCGTGCTCGCGCGCGGGCCACGGCGCCGCTGCCTCAGCCGCTGGAAGGCGCGTCGTCCTCCGCACGCGCGGCGAGCATGGGCGTCAGACGCCCCTCCGAGCTCAGCACGGGCGTGCGCAGCAGCACGGCGAGTTGGCCCGCGAGCACCGCCAGCCGCGACAGCCGCTCCCGGGGCTCCTCGCCGCCCGCCTCGAAGCTGGCCGCGTCCAGGTAGGCGAGCTGCGCCGAGGCCCGTCCATGCAGCCCCGCCACCCGCTGCTCCAGCGCCGTCAGCCGCGCGCGCAGCGCTCCCAGGAACGCCGTCGTCCGGGCCAGCAGCGCGGAGGCCGCATCGAGCGCCCGCGCACCCTCCTCCGGAGCGCGCCCCGCCAGGATGGCGCGGGCCGAGATGGCCGCGTACAGCGGCGTCCCATCCAGCACCACCGGCGGCGAATCCTCGTCCAGCCAGCCCCGGTCCAGCCACGCCAGCACGGACTCCAGCGCGGCGGGCACCTCGGCACCCGCGCCCAACAGGGGCCAGCTGCGCCGCGTCGCGCGGGACGGGGACTCGCGCAGGAGCGCGCGCAGCGCCTCCAGCGCCTCGGGCTGTAGCAGCTCGGCTTCCCGCACGTGCCCCCAGCGCTCCAACCGCGCCAACAGCGCGCCGAAGGGCACCAGCACCTCCGCGTGCACCCGCGCCTGGAGCGCGCCGTAGGTGCCCACGCCATCGCGGACCTGGAGGCGGTCCCCGCGGAGCGCGGCCACCGCCCCGCGGTGCCGCTCACGCGCCTGGACCAGCCGGGCATCCCCGGGCGTGGTGACGCCCGTCTCCGTCAGCACCTTCCGCACACCCAGGCCCAGTGCCGTCAGCACCAGGCCACCCACCGCGAATGGGATGAAGAAGGGCATGCCTCGCAACTATGCCAGCTTCGCCCCCGCCCCGCCCGGCGGATGCGGGCGGCCCCTCCCCGCCTGCCGGGTGGGCGCGCCACCGGATGGCGCGGCGCTCACCCCGCGCGAGCTTGCGGTGGCGCCTCCGGCGCCAGCGGCGGCACATACGGCCAGCCCGGCAGCGGTCCCTTGCCCGCCTCGCGCGTCAGGTAGTCCGCCGCGATGTTCGCGCTCTCCATGATGGTCAGCAGGCCACTTCCCGGATGCGTGCCCCCGCCCACGAAGTACAGCCCTTCAATGTCCCGGTTCTTCACCTTCGGCCGCAGCGGCCCCAACTGCAGCCACGTGTGCGACAGGTTGAACACCGCGCCCCGGAACACGTTGAAGTCGTCCCGCCACGTCTCCGCCGTGAAGTAGCGCTCCTCGCGGATGTGCTCGCGCACGCCCTTCAGCCCCACCTTCTCCAGCATGGCGGGGATGCGCTCGCGCAGCGCCTGCTCCGTCTTCGCCCAGTCCACCGGACGTCCCGTGTTCGGCGTGGGCACCAGCACGTACAACGTCGAATGGCCCGCCGGCGCGCCGGACGGGTCCGTCACGCCCGGGTTGCACACGTAGAAGGGCGGGTCCTCCAGGTCGACGTGCCGGTCCTCCAGCGCGTCACGGTCCGTGCGCCGCGCGGACTCCGACAGGTAGATGAGATGGTGCGGCAGGTCGGCGTACACCGTGTCCAGGCCGTAGTACGCCATGAACGTGCTGCACGAATACTTCGCGCGCTCCAGCGCCGCGTCCGTCAGTCGCGAGCCTTCCCGCGCCTCCGCCGGAATCAGCGACCGCGCCGCGTAGGCCAGGTCCGCGTTCACCACCACCGCGTCCGCGTCCAGCACCTCGCCGCCCACGAGCTTCACGCCCACCGCGCGGCCCGCGTCCACGCGCACCTGCTCCACCGGCGTCCCCATGCGGAAGGTGGCGCCCAAGTCCTGCGCGCAACGCATCATGCCGCGCGAGAGCTCGCGGAAGCCGCCCTCCACGTGCCAGACGCCGAAGGCCAGCTCCAGGAAGGGAATCACGCTGAACACCGACGAGCACGTCGTGGGGTGCAGGCCCAGGTACTTGGACGGGTACGCCAGGGCGTACGTCACCCGGTCATCGTGGAAGAAGCCGTCCAGCTGCCGGTACAGCGTCTGCCAGGGCTTGAAGCGCAGCGTGGGCGCCAGCCGCCACGGCGCGTAGTAGCCCAGGTTGTCCGCGGAGGTGCAGATGAACTTCTCGTAGGCGATGCCGTACTTCTCCCGCCCGTCCTCCATCCATTGGCGCAGCGCGGATGCCTGCCGCGGGCCGAACTTCGCCAGCTCCGCCTCCATGCGGTCCAGGTGCCGGGTGGTGTCCAGGTGCGTGCCGTCCCAGAAGTGCACCCGCGTGTTGACGTCCAGCGGGAGCAGCTTGACGTAGTCCTCCAGCCGCCGGCCCGCGCGCCGGAATATCTGCTCCAACACCCCCGGCAGTTGGAGGATGGAGGGTCCGGTGTCCACCGCGTACTCGCCCGACGCGCCCAGCGTCAGCCCCTTCATCCGCCCCCCGGGCACCGCGTCCTTCTCCACCACGGTGACCCGGAAGCCCTGCCCCGCCAGGTTGATGGCGGCCGACAAGCCCCCCGGTCCCGCACCCACGACGATGACGTGCCGCACGCTGCCTCCCTCGCTTGCCATGCCCTACCGGATGCCAAGGCCCTCCGGTACCGGGTGAACGGAATCCCGCCCACTCATTCACCTGGCGAACGCGCGAACCGGCCAGGACGTTACAAGAGCACCCTCCGGCACTGGCCCCCGGGTGGACGCCATTCCAGCCTTCTGCGGCCACCGTGCCACCGCACTCCTCCCACCTGCGCCGCAACGCCGCCGCCTACTGCGTGCTCCTGGTGGGGCTGCTCCTCACCGCCGCGTCGGCGGCCTATGTACAGCAGAGCATCCACGAGCGCCGCCTGCACCGCTTCGACGGCGCGGTCCATGACGGGGTGCTGGGCCTCCAGCAGCGCCTGGAGCTGAACCAGTCCCTGCTCCAGGGGGTGCATGGGCTGTTCACCGGCAGCCGCTTCGTGAGCCGGGAGGAGTTCGACGCCTACCTGGAGAGCCTGAAGCTGAACCGCAACTTCCCGGGGCTGGAGGGCATCGGCTTCGCGCGGTGGCTTCGGCCGGAGGACGTGGCCCGGTACGACGCGAAGGTCCGCGACAGGCAGGAGCCAGGCCATCCCGTGTGGCCCCCGGGCCCACGCGAGGCCTACACCGCCATCATCATGATGAACCCCTTGGACGCGCGCACGCAGCAGGGCCTGGGCTTCGACATGCTCACCGAGCCCCAGCGCCGGGCAGCGATGCTGCGCGCGCTGGGCACGAGGCGCCAGACCGCCACCCACAAGGTGCGGCTCATCCAAGGCTGGGAGGACGCCGCGGGCCGCGTGGGCATCGTCATCTTCATCCCCGTGTACACCCGCACGGAGGCCACCCCGCCCCCCGCCGAAAATCTGCGCGGCTTCGTCTACCTCCCCCTCGCCATGGAGGACCTGATGAGCGAGCTGCGCTTCAGCGGCTTCCAGGAGACCATCGACCTGGAGGTGTACGACGGGGCGGAGGTCCGCGACGACGCGCTCCTCTATGCGTCCAGCCCCCCGGCATCGCGGGGGGCCTCCGTCTTCCAGCAGGACGTGAAGATACCCGTGGCCGGCCAGACCTGGACGCTGCGGTTCAACGCGCGCCAGGCCTTCATCGCCGCCAGCACCACCGAGCAGCATGGCACCGTGGTGGGCGCCGGGCTGCTGGTGACGCTGCTGCTGTTCTTCATCACCCGCTCGCAGGTCCGCGCCCGGACCACGGCGGAGACCGCCAACACGGAGCAACAGCGGCTGACCGACGAGGCCCGCGACGCCGTCCAGGTGCGCGACGACTTCCTCAGCATCGCCGCGCACGAGCTGCGCACGCCCCTCACCAACCTCAAGCTCCAGCTCCAACTGCTGTACCGCCAGCTCCGCGGCGAGGGAGACCTGGACGTGGAGAAGCTCGCGCAGCGGGTGCTGTCCTGCGAGCGTCAGACCTCGCGCCTGGCGACCCTGGTGGACAGCCTGCTCGACGTGTCCCGGCTGGCGCGCGGCCTCATGGAGCTGAACCTGGAGCCCGTGGACCTGGACGAATTGGTGCGCGAGGCCGTCCGCCGCTTCGAGACGGAAGCCAGGACAGCGGGGGTCCAGGTGACGGTGGACTCGCCGGCCCCCGTGACGGGCCAGTGGGACCGGATGCGGCTGGAGCAGGTGCTCACCAACCTGCTGTCCAACGCGCTCAAGTACGGCCACGGAGCCCCGGTGGACGTGCGCGTGCGCTCGGACGAAACACAGGCGATGGTGGAGGTGGAGGACCACGGCATCGGCCTTCCGCCGGAGGACGCGCAGCGCATCTTCGGCCGCTTCGAACGCGCCGTCTCCAGCCGCCACTATGGTGGGCTGGGCCTGGGCCTCTTCATCACCCGCCAGCTCGTGGAGGCCCTGGGAGGCCACATCAGCGTGGCCAGCACCCCGGGCCGGGGCGCCACGTTCACCGTCGTGCTTCCCTTGAGCGGCCCACGGGCCGCGGCTTGACGCGCTCTGCCTTGTGGGGAAGCACGGCCGACGCGTGAGAGCCATTGCGTTGATATGCCATCGCCCTTCGGTGCGACGCAGCTCACTGGCCAATGCGGCCCCGGGCACCCGCGCGTGGGCGGCCGTGGTCGACGTCTTCCGGTCTGGACCGGGACGCGCAAGTCGACGGACGCGGGCGCGAAGCCGTCGCTCGCCCCCTGGGAGGGTGAGCCACCGTTCTCCCGGCCCCCACCCGCACGCGGGCGCCTCCGTCCAGACAGGGAGACAGCGGGCACTTGTCGTGTTCCCCCCGAACCATGGGCCCATCCCCCCGTCCCCACTGAGGACTGGTGGACACCGCGACCGCGGGCCGACATCAATGTTCGACAGTGGCCACGTCCACGTCTTATGTCCCGGGACATGACCCCCGCCCCCACGGAGGTGCTGCTGTTCACCCTGAACGGCCAGCGCTACGGACTGCCCGCCCCCGACGTGCGCGAGCTGGTACGCGCGGCGCGCCTGACGCCGCTCCCTCGCGCGCCCGCCGTGGTGGAGGGTCTGCTGGACCTTCGGGGAGAGCTGTTGCCGGTGCTGGACCTGCGCCTGCGCTTCCGCCACCCGCCCCGCCCGCTGTCCCCCATGGACCACTTCATCGTGGCCTCCGCGGGCGACCGCTGCGTCGTGCTGCGCGTGGACCGGGCCGAGGGCCTGCGCGTCCTCACACCGGATGAGTGGGACGCCACGCCGCGCCAGCTTCCGGGCGTGGGCTATGTGGCGGGCGCCGTGAAGCTGAAGGACGGGCTCGTCCTGGTCCATGACCTGCGCACCTTCCTGTCCGAGGCCGAGGCCCTGGAGCTGGATGCCGCCCTGGCCGCGCCGCAGGAGCCGGAGCCCGCGTGAATTGGGGTCCCTGGAGCCACCCGGGCTATGCGGCGGTGCTCGCGCTCGTGGAAGCGCGCGCCGGGCTGGTGCCGCCCAGTTGCCCCGCGTCCGCCGAGGAAGGCATCGCCCGCGCCATGGAGCGAGCCGGGCTGAAGGACTTCGACGCCTACCGCGTGCGGCTCGCGGAAGACCCCTCCGCACTGGACGACCTGCTCATCGAGCTCACCGTCGGGGAGACGTACTTCTTCCGCACCCCCGAGCACTTCGAGCACCTGCGGAGCGTCGTGCTCCCGGAGCTGCGCGAGCGCCACGGCCCGGGCCACACCGCGCGGATGTGGAGCGCCGCGTGTTCGTCCGGCGAGGAGCCCTACTCCATGGCCGCGCTGCTGCTGGGCGAAGGCTGGGATGAGCACATGGCCGTGTACGCCACGGACGTGTCGCGCGGCGCGCTCGGCCGGGCCCGGAAGGCCCTCTACGGCGACTGGTCCCTGCGCGGCGGCTGGGCGGACCGGATGCGCGCCCACCTGCGCGCCGAGGGACGCCGGCACGTGCTGTCACCCGAGGTGCGCAAGCACGTGCGCTTCAGCTACCTCAATCTGGCGCTCGACACCTGGCCGTCCGCGGACAGCGGCATCTGGAAGCTGGACGTCATCTTCTGCCGCAACGTCCTCATCTACTTCAACCGGCCCACCATCGAAGCCGTCGCCCGCCGGCTCCATGACGCGCTGGATGAGGGCGGCTACCTCTTCACCGGTCCGTCGGACCCGCCGCTCGGCGGGCTGGCGCCGCTGGAGTCCATCCTCACCGAATGGGGCGTGCTGTACCGCCGGCCCCTGCCCGGAGCCACCCTCTCCCTGCCCGTCCCGGCCGCGTGGAGCCCGTCCTCCACCGGAATCCCCGGTACCGCGACGGGCGCCACGTCCCTGGGCACCACCACGACGGGCCTGCCCTCCAGTTCCGAATCCTCCACGGGGACCGCGCTCCCGGGTGCATCCGCTCCGGGGCGTCCAGGCGGGTCGCCAGCCAGAACGACGGCCCCCATCGGGAGTCCCCCCAGAGCGGGCGGGACCTTCCCCCAGGCGGAAGGAGCGCGCGCGGCGGGCCCGCCCCAGGCCGGCGCGGGGACCGTCCCCGGCAACACAGCGGGCACCGGCGTCCCCGCCTCGCGAAGCGGCGTCCGCCCCGGGGCCGAGCCACCGACGCGCGCCCCCAGCGCGGCGGCCATGCACGCGGCACAGCAGGCCCTGGCGCGGGGCCACTGGCGCGAGGCAGCCCAGCACTTAGGGGCATTGGACCCAGACGCGGACACCGCCGCCCTCGCGGTGCGCGCGCTGGCGAACCTGGACGCCGCCGCCGCCGTCTACGCCTGCACCGAAGCGGCCGCCCGGCACCCCTTGGTGGCGGGGCTGCGCTACCTGGAGTCCCTGCTGCTGCTGGGCCAGGGGCGCGCGGCGGACGCGGAGCGCGCTGTCCGGCAGGCGCTGTACCTGGAGCCCACACTCATCGTGGCGTGGCTCATCCTGGGGCGCGTGCTACGCAGACACGGCGACACCTCCGGCGCCCTGAAGGCCTGGCGCGAGGCGGAGCACCTGTGCAACGCCCTGCCTCCGGAGGCGCCCGTGCCCCACGCGGACGGCGAGAGCGCCAGCAGGCTGGCGGAGGTGGCGCGTGGAGAGCGGTCACGCATGGAGGCAGCCCTGGCTGCCGGTGAGGAGCGGAGCTGATGCCGGGTTCCGGCGGAGTCGACTGGGAAGCCACGCGCGCGCGGCTGGCGCGGCTGGCCCATCCAGAGAAGGAGCAGGGCACCTTGTCGCCCGAGGAGGCCACGGCGCTGCTGGAGGCCCGCGCCCGGGCACTCTCGCGCGCGCCCCGCCCCCAGGCCGACCCTGGCACCCTGCGCGAGGTGGTCCGCTTCAAGGCCGCCGGCCAGCGCTACGCCCTGGAGTCCCGCTTCGTGCTGGAGGTGGTGCGCGCGCCGGAGCTGGTGACGCTGCCGGGCGCGCCCCCCGCGCTGCGCGGCCTCACCCTGATGCATGGCGAGGTGCTTCCCGTAGTGGAGCTGGCGCCGCTCTTCGGACGCGCGCCTTCGGACGCCGTGGGCCCGCTGCTCGTGGTGGGCGTGGGACGGGCGGAGCTGGGCGTGCGCACCGAGGAAGTGGAGGAAGTCACCGTGCTGGCGGGCAATGAGCTGCTGGCGCCGCCCACCTCCCTGAACGACGCCGCCGGACACCTCGTGTCCGCGGCCGACAGGGAAGGCACCCTGGTACTGGAGGGAGAGGCGCTCCTGGGTGACAGTCGCCTCACGTTCGATATGTCCGGCGAAGGAGCAGTATGAGCATCGGGAACCGCATCGCACTCGGATTCGGACTGTCGCTACTGATGTTGCTCATCGTGGCGGGTGTGGCCTTCCAGGGCGCCAATCAGCTCACGACGAGCACGGCGGGCCTGCTGACAGCCCATGAGAATTTCCGCATCATCCGCGAGGTCCGCGCGCTGCTGATGGACGCCGAGTCCGGCCAGCGCGGCTTCATCCTCACGGGGGATGAGGCCTACCTGGTGCCCTACCGGGAAGCGGCGGTGGCGCTCCAGAATGACCTGTCCCGCCTGCGCGACGCCATGGCGAACCACCCCCACCAGCGGGCGCGCCTGAACCGGCTGGAGCCCATCGTCACCCAGCGGGTGAACCGGCTGGAGGAAGGCATCCGTCTGCGCCGCCAGGAGGGCCTGGAAGCCGGAGCGAAGTTCATCCAGGCCGGCCAGGGCCGGGAGGTCATGCTCCAGGTCAAGCAGGTCATCGACGAGATGCTGGTGGCGGAGCAGGAGCGCTGGGACGAGCACGCCACCGCCGCCCGGGACATGGCCCAGCGCATCCTCTGGGTGCTGGGCATCGGCACGCTGCTGGGCGTGCTCATCGTCGGCGGAGGCAGCTACGTCATCACCCGCGGCATCACCACGCCGCTGCGCGCGCTCATGGTGGGCGCCGAGCAACTGGGGCGCGGGAAGCTGGAGCACCGCATCGACGTGAAGGGCCAGGACGAGACGGCCCAGCTGGCGCGCGCGTTCAACGACATGGCGGAGAAGCGCCAGCAGAACGAGGTCCAGTTGGAGAAGGAATCCGAGCAGCGCGAGCACACGCTCCGCACCGTGGCGGAGTTCGTCAACCAGCTCGCCGGCGCCAGCGCGGAAATCCTCTCCAGCACCACCGAGCAGGTGGCCGGCGCCCAGGAGCAGGGCAGCGCGGTGACGGAGACGGTGAGCACCATCGAGGAAATCACCAAGACGTCCGAGGAGGCCGCGGGCCGCGCCCGCGCGGTGAGCGACTCCGCCCGCCACGCCGAGGACGTGGGCCGCAGCGGCCGCCGCGCCGTGGAGGAGGCCGTGGGCGCCATGGGCGCGGTGCGTGAGCAGGTGGAGTCCATCGCCTCGCGCATCCTCGCCCTGGCCGAGCAGGCCCAGGCCATTGGCGACATCATCACCACCGTCAACGACATCTCCGAGCAGACGCACATGCTGGCGCTCAATGCCTCCATCGAAGCCAGCCGCGCCGGCGAGCACGGCCGCGGCTTCGCGGTGGTGGCCTCCGAGGTGAAGGCCCTGGCGGACCAGTCCAAGAAGGCCACCGGCCAGGTGCGCCAGATTCTGGGGCAAATCCAGAAGGCCACCCACGGCGCGGTGATGACCACCGAGGAGGGCACCAAGAGCGTGGCCACCGCCACCCGCGTGGTGTCCGAGGCGGGCTCCAACATCCAGACGCTGTCGGACCTGCTGGCCCAGGCCTCGCTGACGGCGGCGCAGATTGCCGCCTCCGCCAACCAGCAGGCCACCGGCATCGGCCAGATTCGTCAGGCCATGCACGACGTGAATCAGGCCACGCAGCAGGCCCTCATCTCGTCGCGGCAGACCGAACGCGCCATGCAGGACCTCAACGGCATGGGCCAGAAGCTCAAGGGGCTGCTCGGAGAGTACGGGCGCTGATGGACCGCGACCGGTTGGCCCAAGCGCTGCTGGCCACGTTCCTCGAGGAGCTCGAGGGCCACGTCGTCTCGCTCAACCGCGAGCTGCTGGCCCTGGAGCGAGAGACCGCGCCCGCGCGCATGGCGGAGCTCGTGGCGTCCCTGCTGCGCACGCTGCACAGCGTGAAGGGCGCGGCGCGCGCGGCCAGCGCCACGCGGGTGGAGACGGCCTGCCACCGCATGGAGGAGCTGCTGGAGCAGGTGCGGGACGCGGGCGCCGGCACGCCCGACGTGTACGAGCTGTGCTTCACCACCGTGGACGCGCTCGACGACGCGGGCCGGCGCCTGGCCGCGCGGGAGGACCTGGCGGGCTCGCCCCTGGAGAGGCTGCTGCCCCAGTTGGAGCGCGCCGCCGGGCGCCGGGCCGGCGCGCCCACGCACGCCGCGCCGCCACCGTCGCCTCCGCCCATGCTGACGGACGCGGTGCCGTCACCACCGGCCGCCCCGGCCAGCATGGAGCCGCATCCGAGCGGCGGCGCGTCCGCCGGAGCCGAAGCGCTGCCCGTGCGCGTCTCCGCGCAGAAGCTGGACGCGCTGCTGGCGCGCAGCGGTGAGCTGCGCGTGGCGACGCTCCGGCTGGAAGGCCGCGCGGACGCGCTGGAGTCGGTGCGCGAGGCGCTGGCGCAGGCCCGCGAGGCGGTGCTCGGCACGCCCGGCGAACAGGCGCTGCTGCGCGCGGAGACGGAGCTGGCGCGGGTGACGCTGGAGCTGGCGGCGGACCGCCGGACGCTGGGCGGCGTGGCCACGGGCCTGGACGACGAGGTCCGCCGCGCGCGCACCCTGTCCTTCGAGGAAGGCTGCGAGGGCCTGGAGCGCGCCGCGCGCGACGTGGCGCGCAGCCTGGACCGGCAGGTGCGTTTGGAGATTCATGGCGGCGCGTTGGAGCTGGACCGCTCGCTGCTGCAGGGGCTGCGCGAGCCGCTGCTGCACCTGGTGCGCAACGCGGTGGCGCACGGCCTGGAGGACCCCGAGGAACGCCAGCGACTGGGCAAGCCCGCCGAGGGCCGCCTCCTCCTCAGCGCGCGCCTCAAGGGCAGCCGCGTCGAGGTGACGGTGGATGACGACGGGCGTGGCCTGGACCTGGGGGCGCTGCGGGAGCAGGCGCGCGCCCGGGGCCTGCGGGTGCCTGAAAGTGACGAGGAGGCCGCGCGGCTGGCGTTCCTGGCCGGACTGTCCACCGCGACGAAGGTGACCCAGGTGGCTGGCCGTGGCGTGGGCCTGGACGTGGTGCGCATGCACGTGGAGGGGCTGCGCGGCAGCGTGGAGGTGACGACCCGGCCAGGCCAGGGCACCCGCTTCATCCTGGACGTCCCCCTCACGCTGAGCACGCTGCGGGTGCTGCTGGTATCGGCGGGCGGGCAGACGCTGGCGCTGGCCAGTGAGAGCGTGGCGCGGCTGGTGCGCCTGGCGCCCGACAAGGTGCGCGACGTCGAGGGCCGCCCCGCGTGGGCCTCCGGTGACGCGCTGGTGCCGTTGGCCTCGCTGGCGGAGGTGCTGGGGCTGCCGCCCGGCCCGCCTCGCGCGCGCCGGGGCGCGGTGGTGCTGGCCGCGGGCAGCGCGCGCGCCGTGGTGGTGGTGGATGAAGTGCTCGCCGAACAGGAGGCGCTGGTGCGCTCCCTGGGCCACCGCGTGCGCCGGGCCCGGCACGTGTCCGCGGCGGCGGTGCTGCCGGACGGACGGCTGTCGCTTCTGCTCAACCCCGTGTCCCTGGTCCGCGCGGCGGGCGGCCTCCCCGTGGCCTCGCTCTTCCCCGCCCCCGCCGCCCAGCGGACGCGGCGGCGGGTGGTGCTGGCGGACGACTCGCCCACCACGCGCGCGCTGGAGCAGAGCATCCTGGAGAGCGCGGGCTATGAAGTGGTGGCCTGCGTGGACGGCGCGGACGCCTGGGAGCGGCTCCAGTCGGGCGGCGCGGACGCGCTGGTGCTGGACGTGGAGATGCCGCGCATGGACGGCTTCGCCCTCACCGAGGCGGTGCGGGCCTCGCCGCGCTTCTCCCGGTTGCCGGTGGTGCTCGTCACCGCCCGTGGCAAGCCAGAGGACAAGGCGCGCGGCCTGCAAGCCGGCGCGAGTGCCTATCTGGTGAAGAGCGCGTTCGACCCGACGAGCCTGCTGGAGACGCTGAGACGACTGCTATGAAGAACGACCCGTTGCGCATCCTGGTGGCCGAGGACTCGCCCACCGCCCGACGCCTGCTGGTGGAAATCGTCCGCGCCGACCCCGCCCTGACGGTGGTGGGCGAGGCCAGGGACGGTGTGGAAGCGGTGGAGCTGGCCCAGCGCCTGCGGCCCAACCTGGTGACCATGGACATCCAGATGCCGCGGATGGACGGCCTGGAGGCCACCCGCCGCATCATGACGGAGGTGCCCACGCCAGTGGTGGTCGTGTCCACCCTGGTGGAGCGCGACATCCAGACGTCCATGGCCGCGCTGCGCGCCGGCGCGCTCGCGGTGCTCCAGAAGCCCCTGGGCCCGGAGTCCCCGGACTTCGACGCGGAGAGCCGCCGCCTGCGCGACACCCTCAAGGCCATGGCCGAGGTGAAGGTGGTGCGCCGCTGGCCGGACCGCGCCGCGCCCCCCGCGCCCGTGCCCACCC
>NZ_JABFNS010000162.1 GCF_013116825.1 Myxococcus xanthus
GTGGGGACGGGGGCGGTCGCGTTTCCGGTGCAGGTTCCGGAAGGCGCCCAGGGCGAGGGGCCGGAGGTGACGGAGCTGCGCGCGAAGCTGGCCGAGCGCGACGCCGAGCTGAAGGCGACCCTGGCAAAGCTGCACCTCTACGAGGATGAGGCCCACTACGCCGAGGCCGAGGCCCTGGGCATCACGGAGATGGTGAAGGCCTCTGGCCTCCCCGCCCGGCAGCAGCGCCGGCTGGCGGTGGCCATCGTCCGCGAGGCGGCTCGCAACAACATCGACCCGCTCCTGGTCGTGGCAGTGATCCGCTGCGAGAGCTCCTTCAACAACTACGCGGTGTCCCACGTCGGGGCCATGGGCCTGATGCAGGTGATGCCGGACACCGGCACCTGGCTGGCGGACAAGGCCGGCCTGCGGCTGGGCCGCGCCAGCAACCTCTTCGACTCGGAGACCAACGTGGAGCTGGGGACCGCGTACCTGGCGGACCTCATCCAGCGCTTCGGCACCGTGGAGAAGGCCCTGGTCGCCTACAACGCCGGCCCCGGGCTGGCCCGCCGCATCCTGGCCAAGAAGGAGGCGCGCGCGAAGTTCATGGCCGGCTACCCCGCCAAGGTCGTGAAGGAGTTCCGCAAGCTGAAGGCCGCGCAGGAGAAGCAGCTCACGCTGCGAGAGGCCCAGAAGACGAATGGCCAGAAGAGCTGAACGCTGAGCAACAAGCCTTGCGACGGCTGCACGACAGTCGCGAGAAAGTTGCGATGTGGGGGGTAACCAAACCCGCGAACCCTGTGCACTGTGCGCCGGGCGGGAGAACCCCACGGGCCCTTCCGTGGAAGGACTGGAGCGATGACGCTCCAACCCAGGCTCCGCGCCAACTTGGAGAGCACAGCAATGTCGGGGCTACAGATCCACCGTGAGGAGTCCGCAGGTTCCGTGACGCTGCGGCTGGAGGGCACGCTGGACGGCAAGACGGCAGAAGAGGTCCGGACCTCTCTGAGCGCCCTGAGTGGGCGTGAGGTCGTCCTGGACTTCGCCCACCTGCGGGAGTTCAAGGACAGCGCCGTGGGAGTCCTGACACGAGGACTGGTGGAGCGCCCCGTCCAACTGCGCGGCTTGGCCACCCACCACGAGCGGATGTTCCGGTACTTCGGTGTGGGCACAGGGACGTCGCCGCGCCCTGCCTACTACACGCCCGAGGACGTCTTCCCGGCGTAGGCGCTTCGCCGCCCCGGGAGGGAGGGAGCGTCCGCGCTGCAAGCCCGGACGCGAGGCGTGTTGGCAATCGAGGGAGTCGGCTAGAGTGGCGGCAGATGAACCAGCCTGCCCGCGCCCTCTCCCCGGTGCCGTCCCCCGCAAACGCGCGCACGGCGATGGAACGCATCGCCACCCAGTTGGACCGCGCGGTGCAGGGAAAGCCCTCCCAACTCCAGCTCGTGGTGACGTCCCTGGTCGCCGGCGGCCATGTCCTGCTGGAGGACGTCCCGGGCGTGGGCAAGACGACGCTCGCCGAGGCCCTGGCCAAGGCCTGCGGCCTGAGCTTCGCCCGCGTCCAGTTCACCGCGGACCTGATGCCCGCTGACGTGCTGGGCGCCCAGGTCTTCCACGCGCAGACGGCCACCTTCCAGTTCCGTCCCGGTCCTCTCTTCCGGCAGCTGGTGCTGGCGGATGAGCTGAACCGCGCCCCACCGCGCACCCAGTCCGCGCTGCTGGAGGCCATGGCCCAGGGCCAGGTCTCCCTGGACGGCGCCACGCACGCGCTGCCCGCGCCCTTCACGGTGGTGGCCACGCAGAACCCGGTGGACTTCTCCGGCACCTACCCGCTGCCGGACTCGCAGCTGGACCGCTTCATGGTGCGCATGTCCCTGGGCCACCCGACGCCGGAGGTGGAGGCCGGGCTGCTCGTCACCCGCGACGGCACGCCGCCCCTGGACGCGGTGGAGACCGTCTCCGAGCCCGAGGAGCTGGCGTCGCTGCGCTCGTTCGCCGCGGCGCTGAGATTGGACGCGTCGGTCGCGGACTACGTGGTGCGGCTCGCCACGGCCACGCGCTCGCACGGCGACCTGGAGCGAGGCGCCTCCACCCGCGCCGTGCTCGCGCTGGGCGCGGCCGCACGGGCCCACGCGCTGTGGGACGCCCGGGACTTCGCCACGCCCGGTGACGTCCGCGCGGTGCTCCTGCCCTGCTGGGCCCACCGCATCATGCTGCGCAGCGCCGTGCAGGGCGTGTCCGCGCGCGACGAGGCGGCGCACCTGCTGGAGGAGATTGCCCGAAAGGTCCCGGCGCCCCGGTGACCCCCCGGCTGCCGTCATGGTGGGCCCGGGTTCGCTCGCGGCTCCGCCCGCCGCGCACCCTCAAGGTGACGCGCATCGGACGCACCTACCTGGTGGTGACGTTCGGCGTGGGCCTGGGCGCGCTCAACACCGGCAACAACCTCCTCTACCTGCTGCTGGGCCTCCTGCTGAGCATGGTGGTGGTGTCGGGCGTCCTGTCCGAGCGCTGCCTGCGCTACCTGTCGGTGCGGCGCGTGGGCGCGGACGCAGCCTTCGCCCAGGAGCCCTTCGCCTTCCGGTGGGCCATCTCCCGCGGCCAGGGCCACGCCTTCGCCCTCACGCTGTCAGAGGCGGACTCGCCGCTCACCGGCGCGGGCGGCGTGGGTTACCTGCCCGCGGGCGTGGACCACGTCGTGCGAGCGGACCTCACCGCGCCCCAGCGCGGGCCCGTGCGGCTCACGGGCGTGCGTGTCACCACCACCTGGCCGCTGGGGCTGTTCGCCAAGACGCGCACCTTTCCGCTGGAGAGCACGCTGCTCATCTACCCGCGGCGGACCTACGCCTGTCAGGACCCGGGCGCGCCGGAGCAAGGCCCCGTGGGCGACGCGGGCAACCCCCGCCGCAATGACGGCAACGGAGACCTGAGCGGCCTGCGCGAGCTGGCGCCGGGAGAGGACGCCCGGCGCATCCACTGGATGAAGAGCGCCTCCGCCGGGAAGCTGCTGCGGGTGGAGCGCGAGCACGAGGAGCGGCGCACCTTCGTGCTGACAGTGGCGGACGGGCTCGACGCGGAGGCGCTCGAGCGCCGCTGCGAGGAAGTGGCCGCCTTGGCCCGCCGGCTCATCGAGGAAGGTCACGAGGTGGGCCTGGACACGCCGGAGGAGCGCATCCGGCCCGCCGCGGGCGCGGCCCAGGAGCGGCGCCTGCTGCGGGCGCTGGCGTGGCTGGGGTACGAGCGCCCTCGCGGTGACGAGGAGGCGGCATGAGGAAGGGCACGCGGCTGAGGCTGGTGCTGCGAGACCTGGGCTCCGGGTCCGCCTTCGCCTCCATGGCGGTGTCGGGCCAGCTCCCCCTCTGGTCGCTGGTCCTCTACGGCGTGGCCCTGGTGGTCGCGCTGGCGGGGCGGCGCCCCTTCGCCAACCGGGTGAAGCTCACCGCGCTGCTGCTGCTGGCCGTGGCGCTGACGCTGGGCACGAACGTGCTCGCGGGCTCGCTCAACCTGGTGGTGGCGGCCTGTGCCTTCGCCGGCCTCATCTCCGCGCAGCGCCTGCTGTCCACGCCGGACGCGGCCACCGACGGCCAGGTCCACCTGTCCGGCCTGTTGATGGTGGCGGGCGGCGCGGCGCTCTCCGGCGAGCTCGTCTACGGCCTCTTCCTGATTGTCTTCGGCGTGCTGGCCAGCATC
Organism: Myxococcus xanthus; assembly: GCF_013116825.1. GTDB lineage: Bacteria > Myxococcota > Myxococcia > Myxococcales > Myxococcaceae > Myxococcus > Myxococcus xanthus_B. The sequence continues at coordinate 3,667 of NZ_JABFNS010000162.1, forward strand.
GCCCTGGCGCTGGGCGTGGTGGAGTCCGCGGTCCCCGAAGGCGAGCCGGTGCCGGTGCGCGCGGTGATGGGCCCGCTGGCCATGGGCGTGGGCTTCGCCGTGGTGGGCGCCGTGGCCTTCTTCATCCTCTTCCCCCGCCTCAACTGGAACATGATTGGCCCCGGCGCCTCGCCCGGCCTGGGCGTGGCCACCGCGGGCTTCTCCAACACCGTGCGCCTGGGCGGCGCGGGCACCATCAAGGACAACCCGCGCATCGTGCTGCGCGCCACCCTGACCCCGGACCCGGAGAAGGAAACGCTCGACGCGTACTGGGTGGGCCGCACCTACGACGTCTTCGACGGCATGGAGTGGTCCAACGCGCGCGCCACCAGCAACGGCTCCGAGTTCATGACGACGCTGCGGCCGGGGCAGGAGAACCTGGTCCACCAGCACGTGGAGCTGATGCCCGCGTACGGCGCGCGCACGCTGGTGGCGCTGGAGACGCCCTCGCGGCTGGGCAACGCCGTGGCCAACACGCAGGTGGGCTCCCGGCGCACGCAGATCCACGAACTGGGCGGCGGCGAGGTGCGCTTCCGCGACTCCGGCATCTCGTATTCGTATGAGGCCTACAGTCTCCCGCCCGGCGCCAGCGGCGACGACGTCCAGGACCTGCCCCCAGAGGAGCAGGATTCCCTGCTGTCGCTGCCGGAAGGGCTGGACGTCCGCGTCGGCCAGACAGCCGCGCGGGTGCTCAATGGCGAACGCGACCCGCTGGCCGCCGCGCGGAAGCTGTCCGCGTGGCTGCAACGCGAGTACAGCTACACGCTGGAGTTGAGCGGCGATGTGCCGGACCCGGTCGCCGACTTCCTCTTCCAGCGCAAGCAGGGACACTGCGAGCACTTCGCCACCGCGCTCACGTTGATGCTGCGCACCCAGGGCATGCGGGCGCGGCTGGCCACCGGCTTCTTCGGCGGCGAGCGGGTGACGGGCGGCTACGTGGTCCGCGCGGGTGATGCGCATGCCTGGACGCACGTGCTGGTGCCGGGGCGCGGCTTCATCACCGTGGACGCGACGCCGCCGGCCCACCGCGCGAGCCAGTCCCCTCGCCTGCTGGAGCAGCTCATCAACTTCTATGAAGTCGTGGAGTCGCAGTGGCGTGACGTCGTCCTGGACTACAACTTCCGCGATCAGCTGACGGTCGTCCGCTCGCTCACCCGCTCGCACGAGGTCCCGAAGAAGGACGCGCCGCCCAGCCGCGCGCCGCCCCCCCGGGCCTTCGGTGCCGCGCTGCTCGCGGCCGCCGCGGCCTACACCGCCTGGCGGCTCCTGACGCAGTTCCTGTCCCGTGAGCGGCCGTTGGAGGCCACGCGCTTCGCGGACGCGGTGGAGGCGCAGCTCGCCTCCGCGCGAATCACACGCGTCGACGGTGAGACACTGGAAGCCCTGGACGCTCGGCTCGCCCGGGAGCGGCACCCCCTGTCCCCCGCCCTGACGCCCGTCACCCGGCGCTACCTGGAAGCCCGCTTTGGCGGTCGCCCGCTCCAGCAGGGGGAGGCCACGCGGCTGCTGACGGACTTGAGACGCGCTGTTCTCACGGAGTCCCAGCGCGTCGCCAGCGAGGGCACTCGCCCGCCCCAAGCGCGCGCTTCCTGACACCCGGACCTCGGTCCTCGCGCCTGACCGCCAGGCCGCCCACCGCGCGTGCCGGCGGCCCGGGCGTGTCAGCGGCCCGAGGCGTCGTTACGCCTTTTCCCGCGGGCGGCCACGTCGTGTGACGGGCATCGCTCCAATGGCCGCGCCCTCACTGGGAGCTCGGCCCTGCGCAGCCCCCGGGAGGCTTGAATGCGAACAGTTCTGAAGCTCCTACAGCTAGCGCATCCGGCGATTCATGCCGGTGCGACGTAACGGTTACAGGATTGCGGCGCTGGATGCGCCGCTGGAGCACGCCAACCCCTCGCAGACATTGGGAATGGCCCTTCGGGGCAGGTTGGCATTTCTGTTGCTCAAGCTCCCTTCGTCACGTCGTCAGACGAAATCCATCCATCCCGGCCTCCCCGCGAGGCCCACCGGCGGAGAAATCATTCATGCAGGCATCCACCGAGCAGTCGTCCAACTCCGGCTCCCTGGCGATGTACCTCTCGGAGATCAACCACTACTCCCTCCTCAAGGTGGAGGAGGAGCAGGAGCTCGCGCGCCGCTTCCTCAAGGGCGACCTGGCGGCCGGGCACCGGATGGTGACCGCCAACCTGCGCTTCGTGGTGAAGGTCGCCTACGAGTACCGCTCCTACGGCATCAAGATGTCGGACCTCATCCAGGAGGGGAACATCGGCCTGATGAAGGCCGTGCAGAAGTTCGATCCGGACAAGGGCATCCGCCTCATCTCCTACGCGGTGTGGTGGATTCGCGCGTACATCCAGAACTACATCCTCAAGAGCTGGTCGCTCGTGAAGCTGGGGACCACCCAGGCGCAGCGGAAGCTCTTCTTCAGTCTGGCCCGCACGCGCCGCGAGCTGGAGAAGTTTGGCAGCGGTGACACTGCCGTGAATGTGGATGACATCGCCCGCCGGCTCCACGTGAAGCCGGGCGAGGTGCGGGAGATGGAGCAGCGCATGGGTGGGCGGGACTTGTCCCTGGACGCGCCCATGGGCGAGGACGGCGGCAACAGCCACGTGGACTTCGTGGTGAGCGCCGCGGCCCCGCAGGACGACGAGTTCGCGGACAAGGAGGAGGCGGGCCTCATCAACGCCCGCGTCCGGACCGCGCTGATGCGCCTGGACCCGCGTGAGCGCTTCATCATCGAGCAACGCGTCATGAACGAGCGCCCCATGACGCTCAAGGAGCTGGGGGAGCACTTCGGCTTCTCGCGCGAGCGCGCCCGCCAGTTGGAGATACGCGCCAAGGACAAGCTCAAATCGGAGCTGGCCGCGCTCATGGCCGAGGTGGACCCCGAGGCCGTCGCCACCCAGCCATGAGCCGGGACGGCCCCGGCCAGCCGACCCGGCATTCCGGGGCAAGCCCGCATCAACGCGCCTCCGCCCTACCGGCGGGGGCGCTTGCCATTTGAGGGCGTTGTTTCACGGCCAGCCGGGGGCCTGCTAGAAAGGGCCGGTTTCCCTTTGAAGGAGCCCCCCGCTTGGCCCACGGTTCGCCGCCGATCTCCGAGGATCGCGTCCCGGTCGCGCAGACACTCGCGACAGTCGCCCATACCCCGTACATCCCCCCCGACAAGTCTCCGGCGGAGATGACGATTCGAGCCCTGGTGCTCGGCTCGGTGCTGGGCATCGTGTTCGCCGCCTCGTCCGTGTACCTGGCCATCAAGGTGGGCCTCACGGTCTCCGCGTCCATTCCCGTCGCGGTGCTCTCCATCGCCATCTTCCGGGCCCTGGGCAGCTCCAGCATCCTGGAGAGCACCATCGTCCAGACGACGGGCTCGGCCGGTGAGTCGCTCGCCTTCGGGGTGGCCGCCGCGCTCCCCGCCCTCTTGCTGCTGGGCTACGACATCAGCCTCACCCACGCCTTCCTCACGGCGGCGCTGGGCGGCGTGCTCGGCGTGCTGATGATGATTCCGCTGCGCCAGGGCCTCATCGTCCAGGAGCACGGCAGGCTTCCCTACCCGGAGGGCACCGCCAGCGCGGACGTGCTCATCGTCGGCGAGCAGGGCGGCACCAACGCCCGCACCGTCATCACCGGGTTCATCGTGGGCGGTGTCTACAAGCTCGCCTACTCCGGCATGAAGCTGTTCCGCGAGGTGCTGAGCACGCCGCTGCAGGGGCTCAAGAGCGCGACCGTCTCCACCGAGGTGAGCCCGGAGCTGCTGGGCGTGGGCTACATCATCGGCCCCCGCGTGGCGGCCATCACCTTCGCCGGTGGTGTGCTGAGCTACCTCATCCTCATCCCGGCCATCTCGTTCTTCGGCAGCGGGCTGGAGACGCCGCTGCTGATGCACAACGGCCAGCTCATCCGGGACATGTCGCCGGACCAGATTCGCAATGCGTACGTGCTCTACATCGGCGCGGGCGCCGTGGCGACGGGCGGTCTCATCAGCCTCATCCGCTCGCTGCCCACCATCGTCGGGGCCTTCAAGCGCAGCCTGGAGTCGCTGAAGGCGTCGCGGGGCCAGGGCGCCATGCCGCAGCTGCTGCGCACGGAGCAGGACCTGCCCATCACCGTGGTGCTGGGCGGCAGCGCGCTGCTGGTGCTGGCCATCTGGCTGGCGCCGCCGCTGGAGGTGAACTTCATCTCCGCCATCCTCATCGTCATCTTCGGCTTCTTCTTCGTCACGGTGAGCGCGCGCATCACCGGTGAGATTGGCAGTTCGTCCAACCCCATCTCCGGCATGGTGGTGGCCACGCTGCTCATCACCTGCCTCGTGTACCTGCTCATGGGCTGGACGTCGTCCGAGGACCGCTTCATGGCCCTCACCACGGCGGCCATCGTCGGCATCGCCGCGTCCAACGGCGGCACCACCGCGCAGGACCTCAAGACGGCCTTCCTGGTGGGCGGTACGCCCCGGCGCCAGCAGTTGGCGCTGTTCGTCGGTGTGCTCACCAGCGCGATGTTCATCGGCCTGGTGCTGGTGACGCTCAACCGCGGCGCCACCGTCACCATCCCCGAGCCCCACCCGGGCGTGAAGGTGACGGAGTTCTCCAACGAGACGCGCGTCCAGCACACCTTCTCCTGGGCCGTCTCCGCCGACGCGATGGCGGCCCGCGGCCTGGACGAGGCGGCGCTGCGCAGGGCCGTCTGGGCGCAGGGCTACGAGCTGAACACGCAGGGCGGCGCGATGGAGCTGCGCAGCTGGCGCGACGTGTCCTCGCAGGACCTGGGCGCGGTGACGCTCAACGTCTCCCGCGGCGCCCCCATCAAGGTGGCGGACCTGGGCGCCGTCACCGACGGCCCGGAGCGCACCTACAAGGAAGGCTTCGTGCGCGGCGCGGACACGCCGGTGCCCGCGGGCAAGTACCTGCTCGATGAGTCCGACACCATCCAGTACGTGGTGGACCCGGGCATCGGTGGCCGCGTCAGCGTCTATGAAGGCCAGCAGCTGACGCGCTACGCGGCCCCCAAGGCGCAGCTGTTCTCGCTCATCATCGACGGCATCCTCACCCAGAAGCTGCCGTGGGACCTGGTGCTCCTGGGCGTGTTCATCGCGCTGATGCTGGAGCTGTGCGGCGTGTCCTCCCTGCCCTTCGCGGTGGGCGTGTACCTGCCCATCAGCAGCAGCGCGCCGCTCTTCGTGGGCGGCATGGTGCGCTACTTCGTGGACCGCATCCGCGGCGGCGAGTCCGACTTCTCGCCGGGCACCCTGCTCTCCTCCGGCTTCATCGCCGGTGGCTCCATCGCGGGCGTGCTCATCGCCTTCCTGGAAATCGCCACCGACGGAGCCGGCACCCGCGCGCTGAACCTGCCTGCCCTGCTGGGCAATCAGGGCGGCCTGGGCGGCTTCCTCAACATGGTGGGCGAGAGCGAGCACTCCCACCCGCTGTGGTCCAACCTCTGGGGCCTGCTCTTCTTCGCCGGCCTGACGCTGTTCCTGCTGCGCTCCGCCATCAAGGGCCAGAGCGCCGCCATGTCCCCGCCGCCGCAGAAGGAGGCGTAGGCCACGTGCCCGGGCCTCCTCCTGGAGGCCGGGTGAAACACCGCTGAGACACCCGGGGCGGCGAGGAGCAATCCTCGCCGCCTCGCTCATTTCCGGGGCGGGTGCGGCGTGCCTCCTGAAACCCCGTCCAGGAGGCGGCGAGCACCCACCCGGGCCGTCTCACTCAGAGCGGCGGGTGGGAGGACGGCACGGGGCCAGCGGCCTCCGTGGCCTCCGCGCACACGTACTCCGTGCGCAGCGGCGTGACGATGCCGAAGGTCGCCGCGTAGACGACGGGGCTCCACCACGGCCAATACACATCCACGCGGGAGAAGCCGTGCTGGCACTCCGGCGCCACCACGTTCGAGGTCGTCAGTCCGACGACCAGGCTCACGCCGGTCTGCTCTTCGGGCGCTCCTCCGCGAGGCGCTCCGGAACGGAGGCTCATCCGGAAACAGCCCGTCAGCGAAACCAACAGCAGCGAGCACGCCAGCAACCGCGCCATGGACGTCACCTCGTTGCGGCGGATGACGCATTTGGCAACACAACCAGGAATCCCCGTCATTCTCATGCCCCGTCACAGGGACGACACCCAAGCCATGAGACTTCCACGGACCGTCTCCTGGGTGGCCGTCCAAAATCGGGTTAGGCTCGGGTGACAGCATGGCCCACCCCCCTAAAGCCATCCAGGAATCCAACGCGGAGCCCCAGCTTTCGCCTGAGGCACGTGAGAAGGTTGAGTTGGCGAAGACGTTCGCCTTCCACCTGCTCAAGGGCATCAAGCAGATCGGGATGTATCGCCACAACGAGTCGCGCTTCCCGGAGTTCCTCGGGAAGGCGCTCGAGTCGATTACCACCTACACCGACAAGTTCGGCCCCCTGTCGATGAAGGTGGAGCAGCAGAACTTCCTGCTCCTCGGTGAGTCGCTGTTCTCCGAGGACACCCCGCTGCCCTACAAGTTCTTCCGCGACGGCATCCGGCAGCTCATCTTCCGCCCGGGGCTCACGGTGGAGGAGCTGACCACCTTCACGCTCATCGCCCTGTCCGAGCCGGAGCGCGGCGCGGAGGACGTGCTGGCGCAGCTGTGGCGCGCGAGCATGGAGCACGTGGAGTACGTGGTGGTGGAAGGCTTCTCCATGGAGAACGCCAGCGAGGAGGAAGTGCAGGTCGAGGTGGACAAGGTGGTGGGCTACCTCTACTCGCGCCTGCAGACGAACTCGGATGACTACCTGCGCTTCGCGCGCGTGTCCGCGGAGGACCTGGACGCCAAGCTGGACGGCGTGGAGCAGATTCGCGGACTCGTGGTGGGTGGACGGCATGCCTCGGACGAGCTGAAGGCGAAGCTGCAGCGCGAGGTCTCCGAGGAGGAGAACGCCCGGCTGTTCCCCAAGCTGGTGAGCGCCGTGTTCCAGGTGGTGGAAGGCGGCGTGGATGACGCGTTCCTGCTCGAGGAGATCTTCGTGCAGTTGCTGGACATGCTCCTCCTCCAGGACGACTTCGGCACCATCAACCAGATCGTCCTCAAGCTGCGCGCGCTGTCCCAGCGCGAAGGCAGCGAGGACCTGGCGAAGATGTTGGAGAACTTCCTCCACAAGATGGGCGAGGAGCAGCGCCTGATGCGGGTGGGCGAGTCGCTCAAGTCGACGCGACCGAAGAACCCCGCGGACGTGTCTCGCTACCTCCAGGTGTTGGGCCGGGACTCCATCATCCCCCTGCTGTCGGTGCTGGAGAGCATCGAGGTCGCCGACAACCGCACCCTGCTCTGTGACGCCCTCGCGGGTTTCGCGCGTGAGGTGCCCGAGCCCTTCGTCGCGCGGCTGATGTCAGAGCGGCCGCAGACAGTGCGCGACATGGTCTACATCCTGGAGAAGAGCAACCACCCGGACCGGGTGAAGATGTTCGGCCAGGTGCTCAAGAGCCCCAACCTGGTGGTGAAGTTGGAGGTGCTCAACATCATCGGCCGAGGCCGCACGGGCGAGGCCCGGCGCATCATCGCGGACGCGCTCACGGACTCCATCTCCCAGGTGCGCATGCTGGCGGCGAAGCTGCTGCCGGAGTTCGACCGCGACAAGGGATACGCGGACCTGATGCGCCTGGTGCGGGAGCCCGGCTTCGACAAGAAGACGCCCGACGAGCGCGCCGCGGTGTACGCGGCCATCGGCTCCACGGGCACCCCGGGCGCCCTGTCGATGATGCAGCAGATGCTCGCGACGAAGCCCTCGCTGCTCAACAAGAAGCGCGTGCTGGAGGACAAGCTGCTGGCCATCCACGGCCTGGGCGGCGCGTGCTCCATCCAGGGCTACAAGCTGTTGCAGGCGGTGGTGGAGGACAAGAGCCAGCCATTGGAGGTCCTCACCTCGGCTCGCAAGGCGATGTACCAGACGAAGAAGGCGCTCTTCGGAGACTCGGCGCTGTCGGAGGAGACATAGGCGCATGGCCGACAACCTGAAAATCACCCAGGCGCAGGATGAGAACACCAACGAGTTCGGCCGCGAGCACAACGAGAAGCTCCAGGGACTGGCGCGCTCGCTGGTGGCCGGCCTGTACATGCTGGTGCGCTCGGTGAAGATGTATGACCCGGAGAACGCGGTCTTCCAGAAGCCGCTGCACCAGCTCCAGGACATCATCAATCAAATCATCGGCAAGGAAGGCCGCCTGGAGCTCACGGGCGTCAAGGAGTCGTTCTACCTGAACGGCATGCTGGTGAAGGTGGACCTCAACTCCATCGAGAACCAGCGATACCTGCTGACGGAGCTGCGCTCGAAGGACGTGGGCGGCTTCACGCTCACCAAGCCCGTCACCGTTCCGGAGCTGAAGAACTTCATCTGGATCTTCAGCAAGGAGCAGACGACCGCGTCCGAAGAGGACGGCCTGTCCAACCGCAAGCTGCTCAACATGCGGGTGGCCAAGTTCTCCAAGCTGAAGGAGAAGCTGAACAAGGACCTGGACAACCCGGGCGACCAGAAGGTGGACCGCAAGAAGTACGCGATGACCATCTACGCGCGCGCCGTGTTCTTCCTCACGAAGTACCTGGAGTCGGTGCGCGCCGGAAAGCCCATCAACGCCTCCAAGGCGCTGCGCCTGGTGCAGGACTTCGTCGACATCTCCTTCGAGCAGCGGACGCACTTCCTGGGCATGACGACCATGCGACGCGAGGACGACTACCTCGTGTATCACCAGGTCAACGTGTGCCTCATGAGCGTCGTCTTCGGCGCGGAGCTGGGGCTGACGAAGCCGCAGCTGCGCGACCTGGGCTACATCGCCCTCTTCCACGACGCCGGCATGGCCACGCTGTCGGAGGAGCTGTCGACGAAGCGAGGCGCGCTGACGCCCGAGGAGAAGCAGACGGTGCAGCGCGCGCCGCTCATCTCCGTGCGCAACATCCTGATGGAGAAGGGCTTCAGCCGCTCCACGCTGCTGCGCGTGGTGACGACGTTCGAGCACAAGACGGACTTCGGCACCGCCGTGCGCGACTCCCGCGGCAACATCCAGATGATCATCCCGAAGACGAACCTCGGGGTGTACGCGAAGATCATCGCCATCTGCGACGCGTACGACGCCCTCACCTCCAAGCGCCCGTACCGGGATGCCTACGGCCCGGAGGTGGCGCTGATGCTGATGTGGTCGGAGATGCGGAACAAGTTCGACCCGGAGCTGCTGTCCGTCTTCATGCGGGTGATGGCCATCCAGCCCGTGAAGGTGCTGTCCAAGCGCCAGCAGTCGCTCAGCGTGTCCGGCCTGTAGTCCGCTTCGAGCCGCCCGCCGCCTTCCGGGGCGCGGGCTGCTTTCGGGTGGCGGGCGGGGCCTCCGGCGCGGGGACGGTGGCCCGGAGCAGCGTCAGGGCCGCCTCCAGGTCCGCGGGAATGGGCGCCTCCAGCTTCAGCACCTTGCCCGTGCGCGGGTGCGCGAAGGACAGGCGCCACGCATGGAGCGCCTGGCGCCCCAGCCGCTCCTGGGCCTCCGCCACGGCGCCCTTCGCCTTGCGCCCGGCGCCGTAGAGCGCGTCGCAGAGCAGGGGGTGGCCGGCCTCGGAGAGGTGCACGCGAATCTGGTGCGTGCGGCCGGTGAGCAGGTCCACCTCCACCAGCGCGGCGCCATCGAAGGCCTCGAGGACGCGGTACTCGGTGATGGCGTTCTTGCCCTCCTTCACCTTGCCCGTGAAGCGCTGGCGGTGGATGGGGTGACGGCCGTAGAGCGTCTCGATGCGCCCTTCCGTCGGCGGGACGCCGTGGACCAGCGCCAGGTACGTCTTCTCCACCGCGCGCGTCTTGAAGGCCTTCTGGAGCGCCACCAGCGCCTGCTCGTTCTTCGCCACGACGAGACAGCCGGTGGTGTCCTTGTCGAGCCGGTGGACGATGCCGGGCCGCAGCTCGCCGCCAACACCGGCCAGGTCCTTCACCCGGTGCAGCAGCGCGTTGACCAGGGTGCCGGAGGCGTGGCCCGCGCCGGGGTGGACGACCATCCCCGCCGCCTTGTCGACGACGACCAGGTCGCGGTCCTCGTGCAGCAGCGCGAGCGGGAGCTCCTCCGCCAACGGGACGGCGGGAACGGGCGCCGGAATGTGGAGGACGAGCAGCTCACCGCCGCGCAGACGCCGGGCCGGTTTGGCCGGCTGGCCGTCCGCGAGCACATGCCCGGCCTCGATGAGGCCGTGGATGCGAGAGCGCGTGAGGTCCGGGAACGCGCGCGCGAGGAATTGGTCGACGCGCTCGCCGCGAGCTTCGGGCGGAGCGCGGAGCTCTCGCGTGTCAGGCGCTACCACGGGGAGGGGGTTACCAGATCTTCGACTTCACATGCGCCTTCGAGCGCAGGACGATGTCGTTGATCGCCCGCTCGAAGAAGTTCATCTTCGTGAAGATCTCCTGGCTGACGCGGCTCTTGTAGAGCTCGCGGCCCTCTTCCAGTTCCTCCTTGAGGACCTCGAAGAGGTTGTCCTGTTCGATTCCCTTGATGATCTTCTGCTCGTTGTAGAGCGAGATATCCGAGGCAATCGCACGGGCGAGCCGCATCGCCTTGACCTTTTCCTCGTCCGTCATCGTGCTACCTACTTAGGCAGCGGCTGGAGGCGAGTCAACTTTCCTCGCAACGCCGGTGACATCCGCGCGCTTCCGGGCGCCTCCCCTACTTCCGGCCCGCCTTCTCAGAAGACAAGGCCAGGTAGCTCTTGGAGACGCGGAGTGGATCCAACCCCAGCTCGCGGGCGAGGCTCATCAGGATACCTCGCAGGTAGACCGAGGGCGGGAGCAGGCTGTAGCGGTCCGCCTCGACGTTCTCCAGGTGCATGCGCGTGATGCGGGTGCGGTCGGCCACCTGCTGGAGGGTCACCCCTCGGGCCTCCCGGACCTTGCGGAGCAGTTCGCCGTTGAACTCGGCATCGGGCGGGATGTCCGGGATGCGAGGCCGAGGCTCACGGGCCCGCGACGCGGCCTGGGACGCCTGCGCCAGCGCCGCCTCCGCCGTGGCGATGGCGGAGTCCTGGGCGATCTGCGGCGCGTCTCCCAGGGGCCGCCCGGGGCGCGCCCCAGCCCGGCCCGGCTCGGGCTGAGCCTCCGTGGCGGGCGACGCACGGACAGGGACGAGGGCGGTCGACTCGGCCTCGGGTGCCTGGGAGGCCGTCGGTACCGGGCTGGCACTCGCTGGAGCCGGCGGGGGGGGCGCAGCGCTGGTTTCCGATGCCGGAGCGCCAGTCACGGCGGCAGCAGGCGCCGGAGGGGGTACGGCCGCCACGGCGCTGACCGGAGCGCCTTGCGTGGGGACCACCGGCGCGGCGGCTGGGACGCTGGCCGAAGCGGCCGAGGCACTGCTTTCCGCCACCGGGGCGCTGACGGGAACGGCCGAGACGGGCGCCGGCACGGCAGCCGTCGCAGGCAACTGCGCATCGCTGACCGGAGCCAGCGCACTGACAGCGCCTGCCGACCCCGGCGTCGGCACGGCGGCCGAAGCAGCCACCGAGGCGTCGCCGCCTGAAGAAGGGGCGCTGACCTGGGGAGCCGGCGCGCTGCCCGTTACCGCAGTGCCTCCTGGGGAAACCGCAGCAGTCGCGCTGGCCGCCACGACGCCAGGCACCACCGCAGCGACCTCATGAGCCGCGGACGGCTCACCCACCGGAGCCGCAGCCACCGTACCGGAGGCTTCGCGCCGCGACTCATCGCTCGCGGCCCCCGTGCCCGTTCCCCCCACCGAAACCTGGGGCTGAATCGACGCAACGGGAACATCCACCGCGCTCCCCATCCGCTGCGTGTCCTGCAACGAGCTGGACACGTACGCGAACGAGAACCCACGGAAAAACGACGCCCGGAAGTCCGCATGTCCCGAGGACGCCGGCACCGGCTCCACCCGAGGCTCCGTCGCATGGGCCCCGGCTTCCCCTTCCCCGCCCCGCCCCGTCATCGCGGTCTCCGAGTCCTCCACCGGCACGTCTCGCACTGCTCCTGGCCTCCCGTTCGTCCCCGTTTCGGGGACCTGCGTCGAAAGGTGGCCAGTTTGATCTTCCGCGCCGGAAGCGGCAACCCCAACGAGCCCCGCGCGCTCTTCCACCGGCGCGGCGGCATGTGCCACCTCGCCCCCGGTCGACACCGCGTCCATCAACCGGCGGGCCGGGAGCCCCAGGTCCTTGTCGTACTCGGCACGCAGCTCTTCGTCGGAGAGAATCTCCAGCGCCTCGGCGAGCCGAGTGCGGAGCTCATCCACCTGGCCCTCGTCCACGAGCGCATACACGGCGATGGAGTCCGGTGAATACAGCTCCGTCAGCCGTTCGTACGCCGCCCGAATCTCCTCCTTCGGCGCGGTGACGGGGACTTCGAGAATCTCGTAATAGGTCTGCAGCTCGAAGGGCTTCATGGTGTGGAACGCTGAGGGGAGCCGTCGAGTGTGAGGATACGCGTTGCGATGCCCAGAATGGCAGTGGCCGCCGCGGAATCCGGTCGCTCGATGAGGACGGGCTTGCGCTTGCGCACCGCGCGCCACGCCTCGTCGTCGTAGCGAATGGCACCCAGGACATCCATTTCGATGCCAAAGAACTTCTTCCATGCGGCGGCCACCGAGGCGCCCACCGACAGGTCCGCATCCGTGCGCGCCTGGTTCACGATCAGCCGGATGCGGAACGCGGAGAGCTCGCGCTCCAGGCGGTCCGCGATGGCAGGGTCCTTGCGCCGGGCCTGCGCCAGCACGTCATGCAGCGTGCGCAGCGCCCCCTCACGGGTGGTGAGCGCGTCCTCCACCAGGTCCTCGATGCCGTACTGCGACTCCACCTGCTGGAGCTTGCGGAAGAAGGCCGCCTTCGCGAAGCGGTAGGCGTTCTCCACCGACGTGGGCTCGGGGAGCATCACCAGCACGCCGTGGTCGGCGAGGATGAAGAAGTCGATGGTGTTGAAGCTCGTCCCCGCGCCCAGGTCCAGGATGAGGTAGTCCGCCGACGTTCCCATCAACGTCCGCAGCAGCTTCTGCTTCTGCGCGTACTTGAGGTTGGCCGCGTCCAGCGCATCCTGCGCGCCGGCGATCAGCGACAGCCGGGGCACGCCCGTGGGGACGATGACCTCTTCCAGCTGCGCCTTGTTCCGACGCAGGAAGTCGGACAGCGTCGCGTTGGGCTGTCCCACCCCCAGGCACGTGTGGAGGTTGGCGCCGCCCAGGTCCACGTCCACGAGCAGCACGTTGGCCCCGGATTGGGCCAGGGCCACGCCCAGGTTGGCCGACACCATGGACTTGCCAATACCGCCCTTCCCGCCTCCCACGGCGATGATGCGCCGCGGGCGAGGACGGCGTGACAGACCAGGAGGGCCGGAGACCCTGGAGCCTGGCTCCGTGGGGCCCAGGACACGGGATTCGGTCCGGGGCGCTGGCGAGGGTTGGGGCATGCCCCCCCATCAAATCCCGAACCCGGGGTCGCGTCGACTCCCCGACCTTCTGCATCCGTTCAGTGGAACATCCCGGCCCGCGCATGCGCCGGAAACCCGTCACTCCCGGTGTTTCCAGCCCCTGCGGCGAGCCCGGATGCCCACCAGGCAGGCGCTACTCGTCGAGCAGCTCGACGTTCCAGTACGACGCATCCGCCAGGTGCAGGAACGGCAGCCACTCCCGGTACGTCACCTTGCGGGTGGCGCCGCGGAACAGCGGCGTCCAGCGGGGGCGCACGGGCTTCTTGAGCAGCTTCATGTGGGCCTGCTCCGGCGTCCGCCCACCCTTCCGCAGGTTGCAAGGCACGCAGGAGCAAACGACGTTCTCCCACGTCGTCTTGCCGCCCTGCGTGCGCGGCATGACGTGGTCCAGGTTCAGCTCGCTGCGCGGCAGGTTCTTGCCGCAGTACTGACAGGTGTCGTTGTCGCGCGCGTAGATGTTGAGCCGGGAGAAGCGCACCCGGCCTCGGGGCAGGTGGTCATACGCGCTGAGCACCAGGACACGGGGAACGCGGATGGTCCGCTCGATGGTGGTGATGCAGTCCTGTGTCGCGCTCAGCGCTGCCCAATCCGCGAACTCGTAGAGCCGGTACTGCGAGTCGATGGCCTTGGCCACCCCCAGGTACAGGAGCGAGAACGCCCGCTTCACCGAGGTGACATGCACCGGCTGGTAGTACCGGTTGAGGACAAGCACGGCGCTGTTGATCATGGCGGGTTCCCTGGAATGGCGGCCGCGACGGCATCCGCGACGGCCTGGAGCTCCTCCTCCTCGAGGCACCGGACGTCGAGGAGCACCTCGCCATCCGCGATCCTCCCAATAACCGGCGACCTTCCTCCGCGCAGGCGCTCCAGGAATTCTTCCGGCGTCCCTAGGGTGAGGATGCACGCGGAGGACGGCAACCTGGCCAGCGGCATGGCACCCCCACCCACCTGTCCCTCCACGCTGC
>NZ_JABFNS010000163.1 GCF_013116825.1 Myxococcus xanthus
GAGCGGGCGGGGTGATGTCGGCGATGCGCTTCACCACCGTGTTTCCGCTCATGTCGACGACCTTGAACTCGTCCTCGTCCTCCGGCGCGTCCGAGCTGCCCGGGCGCTTGTTGCCGCCGAAGCGCGTGCTGACGACGGGCTCCTGGCCACGGTAGTGGCGGAGGATGGCGTGTTCGATTTCACGCTCGCCCGCCACCATGACGACCACGCGTGCGCGGCTCTTCGCCGCCACCTGGTCCAGGGTGCCGAGGTCCGTGGGGTCCGCCATGGCCAGCACCAGCGTCTTGCCGTTGTCCTTGAGCGACACCGGGAAGACGGCCTTCTGTTCGGCGAGGCTCACGTCCACGCGTGAGAGCGCGCCCGCGTCGCGCGTGACGTTGCCCAACTGGATGCGCTGCATTCCCAGGCCCTGGCAGATGGCCTCGGTGATGACGTCGTCGGTGGCCAGACCCAGGTCCGCGATGATGCGCGACAGGCGTCCGCCCCACTGGTCATGGGTGGCCAGCGCGCTGCGCAGCTGCAAGTCGTCGATGACGCGTGCCTTGACGAGGATGTCGCCAATGCGATTCCGGGAAGGAGAGGCCATGGCTCGGCATTCTACCGTCTAGATGCGCGGACGCTGAGTCCGTGATGAGGAGACCCTGCCATGCAGCCCTTCGCGGAATCCGCCACCCAGCTTTGTCCCTACTGCGGTGAGGAAGTGGAGGTCGCCGTGGACCCCATTGGTGTGGCCTCGGAGACGTATATCGAGGACTGCCCGGTGTGCTGCCGTCCCTGGACGGTGCAGGTGTCCCGCGACGAGGCGAGCTTCGACGTGCGCCTGCGCCGCGACGACGACTGAGGCGGCCCGGAGGGCAGGCAGGCGGGCGTGAAACGTGGCGCCGGCGGAGGCGCCGGGGCGTTGCTTGACACGTTCCGAAGCATGGTTCTCTTGAGTCTTGTGAGGCGGCGCTGGAGCTCCGGTGGGGGGCGCCGCGGCGACCGCGAACCAGAACAACCCAGGCTCATTCATGCCGTGCGTCCGCGAGGACGTCACGAACAGGAGACGACCATGCAGACTCGCAATCCGTTCAACTCCGCCGTCGTGGTGAACCCGCTGATGCGCGATGTCGACGCGCTCTTCCGCGAGCTGACGCAGCCCATGTGGCGCCAGGCCCCGCGTGAGCGCACGCCGGCCGCGGACATCACCGAATCCGAGAGCGGCCTCACGCTCCAACTGGACATGCCCGGGCTGGAGGCGAAGGCCATCCAGGTGACGGTGGAGAAGGACATCCTCACCGTGCAGTCCGAGCGCAAGGCCGAGCCGCGCGCGGAGGGCGTCAACGTGCGCCGCCAGGAACGCGCCTTCGGGACGTTCGCCCGCTCCTTCGCGCTGCCTGACACGGTGGACGCAAGCCGGGTGGAGGCTCGCTACGAGCAGGGTGTGCTGACGCTGACCCTGCCTCGGCGCGAGGAGTCCAAGCCCCGCGTCATCGAAGTCAAGGTCCAGGGCTGAAGCCGCGGGCGCACACCGCGGGCCAGGGAGGTCACCTGCCTCCCACTGAAATCCCTGCCCAGGGCTTCCGCGAACAAGGCGGAAGCCCTGCCTGTCCTACCGCTTGGCGCTGAGCGCCAGCGGAACGCGGAACAGCTCCAGCACCTGCTGCACGTCCAGCGGCTTCGCCATGCACGCCAGCGCGCCGGCCTGCTTGGACTGCTCCACGACCTCGGGCGTATGCGCGGACGTCATGGTGATGAGCCGCACGCCCTCCATCTGCTTGCGCGCGCGGATGCGGCGGCAGACTTCCAGGCCGTCGATGTCCGGCATGTTGAGGTCGATGATCATGCCGTGCGGCTTCTGCTCGGACACGAGCAGCAGCGCCTCCACGCCGCTCGTCGTCGTCTGCAGCTCCACCTGGGCCGCGAACGGCTTGAACGCGCGCTTGATGGCGTCCAGCACCGGACGCTCGTCATCCACCGCGAGCAGGCGCACCGTGCCGCTGCCGAGCTCCTCGGGAACCGGCATCTGGTGGGTGATGAGGAACGTGCGCAGGTCCGCCGACCGCACGCGGCGGTGGCCACCCGGCGTCCTGAACGCCATCAGGATGCCACGGTCAATCCACTTGCTCACCGTGGACGGATCCACCTGAAGCAGACGACTGATGTCGTGCGTCGTGTAGAGCTGGTCCGTCATGGCCGTACTCCCCTCTTGCTGCATGATTCCGCTGCCCATGGAACTATTCACCTACCTTGAACACGGGTTTTCTTCAACCTCACTGAGTACCGCGCCTATCAGTCCCTCTCATCAGACCCACTGCGTCGTCCCAGCGGCCACTGGCCTTGAGACACAGCTCCACGAGTTCGCGAGCGGCCCCTCGGCCGCCAGGACTCTGGGTAACGAAGTGTGCCTCGCGGCGCACTTCGGGGACCGCATCCGCAGGACAAGCGGAAAGAGCCACCATTGAAAGTGGACCCAGGTCGTTGTGGTCGTCACCCATGTACGCGCAGGCGTCCAGGGGCACGTCCAACTGGGTGACCAGCTCTTTGAGCGCGGCCGCCTTGTCACGGCGGCCTTGGAACACGGCCGCGAGGCCCAGCTCCCGCCCGCGCTTCTCCACGATGCCGGAGGTGCGGGCGGTGAGGATGGCGGCGGGCAACCCGGACAGCCGGGCCATGACGAGCGCATGGCCGTCCTTGACGTCGAAGCGCTTCATCAGCTCGCCGTCCTGGCCGTAGTAGAGGCCGCCGTCGGTGAGCACCCCGTCCACGTCGAAGACGAGCAGCCGCACGCGCGCAGCACGGGACGTCAGCTCTTCCGTTGCCAGTCTGGAAGGGGCGTCCGTCACCATGGCTTGCTCGACTCCCTTGTTTGCCGACACATCAACCCGGCTCGTGTCCCAACACCCGGCGGATGCTCAGCACGTTTCGTACCACGTCTTCAAACATCTGTGGATTCAGCGAACAGGGACCGTCACACAGGGCACGATCCGGATCTTCGTGGACTTCCGTGAACAACGCGTCAATCCCGGCGGCCGCGGCGGAGCGGGCCAGCAGTGACACGAAGCGGCGTTCGCCCGCCGTCTCACCGTTTCCGGCGCTGGGGAGCTGAACGGAGTGGGTGGCGTCGAAGCACACGGCGAGGCCGGCGTCGCGCATCTGCGCGAAGCCGCGCATGTCCACCACCAGGTTGTTGTAGCCGAAGGTCGAACCGCGCTCGGTGACGAGCACGTTGGGGTTGCCCGCTTCGAAGGCCTTGCGCGCCGAGTGGACGATGTCCTTGGGCGCCACGAACTGCCCCTTCTTCAGGTTCACGCCCTTGCCCGTACGCGCCACGGCTTCCACCAGGTCCGTCTGCCGGCACAGGAAGGCCGGTATCTGGATGATATCCACAACTTCCGAGGCTGGCCCGACGTGACTCGTCTCATGGACGTCCGTGAGGACGGGAACGCCCACTTCATCCCGGATTCTCTTCAGGATTCTCAGACCTTCCTTGAGACCCGGGCCTCTGAAGGACTTGCCGCTGGTGCGGTTGGCCTTGTCGTAGGAGCACTTGAATGCGTACGGCACGCCGAGCCGGCCGGTGATTTCCTTCAGCAGCCAGGCATGGCGCAGGGCCATGTCCTCGGACTCGATGCTGTCGGGGCCGGCGATGACGAACAGCTTCTGGCCTTGGCCGACCTTGAAGCCGCACAGCTCGATGGGGTTGGGGGCGCTCATTCGGTCACCTTGCCGGCCGCCGCGTTCGCGTCCCGCTGGGCGAGCGCCGCGCGGATGAAGCCGGAGAAGAGGGGGTGGGGGGCGAAGGGCTTGCTCTTGAATTCAGGGTGGAACTGGCAGCCGACGAAGTAGGGGTGGTCGGCCAGCTCAATCATCTCCACCAGGTTGAGCTCGGGGTTGGAGCCGGAGATGACCAGCCCCGCCTCCTGCAGCTTGCCGCGGTACGCGTTGTTCACTTCGTAGCGGTGGCGGTGGCGCTCCTGGATGGTGTCCTGCCCGTAGAGCTGGTGGGCGAGCGAGCCGGGCTTCAGCGCGCAGGCGTAGCTGCCCAGGCGCATGGTGCCGCCCTTGTCCTGCACCTTCACCTGGCTCTCCATGAGCGTCACCACCGGGTGCGGCGTGTGCTCGTTGAACTCCAGGCTGTTGGCGGAGGTCAGGCCCAGCACGCCGCGGCTGAACTCCACCACGGCCATCTGCAGGCCCAGGCAGATGCCGAAGAACGGCACCTTCTTCTCACGGGCGTAGCGCACGGCGGCGATCTTGCCCTCGGTGCCGCGCACGCCGAAGCCGCCGGGCACCAGGATGGCGTCCACGCCGGCCAGCAGCTTCTCCGCGCCCTGCTCCTCGACCTCCTGGCTGTCGACGAAGTGCAGGTTCACCTTCACGTCGTTGGCGATGCCGCCGTGCAGCAGCGCCTCGTTGAGGCTCTTGTAGCTCTCCGTGAGGTTGACGTACTTGCCGACAATCGCGATGCGGACCTGGCCGCGCGCGGGCTCGTACACCTTGCGGATGATGTTCTCCCAGCGCTCCAGGTGGGGCGCCCGGCTCCAGATGTTGAGGACCTCCGCGAGCCGCTCATCCAGGCCCTGGCGGTGCAGCTCCAGCGGCAGCTCGTAGGTGCTGCGCACGTCCGGCGACGTGAAGACGCTGCGCGTGTCCACGTTGCAGAACATGGCGATCTTGTCCTTCAGCTCCCGGGGCACCTCGCGGTCGGTGCGGCACACGAGGAAGTCGGGCTGGATGCCTATCTCCCGCAGCTTCATCACCGAGTGCTGCGTGGGCTTGGTCTTCACCTCGCCAGCCGCGCCGATGTAGGGCAGCAGCGTGAGGTGGACGTAGACGACGTTCTCGTTGCCCACGTCGTAGCGCATCTGCCGGATGGCCTCGAGGAAGGGCAGCGACTCGATGTCGCCCACGGTGCCGCCCACCTCCACGATGACCACGTCCGCGTCCTGCGCCGCCTGGCGGATGTTGGACTTGATTTCGTCGGTGACGTGCGGAATCACCTGGACCGTCTTGCCCAGGTATTCGCCCCGCCGCTCCTTCATGATGACCGCGTGGTAGATGCGGCCGGACGTGAAGTTGTTGAGCCGGCTCATCCGCGCGTTGGTGAACCGCTCGTAGTGGCCGAGGTCCATGTCCGTCTCACCGCCGTCCTCGGTGACGAACACCTCGCCGTGCTGGAACGGGCTCATCGTGCCCGGGTCCACGTTGATGTAGGGGTCCAGCTTGATGAGGGTGACGGCCAGCCCACGGTTCTCCAGCAGGGCGCCAATCGAAGCGGAGGCGAGACCCTTGCCGAGGGAGCTGACCACTCCGCCCGTCACGAAGATGAACTTGGTTTTCTTGGAGCGCATGTCCCGTTCTGCCTACTGAGGCAGGGATGCGTCAATTATTCTGTTTCCGATGGACGGCCGCCCGCTCGGACCGGCGGGGGCGGCGTCAGTTGCCGTCCCAAGCACCCGGCCGGGCGACCGCGAACTCCTGGGCGTTCGGCTGCCCGACGCGGAACTTGCGCAAATCGCAGTTCCGGCAGCTCCAGCCCTCCCAGCCCCGCTTCACCACCAGGTGCAGGCAGGCGTCGTAATTGGGGCAGAAGAGGTTGCGCTGCGCGTCCACGGACTCCTCGTCCCGGAGGGCGGTGGGCAGCGGGCTGGGGCATGGAGTGATGGACACGGCGGAAACTCCCGGATGAAACGTGTTGGGTCGGCCTCTCCCCCCGGCGCGCTCCGAACAGGAGGGGCGGTCTGGCATTCCCGAGTCGTCGCGAAAAGGCCCGTCCCCCTCACGGGGAACGGGCCCGGAACTGCCAGCATCCGCCACCGCCTCGGAGCCTCTTCAGGCCTGCGAAGCGGAGGTGGACGCCTTGGAGTTGCTGTCGTTCAAGGCATCACCTCCTTTCGGAGCCCCAGACTTAATCGGGAGCCAGGGGGCGCGCCACTGTCGCGGGGTGCGTGGCGAGCGCCGTGTGGGCACCGGGCGTTCAAGCTGCGACAAACTGCCGCTCCACCAGGCGCCGGTACAGGCCCTCCTGGCTCATGAGGGAGGCGTGGGTGCCGCTCTGGATGACGACGCCGCCGTCGAGCACCAGCACCCGGTCCGCGTTGGCCACGGTGGACAGGCGGTGGGCGATGATGAGCGTGGTGCGGCCCTTCATCAGGCGCTCCAGCGCGTCCTTCACCAGGTGCTCGCTCTCCGCGTCCAGGGCGCTGGTGGCCTCGTCCAGGATGAGCAGGCGAGGGTCCTTCAGCACCGCCCGGGCGATGGCCACGCGCTGCTTCTGGCCACCGGAGAGCTGCACGCCGCGCTCGCCCACCTGGGTGCCGTAGCCTTCCGGGAAGCGCTCGATGTACGCGTGGGCGTTGGCGGCCCGGGCGGCCTCCTCCACCTGGGCGTCGGTGGCGCCGGGCCGGCCGTAGCGGATGTTGTCCGCGATGGAGCAGGAGAAGAGCTGGGGCTCCTGCGCCACCATGCCGATGTTGCGGCGCAGCCACTCCGGCTCCAGGGAGGTGAGCGGATGGCCGTCCAGCAGCACCTCGCCGTTCTGCGGGTCGTAGAAGCGCGACAGCAGGGAGGCCAGCGTGGACTTGCCCGCGCCGGAGGGGCCCACCACCGCCACCACCTCGCCCGGCCGCAGCTCCAGGTCCAGGCCCTGGAGCACCGGCACGTCGGGACGGCTGGGGTAGGCGAAGTGCACGCCGCGGAACTGCACGTGCCCGCGCAGGTCGGTCAGCTGCTCGCCGCCAGCGCCGATCGCGGGCTTGCGGTCCAGCAGCTCGAAGACGCGCTCGGCGGCGCCGCTGGCGCGCATGAAGTCCGCCCACAGCTCGGCGATGCCGCTGAACGAGAAGGCCACCAGCATGGTGTAGATGAGGAACGAGGTGAGCTCACCCACGGAGAGGCCGCCTTCCACCACCAGCCGGCCGCCGTACCAGAGCACCGCGGCGATGGAGCCATACCCCGCGATGGAGGCCACGCCCATGAAGACGGAGGTCTGGAGCGCGCGCTTCTTCGCCAGCGTGAAGGAGCGCTCCACGGCGGCGCTGTAGCGCTCCACCTCGTGCCGTTCCGCTGCGAAGGAGCGCACGGTGCGGATGCCGGACAGGTCCTCCTCGGCCACCTCGCCGCTGGCGGCGAGCGCGTCCTGGGCCTGACGGGAAATCACCCGGACCCGGCGCCCGTAGAACACGCCGCCAATGGCCACGGGCGGGATGACGGCCAGCATCACCAGCGTGAGCTGGACGGACGTGTAGAGCAGCAGGCCCACGCCGCCCAGGGCCGTGACGGCGTAGCGCAGCATCATGGACACGTTGGCCGTGACGGTGGTCTGCAGGACGGTGGTGTCCGAGGAGAGCCGGCTGGTGAGTTCACCCGTGCGGCGCGAGTCGAAGAAGCCCACCTCCTGGGACAGCAGGGCGCGGAAGAGGTCCTTGCGCAGCCGCGACACCACGCGTTCACCGGCGTTGGTGAAGAGGTAGATGCGCAGCGCCATGGCGATGCCCTGCACCGTGAACACTGCGAGCATCATCATCGCGAGCCGGTCCACCACATGCCGGTCGCGCGCGGAGAGGGCCTGGTCCACCAGGTCGCCAATGGCGCGGGGGTAGGCCAGCGTGGCTCCGCTGCTGATGAGGAGGAAGAGGGTGCCCGCGGCCAGTGGCAGCAGTTCCGGGCGTGCCAGCTTCAGCAGGCGCCGGACGGTGACGCCAGGGGAGGCACTGCTTTTCGAATCGTTCGCGGGGGAAGACACCGGCGGAGACTAACGCGAGCTTCCAACCTGCGCACCGGACGCCTGCGCGTGCGTTGAAGCGGTATTAATCCTCTCGAAGCAAGTCATACGCCGAGTCAGGGGGAGTGCCATGGAGCAGCGTCCATTCGGAAGCACCCGGGTGTCCGTGCCCGTCCTGGGCCAGGGGACCTGGCAGATGGAGGAGGACGACCGGGCAGGCGCCATCCGCGCCCTTCGCGCCGGGTTGGACCTGGGAATGACGCACGTGGACACCGCTGAGCTGTACGGCCACGGCGAGGTGGAGGAGGCCATCGTCTCCGAGGCCATCGCGGGCCGGCGCGGCGACGTCTTCCTGGTGTCGAAGGTGATGCCGTCCAACGCGTCCTACGCGGGCACGCTCGCCGCCTGTGAGCGGAGCCTGAAGCGGCTGCGCACGGACCACCTCGACTGCTACCTGTTGCACTGGCCGGGTTCGCACCCGCTGGAGGAGACGGTGCGCGCCTTCGAGAAGCTGGTGGCGGATGGGAAGATTCGCGCCTGGGGCGTGAGCAACTTCGGGGTGGAGGACCTGGAGGAGGCGCTCGCGCTCGCGGGGCCCGGGCGCATCGCCTGCAACCAGGTGCTCTACCACCTGGAGGAGCGCGCCATCGAGCACGCCGTCCTGCCCTGGTGCGAGGCCCACGGGGTGGCGGTGGTGGGCTACAGCCCCTTCGGCAACGGCCGTTTTCCCCGGCCCGGCAGCCGGGGTGGGAAGGTGCTGGGCGCCATCGCCCGCGCGCACGGCGTCACGCCGTACCAGGTGGCGCTCCGGTTCCTGGTGCGCGGGCCGTCGCTGTTCGCCATTCCGAAGGCGAGCCGGGAAGCCCACGCGCGCGACAACGCCGCCGCCGCGTCGCTGACGCTGACCGCCGACGAGCTGGCCCACCTCGACGCGGCCTTCCCGCTGGGGCGCGAGCCGACGTCGCTGCCCGTCATCTGATGCCGGCGGCGAAGGCCTTGCGGAAGGCGGACACGGTGGGCTCACCCGGGCCCACCGTCACCGTGCCCGTCTCGCCCTCCACGGCGGCGCGGGTGTCGCGGCCCTTGAGGAAGCGCACGGTGGTGATGCGGCGCAGCACCTCGCGGCCCTGCTCCTGGGCCAGGGCGCGCAAGGCATGGCTGGTGACATTCACGGCGGACTCCAGCGCGCGGCGGCCCGGCTCGTCGTCCAGGCCCACCCAGTCCACCTCGAAGCGCAGGGGCTTGCCGCCCAGGGACGCCTCGCCCGGCCAGAACTGCTCAGTGAGGGCGTGGGGCAGCTTCTCCAGCAGCGTCACCACGTCCTGCCGCGTGGGGTTGGGCCGTACGAGCTGCGTCAGCTCCAGCAACTTCTCCGCGTTGCCCACCGCCACCGCCACCACCGTGGACAGGTCCACGTAGGCCACCGACTCCGAGCGGCGCAGCCCCTCCTTGCCCAGGGCCATCAGCACCGATTCGCGGGGCACGTAGTCCACCACCTCGCCCGTCATCGAATGACCGTGGGCCAGGTGGAGCGTGACGGTGATGGTGGGGACTTCTTCGCCCGAGCGCGCCCGCGTGGCGAGCGTTCCCAACTGCTCCAGCACCCGCTCCACCTTGCGCGACAACAGCCGTTGAACGCCCTCCATGTCCTCGTCCTCCTGCTGCTGCTTGCGGGTCTCTTGCGCGCGCTGCGGTTTCGGAGGCGCGGGTGGTTTCGGGGCGGCTTCGGGCCGGGGGGCTTCCGCGGGAGCAGGCTCCCGCGCCTCGGCGGCATGGGGTGGGCCCGCTGGGGCCGCGGCGGCGGGGACCGTGGTTCCCGCTCCGGGCGGAACGGAGGTGACTGGCGTGGTCGCGGGCGCCGCGTCAGGCGCGGGGGGCTCCGCGTCCGCCTTCGCCGCGCCACCGCCGAATACGTTCTTGAGGAAGCCCATGGTCAGCCCCCCCGCGCGCGCATGAGGGCCTCCACCTTCTCCACGTCACCGGGGAGGTCGACGGCCACCGTGTGCGAGGTGACCTTCGCGCAGCGGATGGGGATGCCGTGCTCCAGCGCGCGGAGCTGCTCCAGCTTCTCCGCTTCCTCCAGCGGCGTGGGCGCCAGCTTCGCCAGCGACAGCAGCACCTCGCGCCGGTAGCCGTAGAGGCCGATGTGGCCCCAGCGCTGGACGGGCGTGCCCGGCTCGCGGACGTGGGGGACCAGGCTGCGGCTGAAGTACAGCGCGTCGCCGTTGAGCGCGAGCACCGCCTTCACCACGTGCGGGCTGGCGGCTTCGTCCGCTTCGAGCGGGCGGACCAGGGTGCCCATCCGCACGGACGGGTCCTGGAAGAGGCCCGCCAGCCGCTGGAGCGCGGCGGGGTCCACCAGGGGCTCGTCTCCCTGGACGTTCACCCAGATGTCGATGTCTGGACGGCCGAGCGCCACCTCGGCGACCCGATCCGTCCCCGTGGCACAGGCGGGGCTGGTCATCACCGCCTTGCCGCCAAAGCCCTCCACGGCGGCGCGAATGCGGTCGTCATCGGTGGCAACCCACACCTCGTCGAAGGCCTGGGCTTCCTGACAGCGGCGCCAGACGTGCTCAATCATTGTTCGGCCGGCGATGATTGCCAGCGGCTTGCCCGGGAAGCGGGTGCTGGCATGTCGGGCGGGAATGACTGCAACGGTCCGGCAAGATTGCATGACCCCTCCATCTATCAGGTTCGCGACGAATGCCGGCCCCCGGGATTGGACATTCGCATCATCGGACACTGGCCAGCGCGGCTCCAGTGCCTAGCTTTGGTCGCAACATGAAGAAGGTCATTCATATCGTTGGGGCGCGCCCGAACTTCATGAAGGTCGCGCCTATCTATCGCGCCATCGCCGAGCGTACTCCCCTGGGGCAAATCCTTGTCCACACGGGGCAACACTACGACGCCAAGATGAGCGACGTGTTCTTCGCCGACCTCGGCCTGCCTGCCCCGGACGTCCATCTGGGCATCGGGTCGGGCAGCCATGCGCAGCAGACGGCACGCATGATGGTGGAGTTGGAAAAGGTTTTCCTCGCCCACCCTCCGGCGCTCGTCTCCGTGGTGGGCGACGTGAACAGCACCATCGCGGCGGCGTTGGTGACGTCGAAGCTGGGCATCCCCCTGGCGCACGTCGAAGCGGGGCTGCGCAGCTACTCGCCACACCAACCGGAGGAGATCAACCGCCTCGTCACCGACCGCCTGTCGGACCTGCTGCTGACGCCTTCACGCGACGCGGACGCCAACCTGCTCAAGGAGGGCACCGACCCGGCCCGCATCCACTTCGTGGGCAACGTGATGATCGACTCGCTCTTCGCCTCGCGCGAGAAGGCCGACAAGCTGCCGGTGCTCAAGGACCTGGGGCTCATCCCCCACGGCTACGCGGTGTGCACGCTGCACCGGCCCTCCAACGTGGACGACCCCAAGATTCTGGGCGGCCTCCTGTCCGCGGTGGCCCACGTCGCCACGCGCCTGCCGGTCATCTTCCCGGTGCACCCGCGCACGCGGAAGGTGATTTCGGAGAATGGCCTGAACACGTGGTTCGAGCGCACGCCGAACCTGCGGCCCGTGGAGCCCATGGGCTACCTGGACTTCCTGGCGCTCACGTCGAAGGCGCGCCTGGTGCTCACCGACTCCGGCGGCCTCCAGGAGGAGACGACGGCCATGGGCATCCCGTGCCTCACCCTGCGCGAGCAGACCGAGCGCCCCATCACCGTGGAGGAAGGCTCCAACGAGGTGGTGGGCACCGACCCGGTCCGCATCCGTCTGGCCGCCGACCGCGTGCTGGATGGTGAAGGCAAGCAGGGCCGCGTGCCCGAGTTCTGGGATGGCCGCGCCGCCGAGCGCATCGCGGACCTGTTCGCGAGCTTCCTGGGCGTCGAGGACCGGCCGATTCAGGCGGCCTCGGCCTGATGGCGGATGACGGGTGGGGCCCCGGCGCTGCGTGGGCCCGCCTGCCCGTCCCCGCCTGTGCAGGAGGGCCCGCCGTGGTAGAGCGCCGGCAGGCCCATGCACAGCGCACCGCAGGAAGAAGCCCCCGAGGGCTACGTCGACATCCGCTACGTCGTCGAGCCGAACTACGCGGGTTGGCGGCTGGATGAGTACCTGGGTGAGAAGCTCCGCCGGATGACGCGGGAGCGGCTCCAGGGCGTCATCCTGAGGGGTGTCATCTGCGAGGAGCGACGCCTGAAGCCGTCCACGCCGGTGTACCCGGGACTGGCCTTCCGCATCCGCCGCCGCGCCAGCGAGGAGCCGGACACGCCCACGGAGTTGCCCGTGGTGTTCCAGGACGACTGGCTGCTGGTGCTGGACAAGCCCGCGGGCCTGCCCATCCACCCCACGGCGCGCTACCACAAGGGCACCCTCGTCACGCTCCTGCGCGAGCGCTTCGGTGAGCGCTTCGCCGAGCCCGCGCACCGGTTGGACAGGGAGACCAGCGGGCTGGTCGTCTGCGGGCGCACCACGGAGTCCTGCCGGGTGCTGGGGCGGCTGTTCGTCTCGCGTGACGTGCACAAGGAATACCTGGCGCTCTGCGAAGGGCACCCGCCCGAGGACACGTTCACCGTGGATGCGCCCATCGCGGAGGGCACCGAGCTCATCCGCATCGCCGTGCGCATCGACCCGGTGGAGGGCAAGGAGAGCCGCACGCGCTTCCAGGTGCTCCAGCGCTTCACGCGGGATGGTGCGCCCTTCGCGCTGCTGCGCTGCTTCCCGGAGACGGGGCGCCAACACCAGATTCGCATCCACCTGCGCCACGCGGGCTTCCCGCTCGTGGGCGACAAGATGTACGGGCCGGACCCCGGCTACTTCGACCGCTTCAGCAAGCACTGTCTGGAGCCCGAGGCGTGGCCGCGGCTGCGGCTGCCCCGGCAAGCGCTGCACGCCGCGCGCATCGCCTTCCCCCACCCGGGCTCTGGCCAGGCGGTGGCGTTCGAGGCGCCCCTGCCCGCGGACCTCACGGACTTCATCGAAGGCCGGCCCGTGGCCTTGCCGGCCTGAAACGCGAAGGCCCCCAGCCCGGAATGAAGCGGGTAGGGGGCCAGGGGCGTGAAGCCGGTGGTGAAGTCAGGCGGTGAGCTTGCTGGGCTCGGCGTGTTGCTCGCCGAAGTCGCCGATGAGGTACTTGCCGGAGAAGCAGGCGGTGCAGAAGCTGCCGCGCTCCGGGTCGCCCACCGCGCGGCCCAGGCCTTCCTGGGAGATGTAGCCGAGCGAGTCCGCGGTCACGTACGTGGCAATCTCCTCCAGGCTGTGCGTCGCGGCGATGAGCTCCTGGCGGCTCGGCGTGTCGATGCCGTAGTAGCAAGGCCACTTCGTGGGCGGCGAGGAGATGCGCAGGTGCACCTCCACCGCGCCCGCCGCCTTGATCATCTTCACGATTTTGCGGCTCGTGGTGCCGCGGACGATGGAGTCGTCCACCACCACCACGCGCTTGCCCTTGAGCACCTGCCGCACCGCGGACAGCTTCAGCTTCACGCCGAAGTGGCGGATGGACTGCTGCGGCTCGATGAAGGTGCGGCCCACGTAGTGGCTGCGGATGAGGCCCACGTCGTAGGGGATGCCGCTGGCCTGCGCGAAGCCGATGGCCGCCGGCACACCCGAGTCCGGCACCGCGATGACCAGGTCCGCGGAGGGCGCCGGCTGCTCCTTCGCGAGCTGACGGCCCATCTCCTTGCGCACTTCGTACACGTTGCTGCCGAACAGCGTGGAGTCCGGCCGCGCGAAGTACACGTGCTCGAAGATGCAGCGCGCCTGACGCGGCGGCTCCGCGAAGGGCCTGCTGGTGCGCAGCAGCCCGTTCTCGATGACGAGCAGCTCGCCCGGCTCCAGCTCGCGCACGATTTCCGCCTCGATGAGGTCCAGCGCGGTCGACTCGCTGGCCAGCACGTAGGCGCCTTCCTTCATCCGCCCCAGCACCAGCGGCCGGATGCCGTGCGGGTCCCGCACCGCGACGAGCTTGTTCTCCGTGAGCACCAGGAGGCTGTAGGCGCCCGTCACCTTGCGCAGCGCCTCCACGAGCTTCTGCTCGAAGGTCACCTGCTTGGAGCGCGCCAGCAGGTGCAGGATGACCTCCGTGTCCGCGTCCGACTGGAAGATGGCGCCGTCGGCCTCGAGCTGCTGCTTCAGCTCGGTCGCGTTCACCAGGTTGCCGTTGTGCGCGATGGCGCACTGCCCGCCCGCGTACTGCACGAAGAGCGGCTGGGCGTTCTTGAGGGCGCTGCCTCCAGCGGTGGAGTAGCGCACGTGGCCGATGGCCGCCTGCCCAGGCAGGTCGGCGAGCACCGGCGCATCGAAGATGTCGGCGACGAGTCCCATCTGCCGGTGAGCGCGAAGCCCCATCCCGTCAGAGGCGACGATGCCCGCGGACTCCTGCCCGCGGTGCTGGAGGGCGTGCAGCCCCAGGTATGTCAGGTTGGAGGCCTCGGCGTGCCCCACGATTCCGAAGATGCCGCACATGGCGCGCTGCCTTACTCCTTTCGAGCGGTGAGCGGAACAGGAACGCATGCCCCTCTGGTGGGTATTCCACCCGACGCCAGAGTCGTTTCATGTGGGCAGTCAGGCGTCCCAAAGACCACGCCCTGCGGTTAGTCTGGTTCCCGCATGGCATCTTCGCGTTGGGTCCGCTGGCGTTCCCTGTTTCCCCTGGTGTTGCTCACCGTGGGCGCCGCGTATTCGCTGGCGTCCTGGAACTGGTGTGGCAGTTGGGCCGACCGCGCGCCAGTCCTTGTGTCACAGGTTCATGGCGAAGGGCCGCTGCGCGCGGGCGCGGCGAAGGTGGCGCTCTCGCCGCCCTTCCCGGTGGTGGTGGCCGGCTATACGCCGCCACGGCCCGAGGCGGAGCAGGCTGACGTGCCGCTCCACGCGCGCGCGGTGGTGCTGGAGGCGGGAGGGACACAGGTGGGGCTGGTGTCGTTGGACCTGCTCCTCGTTCCGGATGTGCTGGCCACGCGGGTGCGTGAGCGCGCGCGGGCCTCGGGGCTGGAGGATGTGCTGGTCCTGGCCACGCACACGCATTCGTCGTTGGGCGGGTATGACTCGCGGTGGGTGGCCCAGGTGTCCGGCACCGGGCGCTACCGGGAAGACGTGGTGGATGCCATCACCACGGCGGCGGGTGACGCACTGGCCCAGGCGGCCGCGTCGCTCGCCCCGGTGTCGCTGGAGGTCGGCGAGGCGCGGGAGCAGAAGTTCGTCATCTCCCGCAGCGGTGGCGAGAAGCCGGATGGCGTCCTGACGCGCGCGGTGTTCCGGGGACAGGCGGGCCCGGTGGCGGAGCTGCTGCTCTACGCCGCGCACCCGACGATGGTGCCGCGTCGCCGCGCCTACGTCGACCCTGACTACCCCGGCCGGCTCAGCGCGCTGCGCGAGGAGGCGGGCAGCGGCGTGACGCTGCTGCTGCAGGGCGCGGGGGGCAATGCGACGGTGGCGTACTCGGAAGGGCAGGGGCTGGAGCGGGTGTCGGGCTTCGCGCATGCCCTGGCGGAGCTGGCCAGCGATGCGCCCTTGTCACCCGTGGGGGAGACCGTGCGGCTGTCCCTGGCGCGCGCTGATGCGGCCATGCCACGTCCGGACGCTTCGCGGCTGGTGCCGGCGCTGACGCGGGCGGCGGGGGACAACTTGCTGTGTGAATCCGCGCCGCGTCTGGCGGAGGTGGGCGCGCTGGTGCTGGGGCCGCTGAAGCTGGTGGCGGTGCCGGGTGAGCCCAGCGTGGCAGCGGGCATGGAGTTGCTGCAGCGGACCGGCGCCACGGGCGTGCTGAGCCTGGCGGATGGCTACGTGGGCTACGTGGAGACGGCGGCGAACGTGCAGGGTGGACTGGGGGAGTCCAGGCGCCAGTACTTCGGGCCCGCGCTGCTGGAGCGGCTGAGCGTGGCGGCGGAGTTCGTGGCCGGGGCGGCGGGCTTCACGCCTTGAGGCGGCCGGGCGCCGCGGAGGACCTTCCGCGGCGCGGCCGGCTCGAGGCTGGCTAGAACTTCTCGAACTTGGAGTCCTTCTTGCGCTTCTTGAACACGAGCGCGGTGCGGCCCAGCAGCTGCGCGAGCTCCGCCTGGGTGCCCTCGGCGATGCGCGCCGCGGCTTCCTGGCGCGTCTCCGGGCCCTCGTTGATCTTCACCTTGATGAGCTCGTGGTCCTGCAGCGCCTGCTCGATGGCGGCGATGACACCCTCGGTGACGCCGGCCTGACCGACGATGACCACCGGCTCCAGGTGGTGTCCTAGCGCGCGCAGATGGCGGCGTTGCTTCCCAGTGAGCGGCACGTTCCTTCTCTCCTTCGTGTCTTCGGGTAAGGGGGGCGCACCCTACTTCTTCTGCGACGCGATGCGGACTTCTCGCTGCGCGTCGATGTGGTCCGGTTGAAGCTCCACGGTGCGCTTGAAGTGCTTGAGCGCGCCCTGGCCATCACCACACAGCTTGGCGATGACGCCCAGGAAGTAGTGCGCGGGGGCGCAGCGCTCGTTGCGTCGGATGGCGTTCTGGATTTCCCGGAAGGCCTCGGGCTGGGCGGCCTTCTTGTCCGCCGCCGTGAAGAAGCGCGCGTAGCCACGCCACGCGTAGAACTCCGCTTCCTCCGGGTTCAGCTTGATGGCCTCGTCCAGCATCTGCACGGCGTCCGGGAACTTGCGCGCCTTCACCAGGATGCAGGACTTCTGGAACAGCTCCTCCGCCATGAGGATGCCGTTGATGTCCACCCCGTCTCCGCTGCCGCCGCTCTTGAGCTCCTCGATGTAGCTGGCGCGGCTGCTGTCGTCGGAGAGGGTGCGGTAGGCGTCGCCGATATACGCGAAGACCTCCGCCTTCAGCTTCTCCAGCTCCGGCGGCGCCCCCTGCGGGAGCGTGTCCGGGTGGTAGAGCTTGGCCAGACGGAAGTACGCGATCTTCACCGCGCTGGAGTTCGTCTGCTCCGTCAGCCCGAGCCGCTGGAAGTGGTTCTGCTGCTTCATCGCCACCGTGAGCTGGCGCAGGGCGGGAATCTCTTCAGCCCCTGGTGCATTCGCGGGCGTCGCGGCGGCGGGCGCGGCTGGGCGCTGAGCGCCCTGCGCGGACAGTGACGGCGGGGGACGGGGCTGGGCGCCGGGCCCAGCGACCGGGGGACGCGCGGCGGTGGCGCCGGGGCCTGCGGCTGGGGCCGCGCCTGCCGGACGTGGGGCGGTGGCACCGGGGCCTGCCGCGGTGGCCGTGCCTGCCGGGCGTGGGGCGGTGGCACCGGGACCGGCGACGGGCGGGCGCGCGGCGGTGGCACCCGGGCCAGCGATGGGAGGGGGCGCTCCGGGGCCAGCGGCTGGGGCCACGCCCGCGGGGCGCGTGGCACCGGGGCCTGCCGCGGGAGGCGCGCCTGCCACGGGGCGTTGGGGCGCGGCGCCGGCGGTTTGCGCCACCCCGCCGGGCTGCGGACCTCCCGCGACGTTCGGAGCGGCTCCAGCGGGGCGCTGTTGCGCGGCGGCGTTCGGGGCCGCGGCGTGTGCGGCACCCGTGGAGGGCTGGGCACCTCCTGCACCGGGCGCTCGTGGGCCGACGTCCTGCGCCGTCCTGGCCTGTCCGGCGAACGACACCGAGTCCAGCTCCTTGAGCAGGAACGCGAGCCGCAGCAGGTGGTCCGCGTCCTGCGCGAAGTCCGTCAGCAACTGCGCGACCGAGCGCACGCCGTCGATGACCGTGAGCGCGCGGACCTCGTGCGGCGTGAGGCGCAGCTCGCTCGCGGCCACGACGCCACCGGACTTCATGATGGGAAGCTGGAGCACCGGGGTCAGCCGGCGCTTGAGGTCCGCGGAGGGAATCCGGCGCACCGTGTCGCTCAGCACGGCCCAGCGGTGGCCCAGCGGCATCGCCTTGTGCGAGGACAGGTCCTTCAGCTCGAAGGTGAACGTCCCGCTCTCAGCCCGCAGGCCCCTGGAGAGAATGCCGCCCGCGCGCTGCGCCAGGATGGCGAAGGCGGTGGCTGGCTGGAGCAGTCCCAGACCGAAGAGCGCGGTGAGCAGGTCTCCGCCAAAGCGCCCCAGCGCGGGCTCGGCCTGGCGAAGCTGTTCGGGCGTGAGCAGCCGCGCCGCGACCAGTGCCGGCCCGAGCGCCTCTTCGGGATGGGACGAGTCGACGAACTCCGGGTTGCCCTTGCGGAAGTGAATCTGGACGACGCGGTCCGCCAGCGTCAGCGACAGCAGCCCCGTCTGCTCCCGCGCGGCGATGCGGCCATAGAGGCGGATGGGGGAGAGCTGCTCGAGCTGGCCGAGGGCCGGAATCTCCGGTGCGGCGTCATCCCCTTCCACCGCGGGCACCGCCACGGGGGCGGGCGCCGGGGC
>NZ_JABFNS010000164.1 GCF_013116825.1 Myxococcus xanthus
GAATGGGAGGGCGGGGTGTGGCTGTGTGAGCTGGCCGAGGCCCAGACAGCGGAGGCGCTCTGCCTATCGGTGGGGCATGCGCTGGGAATCCCCCTGCGCGCGGACGGCGACCCGACCGAGCCGGCGGAGCGGCTGGGGCGCGCGCTGAACGACTGTGGTGACGTGCTGCTCATCCTCGACAACCTGGAGCAGGTCGTGCAGCACCTGCCCGCCACGTTGGGGCGCTGGCTCCAACTGGCGCCTCGCGCGCGCTTCCTGGCGACGTCGCGCGAGGCGCTGGGCCTTCCCGGTGAGCGACTGCTGGACCTGGCGCCGCTCTCGGTGCCGGAGGAAGGGGAGTCCCGGCTGGAGGAACTGGTCCGGTCGGACGCGGTGCGCCTGTTCGCGCAGCGGGCGCGTGAAGCCCGGGGCTGCTTCGAGCTGACGGCCGGCGAGGCGCCGATGGTCGCGGACATCGTGCGGCAGCTGGATGGAATCGCCCTGGCCATCGAGCTGGCCGCCGCGCGCATGGCGCTGTTGAGCGTGAGCCAGCTTCGGGAGCGGCTCACGCGTCGCTTCGAGCTCCTGCGCACGGGACGGCGTGATGGCCGCGCGCGGCAGGCGACGCTGCGAGGAGCCATCGACTGGTCCTGGAACCTGCTGGAGCCGGAGGAGCGGGCCGCGCTGGCGCGCTGCTCGGTGTTCCGTGGCGGCTTCACGCTGGAGGCGGCGGAAGCGGTGCTGGGGCTGCCCCCGGACGGGCCCTCCGTGCTGGACGTGCTCCAGTCGCTGCGCGTCAAGTCGCTCTTGCGCGTGCTGGAGGCGGAGCTGCCCGGCGGTGACTCCCGGCTGGGCCAGTATGAGAGCATCCGTCAGTACGCCGCGGCGAGGCTGACCGAAGAGGGCGTGGGCAACGCGGCCGCGTTGGCGGAGCGGCACGCGGATTGGTACCTGTCGCTGGCCCACGGCCTGCGCGCGCAGGTGCGCAGCCAGGGCGGCGCGGAGGCCTTGCAGCGGCTGGCGCTGGAGCGGGAGAACCTCCTGGCCGCGTGTGACAACGCCCTGGCGGTGACGCCCGCGACGTCGCGTTCGGTGGAGCGGGCGCTGGAGGCGTTGGTGGCGCTGGAGCCGGAGGTGGTGACGCGCGGCCCGGTGCGCCTGTTGCTCGAAAGGTTGGACGCGGCGCTGGCGTTGACGGACCGGGTGATGGGCGCGCCCAGGCTGGTGGCCGAGGCCGTGGCGGTGCGTGGCCGCGTGTTCCTGGAGGCGGGCGACCTGGCGTCGGCCCGCAGGGATTTGGAGTGCGCACGCGCATCACTGCGGACGCTGGGCGCGGTGGCGGGCGAGAAGCGCGTGCTGGTGGACCTGTCGATTGTGGCCCGTCACGAAGGGGAGCTGTCCCAGGCCTGGGCGCTGGTGCGCGAGGCGCGGCTGTTGTCGTCGGAGGGCGACCGCTGGTTGGACGCCTACACCGTGGGTAACCTGGGGCTGGTGGAGCAGGCCCGCTGCGGCGCGGAGGCGGCCATTCCCCACCTGCGCGCGGCGCAGGCGCTCTTCCACGGCGTGGGCGACGTGACGTTCGAGGTGGGCTTCCTGTCCAACTGCGCGGTGGCCATCGGGGAGATGGGGCGCACGCGCGAGGCGATGAGCCTGTTGGAGGACGCGATGGCGCGCTCGGCCAGTGTGGGAGACCGGGCGGGGCATGCGCTGGCTCGCCTCAACCTGGGCTGCTACCTGCTGGAGGAGGGGCGCCCGCAGGAGGCGCGCGAGCACCTGCTTGCCGCTGCGCGCATTGGCCGGCAGCTTGGGCAGCGGCTGCTGGAGGGCACGTCGCTGGGCGAGTTGGGGCGCGCGGAGCTGGCCCTGGGGGCGTGGAGCGAAGCCTGGGCCCGGCTGTCGGAGGCGGTGTCCGGCCTGGGGCGCGTGTCGCGCGGGCAGGTGCTGCGCTTCGCGGTGTACCGGGCCGTGGTGGAGGCGTGCGTGGGCGACGCAGCGGCGGCGGAGGCGAGCTTCGTCTTGCTGGAGGGCGCGCCGGAGCTGCGGGACGACCCGGTGCTGCGTGAGCTGGCCGCGCTGCTTCGCGCGGCGGTGGACCTGGCGGAGGCACGGGCAGCCCGGGACGACGTGGCGCGGGTGCAGCGGGCTTTCGAGTCGGTGCGCCGGCGCATCGCGCGGGCCCGGAGCGCCCCGCCAGAGGCCGCCTCGTCGGACCTGCGTGGCGCGCTGGGCTTTCTGGAGGAGGCCTTGTGGCGGCTCACCTCGGAGCCCGAGGACGTGGAGGCCCTGGAGGTGGAGGGCAGGGGCGCCCCTGTCTGCGCCGGGGCTGCTTGACGCCCCTGAAACGGCTGTGCTTCAAGCGGCGCTTCCATGCCCGAAGCGCGCGTCACCTTCGTCTCCGTCGCCTCGCGTGAGTGCCGTCCATGAGGCCCGCCCTGCCCGAGCGGCTGCGGCGCATCCTGGACACGGTTGCATCGTTCGTCGTGGCGCACGCGGGCCCGCTGGGGGCCGCTGGCGTGGGGCTGTTGGCGTTCCTGGCCATCTACGGTCCGGCGGCGCTGAATCCCACCCGCCTGTCGTGGCTCATCCGTGACGACTTCAGCCAGCACCTGCTGGGCTGGCTGTTCTTCCGCAACGAGCCGCTCCGCTTCCCGCTGGGCGCCATCGACGGCTACCTGCATCCGCTCGGGACGACGCTCGGCTACATGGACGCCATCCCCTGGGTGGCGCTGCTGCTGCGGCCGTTCTCCAGCCTGCTGCCCGCCGACTTCCAATACATCGGTCCGTGGATGTGCTTGTGCCTGATGCTGCAGGGCGCTGCGTCCGCGTGGGTGGCGCGGCGGATGGGCGCGACGGTGCCGCAGCAGTGGATGGTGGGCGCGCTGCTCGTGCTGTCGCCCACGCTGCTGGCGCGCATGAGCATGGCGCACGAAGCGCTGTGCGCGCATTGGGCCATCGTGCTGCTGGTGGGGCTGAGCCTGATTCCGCAGCGGGACGCGCGCGAGGCGAAGCAGGCGCTGGGCATCGCGCTGGCGCTGTGCGTGTTCGCCGCGGGTGTGCACCCCGTGATTACCGCCATGGTGCTGCCGCTCGCGCTGGCGCTGTGCATGCGGACCGCGCTGGAGCGGAGGCTGCCCTGGCGGTGGCCCCTGCTGGGCGCCGTGGTGAACGTGGGCGTGGTGCTGGTGCTGTTCTACGTGCTGGGCTACCTCGGCACGGTCCGCACGCTGGGGGCCGGCGCCTTCGGTGGGTTCTCCGCGGACCTCCTGGCGTTCGTCAATCCGATGGGCTACCGGGAATCCTGGTCGCGCTTCCTGGGGGCGCTGCCGAGGCAAGGCGCCCAGTACGAAGGCTTCGGCTACCTGGGGCTGGGGGTGCTCTTCGCGCTCTGGGCCGCGCTCATCCTGTTCGTGCGGGACGCGCCGCTCGTCGCGCGGCAGTGGCGCAGGCTGGTGCCGGTGGGGCTGGTGGCGCTGGGCCTGGGCTTCTTCGCGCTGTCCTCGCGCATCACCCTGCAAGGCGAGCTCATCGCGGACCTGACGGGCCTCTACGCGCCGGTGATGCGGTGGGTGGAGCCCTTCCGTTCCTCTGGCCGCTTCGTGTGGCCGCTGTACTACCTGGTGGCGCTGGGCTCCGCGCTCGCGCTCATCCGTCTGCCTCGGTCCACGGTGGCGCCGTCGCTGCTGGCCCTGGCGCTGGTGCTGCAGGCCTTCGATGTGAATCTGGGGCGGGGCCATCAAGCGACGGAAGGGCCGGCCTGGAACACGCAGCCGTCCGAGGCGCTGCGCGAGGCCGCCGTGGGACGCAAGCACCTGGTGCTCTATCCGCCGCAGATGCATGACGGCTCCGGGCGGGGTTGCCGCGCCGGGCCCATGGACTTCCACCGCTGGGCCTACCGTGCCTACCTGC
Organism: Myxococcus xanthus; assembly: GCF_013116825.1. GTDB lineage: Bacteria > Myxococcota > Myxococcia > Myxococcales > Myxococcaceae > Myxococcus > Myxococcus xanthus_B. Next base: position 3,886 of record NZ_JABFNS010000164.1, read on the forward strand.
TGGGGCTCACCTTCAACAGCGGCTACGTCGCGCGACTGGATGACGCGCGCGCGCAGCCCTACTGCCTGGGGCTCGACGACGATATCCGCGCGGGCAAGCTCGACCCGGAGACCATCTACCTCTCCATTCCGCAGCGGCTCCATGAGTTCCGCGCCATTCGCGGTACGCGCTGTGTGCAGGAGGAGCGGCTGTGGATATGCGTCCTGGAGCAAGCGCCCGCTTCTCCGCTGGAGCACGCCTCGCCCTGAGTCCGGAGGGAGGACAGGGGGCTCGAGAGGGGGTATGGGAGATGCGTGAGCGCTTCCTCTTCTCGCGGCATCCTCTTCGACCTCGACGGCACGCTGGTGGACTCGCTGCCGGACATCATCGACAGCTTCCTCCATGCCTTCGGGCATCTGGGGCTTCCGGCGCCGTCCTACGAGCAGGTGCGTGCGCTCATTGGCCATCCGCTGGACTGGATGTACAGCCAGTTCGCGCCGGACCACGTCCCCGCGTTATGCGTGGCCTACCGTGAGCACTACCCGCTCAACTTCCACCGGCGCTCGCGGCCCTATCCGGGCGTGGTGGAGGTGCTGCGCGCGCTGCGCGAGCGGGGCTACCTGCTGGCGGTGGCCACCACCAAGCGCCCCGACATGGCGCGCAAGTTCGTGGACGCCATGGGCCTGGGCCCGCTGCTCCACCACGTCCAGGGCACGGATGGCTTTCCGCACAAGCCCGCGCCCGACGTCATCCACCACGCGCTGGCGGCCCTGGGCACGGGCGGGCTGTGGATGGTGGGGGACACCGCGCTGGACTTGCGCGCGGGGCAGGCCGCGGGGCTGCGGACCTACGCCGTCACCTGGGGCACGCATCCGGTGGACGTGCTCGCGAGCGCCTCACCGGACGAGCTCCAGCCAGACCTGCAGCGGCTCCTGGCGCACCTGCCGCCACTGGCGTGACCGCGGGCGTCTTCGGGGGAGGAAGCCAGCGCACGGGCCACCTGGACGACGGGGGGCAGGGCCTCGGGCGCTGGCCTCAGGTCGTGCTCAGTCCGCCGCCATCCCCGGGCACTTGCCCGTGTCCAGGTACTTCGCGTTCCGGTGGATTTCGGAGCTCAGCTTGTCCTGCCGGGCCGGGTCGACGGCGGTGTAGACGATGACGACGCCCTCCGGAGAGTCGTGCACGCTGGCGATGGACGGCACCGACGGCGCGCCCGCGGAGCCTGGCTCCTCGCGGCCGCCCATCTCGTTGTAGTCCACGCCCGGTGGCTGGGCCATGCCGCTGCCCCCCGTGCCGTGCTCCTGCTGGAACTGCATCATCCTCCGGCTGCGCTGCTGGAGGTCCGCCACCTTGTCGGTCTCCGGCGTGACGATGATGAGGGCCACGCCCTCCGGGATGTCCTCCGCGCGCGCCTGCGCGCCGGACACGGCCATGGGGCAGTCCCGCTTCATCCCCGCCTGCGCGTTGGGCGGCAGGCCTTCGTCTTGCCGTGGCATCTGCTGCGCCGTGGGTGGCATCCCGCCCCGGGATGTCTTGGCATTTCTGGAGCAGCCGACCGAGAAGCACATCACCGCCGAGGCGGCCAGCGCCGCCGGGAACCTGAATCTGGACATGAGCCCCCCTTTGCTGAAAGTCCTGCGCGCAGAAGGTGGGGAGCGGTGCGCGGCGGCGGCAATACGCACTGACGTACCAGAGGGCCAGCCTCGGGGCCGATGCGCGTATTCGCGGCGCGACGGACGCGGCCTCGGTTCACGTCAGCCGCGAGACATCCTCGGGTGTGTCCACGTCGTCGCCGCCCCCGGGCAGCGGGACGTCCACCACGCGCGAGGCCATGCGCGCAATCACGCCGCGCGCGCCCTGGCCCGGGCTGAGCGCCTCCAGCTCCGGGAAGACGTCACGCGCGAAGAGGGCGGGGACGCCTCGCGTGTCCTCATAGGCGGAGGCCACCACGGACGCGCGAGTCCGTTCAAAGGTATCGAGCAGCGCCCTCAAGTGTGCGGCATCCACGCGAAGCTGGTCGCACAGCAACACGAGCACGGCGTTCAGCGCGGGGGGCTCCGTCTCCCGCAGCGCACCGAGCCCCGCGCGCAGGGAGCCTCCAGGGCCCGCGGCCCAGTCCGCATGGTCCACGGCGCGCACGGTGAGGCCCGTGAGCTCCGCTGCGACGGCATCCCGCGACGCGCCCAGCACCACCACCACGGGGCCGCACCGCAAGGAGGCCGCTGCCTCGGCGGCGCGCCGCACCAGCGTCGAGCCTTGGTATCGCACCAGTTGCTTGGGGCGGCCCAGCCGCGAGGAGCCGCCCGCGGCCAGCAGCACCACGCCCACCGTCATGCGAGCCTCCGCACTGGCGGGGGCGCGGCGGTGTGGATGGGCGCGCGCCGCTCGCGAAGCTTGCCGCCTTCGCGTCCGGCGACCACCGCTTGAAGCTCTGCGATGATGGACAGGGCGATTTCCTCCGCGCCTTCCGCGCCCAGGTCCAGGCCCACGGGCGCGTGCAGCTTCTCCAGGTGCGCGTCGGTGGGCGGGGAGGGCAGCTCCGCGAGCAAGCGGTCCGTGCGCGAGCGCGGTCCCAACACGCCCAGATAGCGCAGGGGCCGTGGGAGGAGCCGCGCCAGCAGCTCGCGGTCCTGCGGCAGGCTGTGTGTCATCAGCACGGCCAGCGCGCGGGGCGACAGGGGCACCGCACCGGGCGCGTCCGGGGCCTTCGCCGATACCACCGCATGGGCCTGGGGAAAGCGGCGCCGCAGGGCCTGCGCGGGCAGGTCCGCCACCACCGTGACATGCCAGCCCAGGGCCGCGGCCTGGTTCACCACCGGGGCCACGTCGAAGCCGCTGCCGAAGAGCACCAGGGGATGGGGCGGCTCCACGACTTCCACCAGCACGTCCGCGCCGCCGCAGGGGCCACTCCACGTCCGGCCCGCCTCCAGCGCCTCACGCGCGGCTTCGCGCACGGCGTCTCCCAGTGCGCCGGACAGCTGGCCCGCTTCGGTGCCGTCATCGCGGAGCTTCAAGCGGGAACCTACGGCGTTCGCGGGGCCCCGGTACACCGTCGCCACCACCGCCCGGCGCCCCGCTTCCCGCGCATTGGCGGCGAAGGTGAGGGCCGCGCCCGCGCCCGCCTCCCAGCGCTCCAGCAGCACGTCCACCACGCCGTTGCAGCCCAGCGCGAAGGAGAAGGCACCTTCGTCCTCCGCGGTGTCGCTGGTGGAGTCGTAGCGCAGCAGGCGGGGCCCGGTGGTGGTCCAGAAGAAGGCCTTGCGGACGACGTCGGCCTCCAGGCAGCCGCCGCTGATGCCGCCCGCGAGCCACCCGTCCTCGCTCATCAACATCCGCGCACCCGGCCGCCGGTAGGCGGAGCCCGATACCTCGACCACCGTGGCCAGGACCAGGGGGCCGCGAGCTTGCGCCCGCGCGCGGAGGATGGCGTCCAGGTCCTTCATGTCTCGTCGTCCTTGGTGGGGGTGACTGGAACGCGGCGGGAAACTGTAGTCGGCGCCATTCCATCCCGGCCAGTGACGTTCGCTCGCGGGAGTGCCCGGGGCGGGCCCCTGGGGGCGATACTCGACATCCGCGGCGACTGGATGAATCCTCGCGGCTGGGGTGTAGTTCCCATCCGCATGCCCGTCCTGCGTTACGCCTTCACCCTGAATGCCGTGCGTGAGCTCGGCCGCCTGGCTCCGGACATCGCCCGGGCGCGGGCGGAGGCGGCCCTGGACACGAGCCTCCAGCACATCCGCGAGGCCTGCACGGCCGCGCTGGGCATGGAGTTCGACACACTGGTGTGCTTCGACGCGCGCTCCGTGGTCCGCCTGTTCTCTCACGCGGAGCAGGCCCGCATCCTGGCCCGGCTGGTGGACGAGCGGGCACGCACGCTGGCGCGGCTGGGCCGCTTCCAGGAGGCGCTCGAGGACACCGTCTACGCGGGGCAGTTGCTGGCGTGCTCGCGCCAGCGCTTCGGCCTGCCCAAGGATGCCCGCGCGGCGGAGACGCTGGAGCGCGAGGTGCCCGAGCTTCGTTGACCCACGCGTCGTGGGCCGCGCTTCACGGGGAGCGCTCGCCACCCGGCGGCGGTTCGTCCTCACGGCGCGCGGGCTCGGGTTCCGGCTCCAGTCGCGCCTGTCGTTCGCTGGCTTCCCAGGAGGCCTGGGCATCGCCCGCATGAACCTGACGGGCGGACGCGTCATCCTGCTGGTCCGTCCACGAGGTGTGGCCCCCCGCGTAGCCTTCCAGGGGACGCGGTCCCCGGTGGGCTTCCACGTCCAGGTCCTTCTGCTCCTCCTCGCGCAGCCGCCTGCGCTCCTGTTCCCGCTCGCGCTGGTGCTGCCGCTCCAGGATGTCATCCGCCATGGTGCCGTCACCTCCTGCACCAAGGTGGTGTCCCCTCCGCGAAGTCGGCAGCGCCAGGCATGGCCACACGCGGCAGGCCGCATGCCCGGCGTTCAATCAACGGGCGCCGGGCCAAGTCAGCCTTCGCGCATGCGCAGCACCACCTTGCCCGTGGCGCGCCGGGCCTCGAGCTCACGCAGGGCCTGCGCGCCCTGCTCCAGCGGGAACACCGGGCCCACGACGGGCGTGAGCACACCTCGGTCCGCCATGGTCTCCAGGTCCTTGGCGATGGTGGGCGTCAGGGAGGGCTCGTGCAGGAGGAAGCCGCCCCAGGCCACGCCGACCACGTCGATGTTGCGCAGCAGGAGCCGGTTCACCTGGACCTCGGGGATGCGGCCGCTCGCGAAGCCCACCACCAGCAGCCGGCCTTCGGGCGCCAGGCACTTGAGGCTCTTGTCGAAGATGTCGCCGCCCACCGGGTCCACCACCACGTTGGCACCCAGGCCGCCCGTCTTCTCCCGTACCCGCGCGACCCAGTCTCCGGACGACAGCAGCACCTCGTGCGCGCCGGCCCGCCGGGCGACGTCCGCCTTGCGCTCGTCGCTCACCACGGCGATGACGCGCGCCTTCGCGCCGCGCGCCACCTGCACCGCCGCCGTGCCCACGCCTCCCGCGGCGCCATGGACCACGACGCTCTCCTCCGCCTTGAGCCGGCCTCGCCGGTGCAGTGCGAAGTGCGCCGTGTGGTAGTTCATCACCACGCCCGCGGCCGCCTCGAAGCTCCAGTCCGCGGGGATGGGGAACACCATCTCCGGCTGAATCGCGGCCACCTCGGCGAAGCCGCCCAACCCGAAGCTGAAGGCCATGACCCGCTGCCCGGGCTTCACCGCCGCGCCCGCAGGGGCCTGCCGCACCACGCCGGCCACCTCCACGCCCGGAATGAAGGGCAGGGCGGGCTTGAGTTGGTACTGCCCCCGGGTGAGCAGCAGGTCCGGAAAGCTCACCCCGGCCGCCACCACGTCGATGAGCACCGAGTCCCCCGCCTCGGGCTCGGGCACGTCCACCAGTTGGAGCCCGTCAGGTCCGTCCAGCCGCTGTAGCTGCAATGCGCGCATCGTTACCTCCCGGACAGGAAGCGTAATGGTCAGCCACGTCGATGCCAGTGTTGCATCACGCGCGCGGGCGGACCCCGAGTCCGGCACAAAGTTCACACGACCTGTGGAAAACCGAGGTCCGCCTGGACGACCTGTTACGTCACGTGGCAGGTTGCTCGCACTCGCAGTGGACTCCGTAAATCCATGAAATCAAAGAGTTAATCGTAATTAACCTGAAGTCTAAGAAGAGGATAATAACTGAAATAATCGCGCAACCTTGAAATACGTGTCATCCCTGTGCCATCGTGCCTCCTAATCTTTCCGCTTAGGAGGATTACATGGTGCAGAAGAGAGTGCGCGGAGCGCTCGGTATCGCGGCGCTGTCTGTCGTTGTCGGTTGCAACGAGTCCACCCCTGCCCCCGAGGCCGACAAGCCTACGGATGCCGCGAAGGCGGCGATGCTGGAGAATGGCGCGAAGGTCATTCTGACGGACAACCAGAAGGTGGCGCAGTTCGTCACCGGTCTGTCGATTGCTCTGCCGGATATTCCGGCCGCGGGTCCCAAGGCGCTCAACGCGTCCGCGCTGGCCCCGGTCGTCGACGCCGTGGCGCCGACGTTCCGCCTGGAGCCGGGCAACCTGGTCTTCAAGAAGGCGCACACGGACAAGCAGGGTGACAGCCACTACCGCTATTCCGTGAAGCACAACGACATCCCGGTGCTGGGCGGCGAGCTGATCCTGCACGCGCGCAACGGCAAGGTGTTTGCGGCGAACACCAACGTCCGCAGCGACCTGCGCGCCGAGCTGAAGGCGACCATCGCGGGTGAGGTTGCCACGTCCGCGGTGGACTCCGACCGCGAGACGCTCAAGGGCTGGGTCACCGACAAGAACCCGGAGCTGGTGTACTGGCGCATCGATGACGAACTGCGCCTGATGTACAAGGTCGTCCAGCACGGCAACAAGGCGGACGGCACGCCCGTTCGCGACTGGGTCCTGGTGGACGCGCGCAACGCCGATGTGATGCTGCGCATCCCGCAGATCAAGGAATCCCTCGACCGCCGCCTCCACAACGGCAACAACACCAGCACCCTGCCGGGTCCTGTCGTTCGCACCGAGGGCCAGGCGCCGGTGGCCGACCCCGTGGTCAACACCAACTACGACCACCTGGGCACCGTCTACGACTGCTACAGCACCCTGTTCGGCCGTGACTCCATCGACAACGCGGGCGGCACGCTCATCAGCACCGTGCACCACCGCGTCAACTACGTGAACGCCTTCTGGGACGGTACCCAGATGGTGTACGGCGATGGCGACGGCGTGACGGCCACCAACCTGGCCAACTCGCTGGACGTGACGGCGCACGAGCTGACCCACGCCGTGACGGACAACGAGTCGGACCTCATCTATTCGGGTGAGTCCGGCGGCCTGAACGAGTCGATGTCCGACGTGTTCGGCGCGGTGTGCGAGTGGTACGGCGACGGCGCGGACGAGGTCTCCCCGCGTCACTGGCTGATTGGCGACGACGTGTGGACCCCGTCCATCCCGAACGACGCCCTGCGCTACATGAACGACCCGGCGCTGGATGGCGACTCGCTCGACCACTACCACAACTACGTGCCCGGTACCGGCGTGCACTACAGCTCCGGTATCTCCAACCTGGCGTTCTACCTCCTGTCGCAGGGTGGCACGCACCCGCGCGGCAAGAGCACCATCGTGGTGGCGGGCATCGGCATCGAGAAGGCCGCGCAGATCTTCTACAAGGCCAACACGTTGATGGTGCCGACGTCCAACTTCGAGGCGGCGAAGACCATCTCGGAGCAGGCCGCGGCGCAGCTCGGCTACGACGCCGCCACCATCGAGTCGGTGTCGAACGCGTGGAAGGCCGTCGGCGTCAGCGTCCCGGTTCCGCCTCCGCCGACGGACCCCATCGGCAAGGACACGCCGGTCGTCGTGTCGGGTGGCGCCAACGAGAAGAAGTACTTCGAAGTCACTGTGCCGGAAGGTGCCTACAACCTGCGCTTCACCCTGTCGGGTGGCACGGGTGACGCGGACCTGTACGTCCGCTACAACAGCGCGCCCACCACCGCGTTGTACGACTGCCGCCCGTACGCCGGTGGCAACAACGAGGTCTGCACCTTCGCGGCTCCGCAGCACGGCAAGTGGTACGCGATGCTGAACGGCTACCGCGCGTACTCCGGCGCCACGCTGACCGTGACCTGGGAGGGCGGCTACGTCCCCATCGAGAGCGGCGTCGCCGTGGAGAACCTCTCGGGCGCGGCGGGCTCCTCGCAGGTGTTCATCCTCGACGTTCCGGAGCGTCGCCCGGGCCAGGGGAAGAACAACATCTACATCCAGACGGGCGAGGGCAAGGGCAACCCCGACCTCTACGTCAAGCGCGGTGGCGCCCCGACGCACGCGGACTACGATTGCCGCAGCGTGAAGGACCACCAGTCGGAGAAGTGCAACCTCATCAACGCTCCGGCCGGCCGCTACTACATCGAGGTCTACGGCGCGAAGGATGGCTTCGAGGGCATCGTCCTCATCGGCTCCTTCCTCGAGCCGCTGCCCCAGTAGTCTGAAGTGACGGCGCGGCCTTGGTCCGCGCCGGTGAGGCCCCGGGTGCTCCGCTTCACGCGGCGCCCGGGGCTTCTCGTTTTCTACGGCGTGGGGCCGGGCAGGATGACGCGCAGGCAGTTGTCCCACGCGTGCACGCCCCGGTACTTCCACTGCATGGGGTAGCCCAGCGACACCTCTTCGAAGCGCACGCCGTCACGCCACAGTGTCGCGGGCATGTGGAGATGGCCGCTGACGACGACCTCCGCGCGGTAGCGGGTGTGCCAGTCCTCCGTCTGCTTCGTCCCGCACCAGATGGAGAAGCGGGGGATGCGCGGCAGCCGCACGTGCTCGTAGCGCAGCGGGTAGTGGTTGACGAGGACGGTGGCGCAGCCCGGGGGCAGGGCGTCCAGCCGAGCCCGCGTGGCTTCGACGCGGGCGGCGCACCAGGCGGCGCGGCTGGCGTGGGGGTCGGGGTGCAGCAGCACCTCGTCGGTGCACAGCAGGTCATCCTCCCAGGCCCACTCGAGCGCCTTGTCCGCGGGCACATGGTCCGGGCGGAACGTGTAGTCGTAGCCCAGGAACATGGGGACGATGACGCGCTCGGGGCCGGGGCCGGGCCAGCGGGGGTAGGGGTCCTCCGGCGTGAGGGCGCCGTAGCTGCGGCACAGGCTCACCAGCCGTTGGTAGCGCGCCTCACCCTTCAGCTGCGGCTGCTCCGACGGCAGGGTCCACAGCTCATGGTTGCCGGGCACCCAGATGACCTGGCGGAAGCGCTGGGTGAGGGTGCTCAGCATGAGCTCCATCTCCGCCAGCGTCTCGCCCACGTCCCCCGCGACGATGAGCCAGTCCTCCGGATGGGCCGGAAGCGCCTGGAGCGCCAGGCGGTTGTCGTTGTGGCGCAGGTGCAGGTCGCTGATGGCGTAGAGCTTCATGGCGCGTCGAGGGGGGCACCTTAACGCGGGCGTCCCATCGATGCCGCACCGATGCCCAGCATCCGCAGCAGGGCATGCACCTCCGAGGGCGGCGCGGCGCGGTCCATCCAGGTGATGTCCCGCGCCAGGGGCGGCATCACCGCATGCAGCGCGCAGGCGGTGCGGGGGTGGCTCGCACGCACCTGCTCCAGCAGGCCCAGCCCGTCTCCGTCCGGGAGCAGATCGCCCGTCACCACCACGGACGGCGCTTCTTCCTTCACGAGCGCGAGGGCCTCCGCCACGCAACGGGCGAAGCGCTTGCCGCCGGGCAAATCCCTCACGAGACGCCGCAGCGCCGCGAGTGAACGTGGGTCTTCGTCCACGAACAAGAAGGTCAGCATGTTCTCGCCAGCAGGGTGAGACCTGTGTGGTTGGCCAAACGCACGAGGTTGCCTACCTACAAGACTACTCAGGAAGTTCTTGGATGCCAACCTCTCAAGTCATATCGACATGTGCGGACCCGCTAGGTTAACGACCCATGGAAAAGACTCTCGCATCCCGCCTTGGCGGAGCGGCTCGCCTTGCTCGGACCCGACTGAACCTGACCCAGGCCGACGTGGCGGAGCGCATTGGCATCGCGAGCGAAGTCTATGGCCGGCTCGAGCGCGGCCACATGCTGCCGAGCATCCAGACGTTCCGCAGGTTGTGCACGGTGCTCTCCATCTCCGCGGATGAGGCGCTGGGCCTCAAGCCGGTGCAGGAGGTGAAGTGGGCCGCCGAGCCGCCCAGTGACTATGGCGAGTCCGCGGAGCTGCGGCGGCTCATGCGCCGGGCCAGGCAGTTGGACCGGACGTCCATCCGGATCCTCAGCGTGCTCGCGGCGCAGTTCAAGCCGCGCGGCTGAGGCGCGCTCCCGGCGGCTGAGCGCAGCGCTCACCGCCCGGGCTCCAGTTTCGCCAGGCGCTCCCGCAGCTTGCGCGCGGAGGGGAAGCCGTTGAAGAGCACCACCTGCGGGTGGGCCTCCAGCGTCTCCCGCTCCACGGCCTCCTTGGCCAGCGCCCGGTCCACGCCCAGCAGCAGGCCCGCGTCCGGCCGCGAGCGCAGCTCCGTCAGCCTCCGGGCCAGGGGCGCCGCATGCCATGCGTGGAAGAGCTCCAGCGCGACTTCTCTCTTGGACGCACGGTGGCGGAAGGTGAGGTCCGGCACGCACAGCCCGGAGGCGCCCACGTGCCGGGGAAGCGGCGTCAGGTCCAACTCCCAGGCGTCATCCGCGAAGCCCTCCGCGAGGGAGGCCACTTCCGGAGGAATGTGACCCAGTGCGGCGGGTAGGGGCGAACGCAGCGGGTCCTTGTGGCTGAGCATCAGCGTGGCCTGCTGCCGTGAAGGTTCCACGGTGGCGGTCAGCTCCCAGCGCTCCAGCACCGGCACCACGGACAGGAAGGTCGCCAGTTGCAGGCCGTACTTCTTCTGGAGCGCCAGCATGGCCCCGGGGCCCTCCACGTCGAGCGCCCAGTTGTCGTCGTCGCGCCACACCTCGGCCACCAGGCGGCAGAACTTGAGCCATCGGAGCACCTTGCGCACGCGCAGCAGGTCCGGCGCCTGGGCTCGCAGGCGGAGGCGCCGTGCGGACAGCAGGGGCCCCTGCGCCAGCGCCAGGTTGTAGCGGTCCAGCAGGTCCTGGGCGTCCAGTGCCTCGCCGTCCCACCCCGCCAGCCGGCGGTGGCCGGGCAGGTCCGAGTACAGCGCCTCCCGGGCCTCGGAAAGGGGGGCGGGGAGCGTCTGGGCCAGCCGCGCCTCGAAGTCCTCCACCGTGGCGTCTGGAGGCAGCGCGCGCAGGACCTGTCCCGCCGCCTTGATTCGCTCCCAACGGGCTTCCGTCACGCCGGGCGCGGGCTCGTCGAAGAGGAGCCGGTCCAACACCAGCTTCACCAGGCCGCGCGCCACCTTGGGCCTGGTGAAGGCGCCGGCCTTCAAGCCCAGCGACTCCTCGATGTCGTCGCGCTGGCCGCCGCGCGACGCGGCTATCTCCGCGAGCAGGTCCTGGGCGAAGGTCAGCAGCTCCGTGTCATCGCGCTTCACGAAGACGGGGCGCAGGACGCCCTGGCGCACGCGGAAGTTGAGCAGCTCGCGTGTCAGCATCTCAGCCGCCCTCCTGATAGGCGCCGTGCTGGCGTCGCCGCTCGCTGATGCTGCTCTCCGCCGTCTGCGCGGAGCACACCTCGTACAGCAGCGCGCGCTTCCCCGGCCGTTTGCGCAGGATGCGCCCCAGCCGCTGCACGTGCTCGCGCACGCTCGCGCTGCCGCTGAGCACCACGCCCACGCGCGCCTCGGGCACGTCCACGCCTTCATTCAGCACGCGCGAGGTCAGCAGCACCGGCAGTTCCCCGGAGGCGAAGGCCGCCAGCAGCGCCTTGCGCTCGGGCACGGGCGTGTGGTGCGTCAGCGCGGGGAGCAGGAAGCGGCGCGCCAGCGTGTAAACCGTCTCGTTGTCGTCGGTGAACACGAGGACGCGGTCGTCCCGGTGCTCCAGGAGGATGCGCCACAGCACCTCCTGCTTGCCGCTGGACGTGAGCGCAATCCGCCGTTGCTCGCGGTAGGCGCGGTACGCCGCGCGGCCCTCGTCGCTGCGTTGGCTCTGCGCCAGGAAGCGCGCCCACCCGTCCGGCGCGGAGAGCGGCACGCCCAGCCTGCGCACGAAGCCCAGGTACAGCGCGCGCGCCGTGTCGTAGCGCGCCTTTTCGTCGGGCGTCAGCGGGACTTCCACTCGCTTCACTTCGTAGGGCGCCAGGTATTCACCCTGCAACTCCCGGATGTCCGAGCGGTGCACGCGGGGGCCCAACAGCTCCTCGCAGACGCGCTCGCCGCCATCGGCGCGCTCCAGCGTCGCGGTGAGGCCCAGCCGGTACGGCGCCAGCGAGCCCTCCGCGATGAAGCGGTAGCTGGGCGCGGGCAGGTGGTGGCACTCGTCGCACACCAGCAGGCCGAAGCGGTTGCCGTGGAACTCCGTCTGCATCGCCGCGGAGTCGTACGTCGTCACCGTCAGCGGCTGTCGGTCATTCACGCCGCCGCCCAGCAGGCCCACTGGCACGGAGAAGTGCCGCGCCAGCACGCCCTGCCACTGCGTCATCAGGTCCAGCGTGGGCACCACCACCAGCGTGGGCCGCTTCACGTGGGCGATGGCGAGCACCGCCAGCAGCGTCTTGCCCGCGCCCGTGGGCAGCTCCACCAGGCCACGCCCACCCGCGCGTGTCCACGCCTCCAGCGCCTGTTGTTGATGCGGAAAGGGTTGGATGGGCGTGGTGAGCGGCAGCTCCAGCGGCTCGAAGCGCTTCGCCTTGTCCTCGTAGGGGATGCCCAGCTCCCGCAGCCGCAGCACCGCCTCGCGGTAATGCCACGCGGGCGCGCGGTAGACGCCGGTGCGCCCGTCCTTCTGGAAGAGGGCTCGCAGGCGGGCATCTTCCGGGAGTGTGGGCGCGACCAGGGTGCCGCAGTCGAAGTGGAGCTCGGTGGGCGACGGCATCGGCGTGTAGGGACCTAGCCGGTCATCCTGGGTTTCGCCAGTCTCATCGAAGGCCTGGAAGGCAGGCTTGCAGGCATGCGCTGTTCACGGTACCCAGCGCGCCGCATGCGTTTCATCTCGCTCGTTCCGATGCTGTGTGGCCTGGCGGTCGTGGCTCAGGCTGGTCTCAACCGTCGATTCGGGGGCCAGTGGGGCCTGATGAGCGCGGTGCTCCTGAACATGGTGGTGGCGACGGTGGCCACGTTCGCGGTGTACCTCGTCGTGCGCACGGTGCCGGGGCTCTGGCCGGAGGCCGCGGCGGGTCAGGGCCGCTTGAGTGGCTTCACGCCCTGGCACCTGTTGCCGGGGCTGTGCGGCGTCATCATCGTTCTGGGCATGCCCTTGGCGATGAGCCGCCTGGGGGCGGTGCAGTCCGTCCTGCTGCTGATGGCGGCGCAGCTCCTCACCAGCCTCGTGTGGGATGCGATGGTGGAAGGACGCCCCGTGACGTTCCCCCGGGTGCTGGGCTCCGGGCTCGCCTTCATCGGTGCCACCATCGCCGTCTGGAAGGGCTAGATTCAGCTGCAAGATGCGCCGGGTCCTCATCGTCAGTCCTCACGCGCCTTCGCGCGAGCTGTTGCGCCGTATCCTCGAGGCGCCGGACCTGGCCATCTCCGTCACCGGGGATGCGGACGACGCCTTCGCCTCGCTGACGTCCCGGCCCCCCGCGCTGGTGGTGGTGGACGTGCGCCGCCCGGATGAGGACCACCCGCTCTTCCTGGGCTTGCTCCGCAAACGTCACCCGACGCTTCCCGTCATCGCGCTCGTCCCGGGCCGGCTGCGCGTCTTCGACGGGCGGCACGAGCGTGTGCTCGAAGCCCACGGTGACACCGCCGAGTCACTCCATCAGATGCTCGTCTCGCTTCAACAGGCCATGCACGAACTGCTCGCCCAGGACCTGCTCCGGCTGTGGCGCACACCTGTCGGGCGCGCCTGAAGGGCTCCGTCGTCGCTTCAACAGTGGACCGGTACGCCGGGACGGGCTGTTCCGCCCGCGAAGGTAGTTTTTTCCGGCCGCCGTCTGGCTCCGCTTCCGGCCCCTGGCTTTGTATTTCTGTAAGTGGCTGAAATGCTTGGTGCTTTGTGCTCCGGCTGGCACGGCACGGCGAATGCTATGGCGTTGGGGACGGTGCGACGCGGGCTGGCGGATGGGGATGGTTGGTGGGTGTGGGACGCCGGTGCGGGGCGCGGGTTGCAAG
>NZ_JABFNS010000165.1 GCF_013116825.1 Myxococcus xanthus
AAGATACGGAACGTGTTGTCTGGGGGCTGTGTCGGGGGCGGTGCGCCGGTGGCCTGGAAGACGACGTCCACCCAGTAATTGGAGTTGCCGAAGCTGTTGATGGGGAAGGAGCCCGCGGTGCCGTAGCTGAAGACGCCGTTGCCGCCGCTGGTGCTGCCGGGCAGCGCGAAGAGGGGCGGGGCGTCCTGACCGCTGGCGAGGCCACCGTTGTCGAAGGCGTACGCGCCGGCGGGGGCGTGGTACGAGGCGACGTAGGTGGTGTTGGCGGCGATGGCGACAGGGGTGGAGAACGTCACCTCCTGCCAGCCGGTGGCCGTCTCGGAGGTGAAGGTGGCGAAGGCCAGGCGTTGCCCGTTGGCGCTCCAGAGGCTTCCCACGTGGGTGCCGGTGTTTGCGGCGCCCTTGTAGAAGCGGACGCCCAGCACGTTGCCGCTCACGTTCGTCTTGAACTTCACGCCGAGCTCCACGGGGGCGGAGTCGTTGGCGACGGAGGCGACGGCGGGCGTGGCGGTGACAGGCCAGAGGGTGACCGGCTCAGCCGGGCGGAAGACGACGTCCACCCAGTAGTTGGAGTCGCCGAAGCTGCTGCTGGGGAAGGAGCCCGCGGCGCCGTAGGTGAAGACGCCGTTGCCGCCGCTGATGGCGCCCGCGAGCGCGTGGAGGGGAGGGGCGTCCACGGTCGAGGCCAGCCCCGCGCTGGTGAAGCCGTAGGCGCCGCCAGGCGCGTGGTACGAGGCGACGTACGTGGTGTTGGCGCTGATGCGCACGGGCGTGGCGAACATCACCTCCTGCCAGCCGGTGGCCGTTTCGGACGTGAAGGTGGCGAAGGCGAGGCGCGCGCCAGCGGCGCTCCAGAGACTTCCCACGTGGGTGCCGGTGTTGGCGGGGCCCTTGTAGAAGCGGATGCCGAGGATGTCTCCCTCGATGTCGGACTGGAACTTCACGCCCAACTCCACCGGGGCGAAGTCATTGGTGACAGAGGGGACGGCGGGGGTGGAGGAGGGGGCGAATAGTGTGTACGTCGGCTGTGCGCGCGCGGCGGTGGGCAGCGCGAGCAGGACGGCCGCGAGCAGCGCCAGCGCGTGGGCGCGTGGGCGCCTCGCGACCCAGTTGGGCCGTGGCTTCGAGGGTGTCATTCGGACTTTTCCTTGGGGGATGGCACGACGAGACAGAGCAGCGGCGGCATTTTGCTGTCTGCCTCTGGCGTGGACAATGACGCGAGACGTAGGTCCGCGAGTCATTGCCGCATGCCGCGATTTTTGGTTTCGAGGCGGTCGGCATCAGAGCGCCGCGAAGATGTCGCCGAGGGTGGCGAGCATCGACTCCGAGTCCCGCACCTGGAACGTCGCCGCCTGGACGCTCGCGGATTCGATGCGGTCAACGCGGAGCATGCGCACCGCTCCGCGCAAGTGGTCCCAGACGAGCAGGTACCACGCGGGCCAGCTCAGCAGCAGGTAGTGCGGCTCCACGATGCGCACCGTGCGCACGTCGTTCGAGCGGTACGTCAGCTCCAGGGCGCGCTGCTCGAAGAAGGACTCCTGGAGGGGACGTAGCACCGCCGCTCGCGGAGGCTTCCAGGTCGCGGTGACGTTCCGTGACGTGGGGCCAACGAGGATGCGACGGCGCAGCTTGCCGACGCGTGCGCGCTCCTCCGGTGGGAACGAGGCGGCGAGCTTCTGACGCAGGCTCTTGAGTGTCGAGAGCAGGAGCGGGGACTCGAGTCGCTCAGCGAGCGCCAGGGCGAGCAGGAGGTCGAGCAGCTCCTGGGCGCTGAGCTGCACGCGCCCGAGCCCCGTCCGGGGCGGTACCCGGATGCCGCCGCCTCGGCCTGGGTCCGACTCGATGGGGACTCCGCGGGCGGAAAGCCGGGACAAATCCCGTCGGACGGTACGCACGCAGACGCCGAGCTCCTCCGCCAGCTCCGGGGCCGTCCAGGACGGCCGGGAGGCGAGGAGGCCCAGGACACGGTCCAGGCGGTCGGTGACGGGCTCGCGCTTCAAACGTGACTCATTCTGTCACGTTCTGGGGCCATGGTCATTGGGTCGCGAACGGGCGGCCACGAGACGAGAGAACCCCATGAACACCTTGCGCGGATTGTGCACCTTCAACCTCTGGGCGGATGACCTTCGAGCGGCGACGCGCTGGTACGCGGAGCTGCTCGGCGTGGAGCCTTACTTCAGCAGCGAGGCCGCCGGACGCGGTCCCGGGTACGTCGAGTTTCGCATCGGTGATTACCAGCATGAGCTGGGCATCATCGACCGGCGATTTGCTCCGCCGGGGCTCGCCACGGCGCGGGGCGGTACGGTCGTCTACTGGCATGTCGACGACATCGCCGCCACGCTCGAACGGTTGCTCTCGCTGGGGGCCCAGCTCCTCGAAGGCATCACCGAGCGTGGCCCCGGCTTCGTCACGGCGTCTGTCATCGACCCCTTTGGGAACGTGCTGGGCATCATGTTCAACCGTCACTACCTGGACATCCTGGGAGGTACCCGTGGCCAGCGTTAGGCGGGAGGTGCGTGGCGGCGCGCCGATGGATGCGCCGGTGATTGCGTTCCGGAATGCGGCGGAGTTCGAGGTCTGGCTCCAGACGCATGCCGATGCTCCAACTGGTGTCTGGTTGAAGCTGGCGAAGAAAGGGACGGACATCCCGTCGCTCACCGATGACGAGGCAGTCGACGTCGGGCTCTGCTTTGGATGGATTTCGGGGCAACGAAGGTCGCTCGATGCCCGCTTCTATCTGCAGAAGTACGTCCCGCGCCGGCCGCGCAGCCGCTGGTCCTGCGTGAATGTGAGGAAGGTCGAGGCGCTGCTACGCGCGGGCAGGATGCGGCCCTCGGGGCTCGCCGAGGTCGAGGCCGCCAAGGCGGATGGACGCTGGGACGCGGCCTACGCGTCCCAGAAGAACGCCACGGTGCCGGAGTGCCTGACGGTGGCGCTGGCTGCGAGCCCGCGTGCCGCGCGGGTGTTCGAGGCGCTTGGCAAGACGCGGAGGTACGGACTCATCCTCAAGGTGATGACTGCGCGTACCGAGAAGGGGCGCGCGAGTCAGGTCCGCCGTGTCGTCGCGGAGCTGGACGCGGCGGCGGATTGAGCGCGGGTGGGGCACATGCTGCCCACCAGGGTCAATCCGCTCATGGGTGCGAGCGGCTCCGCTCCTGGATGAAGCGATCGAGGTCCTCGTCCTGCCCCAGATGGCGGAGCGCGCGCGCCTGGTGGCCAGCGTGGCGAAAGCCGGCCTTCTCCAGCACACGCCGGGAGCCGGGGTTGCGGGAGAAACAACTGGCATGGAGGGACTCCAGCCCGAGCGTCTCGAAGCCGTAGCGGACCAGGGTCTGGGCTGCCTCCGTGCCAAGGCCCTGTCCCCAGTACGCGCGGCCGAGCCAGTATGAGAGCTCGGCCGTGCGAGGGTGCTCCACGTCGGCCTCCACCAGCCCGGCCAGGCCCATGAACTCGCCAGACTCGGAATGGCTGAGCGCGAAGACATGGGAACGTGCATCCAGCGAGGCAATCCAGGCTTCCGCCATGCCGTCCTCGAACGGATGTGGGATTCCCGCCGCGTTCGCCGCCACCTCACGGTCACCCGCCAGGCGCTGAATGGCGCTGGCGTCGTCAGGGAGGAGGGGGCGGAGAATCATACGAGCGCTCACGAGAGCTTTGTCCCCACGCTCAGGGGCGAGCGCGCGCCGGATGGCAGGGCGCAGGTCGGCCGCATTGAGCGCGTCCAGGGCAAGCTCCCATCGGCCTTCGGCGCAGAGCCCGCTCAGGCCACCGTCCTCATGCGCTCGCAGGGCCACTGTCCGCAGCGCTTCGCGAACCGCCTCGGCGACCGCGTGCCCTGCTTCGTCACAACGCTTGCAATCGAGCTCGACACCGAGGCGGCTGCGCCTCCCGTCCTCGGTGAGGATCCAGGGGCGCACCATCCAGGGCGGGTCATGGCGCATGTGCTGCCGGTGGCCACACTCGAGGTCAGCCACCCAGTGGTCTTCCCGGTCGAGGTGGAAGCCTGTGATTTTCTGCTGCATGGGTCCCATCTTCTCCCAGGATGGCACCGACGCAAGCCTCGACGGCGATGCCAGCTTCGGGAGGCTCGTCCTGGAGCGCCAGGCGGCTCAGGGGCGGACGACGCAGCGGAACCCGATGTGCGACGTGCCGCTGTCCACGGCCTGCGGTGAGCGCGCCGCCGGGCGGTAGCGCAGGCAGTAGTTCGGCGCGCACAGGTGGCTGCCGCCCTTGAGGACGCGCCGGGGAATCTTCACCTTCGGCAGGCACGGGTCCAGGCTGCGATCCGACGTGGCAGGTCCCCGCGGATTGACGGGGATGCAGCAGGGCTTTCCGCCGTTCGCCTCGTGCCGCTCCTGGTACCAGTCCGAGGTCCACTCCCATACGTTGCCGGCCATGTCGAAGAGGCCGTAGGCGTTCGGTGGGAAGTTGCCCACCGGGGACGTGCCCTCGAAGCCGTCCGTGTTCAGGTTCTGCCAGGGGAACTCACCCTGCCAGGTGTTGGCCATCAGCCTGCCACCCGGCGCGAACTCGTCACCCCAGACGTAGACCTTCCGGTCCAGGCCTCCGCGCGCGGCGTACTCCCATTCCGCCTCGGTGGGCAGCGCCTTGCCCGCCCAGTTCGCGTAGGCGAGCGCGTCCTCGAAGCAGACGTGCACCACGGGGTATTGTTCGCGCCCCTGCCAGGTGCTGCCCGCGCCCTCGGGGTGCTTCCAGCAGGCGCCCGCCGTATAGAACCACCACTGCGTCAGGTCGCGCAGGTCCACGCGAGCGAGCGTCTTCTTGAAGACGAGCGAGCCCGGGACGAGCAGCGCTGGATTCGCGCCGGGAAAGTCGTCGGGGTTCAAGGGGCGCTCGGCCACGGTGACATAGCCGGTGGCCTCCACGAAGCGCGCGAAGTCCGCGTTCGTCACCAGTTGGCTGTCCATCCAGAAGTCCGTCACCGTCACCTGGTGCGTCGGCCGCTCCTCCGGATAGTGATGGTCCGAGCCCATCCAGAACGTCCCACCGGGGATGTAGACCATGCCCGGCAGCGAGCGGGCTTCCTGCCTCGCGCCGTCCTCGAGGGGCCGGCCGCCCTGGGCCGGGACTTCGTCGGTGACGTCGATGCTCATGTGCGTGCCTCCTTCCCTGCGAGAACGGAGGGGCGCGCCGTGCCCCGGCAGCAAACGTGGGGGGCCCCGCGGCACGGAACAATCCGGCCCTCAGGGGTAGGCCTCGTGTCCGCGCCTGCTCCCGCCGATCGTCGCCCGGCCTGGGGGCGCTTGTGGGTTCCTGGACGCAGCCCCACCGTGGAGACGGCGCCCTCATGGACTCGCACTCGACGATTGCCGAATTCTCCCTGGTGAAGGGCGGGCTGCTCTTCGAGACCGAGCGCCGGCTCCGGCGGGGTCCGCGCAAGCGACATGACCCCGTGTTGCGGGCGCTGGCCTTCTCGGCGATCGGCTGGTTGCCCCTGCTGCTCTTCACGCTGCCTTCGGACGGGCCAACCGTGGCCTCCCTGTTCAAGGAGCTCCAGGTCCATGCGCAGTTGCTGGTGGCGCTGCCCGTGCTCCTCGCCGCGGAGCCCTACATCGACGGCCGCCTGGCTTTCGCGGTCCGCCAGTTCCTCAATTCGAACCTGGTCGCGACAGGCAGCCTCCAGACGTTCGAGGCGGATGCCCGGCGAGCCATGCGCTGGCGGGACAGCTACATCGTGGAGGCGCTGCTGCTCATCCTGGCGTATTCCATCACGTTCATCACCCCGGCCGACCCCACCCGGGCGTGGACGCTCAGCGGCGATGGGACCTCCATGGCGGGGTGGTGGAACCTCGCCGTGAGCCAGCCCCTGTTCCGTTTCCTGGCGCTCCGGTGGCTCTGGCGTGGCGTGGTGTGGACCGCCTTCCTGCTGCGTGTGTCGCGTCTGCCGTTGACCCTGGTTCCGACACATCCGGACATGATGGGCGGGCTCGGGTTCCTGCCTGTCTGCCAGGCCAGCTTTTCGCCCGTGGTGTTCTCCCTGGCCGTGGTGGTGGCGGCATACACGTCCCGGGTGGAACCCAAGGACCTGTCGGCCAACCCAGCGGCCTACGTGATTCCGCTGGTGGTCATCGCGGCCGGCGCGGTGGTGCTGGTGTTCGGGCCGATGAGCTTCTTCGTGCCCCAGCTCGTGCGGGCGAAGCGGATCGGTGACGAGGACTTCTCGAAGGTCGCGGCCAAGCACTCGCGGCAGTTCGAACGCAAGTGGTTCCGGGGCGGACCGGAGCCGGAGCTGCTGGGCGCGCCGGAGATGTCCTCGCTGGCGGATATCGGCACGGCCTTCACGCTGGCGCGGAAGATGCGCCTGTTGCTCTGGGACAAGATGGCCCTACTGGCCGTGGTGGGGGCGGCGATGGCGCCACTGGTCATGTTGCTGGTGATGGACCGGCAGTTCATCTCCGTCCTCAAGTTCATCCACGATGGCTTGAGGTGACGCGGGCCCAGAGGGCTCCGGGCCCGGTCATGCCGATGCGCTCAGAACGTGGCGCCGACGTTCAGCGTGGCGTTGTAGCTGGAGCCTCCCGCGAACGTGACCTCTGTCAGGGGCTGCTCCTTCGCGGGCGGCAGCGTGGGGACGAGCTCCTGATTGAAGAGGAGGTTGTAGTTGGCCCGCAGGTCCGCGGTGAAGGAGCCGGTGTAGAAGCGCAGCCCCGCGCCCAGCGGCACGGCGCCAGCGGTGTCGTCGCGGTAGCCCAGCGCTTCCGCGCCGCGGCGGACGTTGTACCAGTTCATTCCGAGGCCGCCGAGGAGGTATGGCTGAACGGGGCTCGCCGTCAGGCCGATGGTGGCCACGGCCTGACCGCCGTTGCGGACGATGTCCGGGTTTCGCGCCAGTCCCTCCAGGCCGCGCCGGTCGAGCTTGTTGATGGCGCCGGTGTAGCCCAGCTCGATGCCCAGCACGGTGGATGGTTTGAGCGTGGCCGTGGCGCCGTACGCCGCGCCCGGATCGATTCGGGGGGCCAGCCCACCGCTGTAGCCCTCCACGCCGCCGCCCACGGTGACGGTGAGCCCGCGCATGTCGGGCTTGTCCTTGGCCAGCGCCGTGCCTCCGCACAACGCGCCCGCGATGGCCAGAGCTTGGATTCGTTTCATTTCGAGCGCCTCCAACAGATGGGATTGTTCCGCCAGGAAGCTGGGGCCGCGGACAGGCCGCTACAAGCCGAGCCGGCAAGGCATCTCCGCGAGCCCTCCCAAGCGTGCCTGTGTCCCACCGCCGGACACCCCACCTGGGGCGGCGGCATGGACCGGCCGGGTTGAAACGGGAATCGCGTGGCTTTATAGAGGGGGGCGCCAGTGGCCTCATCGTGAGGGTGTCTGGCCCGGACGAGGCGCGCCGTACCCGGTCAGGACAAGACGACGCGACAACGGGAGTCGTACGTCATGTCCTGGATTCTACTCGTCATCGCAGGGTTGCTCGAGGTTGGTTGGGCCATCGGTCTCAAGTACACCGAGGGCTTCACTAGGCTGGTACCAAGCGTCCTCACGGGCGGTGCCATCGTCGCCAGCATGGTGCTCCTGGGGATCGCCGCGAAGAACCTGCCCATTGGCACGGCCTATGGTGTTTGGGTCGGCATTGGCGCCGTGGGCGCGGCCATCATGGGCATCGTGCTCTTCAATGAGCCGGCCACGCCCGCGCGCGTCTTCTTCCTGGTGTTGCTCCTCACCTCCATCGTGGGCTTGAAGGTCACCAGCGGCCAGTAGGTGGCTCTTCGGTGCTGATTTCCCGGGCGCTGCCTTGAAGGCAGCGCTACACGTGGGGGTCATGCGCGATGCGTTCCTGGGTGGAGGTCGTCCGAAGCGGCGGGGCCTGTGGCGGTATGCCCTGGGCGTGATGGGGCTGGGCGCGGGCGTGGGTGCCCTCCTCACGTGGACGACGACGGACGGCCTCCAGTCTTTCGGGGCGCGGGCGGATGGGGCACGCCTGGAGCGGATGAAGGCATCGTCGCGCTACCAGGCCGGCATCTTCATCAACACCGCCGGTGCCAGGCTGCCGCAGAATGGGCCGGACTGGGGCACGTTGAAGGAGATGCTCTTCGGCACCCAGCAGCGCACGCCGCCGTCCGCGCTGCCCATGGAACGGGATGTGGCCGCGGCGCTGGCGAAGCAGCCGGAGAGCGGCCTGCGCGTGACGTGGCTGGGCCACTCCACGCTGCTGGTAGAGATTGACGGCTTCCGCATTCTCACAGACCCCATCTGGAGCGAGCGCGCGTCGCCGTCCACCATCGCTGGACCGAAGCGGTTCCATCCGCCTCCGCTTCCGTTGGACGCGCTGCCAGAGGTGGACGCGGTGCTGCTGTCGCATGACCACTACGACCACCTGGACATGCCCACCATCCGGGCGCTGGTGCCGCGTCAGGTGACGTTCTACGCGCCGCTGGGCGTGGGGGCGCACCTGGAGAAGTGGGGCGTGCCGGCGGAGCGCGTGGTGGAGCTGGACTGGTGGCAGGAGGTGTCGCTGGGGGAGGGGGAGGGCCGCCTGCGCATGGTGGCCACGCCCGCGCAGCACTTCTCTGGCCGGGGCCTGACGGACCGCAACAGCACGTCCTGGACGTCGTGGACGCTGCTGGGCCCGCGGCATCGGGTCTTCTTCAGCGGGGACACGGGGCTGACGGAGGAGTTCGCGGAGGTGGGGCGCCGCTTCGGTCCGTTCGACGTCACCATGTTCGAGGTGGGCGCCTTCCATCCCTCTTGGGGAAGCATCCACCTGGGGCCGCAGCAGGCGCTGAAGGCGCATGAGATGGTGCGGGGGCGCACCTTGCTGCCCATCCACTGGGGGACGTTCAGCCTGGCGCTGCACGCCTGGGATGCGCCCGCGAACGAGCTGACGGCCGGGGCGCGCGAGCGGGGCGTGAGTCTGCTCACGCCCGTCCTGGGCCGCCCCGTGGAGCCGACGCGGGAGCGGGCGGACACGGCGTGGTGGAGCACGGTGCAGACCGCTGCTGTCGCTGGCGACGCGCCTTGATGTATCCCAGTGGCGGCGGAGGGCACGAGGATGGAGACGGGCGGACAGGTCTCCCTCGGGTTCGACGTGGGGTACCCCTCTTGCGGTTCGGGGCCACGCGCTGACGCTGGTTTCAATGCCGAGTTGTGGTGGGTGACGTCCATGCCCGGCGTGAATTTGCGCTGGGAAAGCAGTCGCCCGTGTCCGCGGAGTAAGGGGTTCCCGAGGGATTGCACCCCCGCACGCTGGCGCCCACAATGCGACGCGCCTGGATTGTCAGATGAAGCATCATTTCCCGTTTTGAGCCCGGATCGGGCACGGCCGGATGCGACTCTCACTCACCCATAAAATCACCCTGGCGCCCATCATCGTGGCGCTCCTGTTTGTCCTTCTCTCTCAGGGCTACACCGTGCCGCGGCTCCAGGAGGCCTTCGAGGCGCAGGGGCGGGAGCTGAGCGGCGCGCTGCCTACGGTGCTCGCCGCCGCGGTGGCGGACGGCATGAAGCGGAGCGCGCACGACGAGGTCCAGCAGACGCTGGAGGCCGTGGCTCGGCATGGTGGGGCGGCCTACGTCGCCGCGTTCGACGCGGGTGGGACGTTGGTGGGCGTGGCCGGTGAGAAGGCACAGATGCTACGGGACGCCCGCGAGCAGTTGAGGTCTTCCGAGGAAGGGCTCGTCCTGCGGGATGGGGACACGGAGCTGCAGGACCTGATGGCGCCGGTTCCGGGTGACGCGGGCTGGGTCCACGTGGGCTTCGACCGCACCCATGCGCGTGGGCTCGTCGAGGGGGCGCTGGCGAACGTGGGCATCACCGTGCTGGTCGCGCTGCTCGTCTTCACCGCGGCGGCCTTCCTGGTCAGCCGCGCCATCGTGTCGCCCCTGAACCAGCTCTCCTCCGCGGTTCGCCATATCGCCGAGCGCGGCGACCTGCGGCAGACCATTCGCATCGACTCGGATGACGAGGTGGGGCAGCTCGCGCGGGCCGTGGGCATGCTGGTGGGCAAGCTGAAGGAGCTGCTGCATCAGCTCCAGTCCTCCACGGAGCTGCTGAGTGACTCGGTGTCGGGGCTGACGGAGTCGGCGGAGCAGCAGAATGAGATGGTGACGCGCCACGCGGCCGCGCTGCAGGAGACGCAGGTGACGGCGCAGGAGATTCGCCAGACGGCGATGCTGGCGTCGGGCTCCGCGGAGTCCGTCATCCAGGTGGCCGAGCGCGCCGAGCAGCTGAGCCGCACCGGCGAAGAGGCCGTCTCGGCGAGCATCGACGGCATGGAGGAGGTGCGCAACCAGGTGGCGGAGATCGCCGCGCGCATCACCTCCCTGGGCGAGCGGACCCGGCAGATCAGCGGCATCACCGAGACGGTGAAGGACCTGGCGGACCAGTCCCACCTGCTGGCCGTCAACGCCGCCATCGAAGCGGCGCGCTCCGGGGAGCACGGCAAGGGCTTCGTCGTGGTGGCGAAGGAGATTCGCGCGCTGGCGGACCAGTCCATTCGCGCCACCAACCAGGTGCGGCGCATCCTCCAGGACATCAATCAGGCCATCATCGGCACGGTGGAGATCACCGTCGAAGGCACCGAGCGCATGGAGGCGGGGCTGGCGCAGGTCCGCACGTCCGGCGAGACGCTGAAGGAGCTCACCGCCATCGTGGAGGACAGCACCGCGGCGGCGCGGCAGATCGCGCGGACGGTCAGCCAGCAGGCCACGGGAATCGAGCAGATCTTCACCGCGGTCAACGAGCTGAACACCCTGATGACGGACACCGTGTCCCGCATCTCCACGACCAGTGACTCCGCCATGTCCTTGAAGATGCTCTCCGAGCGCGTCTCCCAGGTCGTCCGCGCCTACGACGTCTGACGTCGCCGCGCTGGAGAAGCGGTGCGCTTCTTCGACCGCTACGACGCGGACGGAGCGGCCTTCTTTCGTGGCGCGTGTTTCGTGGCGCGGGAGCGTTTCGCTGAGACGCGGCGGCGCTTCGCGCCCAGACGCACCTCATCGCTCCGGCAGACGCGCACATGGAGGAAGCGCTGGAGCTGGGAGAGCGTCAGGTCATGGTCGTCGTCGCTCTCCGCCGCGCAGCAGTCGCTCAGCACCGTGAGCTGGTATTCGTGCATGTGCGCGTCATGGGCGCTGAAGAAGATGCACAGGTTGGTGGCCAGCCCCGCGAGGATGAGCTTCCGCGTGCCCAGATGCTCCAACAAGGGCACCAGGGAGGTGGCGAAGAAGGCCGAGTGCTTGGGCTTGAGGATGAAGTAGTCGTCCGGCTCCGGCTTGAGGGCCCGGGCGATGTTCCGGCCCCGGCTCCCTTGGCGGGTGCAATGGGCGTAGGTGTCGCGGAAGTTGCTGCGCCAGTACCCGAAGTTGTCGTTGACGTAGATGACAGGGACGCCGGCCCGCCGCATCCTGGCCGCGAAGGGGCCCAGGCGCTCCACCATGCGCAGCGCCCACGGGAGGACCTTCTCCCCGCCGGGGAAGTCCAGGTCGTTGATGACGTCGATGATGAGCAGGGCCGTGTCGGAGCGTTTCCCCGCTGACAGCCGCTGCCGTGGCTTCGTGGTTCTGGCCTTCCGCGTCACATCCACCCCGTCTTCCGGAGGCTGCTGCGCGGAAGGGTAAGCACGGCCCCGGGGAACGGCGAGTCACCTTCGTCAGCGGGACTCCGCCTTCTTGTAGCGCAGGCGCTTCATGGCCTCGAAGCGGGCCCTGTCCTTGGGCGGCGTGGTGGCCACCAGCCCTTCGAGCATGCGCTTCGAGCTCTGGAAGATCTCCTCGACGGCGACCTCGAAGGCGTCGGTGTTCTGCTTCGACGGCGTCCGCGTCCCGGCGATCTTCCGGACGAACTGAAGCGCCGCCGCGCGGATGTCGGCATCGGTGGCGGGAGGCGCGAAGTTGAACAGGGGCTTGATGTTCCGGCACATGCCCTCAGGGTAGAGCGAGTCCGGAAAACAGGCCATTGCGCATCACGGCGTCCTCGTCGTGGGCGTGTCCTTCCCGGCGCCGAAGACCGAGTAGAGGACTGGGAGCACCACGAGGGTGAGCAGGGTGGACGACAGGATGCCTCCAATGACGACCGTGGCCAGGGGCCGCTGGACCTCCGCGCCGACGCCGGTGTTGAGCGCCATGGGCACGAAGCCGATGGCGGCCACCGCGGCGGTCATCAGCACGGGCCGCAGCCGGGACACGGCCGCCTGGCGGATGGCTTCGCCCAGGGCCTGGCCTTGCTCCAGCAAGGCGCGGACCCGTGAGACGAGCACCATGTCCCCCAGGACCGAGACGCCGGACAGGGCGATGAAGCCCACGGCGGCGGAGATGGAGAAGGGCAGGCCCCGCAGCAGAAGCGCGAGCACGCCGCCCACGAGCGCGAAGGGGACGCCCGCGAAGATGCGCACGGCGTCCAGGACGCGCTGATAGGTGAGGTAGAGCAGCAGGAAGATGAGCGCCAGCGCGACGGGCACCACGATGAGCAGGCGCGTCTGTGCGCGTTCGAGGTGTTCGAACTGACCGCCGTAGCGGACGTAGTAGCCCGCGGGCAGCTCCAGCCTCTCATCGAGAGTTCGGCGGACCTCCGCGACGAAGCCGCCGAGGTCGCGTTCTCGCACGTTGGCCTGGACCACCAGCCGCCGCTTGCCCCACTCGCGCTGGATGGTGGTGGGGCCGGACGTCTCCTTCATGGTCGTCAGCCGTCCCAGGGGAACGCGCTCGCCGCCGGGCGCGGCCACGGGGATGGTGGCGAGCTTCGTGGGCTCTTCGCGGTACTCCTCGGAGAGGCGCACGGCCAGGTCGAAGCGCCGCTCGCCTTCGCGCACCTCGCCGACGATGCGCGTGCCCACTGCTTCCACGACGTCGAGGACGGAGCGGGCGGGAATCCCGTAACGGGCCACCGCCGCCCGGTCCACCGTGACTTCCAGCACGGGCTGGCCCGTCACCTGCTCCACGGTGACGTCGGCGGCGCCGGGAATGGCCTTCACCAGGGTCTCCAACTCGCGGGCCTTGGCCTTGAGCACGTCGAGGTCATCCCCGAAGAGCTTGATGCCGACGTCGCTTCGCACGCCCGCGATCATCTCGTTGACGCGCATTTCAATGGGCTGGAGGAAGGCCATGCGCATGCCCGGGAGGTCCGCCAGTTCGGCCTTCATCTCGTTCACCAGCTCCTCCTGGGTGGTGGCCCGCTTCCACTGCGCCCGAGGCTCGAGGGTGATGAAGACGTCGGACAGCTCGACGCCCATGGGGTCCGTGGCCACCTCCGCGGTGCCGGTCCGGGTCCAGACGCGTCGCACCTCGTCCGGGAACCGGGACAGCAGCACCCGCTCTATCTGGCTGCCATAGCGGATGGATTCGGAGAGGGAGACCTCCGCCAGGCGCACGGTGTTGATGACGAGCGTGCCTTCGGACAGGCGGGGGACGAACTCGCTGCCGAGGCGCGTGGCGGCGAGGGTGGCTCCCACGATGAGGAGCGCGGCGGCGGCCAGGGTGACACGCGCGTGGGCCAGCGCCCATTCGAGGACGGGCCTGTAGATTCGTTGGAGCCAGCGCATGAGCCGTGGCTCATGGTGAGGGCCGCCGCCTCGCTTCAGCGCGAAGGAGGCCAGCACCGGCATCAGCGTCATGGAGAGCAGCGCACTGCCCAGGAGCGCGAAGATGACCGTGAGGGCCATGGGGCGGAACAACTTCCCCTCCACGCCTTCGAGGGCGAGGATGGGCAGGTAGACCACCATGATGATGAGCTCGCCGAAGAGCGTGGGCTTGCGGACCTCGACGGCGGCATCCCGCACCACCTCCAGCAGGGAGCGGCCGTCCCGGGCCTCGGAGAGTCGCCGCTCCGCGTTCTCCACCATGATGACGGAGGAGTCGACGACGAGCCCGAAGTCGATGGCGCCCAGCGACATGAGCGTGCCGGCGATGCCGAAGCGCAGCATCGCGTTGAAGGCGAACAGGAGCGACAGCGGAATGGCCGCCGCCACGATGAGGCCGGCGCGCCAGTTGCCCAGGAAGATGAAGAGCACCGCGATGACGAGCAACGCGCCTTCCAGCAGGTTGGTCCGGACGGTGCGCAGCACGTGGTCCACCAGCTCGGTGCGCTCATAGACGGGCTCCACGCGCACGTCCTCGGGCAGCGTCCGCTGGATGTCCTCCAGCCGCTGGGCGAGCGCCTTCGTCACCGTGTGGGAGTTTTCGCCTACCAGCATGAAGCCCAGGCCCAGCACGACCTCGCCCTCGCCATCCGCGGTGGTGGCGCCGCGCCGGATTTCATGGCCCACCTCGACGCGCGCCACGTCCCGGATTCGCACGGGGACGCCGTGGTGCGCCGCGATGACCACGTCCTCGATGGCTTTACCGTCCGCGAGCACTCCCACCCCGAGCACGAGCGTCGCCGTGCCGCCCCGCTCGAGCACGCCGCCCCCGACGTTGGCGTTGTTCTCCTCCAGCGCCCGGTAGATGTCTCCGAGGGACAGGTTGAACTGCTGCATGCGGCGGGGGTCTACGATGACGTGCCACTGCTTCTCCTCGCCGCCCCAGGCATTCACCTCCGCCACGCCCGGCACGCTGCGCAGTTGGGGCGCGATGACCCAGTCGTGCAGGGTGCGCAGCTCCTCAAGGTTCTTCGTCTGGCTCTTGACGAGATAGTGGAAGACCTCGCCCAGGCCGGTGGCGACGGGCCCGAGCGTCGGGGGCGTGATGCCCGCTGGCAACTGCACCCGGCTCAGCCGTTCGGACACCTGCTGCCGCGCGAACCACAGGTCGGCTCCGTCTTCGAACTGGAGGGTGACCTGGGAGAGGCCGAACTTGGAGATGGAGCGCAGCTCGCTGACGCGAGGCAGACCCGCGA
Organism: Myxococcus xanthus; assembly: GCF_013116825.1. GTDB lineage: Bacteria > Myxococcota > Myxococcia > Myxococcales > Myxococcaceae > Myxococcus > Myxococcus xanthus_B. The sequence goes on from NZ_JABFNS010000165.1 coordinate 14,788, forward strand.
GCGCCTGCTCCACGGGGATGGTGAGCTGGCGCTCCACTTCGGTGGGCGTGAGCGCCGGTGCGACGGTGTTGACCTGCACTTGCGTGGGCGTCGTGTCCGGGATGGCGTCGATGGGCAGCGCCCGGAAGGCGAGCAGACCCGAAACGACGAGGGCCCCCGTTCCCAGGAGGACGGCCCAGCGGTGGGACAACGACCATTCGATGAGCCGGGTGAGCATGGCGGCTACTCGCCTCCCGCCGTCTCGCAGCAGCCCGCGCCGATGGAGTCCTTGAGAATCTCCGTCTTGAGCAGGAAGGCGCCGGTGGTGACGACCTCCACCCCCGCCGAGAGGCCCTTGACGATTTCCACCTCCTCGCGCGTGCTGGCGCCCAGCTCCACCGCGACGGGCTCGTAGAGCCCCGGCTGCTTGCGCACGAAGACCAGCGTCTGGCCTCCCGCGCGCTGGATGGCCGCGTGGGGAACCAGCACCGCCTCATGCTCCGGGGCGACCTGCACCCGGGCCCTGAGGAAGAGCCCGGCCTTGAGGGCTCCGTCGGGGTTGGGCAGTTCGACCCGGGCGCGCACCGTGCGGGAGGCCCGGTCCACCGACGCGCCCACCCGGGTGAGCGTGGCGTCACGCGTCTGTCCGGGCATGCTGTCGAAGGTGAGGGTGACGCGCTGTCCCGCGCGAACCTGGGCCGCGTCCGCCTCCGGAATCTCCAACAGGGCCCACATGGTGCTCAGGTCCGCCACCTGGATGAGCGGCTGTCCAGCGGATGCATGGCGTCCGGCAACGGCGTCTCGCGCCACCACCGTCCCCGCGAAGGGTGCTGACAGGGCATAGGTCCCCTGCGGGCCCTGGCCGTTGGCGCCCGCGGCGGAGAGCGCCGCGCGGGCGGCATTGCGCTCGGCCTCGGCCGCCGCGACCTCCGCCTGGGCGGTCTCCACGTCTTTTCGTGCGCTGATTCCGCTCGTGGCCAGTTGCTGCTTACGCTCGAGCCCCGCGCGCGCCACCGTCAGCCGCGCCTGGGCCGCCGCCAGTCTCCCCTGGTCCGCGCCCACGGCCCCCGAGGTGACCAGCACGAGTGGCTCGCCCGCCTTCACCTCGTCGCCGACGTCCACGCGGACGTCCGTTATCAGCGCCTCGCTGCGGGCGGACAGCTGCGCCAGCCGGTTCTGGTTGAAGTCGAGCTGCCCGACGACGTCCAGGGTCCGGGCAAAGGGCCGCTTCACCGCGCGACGCGTCTGGATGCCAGCCTCGCGGGCCGTCTCGGCGGACGCGAGGCGGACGCGTGTGCCCGGCTCGGGGAAGGTGGGGGGCTGGGCGCCCGCGGCCTTCACCAGCTCCGGGTGGCAGTACGGGCAGACGGACTCCGGGAAGCCGTGCTCCCGGCAGTAGTCACCAGCTTCGATGAACTTCGCGACCAGCGACGGGTTGCATCGGGTGCAGCGGGACTCGGGGACCGCGTGCTCCTTGCACCAATCCTTGGGGGTGGTGTCCTGCGCGGTGAAGGTGAGGCCCGGGTTGCATTGGAAGCACTGGGATTCGGGGACGCCGTGCTCACCGCACCAGTCGTCCTGGTCCTTGAAGACGTCGATGAGGTCGGGGTTGCACCGGGTGCACAGCTCCGCGGGGACGCGGTGCTCACAGCGCGCGACCTCGGACGGGGTGGACGTGCCTCCCGAGGCGGCTGGAGCCGATGAAGGCTCCTTCGCCGTGGGGGGACTCGCTTGTTGGCTGCAACTGGCGGCGCTCAGTGCCAGCAGCACCGCCAGGACGCTGGGGCCGACTCGGGAGGCACGCATCTACTTCACGCCCTTCTTGGAGAGTTCCGGGTTGCAGAGGACGCACTGGGATTCGGGCCGCGCGTGCTCGGGGCACCAGTCACCCTTGGCCTTGAAGACGGGGGCCAGCTTCGGGTTGCAGCGGGCACAGAGGCTCTTCTGGACGCCGTGCTCGCAGCGCGGCTTCTCGGCCCCGGCCGTCTGGGGCTGCTGGGCGGGCTTGCTGCCGTCGGCCAGGACGGGAGCGGCGAACAGGGACAGGACGACGGACAGCGTACGCAGCGAGTGCATGATGAGGCGCTCCTGCCGGGGCGCGAGCCCACGGCGGTGGTGGCCCGCGCGAAGGTGCGCGGGAAGGTCGGACAGGGCTTGGGCGGAGCGGGAGGACGTTCGCGCACGTCCGGCCACGGCGCTCACAAGACACACGTCTCCCGTGAAGGGCGGCGTCAGGCTCTGGGCGGCTGGAAGATGTCGGTCCCCACGCCGGAGAGCGTGGGCTCAACGACGCGCGAGGGGATGGGCAGCGGCCGGGGCGGCGGGATGAGACG
>NZ_JABFNS010000166.1 GCF_013116825.1 Myxococcus xanthus
CACGAAGCCCCGGAAGCCCCCCGAGCGTCCCCGGGTGGCGGTGGTGGTGCAGCGCTACGGGGAGGTGACGGGCGGCGCGGAGAAGCTCGCCGCGCAGATGGCCGAGCACCTGGCTCCGCACTGGGACCTCACCGTGCTGACGACCTGCGCGAAGAACCACCTCGTGTGGGACAACGCGTTTCCGCCCGGCCCCGACGTCGTGGACGGCATCAAGGTGTTGCGCTTCCCGTCCACGCGGGTGCGCAACATCCGAGGCTTCAATGGCCTGTCGCGGCAGGTGTTCGACAAGAGCAACGAGCGGCTGCGCGAGGAGCAGTGGGTGGCCGAGCAGGGCCCCATGTGTCCCGGCCTGCTGCACCACCTGGCCACCGAGCGCGACGCCTACGACGGCTATCTCTTCTTCACCTACCTCTACGCGCCCACGGTGTGGGGATTGCCGCTGGTGGCGGACCGGGCCCTGCTGGTGCCCACCACACATGATGAGGCCCCCGTCCGCTTCGGTGTGTATCGGGACGTCTTCGAACGCCCGCGCGCCCTGCTCTGCCTCACGCCGGAGGAGCACACGCTCATCGAGAAGTATTTCCCGAATCACGCCCCCACGCGGGTGGTGGGCGTGGGCGTGGACCGGCCTCGGGCGGATGGTGCGCGATTCAAGGAGAAGCACGGCATCCACCGGCACTACCTGCTCTACATCGGCCGTCAGGAGCCGGGCAAAGGCGTGCCGGAGCTGCTCGAGTACCACCAGGCCCTGAAGAACCGGTTCGAGGACGCGCCGGACCTGGTGCTCGCGGGCGACACCAACATGGAGCTGTCCGGCGAGGGCGTGCGCTATCTGGGCCGCATCGACGAGCAGGACAAACACGACGCGCTGGCGGGGGCGTTGGCGGTGGTGGTGCCGTCCCGCTACGAGAGCCTGTCGCTGCTGACGCTGGAGTCCTTCGCCCAGGGCACGCCCGTGCTCGTGAACGGGCGCTCGGACGTGCTGGTGGGACAGGTGGAGCGCAGCGGCGCGGGCCGCGCGTACACGGACCTGGAGTCGTTCATCCAGGGCCTGCGCGAGGTGGGCTCGGAGCGTGGGCCCATGGGCAAGCGGGGCCTGGCGTACGTGAAGAAGCAGGGCTGGCCGCAGGTGGTGGCGGCCTACCGGGAAGAAATGCAACGCATCCTCGAGGAGAAGCGCCAATGAAGTTACTGGGACGGGACATCCCCGCGCGGGAGCTGATAGCCCGCATCGAGGAGCGCCTGCGCACGCGCGGCCTCCCCACCTCCGAGGAAGTGGAGCTGCCGCCCGAAGGCGTGGAGCCCCGGGTGGAGCCGCTGACCTTCAACCTGCATGCGCTGGAGGAGTACGCGGACGCCACGCGCGCCCTCCCCCTGCACACCCACCGGGGTGGCGTGGGACAAGTCGTCCTGCTGGCCAAGTGGGCATTCCGCAAGTCGTGCCAGGTGTTCATCAACGAAGCGCTCGGCAGGCAGCGCGTGTTCAACGGACACGTGCGCGACTCCTACGCGCAGCTGTCCGCCGAGGTACTCCGGCTGCGTCGCGAGGTGGAGGCACTCCGAGCGAGGCCAGTCCCCGCGGCTTCCGATGCAGCGGTGCCGCAGCAAGAACGAGAGCCCGCAGCGACGCCGGCCGCCGTGGCGCAGCCGCCGACCGCGCCGGTCTCCACGACGGCCCCAGGCGTAGACACCGTGCTGCCCAAGCCGCGTGCCCCCAAGGCCCAGTCACGGCAGCCAGCTCGGCCGAAGCAGCCGGTGAACGAGGCTTCTACGGAAGTGGATTCACCCTCGGTGCCTCGTGCGCCGGCCACGGGCGAGCCGGTCACCGGCAAGACGGTCCGTGCGAAGAAGGCCGCGCCTTCCGCGCCTGCACAGCCCTCAACGGAGGCTTCGCCGCGCCGGAGCGCCTCCGGCCAGAAGAAGCGCCGTAACAAGAAGTCCCGTTGAAGCCTCCCCCCTGATGAGGGGCACGGCGCCCGCCCCGGACCTCCTGAACAGGCCGACACCTTGCATTGACGGCCCATCCGCACCTGTGCTCAACCGAAAACGTGCCTGCGCCCTTCGTCAGCGTCGTCATCCCCGCCTACAACGAGGGCCAGCGGCTGCCACGCTTCGTCGCGGAGCTCACGCGCGTGTTCCTCGAGCGGAGCGCCCCGCCGGTGGAGTTCGTCGTCGTCGACGATGGCAGCGCGCCCAAGCAGGCCGAACTTCAGCGCGCCAGCGTCGAGGCGGCCCAGGCTCGCCTCGCCACCGCGGGGACGCGACACCAGTTCACCTACGTGGCGGCGCCTCGCAACCAGGGAAAGGGCTCGGCCATCCGGCTCGGCTGGCGTCACGCGTCAGCGGGCGTCACGTGGCTGGCCTTCCTGGACGCGGATGGCGCCATCAGCGCCGAGGAGTTCCACCGGTTGGTGGTGCTGAGCGCCTCGGAGTTGGCGCAGAACCTGGACGTGCTGGCCGGCTCACGCATCCTCATGGCCGGACGCCGGGTCGTGCGCAGCCTCCACCGCCACCTGCAGGGCCGCATCTTCGCCACGCTCACGGATGCGAACTTCAAACTCCACTTCTACGACACGCAGTGTGGGGTGAAGTTCTTCCGCGCGGACATCCTGCGACCGCTCCTGGACGTGCTCCAGGAGCAGCGCTGGCTGCTGGACGTGGAGTTGCTGGTGCTGCTGAAGCGCCAGGGCGCGCGCTTCCTGGAGGTCCCCATCGACTGGGAGGACTTCGGAGGTTCCAAGGTCATCCCAGGGCTCGACGCGGCGCGCATGTTCTGGGGGCTGCTGCAGCTGCGTCGGCGACTGGAGCTTGTGTCCCTTCCTACCCACCGTGACGCGTTGCCCGAAGGCGGGCCACACGCCCAGCGGTAGGCAGGAGCGTCACTGTGTAGGCGTGCAGCCCCGCCCTGCCTGCATGGCGACGCGGGCCCTCACCTCCAGTGACAAGCCCGCTTGATTTCCGGACGGCACACCGCGAAATAGGTCCCGCTTGGAAGCCGTTTCTCCAGGTTCCTCCCACACTGTTCGTGACATGCGCGCCTTGACCGACCTGCCCTCCGACCCCACCCCTCCTCTGACCCTGGGCCTGCCGGGCTTCGTCTTCGAGGACTTGTATCGTCCCGCTGGTCTGCGCCGGCTGGCGGAGCGCTTCGACGCACAGCTCACCGAGGATGAGCCCGAGCTCTTCCAGACCTTCGACGCATACCGCCAGTCTGGCGGTACGAGCGTCAGCGGCGCCGCGGAATCGGACCTGCTCGTCCGCGTCTCGCGCCACGTGTCTCGCTTCGTCACGCGCCTCTTCCGAGTGGAGCAGGAACTGGAGCGCCTGTCCGGCCGCCTCAAGGGCGAGCTGCCGCTCTTCGACTTCAAGCGCGAGTTCATCACCCGCCGCGTCTTCAAGAAGGGCGCCGCGGACCGCCCGGCGCTGGCGGAGTTCCCCTCGCTGGACGCGCGCATGCGGCTGATGCTCCAGCTGGGCTTCCCGGAGGCGCTGGCCACCGGGGACCTGGAGCGGGGTCTGGCGGAATCCGTCCTCTCGCTGATGGACCTGGAGCGACTGTTCTCCAACGCGCTGCCCGCCGAGCGTCAGGCCGAGGCGGAGGCCCTGCGCGCCCGCTGGTCCGCGCTGCGCGAGGTGCTGCTGTCCACGCCCGAAGGCAAGGATGCCTTCGGCTCCAGCCTCGTCACGCAGGGCGATGACGCCGCGGAGCTCCAGTCCGTGCGCGCGCTGCTGTCGCTGGCGGACCGTTGGACGTACGCGCGGGCGCTGCATCCGGAGACGAAGGACCTCTTCCACGCCTGGCCCACCCACCGGATTCCCAAGCCGCTGGTGTTCGACCAGCTCGTCCAGCTCCAGCGTCCGGACAACGAGCTGCCCGAGGCCACCGAGGGCCTGGAACACCACCTCCGCCACCGCGACGGCTTCAAGCTCACCGACCGCCGGGGCACCTCGCGCGACGTGATGAACGAGGTGGACTACTGCGTGCTCTGCCACGAGCGGCAGAAGGACTCGTGCACCAAGGGCTTCCCCGCCAAGGACCCGGTGGCCGAGGGGCACCACTACAAGAAGAACCCGCTGGGCATCCCCCTCAACGGGTGCCCGCTCGACGAGCGCATCTCCGAGGCGCACCTGCTCAAGCGTGAAGGCAACTCCGTGGCCGCGCTGGCCATGGTGACGCTCGACAACCCGATGTGCCCGGGCACCGGCCACCGCATCTGCAATGACTGCATGAAGGCCTGCATCTTCCAGAAGCAGGAGCCGGTGAACATCCCCCTGGCGGAGACCGCCACGCTCACGGACGTGCTGAACCTGCCGTGGGGCTTCGAAATCTACGGCCTGCTCACGCGGTGGAACCCGCTCAACGTCCGCCGCCCGTACGCGCTGCCCTACGTGGGCCGCAACGTGCTGGTGGTGGGGCTGGGCCCCGCCGGCTACACGCTGTCGCACTACCTCCTCAACGAGGGCTTCGGCGTCACCGGCGTGGACGGCCTCAAGATTGAGCCCTTCCCTGACGCGCTCGTGGGCCGCAATGGCCACTCGCTCCAGCCCATCCGCGACTGGTCCGCGCTCACCAGCGAGTTGGACGAGCGCATCCTGGAGGGCTTTGGCGGCGTGTCCGAGTACGGAATCACCGTGCGCTGGGACAAGAACTTCCTCACGCTCATCCACCTCACGCTGGCGCGCCGGGAGAGCTTCCGCATCCACGGCGGCGTGCGCTTCGGCGGCACCCTCACGGTGGAGGACGCGTGGGCGCTGGGCTTCGACCACATCGCCATCGCCGCTGGCGCGGGCCGCCCGACCCTCATCGGGATGAAGAACAACCTCATCCGGGGCATCCGCAAGGCCAGTGACTTCCTGATGGCGCTCCAGCTCACCGGCGCGTTCAAGAAGGACTCGCTGGCGAACCTCCAGGTGCAGCTGCCCGCCATCGTCATCGGCGGTGGCCTCACCGGCATCGACACCGCCACGGAGCTGATGGCGTACTACCCGGTGCAGGTGGAGAAGGCGCTCGCCCGCCACGAGAAGCTGGTGTCCCAGGTGGGCGAGGAGGCCGTGCTGGCCCGCCTCGACGCGGAGGAGCGCGCCACCTACCAGACGTTCCTGGAGCATGGCCGCGCCGTGCGCGAGGAGCGCCAGAAGGCGAAGGCCCTGGGCCGCGACCCGGACTTCATCAAGCTGGTGCGCGCGTGGGGCGGCGTCAGCCTCGTCTACCGCCGCAGCCTCACCGAGTCCCCCGCCTACCGCCTCAACCACGAGGAAGTGACGAAGGCGCTGGAGGAAGGCATCCGCTTCATCGAGCGCATGAGCCCGGTGGAGGCCCTGCCGGACGCCTCTGGCGCGGTGCGCGCGCTGCGCTTCGAGCGCATGGTGACGGTGGACGGCAAGCTCAAGGGCAGCGGCCAGTTCTTCGAGCTGCCCGCGCGCACGGTGTGCGTCGCCGCCGGCACGTCCCCCAACGTCACGTACGAGAAGGAATACCCGGGCACCTTCCAACTCGACGCGCGCGGCGAGTACTTCCAGAGCCACGAGCTGGTGGACGCCGAAGACGGCTTCTCGCTGGCGCCCGTGAAGGCGAAGGAGGACCCGGCCGCGAAGACGGGGTTCTTCACCTCGTACCAGAAGGACGGCCGCTTCATCTCCTTCTACGGCGACAACCACCCGACCTACGCGGGCAACGTGGTGAAGGCCATGGCCAGCGCGAAGGACGGCCACCCGCAGGTGGCGCGGCTGTACGCCAAGGAAGTGGCCGCGCTCGACTTCACCGACGAGGTGGCCCAGGCGGCGCGTGACGCGCGGCGCGCCGCGCACTTCGCCAGGCTGGACGAGGCGTTCACCGCCACCGTGGTGGCCGTCAACCGGCTGACGCCGACCATCGTCGAGGTGGTGGTGCGCGCGCCCTTCGCGGCCAGCCACTTCTCCCCCGGCCAGTTCTACCGGCTGCAGAACTTCGAGCGGAACGCCCCCGTGGTGGACGGCGTGCGCCTCACCATGGAGGGCCTGGCCCTCACCGGCGCCTGGGTGGACAAGGAGAAGGGGCTGATGGGCACCATCGTGCTGGAGATGGGCTCGTCCTCGCGCCTGTGCGCCGCGCTCAAGCCCGGTGAGCCCGTGGTGCTCATGGGCCCCACCGGCGCGCCCACGGAGATTGGCCACAACGAGACGGTGGTGCTCGTGGGAGGCGGCCTGGGCAACGCGGTGCTCTTCTCCATCGCCCGCTCGCTCAAGGCGGCCGGCTGCCGCGTCGTGTACTTCGCCGGCTACCGGCAGAAGTCGGACTCCTTCAAGCACGACGAAATCGAGGCCGGCACGGACCAGATTGTGTGGTCCGTGGACACCGGGGACATGATTGAGGCGCGCCGGCCACAGGACGCGGCGTTCCGAGGCAACGTGGTGCAGGCGATGGTGGCCTACGCGGAGGGCAAGCTGGGCCCCGCCCCCGTCATCTCCCTGGCGGACGTGGACCGCATCATCGCCATCGGCTCGGACGGAATGATGCGCGCGGTGGCCGAGGCGCGGCACGGCGTGCTCCAGCCGCACCTCAAGCCGGGACATGAGGCCATCGGCTCCATCAACTCGCCGATGCAGTGCATGATGAAGGAGATCTGCGCCCAGTGCCTCCAGCGGCACGTGGACCCGGTGACGGGCAAGGAGACGTGGGTGTTCTCCTGCTACAACCAGGACCAGCGGCTGGACCAGGTGGACTTCGTCAACCTCCGGCAGCGCCTGCGCGGCAACACCGTCATGGAGAAGGTCGCCGACGTCTACCTGGAGCAGCTCTTCAAGCAGGCCCCCCACCTCAAGCGCGTCTGAGGGGAGAAGGCGGGGCCCGTCTTCACCGGCGTGTGCCGGTGAAGACGCGAATCATCTCCTGGTAGTTCTGGATGAGGTCTTCCTCGCGCGTCAGGACTACGTCGATGTTCGCATCGCCGTAGTCGCGGCGGGCATCGGCCAGCGTCTGGAAGGCCTCCACCTGGGCGCGCATCGACGCCACCTGGGGCGCCATGCCCTGTTGCTGCTCGGGCGGCAGCTTCGCCTGGAGCGCCTCCAGCTTCTTCAGCTCCTCTTCGTATTGGAGCGTGCGCCCCAGCTGCCGCTGGCTGACGACGGCGGTGACGACCTCCGCGATGCCGTTGACGTCCGCCTCGGAGAGCTGTGCCTCGCGGCGCGCCTCGGCCTCCGCCTTGGCCTTGGCCTCCACCACCTTCAAGCCCTCGCGCGCGGCGGCCATGGCCTCTGGGGTGCCGGCGTCCACCAGCGCCCCCAGGTTCTGCAGGCCCTTCATGAGCGAGCCGTACACCTCCAACATCCGCCGCTGATAGCCGACGTACGCGTCCAGCTTCTCCTTCGTCACCGTGTAGGGGCCTGCCTCCACCACACCGTCGGGAGCGCCGGGGGCCTGCTCACCCACCGCCCCCGCGGGCGGCCCGGAAGCGTCCTCGGGTTTCTTGCAGGCCGAGAAGGCCACGAGCACCCACAGTCCCCACAGCACCTTGCGCACGCGCTTTCCTCCAGACAAGACATGTCAGCCCCTCATGTATGCTCCAGCAACCTGGGCGGTGAGAGGCGTCCCGCCTCTGTCTGTCACGGTGGGGTTGTTCCGGCCACTGAACAATCGCCGCATTACCTTTGACCAACCCTGCCGCGCTCGTGTACGAACCGCGGTTCTGTCGAAAGCGGTGGAGGGAATTTGAGGCTTTTCCTGGTTAGGCACGCGGATGCGGACGCGGAGATCCCCGAGGGTCTCGGTGACGAGGCGCGCGCCCTCACCGCGAAGTCCCGCACCAGCACCGCCCAGCACTTCGCGTCGCTGACCGAGCGCATCGGTCCCGTGGGGCGCATCCTGACCAGCCCGCTGGTTCGCACGGTGCAGACGGCGCAGATTCTATCCATCTCCGCCAGGTTCGAAGGCCCGCTGAAGGTGCATCGCTGCCTGCTGCCCGACATGCCCGTGGGCGCGGTGGAGCCGGTGCTCAACGAGTACGCGGACGAGAACCTCGTCCTCGTGGGGCACCAGCCGTCCATGGGCGCCTTGGCGGCCCATCTGCTCGGCATGCAGTCCTTCCCCAAGCCCGTCAACCCGGGCACCGTCATCGGCCTGGAGCGCGTGGAGGGGGAGTCTTCGCCGGCGTTCAAGTTCCTGTTCTACGCCGCCCCGGGTCAGCAGGTGCTCGACATCATCCAGTGAGGCCATTGCGGCCATGATGGACGAAGCTCGCTACAACCAGTTGGTCTCCGCCGCGTTCAAGCGCATCCTCGCCGCGGCGGACACCATCGACCCCGACATCCTGGAAGCCGACAGCACCGGCGACATGGTGACGCTCACCGCGGCCTCGCGGGAGAAGTGCATCGTCAACACCCAGCGCGCCGTGCGGCAGATCTGGGTGGCGGGCCGAGGCCAGGGCATCCACTTCGACTACGACGCGGCCACCGGCACCTGGAAGGACGACAAGGGCCGGGGCATGGAGTTGATGTCGTTCGTCGCGGACGTCGTCCGCGGCATCACCGGGGCGGACTTCGTCTATCCCGGCTGAGTCCTGCCGCTCGCGGCCTCCACCCAGTCCCCACCCGCGGCCTGAGCGCGACGCAGGGCTTCCCCAGCCTCTTTGAGGAGGCTGCCGAAGCTGACCTGGGACAGGGCGCCCGCCACGGGTCCACGGCCAGGCGGGGGCTCGGAGACGGCGACGCCCACGGAGGCGCTGGCGCCCTCGTAGGCCGTCAGGGACTTGATGAGCTCGCGCAGGCGCTGCCCCACCACCAGCGCGCCGGAGCGCGGCGTGTGCGGCAGGAAGACGACGAAGCGGCTGTCCGCGAAGGGCACGGCGACGTCGATGTCGCGCACTCCGGACACCAGCAGCCCCAGGGCCTCGGCGAGCGCGAGCTTCCGCGCGGCGGGGGCGAGGGGCGCGGCTTTCTCCGCGAACTTGTCGATGTCCACCAGCAGCACGGCGATGGGGTAGCGGTAGCGCCGGCTGCGCTTCACCTCCATCAACATCAGCCGCTTGAGGAACTCGAAGTCCGGAGAGGAGCCGACCACCGCCAGGTCGGACCGGCTGATGCGGCTGCCGCCTGGAACAGGCGTAGGGGCGAGCGCGGGGAAGGCGCCGGAGTGCCGGGCACCCACCGAGGGAGGCTGAGCGCTGGCCGCCGGTGTCGCGGGGCTCGCGGTGGCGGCGTCAGACGCGCTCGTCGATGCGGCCCCCGAGTCCGCGGGCTTCGCCGACCAAATAGCCGGGGCCTCGGGCGGAGACGTCTGCGCGGACGACGACTCGGGACTGGCTCCTGACGCAGCGACGGCCTCCGTGGCCTCGGACCCGTCCTCGGACGCTGGCCCAGCGGCATCCGGCTCGTCGGCCTCTGGCTCCGCGTGGAGCAGCGGAAGGTCGTCTTCCTCGGAAGCCTGCGTCTCCGCCGTGGCCGAAGCAGGTGCCGCGCCCGCATCCGGGGCCGTGCTGCCTGCCTCGGAGGATGGTGACGTGATGGGCTCTTCGTCCAGTTCAGGGGGCAGTGACGCGGAACTCGCGCCACGGCCCTCGGAGAACGGCGCATCCGCCTCGCGCGGCGGCGGCACCACCCGCGCCTGGGCGCGCTCCGCTTCCGGCGCCTCTTCGTCGAACGGCGGCAGAGGGGGCACTCCATGCCCATCCACGCTGTCGACAGGTGCATCCACGCCGTCGAGCGGCGGAGGCGGCGGAACCATCCGCCCGCCCAACACGCCCGGAAGCGAAGGGGGCTCACCCGCGGACGCCCCATCGAACGGGGGTGGCGGCGGCCGTGCGCCCAAGGCCCCCACCCGCCGCAGCGCCTCCTCGCGCTGGACAAGCAGGGACACGCACGTCAACACCGTGGGGCGCTTCAGCGGCCCCACCAAGCACCCGTCCGCGCCCGCCTGGGCGGCCCGCGCGTCCGCCTGCTCCTCGTCCGGCGAATACAACAGCAACACCGGCGCGGCGAGGCCCTCGGCCCGCATGCTTCGGCACAGCGCCTCACCGTCCAGGGCGCCCGTTCCGGACGCCAGCAGGACGGTGGGCATTCGTCCCCTCACCGTGCGCAGCGCCTCGTCGACGCTGCTCACCCAGGACACTTCATGACCGGCGGATTCGAGATAGCGGCGCAGAACGCCCGCCACCGGTGCGGAGGGCTCGGCGAGGACGATGGAGGACATCAAACCTCCATGACCTCCTTCTCCTTCTTCTTCACGATTTCATCCACCTGCGTGATGCCCGCGTCGGTCTGCTTCTGCACGACCTCGGTGATTCGCTTGTGGTCGTCCTCGGTGATCTTCTTGTCCTTCAGCTGCGTCTTCAGCGCTTCGTTCGCGTCGCGGCGGAGGTTGCGGATGGTGACCTTGAACTCCTCGCCCTTGGTCTTCACCTGCTTGGCGATGTCCTTGCGGCGCTCTTCGGTGAGCGGCGGGAAGGGCAGGCGAATCATCTCGCCGTCGTTCATCGGGTTGATGCCCAGGTTCGCCTCGCGCAGCGCCTTCTCGATCTCCTTGAGGACGCTCTTCTCCCACGGCTTGATGGTGATGAGCCGGGGCTCGGGCGCGTTCACGCTGGCCACGCCCGACAGCGGCGTCGGCGTGCCGTAGTAGTCCACCCGGACACCATCCAGGATGGCGATGCTGGCGCGGCCCGTGCGGACCCTCGTCAGGTCCGTGCGCAGGCCCTCGAGCGACTTGTCGATACGGCCCTTCAATTCGGCGACGACGTCTCCACTCATTGCGTTCTCTCCTTGAGTGCTTGCCGGCAGGTCGGGACTCAGGCCCAGACCGTCTCGCTGCCACCCACCAACGTACCAATGTCCCCGTCACCCAGCACCGCGCGGCGGATGTTGCCCCGCTGCGTCAGGTCGAACACGATGATGGGCAGCTTGTTGTCCATGCACAGCGAGATGGCCGTGGAGTCCATGACGTTGAGATTCTGCTTCAACACGTCCATGTAAGTCAGCGACCGATAGCGCCGTGCGGTGGGGTCCTTCTTCGGGTCCGCGCTGTACACCCCGTCCACCTTGGTTGCCTTCAGGATGACCTGCGCGTTGATTTCCATGGCGCGCAGGGAGGCGGCGGTGTCGGTGGTGAAGTAAGGGTTGCCGGTGCCCGCCGCGAAAATCACCACGCGGCCCTTCTCCAGGTGGCGCACGGCGCGCCGGCGGATGTACGGCTCGGCAATCTGCTCCATCTTGATGGCGGACAGCACGCGCGTGTGCAGCCCCTTCTTCTCCAGCGCGTCCTGCATGGCCATGGAGTTGATGCAGGTGGCCAGCATGCCCATGTAGTCGGCGCTGGCGCGGTCCATGCCCTCCGTGGCGCCCGCGACGCCCCGAAAGATGTTGCCGCCGCCAATCACCAGCGCGACCTCCACGCCGGCCTGCGCCAACTCGATGACTTCCTCGGCGATGCCCATCAGCGTCGGCGGATGGATGCCGTACTTCCCCTCCCCCATCAGGGCCTCGCCCGAGAGCTTGAGGAGAATGCGCTGATACGGGAGCGGCTTCTTCGTGTCGGAGGACATGCGCCACCGCTTCTATCCCCCGCTCCGCGAGGGATCAACGCTGGAGTCGGTGGGCGGCCCTACATCGTCCGCTGGCGGTCGCACGGGGAGGGGCCAATCAGACCCGCAAAAGCGAGGGCCGCGTCGCCCGGACGCCCCGTAAGGGGTGTTTCCGGCGCGCGCGGCCCTTGTCAGCCCTGCGTCCAGGCTCGCGGCCCCGCGGGGACCGCGGAGGCCTTACGCCTGGCCCAGCGTCTTGGCGACTTCGGCGGCGAGGTCGTCCTTCTTCTTCTCGATGCCCTCACCCAGCTCGTAGCGGACGAAGCGGCGCACGGAGACCTTCTCGCCAATCTTCGCGGCGCGCTCGGAGATCATCTCGCCGACCTTCTTCTTGTCGTCCTTCACCCAGAGCTGGTCCACGAGGCACACGCCCTCGTAGTACTTCTCCATCTTCCCGACGAGGATCTTCTCCAGCATCGCCTCAGGCTTGCCCTGCTGCTTGAGGAGCTCGCGCTGGATGTCCTTCTCCTTGTCCAGGTTGTCCGTGGGGACCTCCTCACGACGGACGAACTTGGGGCCGGCCGCGGCAATCTGCATGGCCACGTCCTTCACCAGGTCCTGGAAGTCGGGGTTGCGAGCGACGAAGTCCGTCTCGCAGTTCACCTCGACGATGACGCCGATGCGGCCGCTGTGGACGTAGGTGCCGATGACGCCTTCGGAGGCAACGCGGCCTTCCTTGCCAGCGGCCTTGGCGATGCCCTTCTTGCGCAGCCACTCCTCGGCCTTGGCGAAGTCGCCACCCGACTCGGCGAGCGCCTTCTTGCAGTCCATCATGCCCGCGTTGGTCCGCTCGCGGAGCTCCTTCACCATCTGGGCGCTAACTTCGGCCATCGTCGTCTCCTGCCTCCGCCAATCCAAGGCGCACTGCGCCGGGCGGAGCATTGTAAGTTCAAGGGGATACTGCGACACCAGGGAAACAGAGGCGGCCGGGGAGCTGGCGAACTGATGCCACCCGGCCGCTTCGGCACTGACGTGAGGAAGGGACGGCTACTCGGCCGCCGCCTCACCCTCGGGAGCGGCCTCGGCGGCCGGCTCGGTGGACGCGACAGGGGCCGCGCCCTTCATCTCAACGAGGGGGCCACGGCGGTCGCCGCCACGGTCACCACCCCGGTCGCGACGGTCGTCGCGGCGGTCACCGCGGCGCGGGCCACGGCGGTCATCGCGGCGGTCGCCACGGTCGTCACGGCCCTCGCGCTCCTCCTGCTCGTCGCGCTCGGCGGCGCCCGAGGCGCGGTAACGCGCGGCGCCCTCGAGGCAGGCCTCGGCGATCTTGGAGGTGAACAGCTTGATGGAGCGGATGGCGTCGTCGTTGCCGGGGATGACGAAGTCGATGCCGTCCGGATCGCAGTTGGTGTCCACCAGGCCGATGACCGGGATGCCCAGGCGGCCCGCCTCGTGGATGGCGATGTGCTCCTTCTTCGGGTCGATGACGAAGACGCAGCGGGGCAGCTTCGACATCTCCTTCACGCCGCCCAGGTTCTTCTCCAGCTTCTCGCGCTCACGCTCGAGCTGGGCGACTTCCTTCTTGGGCAGGCGCTCGAAGGTGCCGTCCTCGGCCATCTTCTCCAGCGTCTTCAGGCGGTCGATGCCCTGCTTGATGGTCTTGAAGTTGGTCAGCGTGCCACCCAGCCAGCGGCTGGTGACGAAGAACTGACCGGCGCGCGAGGCCTCCTCGCGGACCACGTCCTGCGCCTGCTTCTTGGTGCCGACGAAGAGCACCGAGCCACCGCGCGCGGTGATGTCCGCCACGAAGCGGAACGCCGAGCGGGCCATCACGACCGTCTTCTGCAGGTCGATGATGTAGATGCCGTTGCGGGCGCCGAAGATGAACGGCTTCATCTTCGGGTTCCAGCGCTTCGTCTGGTGGCCGAAGTGAACACCGGCCTCCAGGAGCTGCCTCATCGTGATGCCACCGGCGGCGGCCATCGCCTGCTGCTGCGTCTGCGTGTCCTGCGTTTCCATGTCGTCTCTCCGGTTGTTCCGCCACGCCCGAGCAAACCTTCCGGCCGAAACGACCGCGAGAGGAGTTCCTCTCCGAGGAGAGGCCCTCACCCACGGAAGCACCGGCGACCGGCACGGGCGTGTGTGTAGTGGGTACTGCCTGGGGTCGACTGCCCCCGACCCCATACCGTGGGGCGGGGCGTCCTTAACAGAACCCCTCCGGGCCGCGCAAGCTTCGCCGCACCGCCCGTCCGGGCAGGGGCGGCACATGCCGCCCCCCCGCCCTCCTATCGTCCCAGCGAGGCCCCTTCGCCCCGCCAGGACAGCACCGGCGCGGTGCCTTCCCTGAGGGTTGGCGCCGCGCCGGCGTCTTCCACGAGGAGCCTGTCAGTCAGCCCGCGTCCTAGACGCTGGCCTCCGAGGCACCGTGGCACTTCTTGTACTTCCGGCCGCTGCCGCAGGGGCAGGGGTCGTTGCGGCCCACCGCCGGCCTGCTGGCCGCCGCCGGACGCGCCGCCGCGGCCACCGAGCCCTCATCCAGCTTGCCGTCCGCCGTGGCGCGTCCCTCCACCGCCTTCTTCTGCTGCTGCGCGAGCTGGCGCTGGATGCGGGCGGCCTCTTCCGCCGCGCTGGAGGCGGAGCGGGGCTGCACGTGCATGAGCTGGGTGACGAACTGCGCCTTGATGGCGGAGAGCATCTGGATGAAGCCCTGGTAGCCCTCCTTCTTGTACTCCTGCTTCGGGTCCTTCTGGCCGTAGCCGCGCAGGCCGATACCCTGGCGCAGGTGGTCCATGGCCAGCAGGTGGTCCTTCCAAAGCCGGTCGATGGTCGCCAGGTAGTTGTACTGGAGGAAGCGCATGAAGTTCTCGCCGAACTCCTCCTCGCGCGCCTGGAAGACCTTCTCCGCCGCCTTGTAGATGTGCTCCTGGAGCTCCTCGCGGTTGCCCACGCCCTCGAAGTTCATCTCGAGGTTGAAGGTCTCCTTCACGCCCTGCTGGAGCGCGGCGATGTCCCAGCCCTCCACGCCCCGGGTGGGCGCGTAGGTGTCGGTGAGGGACACGATGACGTCCTCCATCGAGTCCAGAATCAGCTCGCGGAAGTCCGCCCAGCTGACGGTCCGCTCGGAGCGCGTCTTGATGCGCGTCTTCGGATCCTCGTCGTACTCCACCAGCGGCACGCCCGCGCCCGCGGCCAGCACCTGGCGGCGCAGCTTGTAGATGGTGCGGCGCTGCTGGTTCATCACGTCGTCGTACTCGAGGAGGTTCTTGCGGATGTCGAAGTTGTGGCCTTCGACCCGCTTCTGGGCGCCTTCGATGGCACGTGACAGCCACACGTGCTCGATGACCTCGCCCTCCTCCATGCCCAGCCGCTCCATCAGGCCCTGGATGCGCTCGGACCCGAAGATGCGCATCAGGTCGTCCTCGAGCGACAGGAAGAAGCGGCTGCCACCCGGGTCACCCTGGCGGCCCGCGCGGCCACGCAGCTGGTTGTCCACGCGGCGCGACTCGTGGCGCTCGGTGCCGATGATGAAGAGGCCGCCGGCGTTGTGGACCTCCTCGCGCTCCTTCTTCGTCTGCTCCTCGAGCTTCGTCTTGGTGTCGGCGAGCTTCTGCTCCCAGGCCGCGAGCTCCGCCTCGTAGGCCGTCAGGTCCAGCGGCTGCCCGTCCGGGGCCGACGTGGGCGGCTCGGGCGGCGGCCCCATGGACGCCTTGGCCAGGACCTCCGCGTTACCACCCAGGAGGATGTCCGTTCCGCGGCCGGCCATGTTGGTGGAGATGGTGACGGCGCCCTTGCGGCCGGCCTGCGCGACGATGTCCGCCTCGCGCTGGTGCTGCTTGGCGTTGAGGACGTTGTGCGGGATGCCGCGCTTCTTGAGGAAGCTGGCCACCACCTCGCTCTTGGCGATGGACACCGTGCCCACGAGCACCGGCTGCCCGTTCTTGTGCAGCTCCTCGATCTCCGCCGCCACCGCCTCGAACTTCTCGCGCTCCGTCTTGTACACCACGTCCTGCAGGTCCTTGCGGATGGGCGGACGGTTGGTGGGGATGACGCGCACGTCGAGGTTGTAGATCTTGGCGAACTCCTCCGCCTCCGTGTCCGCCGTGCCCGTCATGCCGGCCAGCTTGGAGTACATGCGGAAGTAGTTCTGGAACGAGACGGTCGCGAGCGTCTGGTTCTCGTTCTCGATCTTCACGCCTTCCTTGGCCTCGATGGCCTGGTGGAGGCCGTCCGACCAGCGGCGTCCCGGCATCTGGCGGCCGGTGAACTCGTCGACGATGACGACCTCGCCGTCCTTCACCACGTAGTCCTTGTCGCGCTTGTAGAGCGTGTGCGCGCGCAGGGCCTGGTCCACGTGGTGCAGCATCTCGATTTCGCCCGGGTCGTACAGGTTGCCCACACCCAGCCGCTTCTGGAGCTTCTCGATGCCGTCATCCGTGAGCGACACGGAGCGGTGCTTCTCGTCCAGGGTGTAGTCCTGGTCTGGCACCAGCCCGGGGATGACCTGGTCCACCCGGTAGTACTTGTCGGTGCTGTCCTCGGTGGGACCGGAGATGATGAGCGGAGTGCGGGCCTCGTCGATGAGGATGGAGTCCACCTCGTCGACGATGGCGAAGTTCAGCTCGCGCTGGACGTAGTCCTGCAGGCGGAACTTCATGTTGTCGCGCAGGTAGTCGAAGCCGAACTCGTTGTTCTGCCCGTAGGTGATGTCCGAGCGGTACGCCTCCTGCCGCTGCTTGTCGTTCAGCTCGTGCAGCACGCAGCCCGTCGTCATGCCCAGGAAGCGGTAGACGCGCCCCATCCACTCCGCGTCGCGGCGGGCCAGGTAGTCGTTCACCGTGACGACGTGCACGCCCCGGCCGGACAGCGCGTTGAGGTAGGTGGGCAGCGTCGCCGTCAGCGTCTTGCCTTCACCGGTGCGCATCTCCGCGATGCAGCCCTCGTGGAGGAACATGCCGCCAATGAGCTGCACGTCATAGTGCCGCTGGCCGATGACGCGGCGCGCCGCCTCACGGGTGATGGCAAAGGCCTCGAAGAGCAGGTCGTCCAGCGAACGGCCGTTCTGGATTTCCTGCCGCATGCGGTTCGTCTCGGAGACGAAGTCCTCGTCCTTGAGGGCCCGCATGCGGGTTTCCAGCTCATTGACCCGGGCGACCTTCGCGTGGGCCTTCTTGAGCTCGCGCTCGTTCTTGGTCCCAATCAGTTTCTTCAGCGTCCATTCGATCATTCGGTCGGCTCTCTCGCCGGAGAATCCTCGAAGGACGGCGGCGAGTGAAGGGAAATCCCTGGAGGTGTAAGGGAGAAACGTATGGAAACCACGTGCGTCCGCCGAAACTTCCACCCGGCAGGCCGCCCACCACGCAGCGGCTCAGAGTAAAGCGGAACCCAGCCCACGCAATGTCCCCCACACGAAATCAACGCCGAGGCCCCTCCCGGCCTTCACGACGACCTCCCTCCCGCCATCCGGGCCGCCCCGGAGCGCCGCCCAACCGCCAGGGCCCTGCCCCCGGGGGCAAGACCCTTGCACCTGTCTCTTATACACA
>NZ_JABFNS010000167.1 GCF_013116825.1 Myxococcus xanthus
GTTCGGAAGGCTTGGAGCCCGACGGCGACGACGGTGATGGCGCACGGGCCATGGGCCGGCTCTCCAGCCGGATGGGCTCGGTGGGAAGCGTGTCCTCATCACCGCGACCCGCCGTCAGGGTGGATGTGTCCGTCGAGATTTCCTGCGCGACGGCGGTGCGCTGGGCCGCCGCGCCAGGCGGCGTCACCCGCGCCAGCAACTGGGCGCATTTGCGGCAACCCTCCGCATGTCTGCGCAATGGATTGGATTCCGAAGCACGAAGCTGTCCAGCGGCGAGCGCCCGCGCGGTGATTTCGTCAAAGCAGGACACGGAGACAACGTTCTCCCACGCTCCGTGTCCCCGAGAAAGAGGGGCTTTACATACGAAGCGGTCCTTTCTTGGACTCTCTGCTTCACGCCGGGGGCCGCGCGTGCTGCCATGCGGTACGTCCGGCTGCGTCATCCTGGAGTCCCAACGTGTCCCACACTCCGCCCTCGCTCGAACTCTCCCAGCCTCCGCTGCTCGCCAGGGAATTGCTGCGTGCCGCCGTGGCACGCCGGCCCTCGCGGCCCGGAGAGGTGCCCCGCCTGGATGTGCGGGTGAAAGGCTTCAGCCCGGACGCCAGACAGCTGGCTCGCTACCGGGAGGTGTGTGGGTTTCCCGAGGATGGCTATCTGCCGCTGCCGTTCCCTCAGGTGCTCGCGACGTCGCTGCACCTCACGCTGCTCAACCATCCGGCGTTCCCCTACCGGTTGCTGGGCATGGTGCACGTGCGCAATCACATCCAGCAGCAGCACCGCCTGCCCGCTGGGGCCCGGCTCTCCGTCCATGCCTGGGTCGAAGGCCAGCGTGAGGCGCGGCAGGGGCGCGAGCTGGATTTGCACACCGTGGTGGAGTCGGACGGCGCGCAGGTGTGGAGCGCCGTCACCACCATGCTCCGCCGCCTGCCTGGAATGGGGGAGCGGCCGCGTGAGGCGGGGCGTCCCCTCTCCACCGACGAGGCGCAGGTCTTCGCCAACAGTCGTCCGGCCAACTGGTCCGTCCCGGAGAACGCGGGCCGCCGCTATGCCCGGGCCTCGGGCGACTACAACCCCATCCATCTGTATGGCTTCACGGCGCGCCCCTTCGGTTTTCCCCGCGCCATCGTTCATGGCATGTGGACCGTGGGCCGCTGCGTGGCGGAGATGGGCGAGGCCGCCGAGGCCCCCGCGCTCACGCTGTCCTCGGAGTTCCGCCGACCGCTCCTGCTGCCCTCCCGGGTCATCTTCCAGACCGCCCCGCAGCCAGAGGGCGCCGTTGCCTACCGGGTGATGGCGGAGGACGGCCAGCCCCACTTGCTGGGCCGCCTGTCACCGGGCGCGTCGCCGGCACTGTGACGATGCACCCGCCGGGGGGAGCGAGGACGTCACTGCGGCAGGAGCACCACGTCATCCAGGTACAGCGCCGGCTGGTCCGTGCCGGAGTCGTCCTGGAAGTAGATGTCCCGCAGCGTGCCCGTGGTGGCCCCGATGCTGGAGAGGGGAATCGTCACCTGTTGCCAGACTCCCGGAGCGATGGGCGCCCCCAGCGCGGTGTCCAGGCGGGTGGTGCCAAGCATCTGCGTGCCATCGTGGAGCACCAGCCGCACCGCCTGTCCGCCCGCGGTACCGCCGTGGACCCAGAAGCGGATGGATTGATACTGCGCCAGGTCCAGCCCATGGTGGTGGAAGAGCAGGCCATTCCACGTGTCTGGCTCGAAGCGGATGGCGGCCGAGCCCGCATGGACCACCCCCGTCTCGTCGAGCGAGTGGTCCGCCCAGCTCCAGTTGGCGAAGCCGTTCTGGAGCGCGTCGGTGTAGACGAGCAGGCCCGCGGTCAGGTCGGGTTCGGTGCGCCCCTCCGTCAGGGCCAGTCCTTCGGCGAGCGTCACGGTGCGCACGCCGCGCGTCTGCACGTAGTCGAGGATGTCCGCGAAGTGGGACGTCTCGTATTGGGTGTCACGGGTCGGCGTGCCGTTGACGAACTCGTGGAAGACGAGGATGAGCCAGCTCTTCTCCGCGATGGCCTGGTCCACCCAGCCCTGGACGGTGCTGACCGGAACGGTGCGGGCCACGTCGTTGGCGCGGAGCTCGTAGACGATGGTGTCGCGGAAGTTGCGGCCCGCGTTCACCGTGCGGCTGCTGGCGTAGTGCTGGCGGATGGCGCCGAGCACCGGGCCGTTCTGCAGGCCATACGGCACCACGAGATTGGGGACGGCGGGCAGGCCCAGCGCGCTCTCCAGCCAGGCGCGAGAGTCCTGGAGCTCGGCTGCGAGCTGCGTCGGGGACAGCGACGTCAGGTCCGGGTGGGTCAGCGTGTGGCTGGCGATGTCATTGCCCTCGGTGACGAGCGTCTGGGCTTGCGCCAGCGACATGTAGCCGCCCCAGCCTTCGTGGATGGCCAGGGTGACGAGACCGTAGGTGGCGGGGATGCTCCGCGCGTTGAGTTCGGGGCGGGCCAGCGAGAACTGCGTGGCCCAGCCGTCGTCCAGGGTGATGGTGACCATCCCCTCGGTGAAGGGCGCCGAGGCGAACGCGGGCGGCGCCAGCGACAGGAGGAGCAGCGAGACGAACCTTCGAAACACCTCGTGCACTCTGGACATGGTCTTCCCCCACCGCGGCGAGTCAGCCTCGTGCGGCATGATGTATTCGATACCAGACGGAACGGACGCCGGGCAACCGGCCGGGCCCCCGGGCAGGCGGCGTGGACCTGGCAGGTGCGTCACGCCGGCACCAGGGCGGGAGCAGGGATTCGAATAGGGGTGCCCCGTGTTCGTCTGGGCCACCGTAGGCCCTTGGAAAAGGAACTCGCTGCATGAAGAAAGTCGCCGCGCTCGCATGTCTGTTGGCCCTGTTGGGAGCGATTCCCTCGCAGGCCGCCGAGCTGAAGGACGTATTCGGCCGTGAGGTCCCCGTCGGCAAGGGGCGGCCCACCCTGGTGCTGTACGCCAACCGGGGCTCCCGAGACGAGCTGCGCCAGCACGCCTACTCGTTCATCTATGACTTGCGCGAGGAGCGGCCCATCGTCCTGATTCACGTGGACCTGCGGGACGTCCCTGGCCTCTTCAAGGGCATGGCGCGGGGCGAAATCAAGAAGAGCCACCGCGAGTCCATCGAGCACATGCGGAACATCTTCCGTCAGCACGGCGAGGCGCCGCCTCCCGAACTGGAGTCGTCGCTCTTCATGGTGGCGGATGCCAAGGGCGAGCCGCACCAGGCCATGGGGCTGAAGAAGGGGTTTGGCCAGGTCGTCGCCAAGGTGCTGAGCCCGTCGGGGCGGGAGCTGGCACGGGGCCCCTTCCCCGAGAGCGCCCGCAAGCTCGGCCAGACGATGGCCTCGGCCTCGGAGAGCCTTTCGACGCTCCGAGTCGTGGACATGTCCCGCTGACGCCTCGCGCCCCGCTCAGCTGCCGGGTGCTTGGGGCTCGGTGGGGGGCCGTGTAATCCACGCGGCGATGAAGACGTCCAGCTCGCCGCGCAGGACGTCCTTCACGCGCGGGGTGCCGGCGCCAGTGCGCGGGTCCTCCACCCGGGCGCCTCGTCCCAGGTAGTAACGCCGTGCCTCGTCTGTGTTGCTGCCCTGGCCGTAGACGACACGCGCGGCGATGTCCTTCAGTTCGTCGAGCTCCGTGGCGCCCGTGAGCGTGAGCACGCGTCCGGAGGACTCGTCCTTCACCGTCACCTCGGTGCGGACGCGCTGGAGGTAGGAGCCCTCGTGGCTCTTCATGGGGCGGCCCTGGACCTCCAGGTAGGCCAGCTCCTCCTCTGAGAGCGAGCCGCCGCGGTGGACGCGCACGTAGGCGCGCTGGCGCTTCTCGTCCTCCAGCCGCCGGTGCATGCCCGCTTCGCCCGCGAGGAAGCCATAGGCACCCGGGCCGGCGATTCGCACGACGACGCGCGAGGGCTCCTCCGCCTCGGCGACCGCGACCGCCTCGTAGCCGCGCCGCTGGGCCCAGCCCAGGTACATGGTGGCCAGCTCCTGCACCCAGGTCGCCTGGGCCTCCGCTGAGTCACTGGCGCAGATGTCCACCAGCGCCTCGGTGTCCTGGGTGGTGGCCCCGGAGGCGTGCAGGGCCTCCGCCATCTGGACCTCGCGCGCCACGTCCTCCACCTGTCGCGCCGCGGAGCCGAGCTGCACCTCGTTCTTCGCCTCCCGTACCAGCCGACGCGCGAACAGGCCCGCGGCCTCCAGCCGCTCCAGCTCATTGAGTTGAGCCTCCACGGTGCGGAAGGCGCGGATGACCTCGGCGGCACGCGTGGGGTCGTCCCAGAGGTTGGGCGCCTGCGTCTCCGCCAGCAGCTCCGCGCGGCGCTCCTCCAGTTGCGGCCGGCCGGCGGAGTCCGCCAGGGCGCGCGCCTTGCCCACCAGGCGGTCCATCTCGAACAGGAGTGACTTGCGGTCCAGCCGCCGCTTTACCGGCGCCGCGCGAGCGGATGGCAGCAGCAACTGCGCGGTGGGGGAGGGCGGCGGCGCGGCGGGCTCCGCCACGGCGGTGACGCGGCCGCCCAGGCGGGCCTCGACGCGGACGGGCGTGCCTGGAGGCAGCGGCCTGCGCGCAATCTCCACGGCCAGCGCCGCGGTGAGCGTCTTCTCGATTTCACGCTGCAGGTAGCGCGCGCCGAACTGCGGCGAGTAACCCCGCTCCACGAGCAGGTCCACCACCGCGGGCGTCACTTCCACGTCCAGGGCGCGCGCGCGGATGCCCTCGCGCTCCAGCACGCGGCCGACCTCGCGCTGGGCAATCTTCCGGATGTCCACCTTGGACAGGGGGCGGAAGTGGCAGATGGCGTCGAAGCGGTTGAGGAACTCCGGACGGAACGCCTCTCCGATGCGCCGGTCCACCTCGGGGACCATCTCCTCCGCGCGGCGCGCGCCCGTGAAGCCCATGCCGGACTCGCGATACACCTCCGCGCCCACGTTGGACGTGGCGACGATGAGCGTGTTGTTGCACGACACCGTCTCGCCGGCCCCGTTGACGAAGGTGCCCTCGTCGAAGAGCTGGAGGAAGCGGTCGTGGACGCTGCGCGCCGCCTTCTCGAACTCGTCGAGCAGCAGCACGGTGAACACCTTGCCGTCCAGCAGCGCGCTCAGCTCTCCTCGCCGTGTCTCCAGTGCCGGGGCCCAGGTGGCGCCGAAGGGGACGCTCTCGTCACCGTCGTTGGGGTAGTCCGCCATGTTGAGGCGCACCAGCCTGTCCGCCGAGCCGAACAGGTACTCCGCCAGCAGCTTGGCGAGCTGCGTCTTTCCCACGCCCGTGGGGCCCGCGAAGAGGAACACGCCCAGGGGGCGGCGCGGATCGTTGAGGCCGGCCTTGAGCAGCGCCACCGAGCGCAATACCGCGCTCACTGCGTCCGTCTGTCCCAGCAGCCGCTCGCCGAAGAAGCGCTCTGTCTCATCGAGGTCCAACGGCATCGCGTCGTCGACGACGAAGCGAGGCAACCGCGTGGCCGCGCAGAAGCGGGTGAGTACGTCCTCGGGGCCCACATGGTCCTTGGCCGCGCTCGCCGCCTCCGCGGCTGTCTCCTTCAGCAGCTCGATGGCCTTGCGCGGCATGCGCTGCGCGAGCAGGAACTTGGACGACAGGCGCAGCGCCAGGTCGCACGCCGCCGGGTCGATGGGGAGTCGCAGCTCGCGCTCCAGCTCCTCCGCCACGCGGCCCAACACCCAGCGGGCCTTCTCCGTCGGAGGCTCATGCAGGGGCAGCAGGTGGAGCCGCTCGGCCAGCGCCTCGTCGGAGCGAAGCAGCTCCTGCACGCGCTTGGGCTCTGTCTCGAAGATGAAGCGCAGGCCGCCTGTGCGCAGTCCGCGCACGGCGACGGGCGCCAGTGGGCCGCCGAGGGCCGCGGGCAGGTCCCGGATGTAGACGATGGGGCGGGGGTGCCGGGAGAGGTAGGCCAGCAGCTCCTCGAAGCTCTCCGCCGCCTGGCGCTGGGTGCTGCGCGCCAGGATGTTGGCGACGGACACCTCCACCACCCGTGCATTCGCCAGCTCCGCGTCCACGCGGCCTTCGGCGATGCGCCGGGCCACCTCCTGCACCAGGGCGCTCTTTCCCACGCCGGGCTCGCCAGCCAGCAGGGGATGCTTGCCGCCCCGCGTGAGCAGGCCCAGCACCTCCGTCACAGCGGCGTCCACACCGTGTGCGGCCGGTAGCTTTCCCTCCCGCGCCAGCGCGGTGAGGTCGCGGTCGATGAGCCGCTCCTGGTCCTCGCTTTTCCTCGTCGCCATGTCTCGTCTGCCGCCCCCTCGCCGGGAGCGCACTCTAACCCCCTTGAACAGCGGGGGTGAGCGCGCAATCCCGGACAAATGCGTGCCCCGACGGGGACGCGGCCGTGACGGCCCCGCTCAAGGGGCTGGCGGCGGGGCCATTCCTGGCTGGGCCGGGGGGATGGCCCGGAGATATTCGTAGACGGCCTTCAGGTCCTGGTCGCGCATCTTCGCGTAGATGGGCCAGGGCATCACCGGGATGATGGCGCCGTGTTCACGGCCTGTCCGCATCAACGCCAGGAACGCCTCGAAGGTCATGCCGCCTGGCAGTCCCTGCGCATCCGGGGTGAGGTTGGAGGAGACGAGGCCTGGACCGAACGGCTTTCCTCCCGCGAGGAAGTTCGTGGTGTTGATCTGCTCGGGTTCGCCCTGAAACGGGTCGCCTCCGGGGAGATAGCCCGGCTGGGTGTGACAGTCGCTACAGCCGGCCTGGGCATTGAGGATGTAGCTCCCCAATCCCACCAGGTTCCGGTCCAGGCCTTCCAGCTTCAACATCACGGGGGAGATTCGAAGCCCGATGTCGATGCGCTCCTGGTCCTCGGCGCCTACGGGAATCTGGGCCTGCCCTCCTCCGGGAGGCTCCTTCTGGGCGGAGTCATCCGACCCGCAGCCAACGCCGACACCTCCCGCGACGCCCAGGAGGATCCAGCCCGCCGTCACCCACTGCCCCATCCGCGCATGCCTCATGTGTCCGTCCCCTTGTTTGGCCCGTGGCCCCGGTGGCGGGAGCGTAGGGTCGCCGGCGGGCGCGGCCATGCTGCGTGCCGGTGTCGCGTCACGTCATGCTGCGTACAGTCCCGTGGGGCCCGAGGACGGGCGGGGCATGCAGAGCGGAAGCCGGAGGACTCGAACCTCGGGCCGAAGAGCGGCTCGCACCCGTTAGCAGCGGGGCCTGGCGCCATCGCCAGTTCAGCTTCCAGAAAAACCGCCAGCAGCGACAACCCGCCTGCTGGCGCGCGGGGCGGCTGTCGGGGTGGGAGCCGCCTCTGGCGGACTCCCGGACCTCCGAGTGCATCCACCGCCAGGGCGGAACACTCAGGAGGCGGAAGCCACCTCGGGTGGCTCCCCTTTCCCCCACGGCCTTACTCCTGCAATTCCACGTGCCAGTAGGCGACGTCCCTGAGGAACTTCGCCCAGGACATGGGCATGCCCTTCTCGAACAGGAACGTCAGGTGCATCGCCTCGGGCACCTTCTTCGGCTTCATGGGCGCCGTGCGCAGGGCCATGCGGGCCTGCTCCGGCGTCCGGTTGCCCTTCTTCTGATTGCAGGGCACGCACGCGATGACGATGTTCTCCCAGCTCGTCTTGCCACCCTGTGCGCGCGGCAGGACGTGGTCATACGTGGCCTCCGGGCGCGTCACCTTGATGCCGCAGTACTGGCAGCGGCAGTGGTCCCGCAGGTAGACGTTCTCCCGGCTGAACTTCACGCCCTTGGGCCGCCGGCGCAGGCCTCGGATGAAGCGGATGACGGAGGGCATGCGAATCTCCACCGTCACCGAGCGCACGACGCGGTCCTCGTACTCCTCGACCACCTCGACCTTGCCCTGGAAGATGAGCATCACCGCGCGTTGCCAGGGAACACGTGCGACAGGTTCGAAAGACTGACTCAGGACCAGCGTCTCCATGACACGATGCCTCGTGGGTTATGCCGGAAGCGGGATTCGAACCCGCACGATCCAGGCTCTCGACCTGGTGCCTCTGCCAATTGGGCTACTCCGGCGTGGGTGAAGTGGATTCGCCGGGATTCGAACCCGGATCCCTCGGGTGCAAGCCGAGTGCTCTCCCCTTGAGCTACGTACCCATGTGCTGCGAAAGCAGGCCGCCAGGGAATCGAACCCTGCATGCGCGGATTTGGAGTCCAAGCTGCTCCCAAAGCGCGGCCTATGACGAACTGCTCCCCAAGGAGAGCGCAAACGCTCCGAGGGGTGGAAGGGTGGAACCGGAGGCAGGCTTTGCACCTGCACCTGCGGAGTCAGAGTCCGCCATCCTTGCTGGTTAGACGACTCCGGTATGTGCTGCTTCAGATACCTCCGGAGGGATTCGAACCCTCGCCGTCCGCTTAAGAGGCAGATGCTCTACCAATGAGCTACGGAGGTGTGTTGTGTGCCGCCCCAGGAACGAGCAGACGGCGTGCATTCACCACGACGATTCAGTTGTCAGATAGCCTGTCTGTCGGGGTACTCGGACTCGAACCGAGATTTCTCGCGTATCAGACGAGTGCCCTACCCTTGAGCGATACCCCGTGAGGTGTGTGCGACTGGGCGTGGCGGGCCACGCTCGTGCTGCATGGGGACGCTGGGAGTTGAACCCAGCGGGCCCTGTCGGGCTCGGGCTCTACAGGCCCGCGCGTCTCCCCTAACGCTCTACGTCCCCGGAGGAGCGGGGGCCCTGAAAGCCGAGAGGCCGGGTCCCCTGGATGGGAGCCCGGCCTCTGCGTGGCTTGGCGCGCCGGTGACGGAGCGCGAGCTTCAGCAGGGTACGGGCGGATGGCCGCCAATCAGGTCAAATCCCACGATGCACTTCGAATCGAAGCTCGCAAGGGAGCAGGAGGCGGCGTCGAGCTGGGACCAGAGGTTGTTGCGATAGCTGCGCTTCATCGGGCTCGTCTGCATCGTCAACGTCGTCATGGTCGCCGCTCCTTTCGAGGAGACCCTACGTCCGGTGATTTTCGTTCCTGACAAGGCTCGATGGCACAGAGTGTCGCCTGGTGCTTGCGATATCGCCCAGTGCGCCTTCATGCTGCCGATGCAGAACCCCATTGTCGGTTCTCAACCAGAAAGGTCGCCCTCCATGCGTGGTGCATTTGGCAAATCCTCGTGGGCCGGCAGTGTCGTCTTGTTGGCGGGTGCGCTCGCCTCGTGCACGGAGCAGGCGCCGCCGACCTCAATGAACCTTCGAGAACTGAACATTGTGGACGCGCAAGGACAGACGCGTGTCCGCATTGGGGCCCCCCTCCCGGGGCCCCGTGCCGCGCCTGGTTATGGACTTCAGTTCCTGGGCCCGTCGGGCCAGGAAATGGGAGGGATTGGAATGCTGGACGAGCGAGGCTTCCACGGACTGTGCTTCGACAGCGCGGAGGGTTATGAGGCCGTGTGTGTCTCAACCATCCACGGGAGGCCCTCGATTCAACTTCGCTCGAACGATGGGAGCTCCCCCCAAGAGCGCATCACCCTCGGTGTCAACGAGAGCGGCGTCGCGACCGTGGAGATCCGCGACGCGGCTGGCAAGACGCAAGTCCGATTGGAGGTCGGAAAGGACGGCCATACGCGCATCGAGGGTGTCAGCCCGCCCCTGACAAGCCAGGAGCCCTAGACTCCGCGCTGACGGCCCTCGTGCCGGTCACGTCCCGAGTCGTGTGGAGTCGGTGAAGAGGGGCGAGCTGGAAGGAGGGGCGCTTCTCGGTGACGCTGTCCGAGAAGGTCCTTCCCCGCAGCCCCGCTGAATCCAATCCCGGCGTGCGCTCCTTCGTCGACTCCGCCGCGCCGTCGCGCGGGCGGACGTGGACGCTGGGAAGGACATTCGCGGGGGAATCAGCGCTGAGCGGGCGACTCCTCACTCTCGAGGCTCCACCGTCAGTGTCGCCTGGATGCGTTGCTCCACCAGGGCCTGCGACTCTCGCGCGCTCGCCGTGTTATGCGGCTCCGCTCAAGACCTTCCGACACGGAGCGAGTCATGCGAAGCCTCATTCTCTGGACCCTGCTGTTGTTCTCCACGACGGCCCTGGCAGCCGAGACACGACTGGTCGTAAGGGCTCTTGCTCGGGACGGCAAGTTCGTCGGGACGTCCATGGGAGGCGTGCGGGTGGTGCTCCGGGATGCGCAGTCCGGCCAGGTGCTGGTCAGCGGCGTCACCGCCGGTTCGACAGGCAACACCCAGACGCTGATGAAGCAGCCACATGTGCGGGGTGCGCCGCTCGCGGATGAGTCATCCGCGAAGTTCACGGCCACCCTGGACCTCACCGAGCCGCGGCTGGTGACGGTGGAGGTGTCCGGGCCCCTCGCGCAGCGGCAGGCACTCGCCACCAGCACGACGCAGCTCTGGATGCTGCCCGGCAAGCACCTCGAGGGCGATGGCCTCATCCTGGAGCTGCCCGGCTTCGTGATGAATGTGGTGACCCCGTCAGCTCACGAGTTCTTCAAGCTCCCGGCCGACAAGAAGCTCACCCTTCCGCTTCGCGCCAACCTCACGCTCATGTGTGGCTGCCCTACCGAGCCGAAGGGGCTCTGGGACTCCAACCGGTATGAGCTGCAGGCCACGGTGAAGCACAATGGGAAGCCGCTCACCCAGCTCCCCCTGAAGTACGCCGGGAAGACCAGCACCTTCGAGGCAGCGCTGTCCGTTCAGCAGCAGGGTATCTACGAAGTCACCGTGACTGCATACGACCCCATCACCGGCAACACCGGAGTGGACCACACCACGTTCATCGTCGAGCCGTGACAGAGGCGCTCCCGATTGGTCCGAGCGTCAGCAGGACT
Organism: Myxococcus xanthus; assembly: GCF_013116825.1. Classification (GTDB taxonomy): domain Bacteria; phylum Myxococcota; class Myxococcia; order Myxococcales; family Myxococcaceae; genus Myxococcus; species Myxococcus xanthus_B. Next base: position 10,738 of record NZ_JABFNS010000167.1, read on the forward strand.
GGCTCGGGGGCTGGGGGAGGCCTTCCAGCACTCCGGCGGCGTGTCGTGCGTCGTGCCCGGCGACGATGCCCGCGCGCTCGCCGAGGGCTGCATCTGCTTCCTGCTCGAGCAGAAGGAGTAGGGCGCACGGCCGAGAGGTGAGAGCACGTCTGGCCTTGCCACGCGCGGGGCCAGGCGTCCGCGCTTTCCGGGGCCGCCACGGGCCGTTGGAGTGGCCATGACAGTCCTCTCCGCTCTCTCCACTGCCAGCAGATGCCAGACCCCGGGTATTGCCGCAAGCCCCCCCGGTCGTGCTCCACCATCGCCCGTTTCAATCCAGGCGCGGGAGGGCCGAGAAATGCACGCGGACGGGGTGACACAGCACGCAGTGGTGATTGCCGGCGGGGGGCCGACCGGGCTGATGCTGGCGGCGGAGCTGGCGTTGGCGCAGGTGGACGTTGCCATCGTCGAGCGGCGCGCCAGTCAGGAGGTCGCCGGCTCTCGAGCGCGCGGCCTGCACGCGCGCAGCCTGGAGGTGCTCGATCAGCGCGGGGTCGTCGAGCGCTTCACCTCGCAAGGGCAAGCGGTCCAGAATGTCGCGTTCGGGCAGGCGCATCTGGACCTCAGCGACTTCCCGACGCGTCACAACCATGGGCTCGCGCTCTTGCAGGAGCGCTTCGAGCGCATCCTGGCGGAGTGGGTGGGTGAGCTGGCGGTGCCCATCTACCGTGGGTGCGAGGTGACGGGCTTCGCGCAGGACGACACCGGCATCGACGTCGAGCTGTCCGACGGCCGTGCGTTGCGGGCGAAGTACCTCGTCGGGTGCGATGGGGGGCGCAGCCTCGTCCGGAAGGTGGCAGGCATCGAGTTCCCGGGGTGGGACGCGTCGATCAGCTACCTCATCGCCGAGGTCGAAATGACCGGGGCGCCGGCGTTCGGCATTCGCCGGGACGAGAAGGGCACCTACGCCATGGGCAAGCTGGAGGACGGACGCGTGGGCGTCGTGTTGAGAGAGGAGCGGGTTGGCACGGGCGACGCGCCGACCCTCGAGGCGCTGCGCGAGGGGCTCGTCGCGCTCTACGGGACGGACTACGGCCTGCGCGGCGCCACGCACCTCTCGAGGTTCACCGACATGACGCGGCAGGCAGCGTCCTACCGGGACCGGCGGGTGCTCCTGGCCGGCGACGCGGCCCACGTGCACTCGCCGATGGGCGGACAGGGGCTCAACCTCGGTGTGCAGGATGCCGTGAACCTGGGGTGGAAGCTGGCCCAGGTCGTGCGTGGCATCTCACCGGAGAGCCTGCTCGACACGTACCAGGCCGAGCGGCACCCCGTCGCGGCCCGTGCGCTGCGGAAGACCATGGCGCAGACCGCGTTGAGCCGCGGTGATGCGCGGATGGACGCCGTGCGCGAGACGCTGGCTGAGTTGCTGCGGATGGACGGGCCACGCAAGCAGTACGCGGCGATGATGTCGGGGCTGGACGTCCACTACGACCTGGGCAACGGACACCCGCTGCTCGGGCGCCGCATGCCGGACCTGGACCTGGTCACCGCCGACGGCCCTCGGCGCGTGTTCCACCTGTTGCACGACGCGCGGCCGGTGCTGCTCAACCTGGGCGAGCCCGGCACGCTCGACATCACGCCCTGGGGCGACCGGGTTCGGAGCGTCGTTGCTCGCTATACGGGGGAGTGGGAGCTCCCGGCGCTCGGCGCGGTCACGGCGCCCGTTGCGGTGCTGATTCGACCGGACGGACACGCTGCGTGGGTCGGGGAGGGCACGGACCAGGGGCTGCGTGAGGCCCTGACCCGATGGTTCGGGCCGCCGCGCGCGACGTAGCGTGTTTCGCTTGCCTCCTGGGAGACACGGAGAGGGCGCCGATAGTCCCAGGAGGCGCATTGGCTCTGGAGTCCTGTGCCGGAAGACCTCCCGGGGCAGAGGACGCGGAATCATGAGGAATTCCGTCAGACCGACCCAGTCGGAAACTCATCGCACCAGGAATGCGTACGTCGCCAGCGAAGCGAGCTTCTGCCGGAAGCCGCCCGCGCGTGATTCAACGGGCCTTGCGGCGCTCTTCGGCCAGTTGCGTGTTGAACCCGCGCTCGGCAGCATCCGCGTAGGCCTTGCAGCTCATCACCTTGGCGCCGGCCGCGTCTCTGGCTGCATATTCCCAGCCACTGGAGCCCGGATGCGGTGTCAGTAGCACATCGCAAGGCAGGGCGCGCACGGTGGCGAAGCTGCGCCGGTAGTCGCTGATGATGTTCGGATAACGCGGGTTGGCCAGCAGTTGATAACCGGGGGCGCTGAGGCTGTCGGCGTAGGCAATGCGTACCGGCTTGCCATCGCGAGTATCATTCCACGTCCAGGCGATGCTGCCCGGGGTATGCCCCGGCATGAAATGCGCGGTGAAGTCGACGCCGCCCTGTGAGACGACCTCGCCGTCCATCACCACGCGATCAGTCATGACTGGCGGGTAGGTGATGTCATCGCCGAAGTGCAGATCATCGCTGCCTCCGCGCGCCAGCAGAACCGCCGACTCCGCGCTGGCCACGAGCCGCGCGCCGGTGCGGCGCTTCAGTGCGGCGAAGGGGCCTGCGTGGTCGGCGTGTGCGTGACTGCTAAGCAGCAGGCGCAGGTCCTGCGGCGCGAAGCCGCGACGCTGCAGGTTGGCCAGCAGATGGTCGGCCATCTGTGGCATGCCACCATCGAGCAGCACGACGCCGTCCTTGGTCTCCACCAGCAGGGCGGTTAGCTCCTCAGTGCCAATCTGCCAGGTGTGGTCGGCGATGCGCAGCGGCTGCATGGGCTTCAACCAGGACGCATCAACGGTATAGGCCTGCAACTGCGGGAGCGTCGGCGGCGCGCCACCGGCGGGGGCGGAGTGCAGCAGGCAGGCGGAGAGGGCGCAGGTGACTGTTCGGAAACGCATGGCGAATGAGGATGTGGGAAGGTGAAGAGACGCTAGCACGGCCCTGAACAGGCGTTTCGCCGTTTCGTTGTAGCAAGCGAAAGTCGTCCTGATGTCCCTCCTGCTCGGCGCTGATTTTCATGAGTTGTTGATGATTTTGGCCTTCTTGGTTTCCCCTCGTAGAGCAAGCCACGCCCGTGGTCGATGACGTAGCGGCGCAGTGTCTTGACGCTCATCCCAGGTTTCCAGCGCTGGGATGGGCTTCGCGTCGCAGCCGACGGCGCGTTTCCATGTGCGGCGGCATCCGCCGGGAGAAGGCTCCCCGCGTGACGTGCCGCAGTGCATCGAGAACGCGTCGACGTGGGGGCCGTGGTGGCCGATCGTCCCGTCAATGGAAATCCTCCAGTAACGGCTCGGCCTGTGCCGCTGCGCGTCCGTCAGGCCCGCTGGGGGGCTTCCCCATCCCTCCAGGTGCCCACGGCTCTGAGGTTCGACCACGCCCGCTGATGACCGGGGGACTCTTGGTAGGGCGTAGCCGAACCTCGTCCGGAGACTTTGAGGGAGTGAACAGCCAGCGGATTCGGAGCCGCTGACGGTTGGCCCGTCGCTTCCACGCGTCTGTTTCCTGGTCGAGTTTGTCGAGGTGCGCCGGGGCTTGCTGCCATGCTGACTGCCGCACAGGTGATGTTCCCTCTGAGGGCCCGTTTGTCATTGCCTCGCGAGATAGGCGTCCTGCCTGGCCTCCGACACGGACATGGTCCCATCAAGGCACTGGCTTTCGACGCCTCCCTTGCTCAGCTTCCCGGGCGTCTGCGGGGAGGAACGGGAAATCATGACGCTGCGATGGAATTCATGGGCGATGTGTCTGGTTGGGTGGGGGCTCTGCATCGGAGTGGCATGCAACTCGCCCCCAGGGATGGACCCGCCGCCGCCTGCCTCCGATGCTCCTGCTCCTGTCGAGCCCTCGATTTCCGATGGCGGCCACCCTCTGGAGCCGGAAGAGCCATCTCCTGGTGAAGTGCCACCGGACGATGCCGGACGGCAGATATTCCCCCTGGCCTTCCAGCAATCGCTGCCGGGCTCGCGAACCGTGGCGAAGCGCACGACCTTTCGTTTCCGCATACCTGTGGCGCGCGCAGGTGAGCGGCTGAGCTTCGTCTTCTTCGCGGGGGACGACGCGCTGAGAATCCATGCGGCCACCGTGGCCCGTGCGGACGCGAATGGAGCGCTCGTGTCCGCCCCCTTGCCGCTCACCTTCGAGGGCGCCCCAGACGCCCTGATCGCCGCGCGCCAGGCCGTGCACAGTGACGCCGTGGCACTGCCCGTGAGCTTCCGTGAGGAACTGGCCATCTCTTTCGAGGTCGAGGGCGCAATCGCCGAGGGGCAAATGGACCTCTTCCCCCAGAGCTACGCGGCCGAGGGGAGCCACTCCTGGAAGCCTGGCCGATTCGGAGAGGCCCAGAATCGACTCGTGGGGCTCGGCGGCATCGAGGTGGACGCCAAGGCGACACGCACCATCGCTCTCATCGGCGGTGGGTTCGCTGCGGGCAAGGGCGCGCCCACCGGCGACTTTCGGGAGAATTGGCCCGCCGTGGCCGAGCGTCTTCTCGGCCAGCCGGTGCTCAATCTCAGCCAGGAAGGCCAGAGCATCGCCTCGGTGGTCGCGGCGCTTGACGCGGGGACGCTGCGGCTCGCGGGTGTCACGGACTGCTTGGTGTTGCTGGGCGGTGACGAAGCGCCTTCCGTCGATACGTCCACGCTTCTGTCCTCGCTGGATGTGCTGCTATCGCGGCTGCGCTCACGATGTCATGTCTATGCTGGAACGCTCCCGCCCCAGGGCCCCTCGCCATCCAGCGGGGAGCCGTCCCGGAGCGCTCGGCGCGTGGTGAATGACTGGCTGCGCTCGGCGATCCCAGCGGCCCAGGTCGTGGACCTCGACGTGTTGCTTCGAGACCCGAGCAATCCCGAGCGCTGCCAACCCCACGCGCAGAATGACACCGGAGGCTTCTCCGAACGGGCCCAGGCTTGGATGGGGGCCGAGGTGGCGCGGCGGCTCGGACGCGAGCCTCCCGAGGAGCCCTTCAGAAAGATGACCCTCAAGGTGACACTGACGAACTCCAGCCATGAGGTGCTCACAGTGGACACCGCTGGCACCGTGTTCGCAGTGAAGCGTGAGACGGGCCGTGCGCTCCTGTGGGCCAGCACGGACAACGCGCGCACCTGGCAGCTGCGCGGTCGCCACCCGCAGGGCTCTGCTTTCCAGGTGATGACGTCGCTGAAGGACGGAACCTTGCTCGCGGACACCCTGGCCCATGATGGCATGCACGCGCTCGCTCGCTCCACGGACAACGGCGCTACCTGGAGCGATGTGCTGCCTCTTGGGCTGTTCCGCATGCTTCAGCCAGGCAACATCCGTGAACTGCACGGCACGGTCTTCTTTGGTGAATACCAGGTGTTTGCCATCGAGTCGCCCATCCGCATCTGGGCGAGCACGGACGGGGGCGCCACCTGGAAGGTGCGTGCCACGCTGACCGGACGCCGCCATTGCCACTCGCTGGTGGCGGACGCGGAGCAGGGCGTCTTGTGGGCGATGATGGGCGACGCCCGCGGAGGCTTGCTGCGCTCGGTGGACGACGGCGTTACGTGGAGCGCCGTGGTGGATGGTCCCCGGGGCGTCGCGGTGGACGGCATCATCACTCCGCCGGGCCTGCTCTTCGGTTCGGATACCCTGTACGGACCGGACTTTCCCAGCATCCGTCTCGTGGGGACGAACGACGAGATGATAGAGATGACACGACTGCCCGGGCCCAGCTACTCCGTGCTTCGCCTTCGCGGTGGCGGATTCCTGATGGGAACCACACGAGAGACCGGCGGGGACGTGTACGCGCCTGGGGACGAGGCCGCCCACGTCTTCATCAGCGCGGACGGCCGCACCTGGACGGAGTTCATGGCCTATCCCCGCCTCCTCCCGGACGACTACGCACGCGCGGACGTCTACTGGCAGCTCCCATCGGGCGAGGTATTGCTGCGGCTGACCAATGTGCAAGGCATTGGTACGGGTTTTCAGCTCCTCGAGAGCACCCTGCTCTGATGAGGGGGGGCGACACCCCAGGCGCTTCGCGGCGTGAGACGTTCTCGCCAGCTCCGAACCCGCTTGGGGAGACCCCCCTGTGTCAGGGAAGTTGTCGCCTCGGCTGACCGGCCGAGCTGACCACCCCGGGGGCGAGTACAGGCAGGTAGCTGTGTCGTACACGGATGCATTCAAGGCGGAGATGGTGAAGCGGATGGTG
>NZ_JABFNS010000168.1 GCF_013116825.1 Myxococcus xanthus
GCCCGCCCCCTCACGCGTCGAGATAGATGAGTCCAACGCGCAGTTCCGTGGAGCCTGGAGGCTGTTCGCCCTGGGCAGCAAGTCGGGTGAAGTGGTGGAGCGACCCGAGGTCTACATCACCGCATGCCACGTCGCCTGGTCGATGATGAACTCCGCCTTCCTGCGCGCGCCCGTCGAAACGGAACAAGCGCTGGCGGCCGCGGCGGCCTCCGCGGCGCGCTACTTCTCCGCCGGCAAACATGGCTGGAGCTTCGTCGTCTGCGACGACTGGCTGGCGCCCTCCGTGCGCGACAAGGCGCCATCCATCCTCGCCTGGTACGGGCTCAAGTCAGAGATGGACGTCACCGGCATGGTGGCGGACCGGCTGGCGCCCTCCATTCACCCGCGGCCTCCGTTCACCGTGCGTCCCGTCACGGATACCTGGGGCCGGCAGGCCGTGGCCGACATCAACGCCAACGCCTACGACGTCCCGCGCCACTTCGGCCGTGAAGCCTTCGACGAGGACACGCTCTACACCCCGGACTGCCAGGGCTTCGTGGCGTGCCGCGACGAAGAGGCCACGGCCAGCACGGTGGTGCTGCGCGTGGATGCCGCCGCGTACGTCGCCCTGGTGGCGACCCAGCCGCAACACCGCCGGCAAGGTGCCGCCGAGGCCGTGATGCGACATGCGCTGGCGAAGGCCCATCAGGACTGGGGCACCGAGCGCACCGTCCTCCACGCCACGAGCGCTGGCGAGCCCGTCTACACCCGCCTGGGCTACCGGCCGGTGACGCGCTTCCGCATGTACATGGCGCCTCCACCGGACCAGGGCTGAGCCACTCGCGGTGCACGGCACGGGGGAGTAAAAACAGACTCACGCCATTTCGAGACAATGACTGGCTTTTTCTACCGAGCTTGAAAGCCAGCCACTCCGTCGCATTGAAGAATGCCGCTCTCGCGTGAACTGCGGCCCACATTCTTCGATGGCGTGGAGGTTGTGGCAGACTGATCCGTGAGGGGGCTTGCCGCACGTCTTGCATCGCCCAGCCACACGGAGTCCGCACATGGCCAAGTGGGATGATCTCGTCCTGGCGATTCCACCGCACGCGGGCGGCAGGTCTCAGGCGCCCGCCGCGGTCACGCTGCTGGAGACGCTCCTCGGCCTTCACGAAGCAGAACTCACCCTCCTTCGCGGGTTGCATCGCGACGTCCGGCCGCTGCAGGAAGGTCCCTTCCTGGCCGGGCGGCTCCACCTGGAGGCCGTGCGTGCCCCTCAGGCCACCCGCGACGAACAGTTGGAGCGGCTGAAGTCCGCGCGGAGCTGCTTCACGGAGGCCCTGGGCACCGAGCGCGACAAGGCGCGGCTGTCGTTCATCGCCCTGCACCTGGGCCTCTGCTGGCTGCTGCTGGGCGCGGAGCGCGATGCGCGGGAGTGGACGCAACTGGCCCACCGCACGGCCGTGGAGGCCATGAAGGACATCCTGGTGGAAGCCTCGAAGCATCAGGGCCTCACCCAGAACCGGTACCTGGATCCGGCGCTCACCTTCTTCATGTTCTTCACCAGCACGGCCACGCTGGGCGCGGGCTACCTCTTCTGGGACCGGGTGCTCAGCAAGCGCACGGGCACGGTGATGCGGCGCGCGCTGGGGCAGATGCAGGCGCTGGCGGACTACGTGGACATGCTGGGCGAGGTCCGGCTCCGCCTGGGCGAGCTCCCCCATGACGTCGCCCGATATGAGCTGACCCACGGCGTGGACGAACAGCAGTCCGTCGCCCGCATCACCATCCGGAAGCTCATCAACGACCGGGAGGCCATCTACTTCAACGGCCGGGAGACCCGGAAGGTCACCTGGAACGACCAGGAACGCTCCGAGGTCATCACCCGCGAGCTGATCTGACGCCGGGCGCTGTCACCGTCCCGTCAAAACCTGTTTTCAGGATTGCCTCGGCGATACGTCAGACCGACCCGCCATAGTAGCGGCACTTCCTTGATGGGGGCGAAGGTGACGGCGCAGACGATGCTCGTGTTCATTCCAGTGGTTCTCCTATTCGCCGCGGCGGTTGCGATTCCGCGGCCCCGCCGGCGCTCACGCCGGTCGTCGTAGTCACGGCCGGGGTTGCGCCCCGGCCGTCTCCCGGGCCCGGGCGGGTGTAGAGTGCGGCAGTCGTCGCAACCCTCCCCTCCCGAGCAGCCGTGGCCGAAATTCCCACAGTCCTGGTCGTCGACGATGATCCTCACCTGAGGGAAATCGTCCGCTTCGCGCTGGAGCAGGGAGGCTTCCGGGTGGATGAGGCCGCCGATGGCCGCGCCGCCCTGACGCAGGTCGACCGCGTCCTCCCGGCGCTCATCGTCCTGGACATCATGATGCCGGAGCTGGACGGGCTCGCCGTGTGCCGTGAGGTCCGGCGCAAGCACGAGCTGCCCATCGTCTTCCTCTCCTCGCGGGATGACGAGGTCGACCGCATCCTGGGCCTGGAGCTGGGCGGCGATGACTACCTCACCAAGCCCTTCAGCCCGCGCGAGCTCGTGGCGCGCGTGAAGGCGGTGCTCCGGCGCGTACGGCCCGCGCCGGCCCCGGAGGTCGAAGCGCCAGCGGCGTGGATGCAGTCCCGGGGGCCGCTGCGCATGGACGCGGAGCGCTGGCGCGCATGGTGGCAGGACACGGAAGTGGTGCTCACGGTGACGGAGTTCCAGATCCTGGCCACGCTGCTCCGAGTCCCCGGCAAGGTGTTCACCCGGGATGAGCTGATGAACCGCGTCTACGACGACGTGGTGGTCAGCGACCGGACCATCGACAGCCATGTGCGCCGGGTCCGGCAGAAGTTCGCGAGCGCGGGCGGAGACGTCATCGAGACGGTGCATGGCCTTGGCTATCGGCTCGCCCTCCCCTGAGCGCCGCGCGCGCCCGCGCTTGTGGCTGGTGTTCGCCGCCGTGGGCGTCGCGGGGTTCGTCCTCACGCTGGCGGGGCTCGCCTTCGTGCGCGTCTACGACAACCAGCTCATCCGCCAGACGGAGTCGGAGCTGATTGCCCAGGGCGCGGTGATCGCGGAGGTCTTCCGCGAGCGGCTGCGCGCCACCGTGCCAGAGGGCGCATACGGCCGCGAGCGCACCGCGCCCTGGCCCTTCCCCATTCCCGACGACACGCGCCTGCGCCCCATCCTCCCCTCGCTCAGGGCCTCGGATGCCTCCCTGCCGCCGGGCGACACGCCTCGGCCTTCGCGCGTCCCCGCGGAGCCGCTGTCACAGGCGGCCGGACTGCAGCTGACGCCGCTGCTCGAACAGGTGCGTGCGGCGACCCTGGCCGGCATCCGCGTGGTGGACACCGAGGGCGTGGTGGTGGCCAGCAGCAGCCCCGCCCTCCTGTGGACGACGCTGGCGGACCGCACGGAGGTTCAGCGGGCCCTGCGCGGCGAGCCCGTCAGCGTGCTGCGCCGCCGCGTCGCCGACCCCGAGGACACCCCACTGGCATCGCTCAGCCGCGACACCGGCATCCGCGTCACGGTGGCGCTGCCCGTGCTGAACGGCGACCGCGTCTGGGGCGCGGTGGTGCTGACGCGCACGCCCATGACGTTCGCCAAGGCGACATACGCGGACCGGTGGAACCTCACGGCCACCGGCTTCGTGTTGCTCGGCGCGGTGGCGCTGATGTCGCTGGCCGCCGCCGCGCTGGTGGGCCGGCCGGTGCGCGCGCTGGTGAAGCAGACGCGCGCCATCGCCATGAGTGACCCCGCGGGCTTCGAGCCCATGGCGCGTCCCGTGGTGGCCGAGCTGGCCGAGCTCTCCGAGTCCCTGGCCGGCATGGCCACCGCGTTGCGAGACAGGAACCAGTACATCCGTTCCTTCGCGGCCAACGTGTCACACGAGTTCAAGACGCCGCTGGCCTCCATCCAAGGCGCGGTGGAGCTGCTGCGCGATAGCGCCGACGCGATGTCCCCCGAGCAACGCGCGCGGTTCCTCGCCAACGTGGACGCGGATGCCCGCAGGCTCACCCGGTTGGTGCAACGCCTGCTGGAGCTGGCCCGGGCGGACTCCATGACGGCCACGCCCGCGCAGGTGGAGCTGGCCCCGCTGTTGGAGGGGCTCGCCCTCCGCGCCCGCGCCGACGGTGCCACGGACATCCATGTGACGGCCCCCCCCGCGGGCCTGAAGGTGAGCCTCCCGCAGGAGGTGCTCGAAGACGTGCTGTGGCAGCTCATCACCAATGCCCGCCAGCACGGTGGCGACGCCGTCCGCGTGGATCTGTCGGTGGAGCAGGCACCGGAGGCGGACCTGGTCCGCGTGGTGGTGAAGGACCGCGGCAAGGGCATCTCCGAGTCCAACCGTGCGCGCATCTTCGACGCCTTCTTCACCACCGCCCGCGAGCGCGGCGGCACGGGCCTGGGGCTGACGATTGCCCAGTCCATGCTGCGCGCCTTCCACGCGAGGTTGGAGTTGCTTCCTTCCGACACGGGCACCACCTTCGCGGTGGTGGCGCCCGTGCCCCGGCTTCACCGGAAGTAGCTGTCGGAGATGTCCACGGAGTAGCCCAGCTCCAGCGTGGGCGAGGACGCGGCCACCAGGAACTGGCGGAAGTGCAGCGCCTTTCCGGGCAGGCCCGACGCCTCCGCGGCCACGGCCTCCGTCGACTCGTACTGCTCCAGGCTGCCGCCCTCGCGCCGGTAGTTGAACACCGCGGGGAAGTGCGCGCGTGCGCGGAGCTCCGCCACCGGCCAGGAGACTCGCGGCAACGCCAGCTTCAACCGGCCGGAGAGGTGGAACACGCCCAGCTCTCGCGACAGCACCACCTCCAGCGTCCCGCCCGTCTCTCCCAGCCGCGCCGGAGCGACCTTCAACGCCAGCGTGCCGCTCTCCGACTCCACGGGGACGGGGATGGCATTCAGGGTGACGCGCTCCAGCCGGTGTCCTTCCGGCAGCACCAGCTCCAGCGGCTGCTCGCGGTCCAGGCTCAGCGCATAGCTGACGCGCAGCGTGGCTCGGCCTTCCAGCGTGGACACCCAGGACGCGGTGGCCTCGGAGATGCGCGGCTCGAGCGGTGGGCGAACCTGCTGCTTCTGGCTTTGTGCCACCCGAGCCACCGCCGCGCGCCAACTGACACGCAGCATGCCTTGGACGGGATAGACGGCGTGGGACTCGCCTCCCATCGAAGCCAGCGGCTCGGTGAGCGTGAAGACGGACGTGTCCGCCTCCAGCGCCAGCGGCACCGGGGACGCGTGGGGCCCGAAGCGCAGCTGGGCCCGGCGCTCCGGCCCCGCTCCGGGCGAGCGGATGGACACGCCCACGTCGAAGACATAGCGCCCGGCCTTCCGCGTGAGCAGGCAGAGGTACCCGTCGACGACGCCCACGGTGCCCTCCTCCATCGAGGGCAACGACACCGGGTACGTGTCCGCGTCGAGTTGGAGCAGGCGCACCTGCGTCCAGCGCCCGTCCGTGAGCACCTCCACGTCGAAGTGTCCGTCGACGAAGAGGGCATCCGCCGTGAGCCGGCCCTTGAGCTGGCTCTTTACCAGGGCCTCCGTCGGAGGTGCTTCAGCGGGGGCCGCCTGGCGCTGCGCGTAGAGGGGAATCAGCTCCTGAAGCGGCACGGTGGCGGTGCCGGAGGGAGACGTGGCGGCCGAGCCATCGGCCGTGGTCAGCAGGAGTCCAACGAAGAGCGGTACGGTCCACATGGCGGAATCAGCTCGCTTCCGGGGTGACAGGGGTGGAGGCAGCGGGAGCCGCGGCGGCGCGCGGAGGCTCACCGGGCAGGGACAAGTCGGAGAGGAAGGCCCGCACACCAGCGCGGGTGGAGAGGACCATCAGCCCCAGCAGCGCGGCGAGGATCTCCAGCGTGTAGATGAGGCCGGTGTAGCCCTGGAGGATGACGGCGCCGGTGGGGACCACCAGCGTGGCGCCCCACAGCCCCGCGAGCACCGACGTCCGCTCCTTCGGGAAGAGCCAGCGGACGTACACCACCACCGCAGCGCCCAGGCCCACCGCGCAGAGGGCGTAGGCGGCGTAGAAGGTCATGAAGGCCGCCAGGTACGCCAGCAGCACGAAGAAGAAGCCGTATACGGACGCCAGCAGGTACGTCTCGTGGAGCGCGAGCGAGCGGCGGTGGCGCAACCCCAGGGCCGCGAGCAGTGCGAGCAGCCCCAGGAAGGGCACCCAGGCCCGGGTCGCCATCGTGCCCACCAGCGCGTCGAACGTCTTCTCCGACGGGAGGATGACGCCCAGGTTCACTCCCGACTCCAGCGACTGGAAGGCCCAATCCAGCGTCACCGCGTCGGCCGAGGTGTTCACCGACGACGCGGCCAGCACACCCGACGGGTAGTCGTAGTTCTCCCCTCCTTCGACGGCGACGTGGACGCGCACGTCCCGCGCGGGCAGCGCTGGATCCAGGCGGTACACGAATGAGTTCAGCCCCCGGGCGCGGTAGCGGATGGTGAAGCGGGACGTGGCGCCCTTGGCGATGCGGCCCGTCCACACCAGCCGGTTGCCGGACTCGCCCAGGTCCAGGCTGGACTCCGTGCCGTCGACCAGGAACTGGAGCTCCGACAGCAGCACCTGCGACTTGTCCATCTCCATGGGGAAGATGAACGCCACGTCGATATCGGTGCTCTCGCGGTTGACCACCGCGTAGTCGGCGCTGAGGGTGAAGTCGAAGCCGGAGAAGTAGCGCAGCCCGCGCTTGCGGTAGTTCATCTTCGCCTGCACCTCGACGTGCTGGCGGTCGAAGGGCAGCGGCTTCAGCTCGGTGAAGATGGTGCCGCTGTGCACGTAGCGCAGGGACGGCGCGGGCTGGGTGACGGGCGCGCCCCAGCGGTCCTCCACCCCGGCGGCCAGCTCCGAATTGGCGAAGGCCGTCCGGTCCGCCACCTGCCCGGCGATGACCGCCGTGGCGAAGACGACGATGACCAGACTGCCGAAGACGTGGTGGGCCACGAGCCAGCGCAAGGCCCGGCGAAGGGCGCCTTCAGGCGCTCGCGGCGGACGGGGAGGCAGCGGAGGAGGTGCGTTCATGGGCGCAGGATGTGCGCCCCCCGTGCAACGGTGATGGCCCCCTTGTGCGGCGGCCAAGGAATGTTCGTGCAGATTTCGTGCAGGCCGGGATGCAGCTTCACCCAGCCCCGGGTACACTCTGCGTCCATTCCGCGTCCTGGACGCGGCCCTTTCCCTGAAGCCCCGACAAGGTCGTCATGTCCGTCCCTGGAATCGGCTTCCCTGGCCCCTGGCGGCTCCGCTCTGGAGCCGAAGAATACGAACTGCTCGTCATGCGAGCCGTGACGGCCCTCGACGAGCGGGAGTGCGTCCCGGCCGAGCACATCACCTGGCAGCTCGACCATTGGCTGACCTCCGCCCGCAGGCCCCTGCTGGAGATGTACGAGGCCTTGGGCGGCATCCTTCCGTGGAACGTCAGCTCGCTGGACCGCGCCCGGCTGGACGCCCGCGTGCGAGACCGGCTGGTGCAGGCGCTGGAGCGCCGTGAGCTGGTGGCCCTGCGCGTACAGCGCCGCGCCGCCGCCTGGGCGTGGCCGGAACCGGCCCTGCCGCCCCCCCGGCCCGAGCCCGAGGTCATCCCCCTGGCGCGCCCGCCCGTGGAGGTCTTCACCCTCTTCCCCGACCCGGCGCGGCAGGCCGAAGCCCTGCGCCAGGCCGCGGCGGCGGGTGTGCCGTTCTGCGAGGAGTGTGAGAAGCAGAAGCAACGGGCCGCGGCGTGAGCGCACCGGTCCCCCAGCTCCCGGGCCTGCTGCAGTGGGTGCGTCAGGCCACGGAGGAAGCGCCCACCTCGGCGCTCTACGCCATCCTGGACGGGGCGCGGGCCCCCAACATCCACCGGCTGGTGCTCACCTGCGGCCTGACGCAGAGCTGCCTCTACGCGGGGAAGCTGCCGCCGGAGCTGGTGGAGGTGGCGCCCTACCTAGTGCAACTGCGGCCCGGAGCGCCCGCCACGGAACAGCTGCTCGCCGCGGGCTGGGGCAAGAGCTGGGGCATCTTCGTACAGAGCCCGGCGCATCCGGACGCGCTGCGGCGACACCTGCGGCGCTTCCTCAAGGTCCGGGATGCCAACGGCAAGCCGCTGGTGTTCCGCTACTACGACCCGCGCGTGCTCCGCGTCTACCTGCCCACGTGCACGGACGACGAGCTGGACTTCCTCTTCGGCCCCATCGAGCAGTTCTTCGCCGAGTCCGAGGACGGCGGCAGCATGCTCGCCTACGCGCGCCGTCCCGAGGAGGCGCCCTTGGACGCGCCGCCGCTCTCCATCCGCCCGACGCCGCTCATGTAGCAGCCTCGGCCCCCTCTCCGGGACGCACCGTTGAAATCGATGCGGCCCGGTCGGGCGTCGTACCCCGCACTGTCAATCCATTGGAAGCGGCCGGACCTCCAGCTGCTTGGACGCGAGGAACTCCGGGTTGAACACCTTCGACGCGTAGCGGCTGCCGTGGTCGCACAGGAAGGTGACGATGCGCAGCCCCTCGCCCCGATGACGTCGCGCCAGCTCCCACGCGGCGCGCACGTTGAGGGCCGCCGATGTGCCCACCACCAGCGCGTCCTCGCGCGCCAGGTGATAGAGCATCTCCACCATCTCCTGGTCCCCCAGGCGCATGGCCTCATCCACGCGGGCCCGGCGGAAGTTCTCCGTGAGGCGCATGATGCCAATGCCCTCGGTGATGGATGAACCGGGCCCTTCCATGCGCCCTTCGCGCACGTAGGTGAAGAGGCCCGAGCCCGGCGGGTCCACCAGCACCACGCGCACGGCGGGGTTCTTCTCCTTCAGGTAACGGCTGACGCCGCCCATCGTCCCGCCGCTGCCCACGGACGCCACCAGCACATCCACGCGGCCCTCGCACTGCTCCCAGATTTCGGGGCCCGTCGTCTCGTAGTGGTAGTCGCCGTTGGCCGGGTTCTCGAACTGGTTCGCCCAGAAGCCGCCCTGCGCTTCCGCCAGCACGCGGGCCTGGTGGAAGAAGTGGTTCGGATTGGCGAAGGGCACCGCGGGGACCTTTCGGACCTCCACGCCCATGGCCTCCAGCAGCTCGTACTTCTCGCGGGCCTGGTTGTCCGGCATGGTGACGACCACGCGGTACCCGCGCTCGCGGCCCAAGAGCCCCAGGCCAATGCCGGTGTTGCCCGCGGTGCCCTCGAAGATGGCGCCGCCCGGCTTCAGCAGGCCTTGCGCCTCCGCGCGCTGAATCATCCCCTTCGCGGCGCGGTCCTTGATGCTGCCGCCGGGGTTCATGAACTCGGCCTTCGCGAGGATTTCACACCCCGTCTGCCGGCTCAGCGAGCCGATGCGCAGCAGCGGGGTGTTTCCGACGGAGTCCCAGAGCGTTCCAATGCGAGGCGCCATGGGCTGTGCTTAACGCGAAGGGTGGCGCCCGTCACCGGGAACCACCGCCCTCAATCCGCCCGCATGGCCTCCACCGGATCCAACTTCGCCGCGCGGGCCGCCGGGTAGATGCCGAACAGGAGCCCCACGCCGCAGCTCATGAACAGGGCAAGGCCCACCGCCCACGGGGGCACCTGCATGGGAAAGCCCATCATCCAGTTGCCCAGGAACACCAGCCCGAAGCCCAGGCCCAGGCCCAGGGCGCCGCCCATCAGCGACAGCAGCACCGCCTCCGTGGCGAACTGTCCCAGGATGCGGCGCTTGCGCGCGCCCAGCGCCTTGCGCACACCAATCTCCCGCGTCCGCTCCATCACCGACACCAGCATGATGTTGAGGATGCCGATGCCGCCCACCACCAGGGACAGCAGGCACACGCCCACGCCCGCGATGGTGATGACCTGGGAGAGCTGATTGAACGACGCCGTCACCGACTCGTTCGTGTGCAGTTCGAAGTCGTTGGGCATGTTCGCCGGAACGTCGCGGCGGCGGCGCATCAGCGAGGCCACCTCGTCCTGCGCCTTGCTGAACAGCTCCGGGGACTTCGCCTGCACGCTGATGTCCAGTGAGCGCTTCTTCCCGTAGAGCTGGTGGAAGACGCTCAGCGGAATCATCACCTGGTTGTCCAGACTGAACATGCCCAGCATGCTCCCCCGCTTCTGGAGCAGGCCGATGACGCGGAAGGGCCGGCCCTTGATGCGCACCTCGTGGCCCACCGGGTTCATGCCCGGAAACAGCGCGTCCGACACGTCCGTCCCCAGCAGCACCACGTAGCGGCCGTCCAGCGCCTCCACTTCGTTGAAGTAGCGCCCGGCCTGCACCGACACCCCGCTCACCAGCGGGTAGTTGGCGGGCGTGCCGAACACGCGGACCGACGGCCGCGTCTCCGAGCTCGCCGTGGCCAGCTTCTGGCCACCCTCGTCGTCGGTGGGCACCACCGTCCCCACCGACGGGCAGGACTCTTCGATGGCCCGCGAATCGGGCATCTCGAAGTCCTTGCGCTTGGCGAACTTGGCCCAGTTGATGCGCCCGAAGCCGCCCGCGGGCCACTTCGTCACCTGGAAGGTATGGGCCCCCATCCGCCCCAGGTCGTTGTTCACCTTGACCCGCAGGCCCTCGATGAGCCCCATCATGGTGATGACCGTCGCCACGCCGATGACGATGCCCAGCAGCGTCAACAGCGAGCGCAGAGGGTTGCCCAGGAAGGTGCCCAACGCCAACCGCAAATTGTCCAGGAACGCTCGCATCGCGCTACTCGTAACGAAGGGCTTCCACGGGGTCCAGGTTCGCCGCGCGCGCCGCCGGCCAGATGCCGAACAGCAGGCCCACCAGCGCGGCGAAGCCCACCCCCGCCACCACGGTCATCGGCTGCACGTCCGCCGCGAGCGGCGTGATGAGCGACACCACCTTGGCCGTGCCCAATCCCACGGTCGTCCCCAGCAGGCCTCCCACCGCGGACACGCTCGAGGCTTCCATCAGGAACTGGAAGACGATGGTCCGTTTCCGGGCGCCCAGCGCGCGTCGCACGCCAATCTCCCGCGTCCGCTCGCGCACTGACACCAGCATGATGTTCATGATGCCGATACCGCCCACCAGCAGCGTGATGAGCCCCACGCCCACGGCCACGCCGTACAGCGCGCCCGTGAGCTGCTCGTACGTCTTCGCCATGGCCTCCGGCCGGTTGATGGAGAAGTCGTCCTCCGCCCCCGGAGGCGTGGAGCGCACGCGCCGCATGATGCCGGTGAGCTGGTCCTCCGCGGACCGCATCTGCGAGGCATCCTCCACCGCCAAGGCAATCTCGAAACTGCGGCCCTTGCCGAAGCTCGAATAGAACGTCTTGAAGGGGATGAAGACGAGCAGGTCCATGCTCTCCCCCACCATCTTCCCCTTGCGGCTGAGCGTCCCCACCACCTGGAAGGTGCGGTTGTCGATGCGAATCGACTGCCCCACCGGACTGACGCCCGGGAAGAGCCCGTCCACCACGTCCGCGCCCACCACCGCCACCGGCCGCGTGGTCGCGTCGTCCGCCTCGGTGAGGAAGCGCCCGCCGGTGATTTCGTAGCCGGAGATGTTGAGGTACTCGTGCGTCACGCCCTGGATGCGCACGGTGGACATCTGCTCGCCGCCGTGCGCCACGTCCGACAGGCGCGACACCGCCGGGGACATGGCCGTCACGAAGGGCGCCAGCGTGCGCAGCCGGTGCATCTGATCCAGGGTGAAGTTCTTCCGGTTGCGGTACTTCCACCAGTCGCCCTTGATCATCCAGGGCCACTTGGACACGTACATCGTGTTCGCGCCGAAGGT
Organism: Myxococcus xanthus; assembly: GCF_013116825.1. Taxonomy (GTDB): domain Bacteria; phylum Myxococcota; class Myxococcia; order Myxococcales; family Myxococcaceae; genus Myxococcus; species Myxococcus xanthus_B. The sequence continues at coordinate 11,650 of NZ_JABFNS010000168.1, forward strand.
GGCCAGCTGCTTGTGGAAGGACGTGTTGAGCCCCTGGATGATGCCGACGATGGCCAACAGCGTGGCCACGCCGATGCCAATGCCCAGGGTGGTCAGCACCGTGCGCAGGCGGTTGGCCTTCAGGGAGAAGACCGCGATGCGTGCGCCCTCCAGCACATCCACGCGGAAGGCGGACCGCTGGCTCATGCGCCCCCCGCGTTCAGCACGTCCGACGCCGTCCCCATGGCCACCGTGCGGCCGTCGCCGTCCGCGACAATCTCTCCGTCGCTCAGGCGGATGGCCCGGGGGCAGCGCGCCGCCAGCTTGGGCTCGTGCGTGACGAGCACCAGCGTGTGGCCCGCCTTGTGGAGCTGCTCGAACAGGCGGACGATCTCCTCACCCGTCGCCGAGTCCAGGTTGCCCGTGGGCTCGTCGGCCAGCAGCATGGAGGGTTCGGACACCAGCGCGCGGGCAATGGCCACGCGCTGGCGCTGTCCACCGGACAGCTCGTTGGGCCGGTGGTGCATGCGGTGAGCGAGCTGCACCTTCTCCAGCGCCGCCGTGGCCCGCGCGCGCCGCTCCTTCGCGCTGACGCCCCGGTACACCAGCGGCAGCTCCACGTTGGCCAGGGCCGTCTCCTTGGGCAGCAGCTGGAAGGTCTGGAAGATGAAGCCAATCTCCACGTTGCGGATGACGGCGAGCTCGTCGTCGCTCATGCGCGACACGTCCTTGCCGTTCAGCATGTACCGGCCGCTGCTGGGCGTATCCAGACAGCCGAGCACGTTCATCATCGTGCTCTTGCCAGAGCCGGACTGGCCGATGATGGCCACCCATTCGCCCCGGTTGATGCCGAAGGAGACGCCGCGCAGCGCGCGCACCTCTTCTCCACCCACGTGGAAGACGCGGGTGATGTTCTCCACCTGGATGAGCGGTCCCGCGCCGCTGGCCTGACTCACGACTTCCGACCGCCCTTCATTCCCGCGCCCTGCTCCGGCTCACGCACGATGTCGCCGTCGTTCAGCTCCTTCGACAGCGTCCGGTACGGACCTTCAATCACCCGGTCCCCATCATTGAGTCCGGAGACGATCTCCAGCTCCGTGTCGGAGGCGATGCCCGTCTGCACGCGGCGCACCTGCGCCTTGTTGCTGCTGTCCACCACGAACACGACCTTGGCCAGCGACTCCGTCCGCTTCGCCGTCAGCCCGCCCCCTTCGATGGGCGCCTTGTAGTCCGGCAGCGAGCGCTCCGAACGCACCGTCACCGCCTGGATGGGCACCAGCACCACGTCATTGTGCGTCTCCGCGGAGATGCGCACCTCGGAGCTCATGCCGGGCAGCACGTTGGGCGGACGGGTGTCCAGCGCGACGGTGATGGGGAAGCTCGTCACCTCGGCCTCGGTGCCCTCGTTCTTGATGAGCGCCTTCTGGGCAATCTCCACCACGGAGCCCGAGTACGTCTGGCCCTCCAGTGCGTCGAGCGTGATCTCCGCGGGCTGGCCCGGCTTGAGGTGCACCACCTCGTGCTCGCCCACCTCGAACTTCACCTCCATGGCGCTGAGCGCGGCGATGGTCATCACCACGTCCTCGGACAGGTCCGAGCCACGAACACGCTCACCCACTTCACGCGACAGCTCGATGACGTTGCCGTCGATGGGCGACACCAGCGTCGTGCGCGTGAGGTCCGTCTGCGCCTGGTCCACGATGGCCATGTTGCGCGCCTGCATCTGCCTGGCGGACGCCAGCCGCGCATCCGCCGTGCTCTTCGTGGCGCGCGCCGTGTCCACCTCGGCGGTGGACGAAAGGCCCTTCTTCGCCAGGTCCTCCACGCGCGCGAGCTCCAGCTGCGCGCGGCCCACCTCCACCTCCGCCACCTGCACGTCGGCGCGCGAGGCGTTCAGCGACGCCAAGGCCTGCTTGTGCGCGGCCTGGTAGAGGCGCGGATCGATGCGGCCCAGCACCTGGCCCTTCGTCACCGACTCGCCGTCCTTCACCGCCAGCTCCACCAGGTCACCGGAGAGGCTGGACGAGATCTTCACCGTCGTGGCCGCCTGCACCTTGCCCGCGCCGGTGATGGTGCGGGTGATGGAGCCCTTGCGGGCCTTCGACAGCTGGACTTCGAGCGACGGCGGAGGACGGTCCTTCAACCCACCCGCGGTGATGGCCGCAGCCCCCAGGAACAACGCGCCAGCAATGGCACCCTTCCACCACTTCATTTCGACTCTCCCGGGCTCAGGGCGCCCATGGCCCGCTGCAATGAATAGCGGGCGATTTCGACATCGATCCTGTTTTCCAACAAGGCGAGCTCAGCGCGCGTCAGGCTCAGCTGCGCGTCGCGGACCTCCAGGGTGGAGCCCGCGCCAGCGCGGAAGCGCGCCTCCTGCATCTCGAGTCCCTGGGCAGCGGCCTCGACGTTCTGCGCAGCCAGGCGAGCGGCCTCCAATTGGGCCTCCAGCGTGCGGTGCGCGGCGCGAACCTCCCCTTCGATTTCCCGCGCCGTCTGCTCCAGCGTCAGCTGCGCCTTGCGGATGTCCGCCTCGGCGCGACGGGAGCGCGCCCCCGTGGACAGACCGGTGAACAGGTCCCAGCTCAACCCGACGGCCGCGGTGAAGCGGTTCTGCAGGCGCGGCTCGGTGAACACCAGCGAGGCGTCCGGACCGCCGCGGTTGTAGAGTCCCTGCGCCATCAAGCGCGGCAGGTACTCCGAGCGGGCAATGGACTGCTGCAGCTCCGCGGCGCGGATGCGCAGCTCCAGCGTCCTGAGCAGCGGCCGGTACGCGCGGGCCGACGCGAGCGCCTCGTTGACCGACGGCGCGGGCGGCGGCTCGGTCGTGAGCACGCCCGGATCCTGGGCCGTAAGCGCCTCGGTGCCCGGCCTGGCCAGCCACACGGCGAGCTGGGACTGGTCGTTGACCAGCTGCCCGAGCATCGCGGTGTAGTTGATGCGGTCGGTCCCCAGGTTCACCGTGGCGGTGATCTCTTCATTCTTGCCCGTGCGGCCCGCGTGGAAGAGGGCCTGGGCTCGCTCCACCTGCTGCTCGCTGCGCTCGACAGTGGCCTTCAGCACCTGGAGCGTGGCCTGGGTACGGTACAGGGTGAAGAAGCGGCGGATGGCCTCCAGCTCGGAGGTGTCCGCCTCTTCCCGCGCCTGTCCCTTCTGCGCGTCACGCACCACGCCGCTCTGCTCCAACTGCTTCCAGCGGGCGCGGTCGTAGATGATCTGCGTGAGCGACAAGCCCAGGTCGTAGTTCTGGGTGCTGGTGGAGGGCGTCTCCACCGCGTTGCGGATGAAGCCTCCCGGGTTGGCCGGGTCCGGAACCGTGGTGAACTCCTGCCTGCGGCCGAACCAGATCTTACCGGCCGACGCATCGAGCGAGATCTGCGGCAGCAGCACCGAGCGGGACAGGTTCACGTCCTCGTCCGTGATGGCCACGTCCAGCATGGCCTGGATGGCCGCGACGTTCTGCCGGCCCTCCGCGCGGGCCTGGTCCAGGGTGATGGGTGTGCCGGAGTCCGAGGGAGCGGCGGCCAGGGCGACCGCGATCACGAAGGCGTTCATTGCGCACCTGCCTGGGCGGGGAGGCCGATGAGGAAGATGCCCGCGTACATGGCGTACAGCGCCACCGCCAGCAGCAACGCGCGCCCACGGCTCATCCCGGTGGCGGCGGAGAAGCCCAGCCCCAGCAGGCCCGTGCTCCAGAGGTTGAAGAAGTCCACGGTGGACGCCACGCGCTGCATCTTCGGACTCAGGCCTTGCAACACGGCTCCCAGGTTCGACGGTACGAGGTTCATCACCCGCGCCATGGTAATGGAGTGCTGCGCCGCGACGCAGAGGGTCAGGATGAGGTGGTAGAGCGCGATGGGCAGCAGCGCCAGGACGGCCGCGGACAGCAACTGCTCGAAGGACGCGGGCCGGTCGAAGAGCCAGCTGACCACCCACAGGATGCAGGCCAGGAGCAGCGCCATCAACGGCATCAGGATGACGCCCTTGGCGATGCCACCGACCAGCGCCTTTCGCGACTCCGTTTGGATCTTGTCCGTGAGGTCCGCCTCCGACAGCCCCATCAGCTGACCAGAACCCTGGAGCTGGCGGATGACGTCAGGCGCGACGTCCCAACGGAGGGAAAAGAGCGTCCCGGAAGCGGACACGCACAGGGCCAGGATGAAGAGAGGCCACACCCAGCGGCGCGCCTCGACGGCAGCACGGGTCCCATCGAGGGGATCGATGAAGACGCGGGCCGGTTGAGCAAGAGAAGTCATATGGTGATGGAGGTCTCGGAGCGATGTACGTCGCTCGTCCTCAGGCAATTGCCTGGCCAGCCGAAGAAAGGCGCCGAACAGGCAGGCAGCCAGCCAAATTCCGCTGGCGGACGCTTTCTACTCCAGGGCTTTACGGCACATGTAGCGGCCTGTAGCGGAAATTTTGCCGGACGCCCCAAGAGGGTGTATTGCGCTCGTCTGGTCGCTTGCCGGAGTTCGAATGGTCGATAGCACGGACCTCGCGCAGGTCCTCCACGAAGCGAATGACATCGCACAGAGCGTGGTGCAGAGGGTCACCTCCGCCCACGTGCTCCTGGCGCTCTTCACGGTGGAGAACCGTGCACAGCTGCTGCTCAAGGAGCGAGGCGTGGACGAGGACGCCATCCTCCAGCTCCTGACGGCCGCTCCCGCGGAGCCGGACAGCCTCCTCCGGGAGCTGCGCGAGAAGACCCGGGAGATCGCCTCCAATGTGGGCTCCCAGGAGGCGGACTGCCTCCACCTGCTCATCGCCGTGGCCCGGGTGCGCTGCGCGGCCCAGGAGCTGCTGCTGCAGGCCGGGCTGGACCTGGGCGGTCTCATGCGCGTGGCGATGTCCTATTTCACCAGCGGTCACATGCCGCGCCGCCTCCAACTGGGCCGGTCACAGACCCTGGGCCCCCGGCCCGCGAGCCGCCCCCTGGGCGCGCCGCCGTCTCCCTGTCTCTTATACACATCTC
>NZ_JABFNS010000169.1 GCF_013116825.1 Myxococcus xanthus
CCACCGAGCCCGCGCCATCCGTCCGCGTCACCAACATCCGCCGGCCCGAGCCCATCCCGCCGCCGGAACCTCCGCCCTACGCGGAGGAAGAGGACGCGCGCTACTACCCTGAAGAGAACTCCCCCGAAGGCTGCGCCTCCGGAGAGTGCCTCCCCGAAGTCGCCGCCGCGCCGCCGGCTCCCCCGCCGGAGCCCGAGCCCGTCATCCACGAGCCCGAGCCCGAGCCTCCGCCGCCGGCCCCTGTCACCCGCTCCCGGGACAACCCCAACCTGCCCCTCATCGAGCGTTGGCGGGCCGCCGTGGAGACGGTGAAGTCCTCCCATCCCCGGCAGGGCGCGGCGCTGTCCAACGGGCGCTTGATGTCCATGAAGAACGGCGAAATCGTCCTCGGCTTCCTGCCCGTGGCCGGCTTCCACCGCATGGCCGTCAACTCCACCGCGGGCAAGGCCGCCGTGGACAAGGCCCTGGCCGAGCACTTCGGCCGCCCGGTGAAGCTCACCATCCAGGATGCGTCTCCGGACGACCCCCGGCTGGGCCCCAGTCTGGCCGACCAGGACGCACAGACGCGCGCCGCCCACGAGAAGAACACGGACAGCAAGGTCCGCAGCCACCCCGCCGTCCGGGCGGTGCTCAAGTTCCTGGGAGGCGAAATCGAACACATCCAGGTCTACGAGCCCGAGCGCCCCGGGGCCGTGCCAGCGGACGACACCTCCGACGACAGCGCCTGACAACCGCCTCGCGCAACGGTAGGGTGGCGCCCCATTCCACGCCGGGGCGGGGCCATGTCCGTGGCGCCCGCTCCCACGAGCACCGAGGAAGCATATGCCTGGCGTCGACCTGAACTACTTCATCCGGCAGGCGAACAAGCTGACGGAGAAGATTGAAGAGCGGAAGCAGCAGCTGGCGGAAGAGAGCGTGGAGGCCAAGGCCGGTGACGGCCGGGTCACCGTCGTCGCCAACGGCATCCAGGAGATCCGCAGCATCAAGATCGACAAGGAAGCCATCGACCCCAACGACACGTCGATGCTCGAGGACCTCATCACCGCCGCGGTGAACGCCGCCCTGGCGAGCAGCCGTCAGCACATGCAGCGCGAGCTCGCGAAAATCTCCGGCGGCGTCAAGATCCCCGGCATTACCTGATACCGGATGACCCCCGATCCGCTGAATCGACTCGTCGCCCAGCTCGCGAAGCTGCCGGGCATCGGCGAGAAGACCGCGCAGCGCCTCGCGTTCCACATCCTGCGGGCGCCGGGTGAGTATGCCGCCGAGCTGTCGCAGGCCATTCGCGAGGTGAAGGAGAAGGTGCACCTGTGCGTGCGCTGCTTCTCCCTCACCGACGCGGAGACCTGCAACTTCTGCCGGGACGCTCGGCGCGACGAGCGCGTGCTGTGCGTCGTGGAGACGTTCGCAGACCTGATGGCGCTGGAGCGCACCCGTGAGTTCAAGGGCCGCTACCACGTCCTGCACGGCGTGCTGTCTCCCCTGGAGGGCGTGGGCCCCGACCAGCTCCGCATCCGCGAGCTGCTGGAGCGCCTCAACGACAGCCGGGTGGAGGAGCTCATCCTCGCCACCAACCCGGACGTCGAGGGCGAAGCCACCGCGCTCTACCTGACCCGCCTGCTCAAGCCCATGGGCCTGCGTGTCACCCGCATCGCCCAGGGCCTGCCCATGGGCGGCGACCTGGAGTTCGCCGACCAGGCCACGCTCGCCAAGGCACTCTCCGCCCGCCGCGACCTCTAGGCCACTCGCGGTGGCGGCGCGAGCCTCCTCGCGCCGCTACTGCGTCACCCGCCACGAGAAAGGCATCACCACCGTGACCTCCTGGTCCCGGTGAGGAGGGAAGCGAAGGCGCTCCGCCTGGGCCTCCAGGCAGCGGCCCACGCTCGACGAAGCCAGCGGCCCACGCGTCCCCGCCCGCACCTTGCCCGACGAGACGATGGTGAGCTGCACCTGCACCTCACCCTGACTCGAAGGCAGGTCCGCCTTGTAGCGCTCGAAGCACGTGGTGATGCGCGCCCGTCCACGCGAGACGACACGCTGCACGTCGTCGATGCCCAGCGTCACCCGCTTCTGCGACGCGTCCTTCTTCGACCGCACAGGTGCCGCGTCCGCCCCTTCTTCATCCGCCTCCGGCTCGACACCGGACGCAGCGCCGGAAAGTCCGGCTTCGTCCCTCTCCGTCGCGCCAGCGGCATCCTCGGGGGACCCCGCCGAATCCGTCTCGGCCACGTCGCCCCCCGCCCCATGGGCCACGGCGTCCGTCAGAGAACCGGCCTGAGCGGCGGCCCCCACGGGTGCCATCGGCGCGCCAGCCTGAGCGGCAGCATCCTCCGGTGCCACGGCCGCCACGACGGGCGCCGTGGCCGGCACCAGCGACATCGAAGCGGGCGTCGTCATCCACTGCCGATATCCAACGATGCCCGCCGCCGCCAGCAGCAGGCCGCCCGCCAATCCCACCGCGAGCGTACGCCAGCGTCGGACTCCGGCCGTGGGCTCCAGCGACGTCGGCCCCCGTGAGGCCGCGCCATGGGCAGGCACGCCTGGCGAGGAAGGCCGCACGGACATGCCGGGGCGCTGGGCGGACGTGGCATCCCCCTCCCGAGCCAGCACGCCATACAGGTTCGTCCCCTGCGCCTCCGCCCCCGGCGCCTGCCCTTGCGCCCCTGCCGCGGCGCCTCCGTACGTGGCGTTGAGCGTGGCCAGCGTGGGAATGCGTGAGCGCTCGGTGAAGCGCTCCTCACCAAAGTGCCCCTTCAAGAAGGTGCCGAGCGGCATCGCGCCCGAGCCGCTCAGATGCTCCGAGAGGAACGTCTCCAGCGCGTCCGCGAACGCCTCCGCGGTGGGGTAGCGGTCCTCCGGCTTGAAGGCCATGGCCTTCAGGAGGATGGCCTCCAGTTCCTCGGGCAAGTCCGGCCGCAGCTCGCGCGGCGGCTTGAGCTCGCCCTGCAGCAGCGCGTTGAGCACCGCCAGGTCGTTCTCCCGGGAGAAGGGCCGCACATGGGTGAGCGCCTCGTACAGGCTCACGCCCAGCGCGAAGATGTCCGCGCGGCGGTCCACCTCCTTGCCGCGCGCCTGCTCCGGCGCCATGTACATGTACTTGCCCTTCACCACGCCAGTGCGCGTGTTGACGAGCCGCGACTCGGCCTTGGCGATGCCGAAGTCCAGCACCTTCACCTGCCCCTGGTACGTCAGGTACAGGTTCGACGGAGAGATGTCGCGGTGGACGACGTTCAGCGGCTGCCCGGCCTCGTTGGTGAACTCGTGCGCGAAGTGCAGCCCGCGCGCCGCGTCGATGAGGACGCGGAGCACGACGGGGAGCGGCACGTAGTGGCGCTTGCGTCCGGCCAGCCGCAGCGTCGTGGAGAAGTCCTCGCCCGCGAGGTACTCCATGCAGATGTAGTAGCAACCCTCCGCGAAGCCCAGCTCCTGAATCTGCACGATGTTCGGATGGGCCAGCTTCGCCGCCAACCGCGCCTCGTCCCGGAACATCTCCACGAAGTCGGGGTTGTTCGTCAGGTGCGGCAGCATCCGCTTGATGACGACGTTGCGCTCGAAGCCGTCCGCGCCCAGCAGCTTGGCGAGGAAGATTTCCGCCATGCCGCCTTCGGCCAGCTTTCGCACGAGCACGTACGGGCCATAAGGCTGAAGCAGGGGCACGAGGCCCGTTTCCGTCACGGGCAGGGTCGTCTGGGGGGGGGACATCCTCACGGCCCTCGCTGTTTCAGAGTGCGCACCATATGGACCGCCGGGGCACCAGGACGCGTCATTTTAAACACCAATACGGGCGGCGAGCCCACCGGCTCCGCCCAGGTGTTGAACCGGTGTTTGCCATCCAGCGCCACCGGGCGTCCATTGATGGACAGGCGGGCATCCACAGGTGCGACACCGGCCGCGCGCACCTTCGCGCCCGCGGCCTGCCCGTTGCGCGGTGTGGACACCATGAGCACCGGCACCGAGTTGTCGTAGACCAGCTCCAGCTTGTTCATCCGTCCCCCCTTGAGCTGTGCACCCGTGGCGGAAAGCGGCGTGACGGACCAGAGGTAGTTGCCCTCACTCAGCGCACCGGCGTCCAGCGCGGCGCGAGCCTCCGTCACGGTGCGTTCGGCCACCGGCGTATCCAATGCCCCCGCGCGGTACACCGCCACGCGGTAGCGCGCCGCGGAGGTCTCCGAGGCATAGGTGAAGGTCACCGCCGGGGGCTTGTCCTGGTAGAAGATGGTCGTCTTCTCCGGCCCCTCGGGCACCACGTTGCGCACCCGCGCCAGCGAGCGCACCGCGCGCTCCGGCGCGAACGACGCGCTTCCCGACACCTGTGTCCCATCCTTGCGGCGCACCCGCCAGTGGAGCATGCCGCGCGCCGGCGCGGGCACGTTGATGAAGGGGCGGTACACCGTGCCTGACAGCACCGGCCGCGTGAAGGCCGCGTCCTCCGCGACCTCCACAGTGGCCTCACCCTCCCCTTCCCAGGTGATGGCCACATCCTGCAGCCCCGGATGGAACACCTCCGCGCCGTCGACGACGCCCAGGGCCAGTGGCGCGGGCGCGAGCGGCTCGACGCGGGGCGCCTGCGCGGAGGACGCATCCACCGTGGCGCGCTCCCCCGCGCGCAGCGCCTGCCGGGCGTCTCCGCGCACCAGCGTCACCTGTCCGGTGAGCGCATCCACCAGATAGCCCGCGGCCGTGCGACGCACCGCCAGCCGCGCTTCACCGCCACCCTCCACCTGCAGCCCCGGCAGCACCAGCCGGCTGGTGCGCCCTCGCGCGAGCTGCAGGTTCAACCAGCCCCTCAACAAGTCGAAGCGCGCCTCATCTGAGGCGTCGCCCTGCTCCGCCGACGTCAGCACCAGCTCCGCGTCCGACCCCAGTGACGCCACCGTGGCCGAGCCCTCCAGCGCCAGCACCGCGGAGCCTCCGCGCCGGGTGCGCACGCTGCCTCCCGGAGCGAGCACCTCGCCCTGCTTCGCCACCGGACGCCAGTCCGACGCTCCCCTGGCCCGCACCTCCGCGCGCCCCGACGCCAGCCGTACCGTCACCGGAATCGGCGCCAGTTCCAGGACACGCGCCCCCCGGGCCACCAGCTCCGTCCGGCCGGACGTCACCTCCACCGCGTCGCCTTCGGACGCGCGCAGCGTCTTGCCATCGCGGCCCACGAACTCGATGGCGCCCAGCCGCACCTCGACGCGGCCCGCGTCCTCGGCCACCTGCACGCGCACCTCGCTGGGTTCATCCGCTCCCACCCGCGTGAGGCCGAAGGGCGTGCGGATGGTCAGCGCCACCTTCGAACCCTGGCCCGTGCGCGCCGCGCCAGCGGGCACGCGCGACAACAGGATGCCGCGCTCCACTTGAAGCACGATGCCTCCCGAGTCCGAACCCAGCGCGAAGCGCGCGTCCGGCCCCACCTCCACGGAACGGCCATCCGGGAAACGCACCGTGGCCACACCCCCCGCGGCCGTCTCCACCGCGTCGCCCCCATACAAGGGCCCCTCTTCGGCGGGCGCCCGCTTGCCACCTCGCTCCAGGCGCACGTCGCCGCTCACGCCCTCCAGGCGGCCCAGCACTTCGCCAGCGCCCGCGTCGACCACCGCCGAGGGCCCGGGAGGCGGCGCCACGGCGTCATCATCACACCCCGCGACGAGGAGCAGCAGGACCAGGAACCAACGACGCGGGGCACTCACCGTTTCCCCCTCGGGAAGAGGTCTACATTGAGGATGGTCCGCTCCCCCTCGCGCAGGGTGATGACCTTCGTCTGGGACAGATGCCCTCGCGCGGAGATGGTGATGCGGTACGTGCCACCCCGCACCTGGACATTGAAAGCCCCCTTCGCATCCGTGCGCGCGCGCACCCGGGCTTTCGTCACGAGGAGGGTCGCCGCCAATGGCTTGCCCCCTCGCACACTGCGGACCTGTCCCACCAGCGTGGCCCGTGTCCCCTTCTTTTCCGGCGCCAGTGGCACCGACAGCGTGGACTCCTGCCCGGCGATGACCACCGCGGCTTCATCCGCGGACTGGAAGCCGGAAGACGCCACCGAGACAGCGACGGGCCCCGGAGCCAGGTCCCTCATCACCACCTGCCCTGCCAGGTCCGTGCGCACCTGGGCCGTGCCCACCGACACGCGAATGTCCGGCAGCGGCGCGCCCGTCCGCGCATCCACCACCGTCACCCGCAGCGCGCCCGTCGGTGGCGGCAGTGGCGCGGCTCGGACCTCCAGCTCCGCGCGCATGCCCTCCTCCACCGTCGCCGTCGCCTCCGCGGACGCATATCCCTCCGCCGTCACCTGCGCGGACACCGGCCCGGGCGGCAGGGACGCCACTTCGACGAGGCCTTGCGCATCCGCCACGTGCGCCTCGCCCTCCACCATGACCCGCGCGCCAGGCAGCGGCGCGCCCGTCCGCGCGTCCAGCACGTGAAACCGCACGCTCCCGGGCACCACCACCGGCACGGGCACCTGCCGCGTCGTCCGGACACCGCCATGCCACGCCAGCTCCAGCGCCGCGCCCATCCGCCGCAGGCGCTGCCGGGACTGCGTCCCATCCTCCAGCGTCACGGTGTCCTGCACATGCTGGAAGTCCAGCACCAGCGTGCCTGTCCAGCGCTCCGCTCGCCGCAGCGGCACCAGCAGCGCGCCACCGGCGGAGAACCCCGTCGCCTCCGCCCGGGCGCCCGTGGCGTCGCGCACCGACAGAGAGACAGGCAGCTCACCGCGCGCCTCCAACTGCAGCCCCAACACCAGCGGAAAGCGCACCAGGCCGCCCACCACCGCCGCATGCCGAACGCCCCGAAGGAGCGCGGGCTCGGCCGAGTCACCGAAATGGGGAAGCTGTGAGAAGCCATAGCCCGCGCCCAGCTCCGCGCGCACCGGGCCCAGGAAGGCGCGCGCCCGGGGCCCCACCGAGGCCCGCCACAGGCTGCCACCGGTGATCCGCAGCGCGCCCTCCCGCAGGTCGAAGGCCTCCCGCTGCAACCCGGCCCACGCGCCCAGCCAGGACGTGCCCAGCCACGCAGTGCCCACGGCCGCTACATCGTTCGGCGTGAAGCCCTCATAGGTGAGCCCGGGCCCTACATCCGCCTGACGGCCGTCACGGAGGGACAGCCCGTAGCGAAGGCGCGACGAGGCGTGCTCGGCCACTTCCTCCGCGTGGGCGGGGGACGTGGCAAGCAGGACGAGGAGCACCAGCGCCAGGCGCGCCACGAAGCAACGCGGGAGAAGCGGGGGCGGCAAAACGCAGCGGAGTATAGAGAAAGCCGGGAAGGCCCCCAACCCCGTGGGACAGGTTCATTCAGGCCCCACGCTCCCAGGGTGCGGATCCGTGGCCTCCACCCCACAGTGCGTCCGGAGGGCATGGGAACGGGCACGGAACCACCTCCAGGAAGCGGAAGGCTTCTTGCTGGAGTGGATACGCTTTGCTAAGCATCCTGATGGTCGGTAGCGCCTCGTCTAACCTCGTGGATTCACTCTAGAAACATCGGAGCGTCGCCATGAGCGGGACGAGCGAACGCTGAGGAGCGCATACGCCCATGGGCACGCAACTGGTGATGTACGAAGAGGAGTTCACCAAGATCAACGCCGTTTGCGACCGGCTTACCAAGGACGCGAACGCGAAGGTGGTCTTCCTCGTCGACAAGAACGGGCAGCTCATCTCCTCCGCGGGTCAGACGCAGAACATCGACACCACGTCACTGGCCTCGCTGACGGCCGGCAACGTGGCCGCGATGGGTGGCCTGGCCAAGCTGATTGGGGAGAACGAGTTCCCCAACCAGTTCCACGAGGGGGCCAAGGACTCGCTGTACATGACCATCGTCGGCAGCCGGGTCGTGCTGGTCGTCATCTTCGACAACCGCACCAGCCTCGGCCTCGTCCGCCTTCGCATCAAGAAGGCCAGCGACGAGCTCACGAAGATCTTCGAGAGCCTGGTGAAGAAGACTGACAGTCCTGGAGCTGGGTCGCCCTTCGCCGAGATCTCCGACGACGATATCGACAACCTCTTCAGCGAGTAACCCGGGAAGCCATGTCCTTCATCAATTACTCATCCCGCGAAATCAACTGCAAGATTGTCTATTACGGGCCCGGGCTCTGCGGGAAGACGACCAACCTTCAGTACATCTACAACAAGACCGCCGCGGAGACGAAGGGCAAGCTCATCTCCCTCTCCACGGAGACGGACCGCACGCTCTTCTTCGACTTCCTGCCGCTGTCGCTCGGTGAGATTCGCGGCTTCAAGACGCGCTTCCACCTGTACACGGTGCCCGGTCAGGTCTTCTACGACGCCAGCCGCAAGCTCATCCTCAAGGGCGTGGACGGTGTCGTGTTCGTGGCAGACAGCCAGATCGAACGTATGGAAGCGAACATGGAGTCGCTCGAGAACCTCCGCATCAACCTTGCGGAGCAGGGCTACGACCTGAACAAGATTCCGTACGTCATCCAGTACAACAAGCGCGACCTGCCCAACGCGGTGACGGTGGAGGAGATGCGCAAGGCGCTCAACCCCCGCAACATCCCGGAATACCAGGCCGTGGCTCCCACGGGCGTGGGCGTCTTCGACACGCTCAAGGCCGTGGCCAAGCTCGTCCTCACCGAGCTCAAGAAGGGTGGTTGAAGCAAGCGCCCAGGCGGGCGACTCCGGTCCCCGCCCACGGCGTGGCAAGACGTCCTACAGGCAAGGGTGCTATGTCCTCCCTTGCCGTCAGGTCAGACCGTCTGCCCACTGAGGTCGTACCGTGCGTGTCGCCGCCACCTTCCCGCTCCTCGCCCTGCTGAGCGCCGCCCTCTGTGGGCCGGCGCTCGCGCAGGAGCCCGCTGCCTCCGCTCCTCCCTCCACACAGGCCGCGGCGACCGCGGACGAGGCGTTCGACATCCGCGTGAAGACGCTGGAGGAGAACGTCGTCGACCTGAAGGAGAAGATCTACCGCTCCAAGGCCCGCCTGCTGCTGCTGCAGGAGACGGTGCTGGGCGGTGACGTCTCCACGGGCGCTCGCGCCGTCATCATCCACAAGAACGAGATGGGCGGCTCCTTCCAACTGGAGTCGGTGGCGTACGCGCTCGACGGCGCGCCCGTCTACACGCAGGTGGATGAAGAGGGCCACACGGACCTGGGCAAGCGCGAGCTCTTCGAGGTCTTCAACGGCCGCATCGTCCCCGGGCAGCACCAACTCGCCGTGCGCCTCGTGTACCGGGGCAATGGCTACGGCGTGTTCAGCTACCTGGAGGGCTACAAGTTCAAGGTGCAGTCCAGCTACACCTTCAACGCGGAGCCGGGGAAGACGTCCACCGTGCATGTGGTGGGCTACGAGCAGGGCGGCATCACCACGGACCTGAAGGACCGGCCCGCGGTGCGCTACGACGTCTCCGTCGCGCGTGAGTCCGGCCGCAAGGCCGCGCCCGCCGCGCCGCCGCCCGTCACCCGTTCCACTCCCGGTCAGTAGAGGGCCAGACGGTGAACGCGTCACTCCGCGCTCTCGCTCTCTCGGCGGTCCTGCTGGGGCCGGCGGCCGTCCGTTCCGCCGAACCCGCGCAGGTGCCCGCGCCCCCGCTGACCGCGCGCGACCTGTCGCCGCGGCTCGACGCGGTGGAGAAGGGGCTGCTCGGCGTCGAGGAGAACCTCCGCTTCGTGGAGACGCAGTTCACCCAGCGCGCCGAGCCCAGTGACGACGACGCCCTCGCGCGCCGCTTCTCCGACGGCGAAATCCACTACCTGCTGGGCGACTGGCCGGCGGCGTCCGTCCTCTTCTACGACCTGGTGAGCGACCCGCGCTTCCGCCCGCATCCGCGCTATCCGGACGCGCTGTTCTACCTGGCGGACTCGCTCCTGGAGCAGCGCAACGACATTGGCGCGCGCCTGTATCTGCGCGAGCTGCTGGCCCTGCCCCCGACCTCCGGCCACTACCGCGAGGCCCTGTCGCGCTACCTGACGGTGGCCGGCCGCCTCAACTACTTCGAGGGTGTCGAGGCCTACGTGGCGCAGGCCCGCGCGCTGTCCGGTGGGCAGCTGTCCCCGGAGATTGCCTACGTCCACGCGAAGTGGCTGTTCCGGCGCACGGACCTGTCTCCGGTGGACCGCATCGCCCAGGCCCGCGCCGCCTTCACGCCACTGGCGCAGGCGCCCAACGGCGCCTTCCGGCTCCGGGCCGCCTACCACCTGGGCGTGTTGTCCGTGCAGGAAGGTGACCTGCCCGCGGCCATCACCCGCTTCCAGCAGCTGGCCACCCCGCCCTCCGCCCAGGCCGCCCAGGCCGCTCCGGGCAGGACGGGTCCTCGCCGCTCCGCGCCCACGCCGGAGGAGGAAGCCCGCCGCGTGCGCGAGCTGGCGCTGATGTCATTGGGGCGGCTGCTGTACGAGACGGGCCGCTTCGACGACGCGCTGGACCGCTACGGCCAGGTGCCGCGTGACAGCGAGTCCTTCCCCGACTCCCTCTACGAATCCGCCTGGGTCCACGTGCGCCGAGGCCACTACCAGCAGGCGAAGAACGCCATCGACATCCTCCTGCTGGTGGCGCCCGACTCGCAGCTCGCCGCCGAAGGCCGCATCCTCCAGGGCAACCTGCTCCAGAAGCTGCGCCGGTACGACGAGGCGACCGACACCTATACCCAGGTCATCGACACCTTCCGGCCCCCCCGGGAGCAGGTGGACGCGTTGCTGAGCTCACACAGCGACCCGGTGGCGTACTTCGACCGGCTGCTGGTGCGCGCGGACGGCCCGCTGGACATGCGCACGGTGCTGCCGCATCTGGTGCTGAAGTACGCCACCACGCAGCGCGTGGTGGCGGACGCGGTGCGGACGGTGGAGGACATCGACAGCGGTCGCCGGGGCCGGAGCGAGGCCGCGGCCATTGCCCAGCGCATCCTCCACGCCCTGGACACGCGCGGCCTGGAGACCTTCCCGGAGCTGCAGGAAGCCAACACGCGCGCGGACGCGGTCGACACCGCCCTCACCCAGGCGGAGGCGGAGCTGGTGCGGGTGGAGACGCTCGCGATGCGGGCCGTGCTCACGCCCGCCGAGCTGGCGCGGCTGACGGAGGCCCAGCACGCGCGCGGAGCCCTGGAGCGCCGCTTCTCCGCGCTGCCCACCTCGTTGAAGACACTGGAGGACCGCCGCGAGCGCATGCAGCGGCGCGTGGACGCGTTGGACCGCGAGGCCCACCGGCTCGACTTCGAGCTTCAGTCGCTCAACGCCGTCGCCGCCTCGATACGCAAGTGGGTGGAGGACTCGCGGACGCACCGGCAGACGCCTCCGGACGAGGAGCGCGAGTTCCTGCTGCAGTTGCAGGCCGAGGTCCAGACGCTGAAGGACCTCAAGGCGGAGCTGACCGTCACGCGCGCGCGGCTGGCGGACGAGCGCAACGCCGTGGACACCACCCTGGCCGGCGAGCGCGCCATCCGCGTCGCCTATACCGACTCCCTGCGGCGCGAGCACGCCATCCTGCGCGAGGCGGAGCCCCGGGCGGACGCGGAGGTCCTGGCCACGCTGCGGCGCACCCAGGGCGTGCGCGGCCGGCTGGACGGCCTGCGCGAGCGCGTGACGACCGCCCGGACCGTGGTGCGCGAGCGGCTGGAGCGCCGGGGCCGCGTCATCCGCGAGAAGGTCCTGGCCGAGCAGCAGCTCCTGGAGCGCTACGAGGCCGAAGTCGCCACCGTCTCCGGTGACGCCAGGCAGTTGGTGGGCCGCATCGCCTACGACAGCATCCGCCGCGTGCGGCAGCAGTTCTACGACCTGGTGCTCAAGGCGGACGTGGGCGTGGTGGACGTGGCCTTCAACGAGAAGCAGGACAAGACGACGGCCATCCAGACGCTCTCCACGCAGAAGGACGAGGCCCTGCGCGAGCTGGACGCCGAGTTCCAGGACGTCCTGTCCGAGGTGAAGGAGTGATGCGCTCCCGTCTCCTCGCCGCGCTGCTCGCCCTGGCTGGCCCCGACTCCGCCGCGGAGGCTCCCGCCGCGCCCGCGTCCCCCTACCTCCAGGGCATGGGACGCACGCCCGAACAGGAGGCGCTGTTCCAGGAGGTGAGCAGCGCGCTGGAGCTCTACGAGTCCGAGGCGCGCGAGTTCCACCGCGAGGTGCAGGAGCTGGTGGAGCAGCGCTACGAGCAGAAGCGCGGCGCGCTGGCCGCATCCTACGAGAAGCGCATCAAGGACCTGGAGGCCCAGGAGCGCCGCGAGCGGCTGGACGCCATTGCCCGGTTCGAGGAGTTCCTGCGCCGCTACCCCACCGAGCCGCGCTTCACGCCGGATGTGATGTTCCGCCTGGCGGAGCTGTACTACGAGCGCTCGTCGGACGACCACCTGCTGGCGATGAAGGACTACGCGGAGCGGCTGGAGGCGCACGACAAGAACCCGGACGCGGAGTTCCCCACCGAGCCGCGCGTGGACTACGCGCCCTCCATCGCGCTCTACCGCAAGCTGCTGGCCACCTTCCCGGACTACCGCCTCAACGACGGCGCCTGGTACCTGCTGGCCTACTGCCTGGAGAAGCAGGACCAGTACGACGACAGCCTCCACGCGTACCAGCAGCTCATCGCGCGTTACCCGCAGAGCCGCTTCGCCACCGAGTCCTGGGTGCGCATCGGCGAGTACTGGTTCGACAACTACGAGGACCCGCAGGCCCTGCCCAAGGCCGCGCAGGCCTATGAAGCCGCCACGCGCGACGCCTCGCACCCGCTCTACGACAAGGCGCTCTACAAGCTCGGTTGGACGTACTACCGCATGGACCGCTTCGAGCCAGCGGTGGCGTCCTTCCTGACGCTGGTGGAGTTCTACGAAGCCCAGCGCGTGGCGAAGGGCGACGCGACGGCCGGCGGCGACCTGCGCGAGGAAGCCCTCCAGTACGTGGCCATCTCCCTGGCGGACGACATGTGGGGCGGCATCGCCCGGGCGGACGCGCTCTTCGCGGAGCGTGGCCCGCGCCCCTACGAGGCCGAGGTGTACCAGCGGCTGGGCAATGTCTACTTCGACCAGACGAAGCACGCGCCGGCCATCGAGGCCTATCGCCGGGTGCTGCAGAAGGCGCCGGACGCGCCGGACGCACCCATGGTGCAGCAGCGCATCGTCCAGGCCTACGAGCGGGACCGCATGCTGGGCCTGTCCTTCGCCGAGTCCGAGGCCCTGGCCAACCTCTACCAGCCCGGCGGCACCTGGTACGAGAAGAACAAGGGCGACACGGCGGCCATCGCCCGCGCCAACGCGCTGGCCGAGCGCAGCCTGTACGGCAGCGCCACCTACCACCATCAGCAAGCCCTGGTCTTCAAACAGGAGGGCAAGTTCGAGCAGGCCCGGAGCGCCTTCGACATCGCCGCCCGCGCGTATGGCATGTACCTGGAGCGCTTCCCGCGGACGAAGAGCGCGGGCGACATGCGCTTCTATTATGCGGAGTGCCTCTACAACGCCTTCCAGTTCGCCGCCGCCGCGCGCGCCTACGAAGAGGTGCGCGACACGGACACGGCCAACAAGCACCGCCCGGACGCGGCCCTCAACGCGGTGCTCGCGTGGCAGAAGCAGCTCACGCTGGACATCCAGGCGGGCACGGTGCCGGAGTCCAAGACGCTGCGCTCGACGGAGCGTCCGCCGGGCCAGGCCGTGAAGCCCCGCCCCTTCGCGCCCACCGAGCAGAAGCTGGTGGCCGCCGCGGATGCCTATGTGGCCCTGCTGCCCGCTGGAGAGAAGGCGCCCGGCATCGCCTACCAGGCCGCGGAGCTGCACTACTCGCACGACGACTTCCCCGAGGCGCGCCGCCGCTTCGAGGCCATCATCCAGGCGTACCCGAGCCACGAGGTGGCCCGCTACGCCACCAACCTCACCATCGAGACCTTCCTCATCGACGAGGACTGGCGGAGCGTGGAGTCCGTCAGCGCGCGGCTGGCCAGCAACGACAAGGTCATCGACCCGTCCAGCGACCTGCACAAGCAGCTGGTGCAGTTCAAGCTCGCCGGCCGCTTCAAGCTCGCCGACCAGCTCATGGCCGAGTCGAAGTACGAAGAGGCCGCGGCGAAGTACATCGAGTTGGTGGACGAGTCGCCTCGCCACGAGTTCGCGGACAAGGCCCTCAACAACGCCGCGGTGGCGCATGAGAACACGCGCCGCTTCGACTCCGCGTTGAAGCTGTACGAGCGCATCTACCGCGAATACCCGTCGTCTCCGCTGGCCGGCGGGGCGCTGTTCCGCGTGGCGGTGAACGCGGAGAACTCCTACGACTTCGACAAGGCCGTCGTCAGCTACCAGAAGCTGGTGAAGGACTACCCGGGCTCGAAGGACCGGGAGGCGGCGCTCTTCAACGCCGCGCGCCTGCTGGAGGGCCAGCAGCGCTACCCGGAGGCCGCCGCCGCCTTCATGCGCTACGCGGACCTGTTCCCCAAGGCGGAGGACGCGCCCAAGAATCAGTACCGCGCCGCCATCATCTACGAGAAGCAGGGCAACCCCCGTGGCGAGGTCCGCGCGCTGCAGGAGTTCGTGCGCAAGTTCGCCTCGCAGTCCGGACAGGTGGAGCTGGTGGTGGACGCGCACCGGCGCATGGGAGACGCCCACCAGAAGCTGGGCAGCGCGCGCGAAGCCCAGAACGCCTGGGCGCGGTCCGCGGCGGAGTTCGACCGGCGCAAGCTCCAGCCGGACACGCACCCGCTGGCCGCGGACGCCGCCGCCTACAGCCGCTTCCAGCTGGCAGAGCTGGAGTTCCAGAAGTTCGACAAGCTGAAGATTGGCGGCAAGGGCAAGGCGCTGGAGCGCAGCTTCACGGCCAAGCGCAACGGCGTGAAGTCCGTCAACACCGCGTACGCGCGTGTCTACCCGTACAAGCAGCTGGAGTGGACGCTGGCCGCGCTCTACCGCCGGGGCTACGCCCTGGAGCGCTTCGCCAACACCATCATCGAGACGCCCGTCCCGGCGGAGGTGAAGCGGATGGGCGAGGAGGCGGTGGTCGTCTACCAGGACGCGCTGGTCCAGCAGACCACCGCGCTGGAAGAGGCCGCCGTGGAGAGCTACGCCGCCACGCTGGCCGAGGCTCGGAAGAACCGCCTCAGCAACGAATGGACGCGCCGCACGCTGGAGTCCCTCAACCGCTTCCGGCCCAAGGAGTACCCGGTGCTCAAGGAGCCCAAGCAGGCGCTCGCCACGGACGCCACCTACCCGGATGGGCTGGTGGGCAGCATCAGCGGCCCCGTGCGCTCGACGCCGCAAGAGGGCCCTCGCCTGTCTGGGGAGGGAACCAAGTGAGTCCTGGCCCGCGTCTCTCATGCGCCCGCGCGCTGACCTCCGTGGTGCTGGCCTCCAGCCTCTGGCTGTCCGCGTGCGCCACCATGGAGGCGCCGTCACCGCCCCTGGCCCGTCCGGAAGCGCCGCGCGGTCCCGAGCGCGACTTCGTCGAGGCCGTGGAGATTGCGCGCCGGGGCGAGCTGACCGCGGCCGAAGCGGCGCTGCGCACCCTGGTCGAGCTGGACCCGAAGCTGGACTACGCGTGGACGAACCTGGGCATCGTCCAGGAGCGGATGGGGAAGACCGCGGACGCGGAGCGCTCCTACCGCAAGGCGCTGGACGTGGCCCCCGAGCAGCAGTCCGCGTGGGACTGCCTGGCGCGCCTGTATGGCCGCACCGGCCGCACGGCGAAGCTGGAAGCCGAGCTGCGCGAGCGGCTGTCCTCCCAGCCGGACTCGGTCGCGCTGCGCACCGCGCTGGCCATCACCCTGCTCCAGACGAAGAACCACGCCGCCGCCTCGGCCGAGGCCAAGCAGGCGCTGAAGGGCGACGAGCGGCACGTGCGCGCCATGCAGGTGCTGGCGCAGGTCTACTACCGCGAGGGCAAGCACGAGCTGGCGCGCATGGTGCTGGAGAACGCCCGCGCCATCGACCCGAAGGACGCGGCCACGCACAACGCGCTGGGGTTGGTGTACCTGGCGCTCGACTCGCGTCCCCAGGCCCTGGAGTCCTTCAAGACGGCCGCGCAGCTGCGGCCGGACTTCGCCGAGGCGCGCAACAACTTCGGCGCCATGCTCAACGAGGCGCAGGACTACGAGGCCGCCGTCACCGAACTGGAGGCCGCGGTGCGCGCCGCGCCGGACTTCGCGTCAGCCCGCCTCAACCTGGGCAACGCCCACCGGGGGCAGGGGAACTTCGCGCGGGCCCGCGCCGAGTACGAGCAGGTGCTGCTGCTGATGCCGCGCGCCGCGGACGCATACTTCAACCTGGCCATCCTCTACCTCGACGTGGAGCCGCCGGGGATGGAGCCGCTGAAGCGCTACAAGACGGCCCTCGCCCACTTCGACAACTACCAGGCGCGCGGCGGACGCGACGAGCGCATCCCCCAGTACGTGAAGGACGCGCGCAAGCTCATCGACCGCGAGGAGCGGCGCCTGGAGCGCGAACAGAAGGACCAGCTCCGAAAGGCCGCCGAGGCGCAGAAAGCCGCCGAGGCCAGCCCCCCCGAGGGAACACCGCC
>NZ_JABFNS010000016.1 GCF_013116825.1 Myxococcus xanthus
GGGTGGGGCCTGGGCGGGCGCACCTGATGGTGGCGCTGCGCTCGGCGCGCGTGAAGGGCGCGAAGGCTCGGCTGTTCGTCGGCGTGGGGCTGGTGGCTGGCTCCAACGCGGACTCGGAGTGGCGGGAGACGGAGATGAAGAGCCTGGCCATGTTGCGGGCCTTGGGAGGCGGGGATGTCGTCCGACGCTAACCTCAACGTGCTGTGGGCGCGCGCGTTGCTGGAAGAGCTCGTGCGCGGTGGGGTTCGTCACGCGGTGGTGTGTCCGGGGTCCCGGTCATCGCCCCTGGCCCTGGCCTGTGCCGGGACGGAGGGGCTGCGCACGTGGTCCGTCATCGACGAGCGCAGCGCGGGCTTCTTCGCCCTGGGGCTCGCGAAGCAGTCGCGCGCGCCGGCCGTGGTGGTGGCGACCAGCGGCACCGCGGGCGCGCACTTCTACCCGGCGGTCATCGAGGCCGCGCTGTCTCACGTGCCCCTGGTGGTGCTGACGGCGGACCGGCCCCTGGAGCTTCAGGGCTGGGGCGCGCCGCAGACCGTGCCACAGGCGCGCTTCTTCGGAGAGCACGCGCGCTTCTACGCGGACCTCGGTCTGCCCGAGGCGCATGACGCGGTGTTGATTCACATGCGTGCCACCGTTGCCCGCGCGGTCGCCACCGCGTGTCGCGCGCCGCGGGGCACCGTGCAGCTCAACGTCCCGTTCCGCGAGCCGCTGGCCCCCATCGCCGAGCCCTTCCCCGAGTCATCCCTGAGCGCGCTCGCGAAGTCGGGCCGCGCCGGTGCGCCGCTGACGCGCATCGTGCCGCCCGAGCCGGTGCCGGACGCGGCCACCTTGGACGCGGTGCGCCGCCGGATTGCCGAGACACCTCGCGGCGTCATCGTGTGCGGGCCGCGCGATGAGATGGATGGATTCGCGGCGGCCATCAGCGCGCTGTCGCAGGCCACGGGATATCCCGTGCTGGCCGAGTCCACCTCGCAGGCCCGCTACGGCGGCGGCCCGCTCACGCTGTCCTATTACGACGCGATGTTGCGGCACGCGCCGTTCGCGAAGGCGCACCGTCCGGAGCTCGTGTTGCGCTTCGGGGGCGGGCTCACGCCGAAGGTGCCTCAGCAGTGGCTGGACGGCTCGGGCGCGGACATCGTCCTCTTCAGTGACGGCGGCGGGTTGTTCGACCCGGCGCACCGTGCGTCCACGGTGGTGGAGGGCTCGGCGGTGGCGGCCTGTGAGGCCCTGACGCGAGGGCTCGCGCGCGGCGCGGGGCCGTGGGCACGAGGCTTCCTGGCCGCGGAGCAACGGGTGCGCACGGCGCTGGAGGCCGCGTTCGCGGAGCAGCCCGACGTGCTCTCCGAGCCGCGTATCGCTCGCGAGGTGGTAGCGGCGCTTCCCGCGGGCGCGCCGCTCTTCGTATCCAGCAGCATGCCCATCCGTGACGTGGACGCCTTCGCTCCGGCGGGCACGGTGCCGCTGCGAGTGCTGGCCAATCGAGGGGCGAACGGAATCGACGGCATTGTCTCCAGCGCGCTCGGCATGGCGGCCGCGGCGGGCCGGCCCGCGGTGCTGCTCACGGGGGACCTGGCGTTGCTGCATGACGTGGGAGCCTTCGTCACCGCGTCGCGCACGCGAGTGCCGCTCACGGTGGTGGCGGTGAACAACGATGGTGGCGGCATCTTCTCGTTCCTCCCCATCGCGCAGGTCGCGCCGCGGGACACGTTCGAGACGCTCTTCGGTACGCCGCACGGTGTGGACCTGTCCCACGCGGCGGCGCTGGGGGGCGCCCGGCTCCACCGGCCGGAGACGCCCGTTGCGCTCAGGTCGGCCGTGCGCGAGGGCCTGGAGGGCGGTCTCCACCTGGTGGAAGTGCGCGTGGACCGCAACGCGAATGTGGATGAGCACCGGCGGCTGTTCGCTCGAATGGCGGCCTCACTGGGAGAAGGACCATGGGCGTGAAGCTGGCTTACGAGACGTGGGGTGAGGGCTCCCGGCCGCTCGTGTTGCTGCACGGCTTCACCGGCAGCCGCAGGGCCTTCGACGGGCTGCGTCCGCTCCTGGGCCGCGACGTGCGCGCGGTGGCGGTGGACCTCCCCGGTCATGGGGCCACGCCGCTGCCGGACCAGCGGGGGCGTGAGGCCTTCGTGGAAACGGTGGACGCGCTCGTCGCGCTGGTGGACTCGCTGGGGCAGGGGCCCGTGGACCTGCTGGGCTATTCGCAGGGGGCACGCGTGGCGCTGGCGGCGGCCGTGCGCGCGCCGGACCGCTTCGGCCGGCTCATCATGGAGAGCGGTTCGCCAGGGTTGCATCGGCGTCAGGAGCGCGCGGCCCGGCGTGAGGCGGACGGACAGCTGGCGGCCTTCATCCGTTCGCGAGGCGTGGACGCCTTCGTGGACCGCTGGGAGCAATTGCCGCTGTTCGATGGCCTGCGCCAGCTCCCGCAGGAGCGCAAGGACGCGCTGCGCTCACAGCGCCGCGCCTGCACGGCGGAGGGGCTCGCGGGCGCGCTCGAGTGTCTGGGGCTGGGCGTCCAGCCGGATTTCTGGCCGGAGCTGCATGCCCAGCGGCTGCCCACGCTGCTGCTGACGGGCGCTTTGGATTCGAAGTTCACGCAGATCGCCCGCCGCATGGCCACGGAGCTGCCGGTGGTCTGGCGCCACGCCTTCGAAGGCTGTGGCCACGCGCCGCACCTGGAAGCGCCGGAGGCTTATGCCCGTGAAGTCCTCGGGTTCCTCCAGACTCCCTGGTACGAGGCCCCGCAGTTCGACAGTCCCATGACCGCGCGCGAGGGAAGGGTGGCGTCGTGAGCACATCGGTTCCGGCGCCGGGCCCGCTGTCGGTGAAGCCCCGTCCCGGGGTGAAGCACTGGGTGATGGCGGCGCGTCCCAAGACATTGACGGCGGCGCTGGTGCCGGTGTTGGTGGGCACGGGGCTCGCGTTCGGCTCGGGCGTGGGGCGCCTGCTGCCCGCGCTGGCGGCGCTGCTGGGCGCGGTGCTCATCCAGATTGGCACCAACTTCATCAACGACTACTACGACTTCAAGAAGGGCGCCGACACGCATGAACGGCTGGGCCCTCAGCGCGTGACGCAGAGTGGCCTCATCGCGCCGGGCACCGTGCTGGCGGGCGCGGGCGTGTGCTTCGCGCTGGCCACGGCCGTGGGCCTGTACCTGGTGGCGGTGGGCGGCTGGCCCATCATCGCCATCGGCCTGGCGTCGCTGCTGTGCGGCTACGCATACACGGGCGGTCCCTTTCCCCTGGGCTACAATGGCCTGGGAGACGTGTTCGTCTTCATCTTCTTCGGCCTGGTAGCGGTGACGGGGACCTACTACGTGCAGGCGGGGACGGTGGACCCCGCGGCGTGGTGGGCGGCGGTGCCCGTGGGCGCCAGCGGCACCATGCTCATCGTCGTCAACAACCTGCGCGACGTGACGACGGACGTGAAGGCTGGCAAGCGCACCCTGGCGGTCCGTTTCGGCACGGGCGTGGGGAAGGCGGAGTACCTCCTCCTGCTGGTGCTGTCGTATGCCACGCCCTTCGCGATGTACGCGCTGAAGCTGGCCAGCCCCTGGGTGTTCCTGTCCCTGCTGAGCCTGCCCCTGGCGGTCCCCCCGTTGCGGCGGGTGTTGAATCAGGAGGGGGCCGCGCTGAATCCGGCGCTGGGGGCCACGGCCAGACTCCAGCTCGTGTTTGGAGTGCTGTTCGCGTTGGGCCTCTACCTGCGATGATGTGAGGCCATGCGGATTGCCCAGGTTTCGCTCATTCCCCTCCGGTTGGAGCTGCGCCAGCCCCTGAAGACGTCTCACGGGGTGCTCGCGGTGCGAGAAGGCTTCCTCGTCCGCGTCGTCGACGAGGAGGGGCGCGAAGGTCTGGGCGAGGCGATGCCGCTGCCCGCGTTCGGCACCGAGTCGCTCGAAGACTGTGGCGTGACGCTGAACGCCTGGCTGTCCGAGCTGAAGGGCCAGTTCCTGGGCGACTCGGTCCGAGCCATCGAGGACACGTTGTCGCCGTTCCCCCCTGCCGTGGCGCGAGGCGACGGCGTGCGCATCCGTGCACGTCAGGTGACGCCAGTGGGCGCCATGCCGGCCGCGGAACACGCGCTGGAGCTGGCGCTGCTGGACCTGCTCGCGCAACGCCAGGGTGTACCGCTGTGCTGGCTGCTGGCGGAGGAGGCGCGGACGGAAGTGGCGGTGAACGCGCTGCTGGGCGCCGACACCCCCGAGGCCCTGGCGGAAGAGGCCCGGCAGGCCGTGGCCGAGGGCTTCGGCACGTTGAAGCTGAAGGTCGCCGGCCGGCCGCTGGACGCCGACGAGGCGCGAGTGAAGGCTGTGCGCGACGCGGTAGGGCCGGACGTGAAGCTCCGGCTGGATGCGAACGGCGGCTGGTCCGAGCCCGACGCGAAGCGCGCCCTGGACCGGCTGGGCTGGTACGGCCTGGAGTTGGTGGAGCAGCCCACGCCGCCGGAGGACCTCGCGGCGCTCTGGCGTGTTCAGCGCCGCGCCCCCTGCACGGTGGCGGCGGACGAGTCCCTGGCTTCTCCCGATGCGCTCCGGGCGCTGCTGACGGTGGATCCGTTGCTGGGCGGTGGCCCGGCGGTAGGCGCGGTGGTGCTGAAGCCCATGGTGCTGGGCGGACTGTTGCCGTGCCTCGTGGTCGCGATGCGCGCGGCGCGGCTCGGAATGCAGGCCTATGTCACCAGCGCCATTGATGGCGTGGTGGCGCGGGCTGGCGCGGCACACCTCGCGGCGGCGCTGCCATCCGGAGCGCTGGCCTCCGGGCTCGCGATTGGGCGCTTGCTGGCGAAGGAGCCGGAAGGTCATCCGTACCATCCGCAGCGAGGCGTCATTCGCCTCTCGAGCACCCCGGGGCTCGGACTGAGCTCCGAGTCGCTGGTGTGACGGCTCGACGCATGGGAGCCCATGGATTGGCCTCCGTTGATGAAGCCCCAAGGTGACGGAATGTCGGTCCTGCTGTGTCCCATTCGAGTAGGCGCTCGTCATCAGCCCCAGGCGGAGGCCCTGACGTTCGCGGGCCGCTCCTGGTCCTACGAAGCGCTGGATGCGGAAGTCTCCCGATGGGTTGCCGCACTCGAGGCGGAGGGCGTCGGCGCTTCGGACAGGGTGGCGTCGCTCGCGACGAACCACGCCGCCTCCGTGTGCCTCTTCTGGGCGCTGGGCCGGCTGGGCGCGGTGTTGGCGCCGCTCAACGCCCGGCTCACGTCCGCGGAGCTGGCGCCCATGGTGGAGGACATCCAGCCCCGTTTGAGCCTGGCGCTGGGAACCCTGGTGGAGCGGCTCCCTGGAGCCCGGCCACTCGAGTCCTTCGCGGAGGCCGTCTCCACGGGGGCTTCCACGTGCCAGCCACTGGAGGCGTCGTCGCCCCGGGTCGTGCTCTTCACCAGCGGGACAACGGGCCGGCCCAAGGGCGCGGTCCTCACCGAAGGTAACTTCCGGGCGTCTTCACGAGCGTCGGCGGCCAACCTGGGGGCGCATCCAGCCCCGCGTTGGCTGGGCACATTGCCGCTCTTCCATGTGGGGGGCATCGCCATGCTCACTCGCACGGCCTACGAGGGAGGCTGCCTCGTCCTGCATGAACGCTTTGACGCCGATGCGGCCAACCGGGCCATCGACGGGGAGGGCGTGTCCCACGCGAGCCTCGTGGCCACGACGCTGGAGCGAGTGCTGGACGCCCGAGGTGACCGGCACATGCCGGACTCCTTCGCATGGGCGCTGATTGGCGGAGGTCCGGTGCCCGTGCCCCTCCTCGCACGAGCGAGGGCCGCGGGCCTGCGAGCCCTCCAGACGTACGGCCTGACGGAGGCCTGCTCGCAAGTCACGACCGAGCGCCCGGACAACGCGGACGGCCGCACCGCTGGCGCCCCGTTGCCGGGTGTCGAGGTGCGCATCGTCGGCATGGGGGGGGAAGTCCTCGGCGCAGGGGCGGAGGGCGACATCGAAGTACGCGCGCCCACGGTGATGGCCGGGTACTGGCAGCGTCCGGAGGCCACCCAGGAGGCGGTTCGCGACGGCTGGCTGCGCACGAAGGACGTCGGTGTGCTGGATGGAGAGGGGCGGCTCACCGTGCTGTCACGCCGCACGGACCTCATCGTCCGAGGTGGGGAGAACATCTACCCCGCGGAGGTGGAAGCGGTACTCGTCAACCACCCCGCCGTGCAGGAAGCCGCCGTGGTGGGCTTCCCGGACGACCGCTGGGGCGAACGGCCCGTGGCCTTCGTCGCGCCGCGCCCGGGGCAGCCGCACCCCGGGGAAGAGGAACTGGCGGCGTGGTGCCGACAGTCCCTGGCGGGCTTCAAGACGCCCGCGCGTTTCGTGTGGGTGGACGCGCTGCCTCGCAACGCCATGGGGAAGGTCGAGCGCACCGTCTTGAGACGGCACGCCCTCCGCTGACCCACGGGGGGGCGGGCGCCCTGTGTCAGCACTCCGAGGTCGGGTGGCCCCAGGGATTGGTCCGCGGGAACTGCCGCAGGACGGTGCTCAGCCGGCAGGTGGCCGACACGGTGGTGGCAGCCCCGGACTGACGGGAGGCCTGCGGGCCCCGGTGCTCGAAGGTGCCCAGTCGGGCCGCCTGCATCGCCAGCTGCTTTTCGACCTCCGGGGACCAACGGGAGAACTCAAGCCATTCCATGTGCGTGCTCCTTCGCGCCGCAGTGTTCGGGCACATCCGACCTCTTCAAGTCGCGAAAATCACGACGCCATGCGTTGACGCGGGCGGTCAGTGGCGATTTCCCGACAAGGGTCGCCGTCTCAACCCGCGGACGTGGTCGCCATCTTTCAAAAGCCACTCCGGGATGTCGTGTTCCCGCGAGGCCGCCTGCCCGCCGAGGAGGGGTCTGCATTTCCTGCGCGGACCTGGGACGCGTGGACATTCTTGCGCCGTCCGCGCCGCGCCCCCGGCGTGATTGCTGATACGGCTGCAACCTTTCACTCCCAAGGTCAAAACTCAAACATGCAAGGATTTCCACGCGCGACGTTGAAGGGTTGAAGAGACAACGCAGGGGGAGGGTAGGGAATGACGCCGGCTTCCGAGTGAAAACAGGACATTCCAGGTCGTGGCTGATTTTGATATCGAAATGACTCAAAGGCAGCTCAGCGCACGTACTCGCATCGGGAGGGAGAGATGGCTCCGGAGTCCGTTGATGTCATCATCGTGGGCAGTGGTCCGGTGGGAGCGATGGCGGCGAATCTCCTGGGACAGCAGGGGGTTCGGACGCTGGTGGTGGAGCGTGAAGTCACGCCTCATGGCCAGTCCCGCGCCATCAGCGTGGATGACGAGGGGCAGCGCATCTTCCAGTCCGCGGGGCTGGTGGGTGACCTGGGCGCGGGCTTCTATCCGTGCAAGCGGCTGCAGTACCTGAATGACTCGCTGCGCTCGTTGGCGGAGGTGGACTTCACCCGGCTGGACCGGCCGTTCGGCTACGTGCCCGCGGCCTTCTTCCAGCAGCCGCGAATGGAGGCGGTGCTTCGTCAGGGACTGAAGCGCTTCCCGCACGTGGACCTGTGGCTGGGCCACGAGGTGGAGTCCTTCGTCCAGGACGAAGACGGCGTCACCGCCCGCGTGAAGGAGGTCGCGGGGGAGCGTGCCGTCAACGTGCGCGCGCGCTTCCTGCTCGCGTGCGACGGCTCGCACAGCTCCATCCGCCGGCGGCTGGGCCTGAATCTCGTGGGGACGACGGCGCTGGAGCACTCGCTGGCCATCACCGTGAAGACGCCCTCACCCGAGCCCGACTTCACCAGCTACCTGTGTGGCCCCGTGCGCCGGGGATTCATCGCGCGCACCGCGCCGAACGAGATTCGCTTCGACATCATCCTGGAGCCGGATGCGGACCTGAAGGCGGCGCGCTCGCTCGAGAACGTGCTGCGGCTGATTGGCTACTACCTGGACCCGGATTCGGTGGAACTCGACTCCGTCAAGATCTTCTCGTACCACAGCCGCATGTCAGAGAAGTGGCGGGTGGGCCGCGTGTTCCTCCTGGGCGACGCGGCGCACCTGATGCCGCCCTTCCTGGGGCAGGGGCTCTGCGCGGGCCTCCGGGACGCGGCGAACCTGACCTGGAAGCTCGGGCTGGTGCTCGCGGGCGCGGCGGATGCGTCGCTGCTCGACACCTACGAGGAAGAGCGGCGTGGCCACGTGTCGGAGGTGATTCGCGGCTCGGACGCCATGGGCCGGGTGATGATGTCGGGCGGGCGGGTGATGGCTCGCGTCCGCAACGCGCTCATCCAGGTGATGTACCGGCTGCCGGTGACGGGCGACTTCATCCGCGACTACAAGGTGAAGCCGCAGATGCCGCTGCGCCGGGGCTTCATGCACGGCGCCCAACGCGAGAAGGGGGACGTGCCGGAAGGCTCCTACTTCCCCCAGCCGCGCGTGGAGCGGCCCGACGGGGAGACGGCGCTGCTGGATGACTGCCTGGGGGAGGGCTTCGTGGTGCTGACGCGTCCAGGCGCCTCCCAGGAGGTCCAGCGCGAGGCACGGGCCCTGGCGGACGAGCTCGGGGCACGCTGGTGGCAGGTGGCCGCGGCGGACCGCGCGGGAAATGGCGGGCCGGACACGCTGGTGGACCTGGACGGCCGGCTGGGCGCCTGGTTCGTGCAGTACGCGGCCGACCTCGTGGTGCTCCGGCCGGACCGCTACGTGTTCGGCATCGCAGGGGGTGGCAAGCGGGGCCACCTCCTGGGCTCGCTCAAGGGCCGCGTCCGCCCTCACTCACGCCCGAATGGCGCGGAGGTCCGGCGGGCGGGCTGAAAGGCGGGGGAACGGAAAAACAACAGGCGCCCGGGCCGGGGCGCCCTGCGACCGCGAAGTGGGGCGGCGGGGAGGCTCAGGCCGCGGCGGCGGACTGGACCAGCTTCCCGGCGCGCTCCACGCAGTCGCCCATGAAGCGCAGGTAGATGTCGAGCGCGCTGGCGCCCGTCTTGGCGATGATGGGCGCCTTGTCCGGCACCTGCGACAGGAGCTTGTTGAGCATCACCTCGTTGAGCGCGGTGTGACCCACGTCAATCTCCGTGTGCTCCTTGAGGAAGGACATGCCCTGGAGGATCTCCTCGCCACAGACGCGCTTGGCCTGCTCGAGAATCACGGGGCCGAGCACCGTCGACAGGCCCTCGATTTCGTACTCGATGGCCACCTGCGCGGCGGGCATCTCACCGGCGATGGTGTTCTCGTGAATCTCCCGGTACTCCTTCATCGCCTGCGTGGGCGGCTGGGCGATGAGCTCCTCGGCGTTCAGCTTGGGGTTGCGGCGCTCGTTCCACCGGGCCACCAGGTGCTTGGTGTCCTCGACCATCATCAGATGGTGGCCGGCCTCGTGCTTGGCGTGGGCGATGAGCTTCTGGCCCACGTCGTCCAGGCCCGCCTTCACGGTGGCCTCACCGGCGCGGCGAATCCACCCGTCCACCGGCTCCGTCATGTAGACGCCCAGCGAGTTCCAGGTGATGAGGAAGGCCTCGAAGAGCGCGGGGTCTGCCTTGTCGTCCAGCAGCACCTTCAGCCGGGGATCCGTCTTGATGCGCTCACGGGTGGCAGTCAGGTTCGGCGTGTACAGCTCCTCCACGAGTTGCTTGCTCATGTTCATTACCCCTGGCGAGAGTTGGGAGCGCTTCGGCGCCCGATGGAGACTTCACTGATGTGTTCGAGATAGTCGGGGATCAACTTCGCGGAGATGATCCACATGTACGGGTCCGGACCTGCGTGAATCCCGGCTTCCTGTACGTACTGCCCACCGTCGTCCTCACAGAGATAGTGGAACGAACGGCGGTGGCGGGCGGCGTACCAACGGCGTGCCGCGTCCACCAGGGCGACGTAGGTGGAAGGCCCCGCGTCGCTCAGGGGGAACAGCCGTGCCATGTCGAGCAGGCTGTAGAGGTTGGTGCCCTGCTGGCCCAGCTCCAGGACGGCGGCGGCCAGGGCCACGCCGTTGCGGCGCGCGATGAGGACCTCGCGCTCGCGCTCCAGGCCAAAGGTGTTCCACTGTCCCTGCACCGCGCGCATGTCGATGCGGTCGCGCGTGAAGTCGAGCGCCTCCACGTAGCAGGAGGGACGCGAGTGGGCGATGTGGTCCGTCAGCAGCGTCAGCTCGGCGGACGTGGCGGGGCTGACGGTGATGCCCTCGTGCAGCCGGCCCGTCAGCTCGGCCGTGTAGATGTCCATCATGTGGACCTTGCGCGTGAAGGCCAGCTCCGGGTTCGCCGCCATGTGGCGCTCGCCGTAGCGGACGTGCGCGCGCGCGATCCACGGGTTGAGGCCCTCCACGTAGGCCACGGCCCAGCGGAAGTCGGCGTCGCTCTGCGGGTGCTCGAAGCAGCGCACGTACAGGTCGTGCATGATGCGGCCCGGCTCCAGCCCCTTGATGGCGGGCTTGCCCGGGCGCTTCGCCACCTGGTGCCCCATCCAGGTGTGCCGGTACGACTTCATGATGGACAGCGTCGCCTCGGGGCCGCGCTCGGACGGCCAGACGGCCTGGCAGAAGAGCTGCGGAACTTCCGCGGCGCGCTTGGCCATGTGGCTGAAGGCTTGCTTCAGCGCGTCGAATTCCTGAGAGGACTTGTTCGCCAGGCTGAAGAAGCCAGACAGCGTGAAGACATCCCAGAGCCCCTCTTCCTGCACATCACTGGTGCAAGTGTTGGGATTGGTCGTCTGGGAGACGAAGCGCACCCAGCGCGCCTCGTCGGAGGAGTAGGGCGACACGCTCAGTCCACACAGCACGGTGCCGTCAGCGCGCGCGCTGGTGACGTAGCGGATTTCACCGCGCAGGCTGATGGACTGGCCGTCCGGCGTGTGGAGCTCGAGCAGGGGCGGCAGCAGGCCCGGGAACAGCAGGTCCTCCGGGCGGCAGCGGATGCACATGCCGGAGAAGGACAGGTCCAACACCGCGCGCTCCATCTCCCCCTGCTCGCGCCACAGCGGGTGGTGGAAGGTGACGCGCACGCCCTCGGGCGCGGGCGAGCGGCGGTGCCAGCGGTGACGGATGCGGAAGAGGACGTCGGGCAGCGGCGACGTGAAGCGCTGGCCGTCCGGCGTTCCCGCCTCCAGGCGCATGCGGTAGGCGCTGTTGTGGCCGATGACGTCGATGTCGTAGGGCGCCTCGCCCCAGTCGGTCACCGGGTCCTCGGCGTGCCACTCCAGTTGCTCCGTCTCCGCGTTGTAGCGCTCCAGCACCAGGCGGACGGTGCGGCCCATGCGGCGCAGCACACCCTTGTTGCCCGCGGTGCTGATGGCCAGGAGGATGGCGCGGATGCGCTCGGCCTCGTCGATGGTGTCCTGCACCGGAAGGGCAGACGCGGCCGGCTCCGCGACGCCACGCTTCAGCGCGTCCGCCAACAGTGTCAGGATTTGACGGCCCTGCTCCAGGGAGACGTTCGCCAACTGCAGCCCCACCGGGGCCCCGGCCGTCTCCGCGTCCGTGCGGATGAATGCGCCCCGGATGGGGCCCAGCGTCACGCCACAGCCGGTCAGATAGACAGGCAGGCCGCGCGCGTCGGAGGTGTCCACCTCACCCTTGGGCATCACCCACACCACGGTGGGGCTCAGCCGCGTCACCGCGCCAATGGCGCCATCCGGCGTGCCCACGGAGCAAGTGATGGCATCCGCGCCCGTCCCGTGCAGGGAGTAGCCCGAATCATCCAGCGCGGCCTCGGCGGGCGGCAGCGGAATCACGTTGAACAGCGCGTCACGGCTGCGGAACTCGACCGACCGACGGTCGGAGAGCGGGTTTCCCCCTTCCATAATCAGGCGCCCCCTTCTCCGGTGCTGAGGAACCCCTGATGCAGTCGTCGAAATTGCAAGCACGGTTGTTCCTCCCTGCTCCAGCGGTGCTGCGTTAGGCGGCGAATCGCTATAGGTCCGTATCATACGGATTTCCGAGGAACAGTCAAATCGGATTTGTGCAGTCAGGCTGTTTTCTGGCTGGCGGAATGGACGTCCGTGGGTCGTAGGTGACAGCAGTCCACTTCCAAGTCTTACGAAGCGATTCGCCGCGACGGCACACTCATACGGCCAAGATGCTGCGCGGCTGTAATGTCATAAGTCTGGCAGGCTGTGCGTACTTTCTCGCAGTGAAATGGCGTTCGTCAGACCCGCTCGTTAGAGTTTCCTCAGTCCAGCGAGCGGGAGGTGTGAGGGATGAGTGCTATCGTGAGCGCTGTGGGAGGAACGCAGGCCCTGGAGCAACCCCAGGCGCCTGTTCACGGCCGCGCCGCGGGCCTGATGTCGGTGGACTCGCCAGACGTACTCCGGGTGGATGTCGCGGAGGTCGTTGGTGGCGCCGTGGAGCTCCTCTCAGTCACGCGCCGCTTGCGAGGAGTGCAGGTTTCCCTGGAGCTTCCAGATGATCCGGTCCCCGCTAATGTTAGTCACCGGCGGCTGCAGCAGGTGCTGCTGCTGTTGCTGGCGCACGCGGCGGATGCATCGAACGGGCAGGGTGTTCGTGTGGTGGTGGATTCCGCTGACGACTTCGGGGACCTGCCGCCCCGCTTCCAGGTCGAGGTCGCGGGGGCGTCGCTGTCCTCGCGGGAACTCCAGGCTGTCTTCCTGTCACCCATGTTGGTGGGGCCGCTGCACCGCAAGCTGGCCCGGGCCCGGGAGCTGGCGGAGTCCATGGGTGGCACCTTGGAGGTGGCCCGCGGCGCGGTCGCCGGCATCACCGTGACGGTGGAGTTGCCCGCACCGGGGATGTCCAGCTGGTAGTCCGGGCGGGGCGCCAAGCCCGCCGCTGATCCACGACTTGAAGAGGAAGGGGAGGGCGGGCCGCCAGTGCCTGGCCCTCCTTTTTCGTTGGGCCGCCGGGGAGGCCGGACGCGTCGTTTCGTGCTCGCGCGGGGGCTGGCCGTTATTCCGCGCCCGGCCTTTGGCTCCGATAAGTCGATCCGCGTGAGCCCGTGGCCAAACTCCTTGACGTCTCGGGGCGGGTTCTCGACTATCCCCCGCCGATTCTTACACGGTCACACCTTCTCAGGAGCACATCCATGGCGCCCCCGTCATCCGGAGAAAAGATCTCCCTGCAGAGCGGCAAGCTGTCCGTCCCGGACAACCCGATCATCCCCTACATCGAGGGCGACGGCACCGGCCGCGACATCTGGCGTGCGTCCCAGGCGGTGTTCGACGCCGCGGTGGAGAAGGCCTACAAGGGCAAGAAGAAGATCGCCTGGTACGAAGTCCTGGCCGGCGAGAAGTCCTTCAAGGCGGTCAACAACTGGCTGCCCGATGAGACGGTCGAGGCGTTCCGCACCTATCTGGTGGGCATCAAGGGCCCCCTGACGACGCCGGTGGGCGGCGGCATCCGGTCGCTGAACGTGGCCCTCCGGCAGATGCTGGACCTGTACGTCTGCCTGCGCCCCGTGCGCTACTTCAAGGGCGTGCCCAGCCCGGTGAAGACGCCGGACAAGGTCGACATGACCATCTTCCGTGAGAACACGGAAGACATCTACGCGGGCATCGAGTTCGAGGCCGGCACGGCCGCCGCGGAGAAGTTCCTGGGCCTGCTGAAGCAGGAGTTCCCGAAGGAGTTCGGGAAGATCCGCTTCCCGTCCGACGTGGGCCTGGGCATCAAGCCGGTGTCCCACGAGGGCAGCGACCGGCTGATCCGCGCCGCCATCCAGTATGCCGTGGACCACAAGCGCAAGAGCGTCACGCTGGTCCACAAGGGCAACATCATGAAGTTCACCGAGGGCGCCTTCCGCAAGTGGGGCTACGAGCTGGCCGCCCGGGAGTTCGGTGACAAGGTCTACACCTGGGACCAGTGGGAGGCCACCAAGGCCGCCAAGGGCGAGGAGGCCGCCAACGCGGAGCAGAAGGCCGCGCTGGCCGCCGGGAAGATCCTGATCAAGGACTCCATCGCGGACATCACCCTGCAGCAGGTCCTCACCCGTCCGGATGAGTTCGACGTCATCGCGACGCTGAACCTCAACGGTGACTACCTGTCGGACGCGCTGGCGGCGCAGGTGGGCGGCATCGGCATCGCGCCGGGCGGCAACATCAACTACGTCACGGGCCACGCGGTGTTCGAGGCCACGCACGGCACGGCGCCCAAGTACGCCGACCAGGACAAGGTGAACCCGGGCTCGGTCATCCTCTCCGGTGAGATGATGTTCCGGCACCTGGGCTGGCACGAGGCGGCCGACCTGATGATCCAGGGCATGGACCGCGCCATCGCCAGCAAGACGGTGACCTACGACTTCGCCCGCCTGATGAAGCAGGAAGGGCAGAGCGGCGTTTCCGAGGTCAAGTGCTCCGAGTTCGGGCAGGCCATCATCAAGAACATGTAGTCCCCGGTCGGGGATCTGGAAGAGGCGAATCCATGGCTCAGAATGGCAAGAAGAAGATCGGCCTCATCGGCGGCGGTCAGATCGGCGGCAACCTGGCGCTGCTCGCCGTGCAGAAGTCGCTCGGTGACGTGGTGCTGTACGACATCCCGGCGGCCGAGGGGCTGGTCAAGGGCAAGGCGCTGGACATCAACCAGCTGGCCGCGGTCGACGGTTACGACTGCCGCGTGAAGGGCACCACGGACTGGAAGGACGTGGCTGGCTCGGACGTGATCATCATCACGGCCGGCATGCCCCGCAAGCCGGGCATGTCCCGCGAGGACCTGCTCGAGATCAACCTGAAGATCATGACGGACGTGGCGGGCAACATCAAGCAGCACGCCCCCAACGCCTTCGTCATCAACGTGGCCAACCCGCTGGACGCGATGGTGTTCGCGCTCCACAAGATCGCCGGTCTGCCCAAGCACATGGTCGCCGGCATGGCGGGCGTGCTGGACACCAGCCGCTTCAAGTGCTTCGTCGCCGAGGCGCTCGGCTGCTCCATCCGCGACGTGGAGGCCCTGGTGCTGGGCGGCCACGGCGACGACATGGTCCCGCTCGTCCGCCACAGCACGGTGGGCGGCGTGCCCCTGACGGAGCTGATCGCCAAGGACAAGCTGGACGCCATCATCAAGCGCACCCGTGAGGGCGGCGCGGAGCTGGTCGGTCTGTACAAGACGGGCAGCGCCTACTTCGGCCCCGCGGCGTCCGCCATCGCCATGGCGGAGAGCTTCCTGCAGGACCGCAAGCGCGTGCTGCCGGCCGCCGCCCTCCTGGAGGGCCAGTACGGCATCAACGGTTACTTCTTCGGCGTCCCCGTGCAGATCGGCGCGGGCGGCGTGGAGAAGATCCTCTCGGTCGAGCTGAACGACGGTGAGAAGGCCGAGCTGGAGAAGTCCTTCCAGTCGGTCAAGAAGACGGTCGACTCGGTCAAGCTGTAGTCGCTGGACAGTCACGTGCGGCCCGCTGGGGAAACCCGGCGGGCCCTGTGCCTGATGCTGTGGATGACGCGGGCTAATTGCCCCGGACGCCATCGTTGCAGCGCGTTTTCACCAAGTTAACTAGCCTGTAGAACTCGCACGGGACGTCCGGGCCCTGGCGCGCCACGTGGCGGGCCGGCTCAACCGAGCAGTGTCCGACGTCCGGCAGTCAAGGAGACGATGATGGCACCAGCAGCGCGGTTCACGGTGGTGGGCGGCGGCCTCGCCGGGCTGATGACGACGATCAAGCTCGCGGAGGCGGGCCACCAGGTGGATGTGCTCTCGCTCGTCCCGGTGAAGCGTTCCCACTCCGTTTGTGCCCAGGGCGGCATCAACGGCGCGGTGAACACCAAGGGCGAAGGCGATCACCCGGACATCCACGTGAAGGACACGCTGCGCGGCGGCGACTTCCTCGCGGAGCAGGTTTCGGTGAAGGGCATGTGTCATGCCGCGCCCGGCATCATCTACCTGTTGGATCGCATGGGCGTGACGTTCAACCGCACGCCGGAAGGTCTGCTGGACTTCCGCCGCTTCGGCGGCACGCTCCACCACCGCACGGCCTTCGCCGGCGCCACCACCGGCCAGCAGCTGCTCTACGCGCTGGACGAGCAGGTCCGCCGCTATGAGGCCGAGGGCAAGGTCACCAAGTACGAGTACTGGGAGTGGCTCGGCACGGTGAAGGACGACAACGGGCGCTGCATCGGCAGCGTGGCGGTCGACCTGCGCACCATGGAGATCCGCACCTTCCCGGCCGAGGCCGTCTGCCTGGCCACGGGTGGTCCGGGCATCGTCTTCGGACGCTCCACCAACTCCATCATCAACACCGGCACCGCCGCGGGCCGCGCCTACATGGAGGGCGCGCACTACGCCAACGGTGAGTTCATCCAGGTGCACCCGACGTCGATCCCGGGCGAGGACAAGCTCCGCCTGATGAGCGAGTCGGTGCGTGGCGAGGGCGGCCGGGTCTGGGTGCCCCGCAAGAAGGGTGACACGCGGGCGCCTCAGCAGATCCCGGAGGCGGAGCGCTGGTACTTCCTGGAAGAGAAGTATCCCAAGTACAAGAACCTGGTGCCGCGCGACGTGGCCACCCGCGAGATCTTCATGGTCTGCCGCGAGCTGGGCATGGGCATCAACGGCCGGGACGGCGTGTACCTGGACGTCACGCACATCCCCGCGCCGGTGCTGGACGCCAAGATCAAGGGCGTCATGGAGATCTACGAGAAGTTCGTCGGTGACGACCCGCGCAAGGTGCCCATGGTCATCTTCCCGGGCATGCACTACTCCATGGGCGGCCTGTACGTGAACTTCGAGGCCGACCCGAAGACGCTGACGCCGGCCGAGGGCAGCCCCAAGAACCAGTCCACCACCATCCCTGGCCTCTACGCCGCGGGCGAGGCGGACTACGCCTTCCACGGCGCGAACCGCCTGGGCGCGAACTCGCTGCTGTCGTGCATCTACTCCGGCATGATCGGCGGCCCGGCCATGGCGTCCTTCGCCAAGAGCCAGGGCACCAGCGCCGCGGCGATGCCGGAGAAGCACTTCCAGGCCGCCCGGCAGTACTGGCAGGACCGCTTCGCCACCATGCTCAAGATGAGTGGCACGGAGAACCCGTACGGGCTCGCCAAGGAGCTGGGCGACACCATGACGGAGAACTGCACCGTCGTGCGCTACAACGACCGTCTGAAGAAGACGATCGAGAAGATCCGCGAGCTCAAGGACCGCTGGAAGAACGTCAACGTGCTGGACACGGGCAACGTGGCCAACCGCGCGCTGTCGTACACCAACCAGCTGTGGAACATGTTCGAGCTGGGTGAGGTCATCGCGACCAGCGCGCTGCTCCGCGACGAGAGCCGCGGCGCCCACTACAAGCCGGACTTCTCGCTGCCCGAACCGAAGACGAAGGACCCGACGCAGGACCCGGAGTGGATGAGCCTGTGGCGCGCGCGCCACGAGAAGTGGGCGAAGACGACCGTCGCGACGTACAGCGAGGCCGGCCCGAAGATCCACTACGAGGACATCCCCACGCCCGTGCTTGACCCCGAGCCGCGCTGGTACGCCTGAGACGGGAACCACTCAACCGATTTGGAAGTGAAGGGTCGAGCCACATGGACACTGCACAAGCATCCGCTGTCACCACCAAGACCATCACCTTCCGCATCTGGCGGCAGGATGATCCCGCGAAGCCAGGTCACTTCGATGAGTTCAAGGTTCCCTATGTGAAGGGCGCCAACGTCATCTCGTGCCTGATGGAGATCCAGCGCAACCCCGTCACCGTGGAGGGCAAGCGCGTGGCCCCGGTGATCTGGGACGCCGCATGTCTGGAGGAGGTCTGTGGCAGCTGCGCCATGAACATCAACGGCCGCGTGCGCATGGCCTGCTCGGCGCTGATCGACAAGCTGGAGCAGCCGATCACGCTGGAGCCCATGAGCAAGTTCCCCGTGGTGCGTGACCTCACGGTGAACCGCGACCGCATGTTCGACGCGCTCAAGCGCATCAAGGGGTGGGTGCCCATCGACGGCACGCACAACCTGGGGCCGGGCCCGCGCCAGGCGCCCGTGGACCAGTCGGTGATGTACGTGCTCTCCACGTGCATCACCTGCGGCAGCTGCCTGGAGGCGTGCCCCCAGGTGACGCAGGAGAACGACTTCGTGGGCGCGGCGGCCATCAGCCAGGCCCGCCTGTTCAACATGAACCCCACGGGCAAGATGAACTCCGAGGAGCGCGTGCGCTCGCTCATGGGGCCCGGCGGCATCCAGGACTGCGGCAAGGCGCAGAACTGCGTGAAGGTCTGCCCGAAGGAGATTCCGCTCGTCACCTCCATCGCGGTGATGAACCGCGAGGTGACCAAGCTCACCATCAAGGACATCTTCTTCCAGGACGAGGCCCCCAAGGGCCACGGCAGCGGTCCGGGGTAGGGCGCTCGCCAGCGACTTCCCGGCGTTCTCTGGCTTCAAGCGGCCCCGGGCCGGCGTCCATTCGAGTCGCCGGGCGGGGCCGCCGCTGTTTGGGTGTCCGTGGAAAACCCTGCGGTGAAGGCAGGCTCATCTTCGCGGACATCCTTGATTATCTGCCGTGCACCCTGTCGGACGATGCAGGTGTACCGGGGTCAAACGGTCTTGCACTCCGTCCTTTTCTGCGCAATGAGGGCCCGGCGCTGACGCCTCTGTTCAGGCTGTCTCCCTCGTCTCCACCGGAGCCTCGATGAAGATCCACGAGTACCAGGGCAAGGAAATCTTCCGGAAGTACGGCGTGCCCACGCCGAAGGGCATCCTCGCCATTTCCGCCAACGACGCGGAGGCCGCCGCGAAGGAGCTCGGCACTCCTGTGGTCGTCGTGAAGGCACAGATCCACGCGGGCGGCCGTGGCAAGGGCGGCGGCGTGAAGCTGGCCAAGAGCCCCGCGGAAGCCAAGGAGCTGGCCAAGCAGATGCTTGGCATGAAGCTCAAGACCATCCAGACCGGGCCGGAAGGCCAGACGGTCCACAAGGTCTACATCGAAGAAGGTCTCGCCATTGGCCAGGAGCTGTACCTGGGCGTGACGCTGGACCGCGCCACCAGCCGCATCACCTTCATGGCCTCCCGCGAGGGCGGCGTGGAGATTGAAGAGGTGGCGGAGAAGCACCCGGAGAAGATCCTCCGCGAGTCGGTGGACCCGGCCGTGGGCTTCCAGGACTTCCAGGGCCGCAAGCTGGCCTTCGGGCTGGGCCTGACGGGCCCCACGGTGAACAAGTTCACCCAGTTCTGCTCGGCGCTGTACCGGATGTTCATCGACACGGATGCCTCGCTCGTGGAGATCAACCCGCTGGTCATCCTGAAGGATGGCGGCGTGGTGGCGCTCGACGCGAAGGTGA
This sequence comes from Myxococcus xanthus, assembly GCF_013116825.1. Taxonomy (GTDB): domain Bacteria; phylum Myxococcota; class Myxococcia; order Myxococcales; family Myxococcaceae; genus Myxococcus; species Myxococcus xanthus_B. Next base: position 19,130 of record NZ_JABFNS010000016.1, read on the forward strand.
CCTTCGATGAGAACGCGCTCTACCGGCACAAGGACCTGCTGGAGTACCGCGACCTGGCCGAAGAGGAGCCCCGTGAGATCCAGGCCAAGGAGTGGGACCTGGCCTACATCGCGCTGGATGGCAACATCGGCTGCATGGTGAATGGCGCCGGTCTGGCGATGGCCACCATGGACACCATCAAGCTGGTGGGCGGCAGCCCGGCCAACTTCCTGGACGTGGGCGGCGGCGCCAACAAGGAGAAGGTCACCGCGGCCTTCAAGCTCATCCTGGCGGACCCGGCCGTGAAGGCGGTGCTGGTCAACATCTTTGGCGGCATCATGAAGTGCGACGTCATCGCCGAGGGCATCATCGCCGCGGCGAAGGAGGTCCAGCTCAAGGTTCCGCTCGTGGTGCGCCTGGAAGGCACCAACGTCGAGAAGGGCAAGGCGCTGCTGAGCAACTCCGGCCTCGCCATCACCCCGGCGGACAACCTGCGTCAGGCGGCGGAGAAGGCCGTCGCTGCGGTGAAGTAATCCCGCGCACTCTTTCCTGAAAGAACGCCATGGCCATCCTCGTCAACGAAAACACGAAGGTCCTCTGCCAGGGCATCACCGGCTCGGCGGGGTCGTTCCACGCGAAGCAGATGCTCGAGTACGGCACGAAGCTCGTTGCCGGTGTGACTCCGGGCAAGGGCGGCACCACGTTCGAAGGCAAGGTCCCCGTGTTCAACACGGTGGCCGAGGCGGTGAAGGAGACGGGCGCGAACACGTCCGTGGTCTTCGTCCCGCCCCCCTTCGCCGCTGACTCCATCATGGAGGCCGCGGACGCCGGCGTAGCCCTCATCATCGTCATCACCGAGGGCATCCCGGTCAACGACATGGTGCGCGCCAAGCGCTACCTGCAGGGCAAGCCGGGCATCCGGCTGGTCGGCCCCAACTGTCCGGGCGTCATCACCCCGGGCGCGCTGTGCAAGATCGGCATCATGCCGGGCCACATCCACAAGCCGGGCCGCATCGGCGTGGTGTCCCGCTCCGGCACGCTGACCTACGAGGCCGTGCACCAGCTCACCCAGCTGGGCCTGGGCCAGTCCACCGCCGTGGGCATCGGCGGTGACCCGGTCAACGGCACGGACTTCGTGGACGTGCTGAAGCTCTTCAACGCGGACCCGGACACCGACGCCGTCATCATGATTGGCGAAATCGGCGGTGACGCCGAGGAGCGCGGCGCGGAGTACGTGGCGCGCGAGTTCACCAAGCCCATCGCCGGGTTCATCGCGGGCCAGTCCGCGCCCCCGGGCAAGCGCATGGGCCACGCTGGCGCCATCATCTCCGGCGGCAAGGGCACGGCGACCGAGAAGATCAAGGCCATGGAGGCCGCGGGCATCCTGATGGCCGCCAGCCCCGCTGAGCTGGGCACCACCCTTCAGGAGGCCCTCAAGCGGGGCGCTCCGAAGAAGCGCTAAACCCCAACGGAAACACGAGAAGGAGCCAGTCACATGGCCATCGAGCGTACGCTGTCCATCATCAAGCCGGACGGCCTGGAGAAGGGCGTCATCGGGAAGATCATCAGCCGCTTCGAGGAGAAGGGGCTGAAGCCGGTCGCCATCCGCCTGCAGCACCTGTCCCAGGCGCAGGCCGAGGGCTTCTACGCGGTCCACAAGGCCCGGCCCTTCTTCAAGGACCTGGTGCAGTTCATGATCTCCGGCCCGGTGGTCCTGATGGTGCTGGAAGGTGAGAACGCGGTCCTGGCCAACCGGGACATCATGGGCGCCACCAACCCCGCGCAGGCGGCCGAGGGCACCATCCGCAAGGACTTCGCCACCAGCATCGACAAGAACACGGTGCACGGCTCCGACAGCCTGGAGAACGCGAAGATCGAGATCGCGTACTTCTTCCGGGAGACGGAGATCCACTCCTACCCGTACCAGAAGTAGCCGGCCGGCCCTTCGCGGGGCCGCCGTTCCAGGCCCGGTGTCCGCGCTCTCAGAAGGCGCGGGCCCGGGCCGCTGTTCATTCAAGGGACACAACCGGATAGTGTCCACGAGGCGGGCAGGGGAGCATGGGCTCCTTTGACTTGCCGTGCCCAGGTGTGGGAAGGGACGCCCCTGGGCCCTCCGTTAAGCGCTACGACGATGTCAGAGACCTCCGCCACCTCCCTGCCAGTCACCGAGCCCTTGCCGGCTCCCGCGCCCGCCAGGCTGGTGGACGTGGCCAGCCTGTCCATGGAGGCGCTGACGCGCTTCGTGACCGAGGAGCTGGGTGAGCGCGCCTTCCGTGCCCCGCAGATCTACCGCTGGCTGCACCAGCGCGGTGCCACCTCGTTCGACGAGATGACGGACCTGTCCAAGGTCCTGCGCGAGAAGCTGCGGGCGCGAGCGGAGATCATCCCGCTGGTGAAGGACGTGGAGCTGCGCAGCATCGACGGCACCATCAAGTACCGGTGGAAGACGCGGGACGGGCGCTACATCGAGTCCGTCTACATGCCCTCCGAGGACCGCCGGACGCTGTGCGTGTCCACCCAGGTGGGCTGCGCCATGGCCTGCGGCTTCTGCATGACGGGCACCATGGGGCTCAAGCGCAACCTGACCCCCAGCGAGATCGTCGCCCAGGTCCACGCGGTGAACCGCGAGGTCCGCAAGAACGAGGGGCACGAGACGCTCCGCCCGCTCTCCAACCTGGTCTTCATGGGGATGGGGGAGCCGCTGCACAACTTCGAGAACCTGAAGACGGCGCTCGCCATCCTCCAGTCCCAGGATGGACCCAACTTCAGCCACCGTCACATCACGGTCTCCACCGTGGGCCTGGTGCCGATGATTGAGCGTTTCGGCAAGGAGACGGACGTCAAGCTGGCCATCTCCCTCAACGCCAGCACGGACGAGCAGCGCAGCAAGACGATGCCCGTCAACCGCAAGTGGAACATCGCGGCCTTGCTGGACGCCTGCCGGAAGTTCCCGCTGCGTCAGGGCCGCCGCATCACCTTCGAGTACGTCCTCATCAAGGGCTTCAACGACGCGGATGAGGATGCGCACCGGCTCATCGAACTGCTCAAGGGCATCCCGGTGAAGGTGAACCTGATCCCCTACAATGAGAATCCCGGCCTGGGGTTCCACACCACCGGCGAGGAGCGGGCGGAGGAGTTCCGCGCCATCCTCGCGGACGGCCACGTCGCCGCCTACATCCGCAGGAACCGGGGCCGGGACATCGCCGGCGCCTGCGGGCAGCTCGCCAATCGCGGCGAGACACAAGCCGGGGCCGATAGTACGACATAAGTTCCCGAACTTCCTTGACAATCCAACGGGAGCGGCGTTAAGAGCGCCACCCCTTTCCTAAGACGTTTCCTGTTCGTTGGAGAGCATTCAATGGCCGTTGTCCTCCGTCTTGCCCGCGCGGGCGTCAAGAAGAAGCCGTACTACCACGTGGTCGCCACCGATTCCCGCAACCCCCGGGACGGCAAGTTCATCGAGGCCGTGGGCGCGTACGACCCGAACCAGGAGCCGCCGAAGGTGGAGTTCAACGAGGAGCGCCTCAACTACTGGCTGAAGACTGGCGCGACGCCGTCTGAGACCGTTGCGGACCTGATCAAGGTCGCCGGTAAGGCCAAGCCCGCTCCCGCGGTCTGAGCCACGCCCGAGTGGACGTGGAGCAGCTTCTCAACTATCTGGCGCGGGCCCTGGTCGATCATCCTGACCAGGTCAGCCTGCGCATTTCCGAGGCGGAAGGGGCCCGGCTCTTCGAGCTGAAGGTCTCCGCCGAGGACGTCGGCAAGGTCATCGGCCGTGATGGGCGCACCGTGAATGCCCTCCGGACGCTGCTCAATGCCGCCGCACAGAAGTCCGGGCAGAAGGTCCGCCTGGAGATTCTCGACGACCGGCGCAATGCAGCAGGCGCTCCGGTCGCGCCGGACTCCTCGCAGTGACGGCCACCAGCCCCTATCTGGAGTTGGGATACGTCGCGCGCGCCCACGGGCTGCGTGGCGAGGTCGCCATTCGCGCATTGGATCCGGCGTCGGAGACGCTCGACACCGTCGTTCGCATCTGGGTGCGGACGCGCGCCGGTGTGGAGCGGGAAATGCGGCTGGAGGCGCTCCGGCCCACGCCCAAGGAGGACATCGTGGTCCTTGAGGGCGTGGCGTCGCGGAACGACGCGGAGGCGCTCGTGGGCGCCAAGGTGTTCGTCTTCCGCGAGGATCTGGAGCCGCCCGCGGAGGGTGAGTTCTTCCAGGGGGACCTGGTGGGGCTCGAGGCCGTGGACGCCAGCGGGAACGCGTTGGGCCGGGTGGAGGAGATCTGGACCACCGGCGAGGTGCCCAACCTGGTCATTCGCGCTTCCGGGCGCGAGGAGCTGGTGGTTCCCTTCGCCGACGAGTTCGTCCCCACCGTGGACCTCGAGGCGCGGCGCATCGTCATCCATCCGCCCGAATACGTGGAGGCGGGACGCAAGGGCGCCGAGTCAGGTGGAGGCCCGGAGGACGCGGAATGAGCCCACCGTATCCGGTGGAGATCCTCACGTTGTTCCCCGGCATGGTGACCGGTTACCTGGGGGCCAGCATCCTCGGGAAGGCTCAGGAGAAGGGCCTGCTGGCCACCACCATCACCGACATCCGCGAGTACGCCGAGGGCAAGCACCGCGTCACCGACGACGCGCCCTACGGCGGTGGCGCCGGAATGGTGATGAAGCCGGAGCCACTGGTCGCCGCGATTGAGGCGGCCAAGGCGCGGCATCCGGGCGCACGGGTGCTTCTCATGAGCCCCCGAGGGCCCACCTTCACCCAGGCCACTGCGCGTGAGTTGGTCCGTCACGAGGCGGGCCTCGTCCTGGTCTGCGGCCGCTACGAGGGCGTGGACGAGCGGGTGATGGCGCACCTCGACGGGGAGCTGTCCCTGGGGGACTTCGTTCTCACGGGCGGCGAGCTGGCGGCCATGACGGTGGTGGACGCGGTGGCGCGGCTGGTGCCCGGGGTGCTGGGCAACGTGGACTCGTCCGTCACGGAGAGCTTCGAGGAAGGCCTGCTGGAGCATCCTCAGTACACCCGACCGCCTGTCTTCCGGGGCGTCGAGGTGCCGGCTGCCCTGCAGTCCGGCGACCATGCTCGGATTGCCCGCTGGAGGCGCTGGAAGTCGTTGGTGCTCACCCATGAGCGCCGTCCGGACCTGTATGCCCGCGTGGTGTTGTCGAAGGCCGACCAGAAACTTCTGGCCCGGCGGGAGGAAGAGCTGTAACCCTGAGCGTTGCTAGCGGGTTGGATCAACAGGGCTTGTCCGACACCGCTCTCTCTGTTAGTACGGCCCGCTCTTCACGCGACCATCGCGTCAGTTCAAGTTTTCCGGAGTTTGTCATGCGCAACGCCGCCATTCAGCACATCGAGGCCAAGTTCCTGCGCCAGGATGTCACCGTGTTCAATACGGGTGATTCCGTGCGCGTCCACTGGAAGGTCAAGGAGGGCGAGAAGGAGCGCGTGCAGGCGTTCGAGGGCATCGTCATCCGGAAGACCAAGGGCAACCACCGCGCGACGTTCACGGTGCGCAAGCTCTCCTTCGGCGTCGGCGTGGAGCGCGTGTTCCCGCTGCACAGCCCCCGCTACGAGAAGATCGAGGTCCTGTCGCGCGGTGACGTGAACCGCAAGCGCCTGTTCTACCTCCGCGACCTCAAGGGCAAGGCGGCGCGCGTCGACGTCATCGAAGAGCCGAAGCCGTCCAAGAAGGCCGCCTCGGCCTCCTGAGCGCTTCCAGCGCCTGTGCAGTGAAAAGGAGCGTCCGATCCCGGACGCTCCTTTTTTCATTCGCGCTAACATGCGCGAGCCATGCAATTCGCCGAAGTCGCCGTCCAGAACGTCCGCGGTTTCTCCCCCGCGGGGCGCTTTGCCCTGAAGGCGGGATACCTCGTCCTCAAGCCGCCCTCGGCGGAGTCGAGTCCCCTGGCGGGCCTCTCCCTCGCGCTGCTCTTCGCGGATGGGCGTGGCACTGACGCCAGCTTCATCGCCGCCGGTGCGAAGTCAGGCAAGGCGGCCCTGACGTTCATCGGAGTGGATGGCGTGACGTACCGCGTGCTGCGCGACCTCGGCGGCTCCGGGACGTTGCACCGGATGAGTCCCACGACGCAGCAGCCGGAGCTCGTCTCGTCGGATGCGTCGGAGATCAGCCAGTTCCTTCGCGGACAGGCGGGGCTTCCACCCAAGACCACATTCGAGCAGGTGTACTGCCTCCAGCCCGGGCAGTTTCCCTCGCGGCGCCCGAGGAGGGCCGCTGCCGCCGCGGTGAAGGTGGACCCCAGGACGTCCGGCCGGTACCCGTCCCTGGCGTCCGCGTCCACCGTGTTGCCCGCGGAGGACATCCCCGCCGCCGAGGCGAAGCTGCGCGCGCTGGAGCAGGAGCTGGCAGCCAGCACGGAGGTGGACGGCCTTCAGTTCAAGGCGGACGGCGTGGCGTCCCAGCTCTTCGACGCCGAGCAGAAGCTGAAGGGTACCGAGGGGCTCAAGGTGGCCATCTCAGAGGCCCAGGCCGCCTGGCGCGCGGCGCCGACGCCCGAGTCCCTGGGGCTGCCTCAGGACATCGTGAACCGCCTGAAGCGCCACCCCAAGGTGATTGCCCGTCGTGACGAGGCCCTGGCGCGCCTCAACGCGGACCGGGAGAATGAGGCCGAGGCGCGTCCCGCGTCGGTGCCTCCCCTGACGAAGAACATGGGGTTCTGGGCTGGCCTGGGGGCTGGCGTGTTGTTCCTGGCGCTGGCAGTGGGGCTGGGTTTTGGGGTGGACCGGACCTTCCGCTACCTGGCGCTGCTGGACATCCCGGCCTTCGGCGTCGCCGCTTTCCTGGCGCTTCGCTACGTGGATGACCTGCAGAAGGCCACGCGACAAGGCAGCAAGGAGAGTCGCTTCGACATCCGGGAGAAGAAGATCCTCGAAGAGTACGAAGCGGAAGCCGCGCCGCTGCGCATGGCGCAGAAGGCACTCGACGTGGAGGAAATGGACGCCATCGCGCCGGCCCTGGAGCGCAAGGAGCTGCTGGCCGCGCGGGTGGCCGAACTGCAGGACCAACTACAGACGATGGAGTCGGATCCGGACTACCTCGCGGCGGCCGCCCAGGTTCAGTCGCTGAAGGCGGAGGCGGAGGCGCTCAACGAGGAGCTCACGCAGAAGGGGACGTACGTCCGCGACGTACGCGAGGTGGAGCGCGAGATGGGCCGGCTGAAGGAGTCCATTGCCCTGGCCAAGGCGCCGCCGCCGCCGGCCGCGCCGGGCCCAGATGGCTCCGTGCCCGTGGAGACGCTGGAGGATCCGTCGCCGGTGTTGCTGTCGCAGGCGGCGGACGTGTTCACCACGGACATCCTGTCCGTGCAGGCGATGCTGAAGGAGCGCTGCGTCCAGTACCTCACCGCGCTCACGGACCGGCGGTACCAGGGCATCGAGTGGGACCGCGAGGGCAAGGGCTTCGCCCTGGCCGCGGGCCGGCGGGTGCCGGTGGGCGAGCTCCCCGCGAAGGACCTGGACCTGTACTACCTGGCCCTGCGGATGACGGTGGTGGAGAAGGCGAGCGCCCGCGTGAAGCGTCCCTTCCTGCTGGAGGACGTCTTCACGGGAATGGAGGAGGTGAAGCTGCCCCTCATCGCCCGCATGCTGAAGCACCTGGGCACGCTGACGCAGGTGTTGCACGTCACCTCGCACCCGGGCTTCGCGCAGATGTCGGACGGGCCCGTTAACGTCTGAGGCGACGTGGCGGGTTGCCTCCAGGGGGGAGGTCCGTCAGGGGAGGGGTGGATGCGACGGGCGGCGCCGGCTGAGCGACGGGCGTATGGGAATGCGGGGGAGGAGGCGGCGGTGCGCTTCCTGGAGGCACAGGGCTGGCGGGTGCGGCATCGCAACTGGACCTGTCGCTTCGGGGAACTGGACGTGGTCGCTGAACGTGACGACCTGGTGTGCTTCGTGGAAGTGCGGATGCGCTCCACGGCCACCTGGGGCGACCCCTCCCACAGCGTGTCTTTCGCCAAGCAGCGCCGGGTGGTGAAGGCGGCGCTTCGGTACCTGTTCGCGCATGACTTGCGTGGACGGATGTTCCGTTTCGACGTGATTTCGGTGGTGGGGCGCGGGGAGCGCGCCACCCTAGAGCACATCCCTGGCGCCTTCGACGCGGGGATGTGAGAGGACGACGCCATGGCTGGAACGCTCTATCTGGTGGCGACGCCCATCGGGAACCTGGGGGACGTCACGTCGCGCGCGTTGGAGACCCTGCGCGCGGTGCGCTTCATCGCGTGTGAGGACACGCGGCACTCACGGGTGCTGCTCGACCACTTCGGCATTGGCGGGAAGGACCTGGTGAGCCTGCCTGCCTTCGCGGAAGGGCAGCGAGCCGGACGCATCCTGGACCGGATTGGGGAGGGGGAGGACTGCGCGCTCGTCACTGACGCGGGCAGCCCCGCCATCAGTGACCCGGGCGAGAAGCTGGTGGCCGAAGCGCTGGAGCGCGGATTGAACGTCGTGCCGGTGCCAGGCCCCACGGCGCTGGTCGCGGCGCTGAGCGCCTCTGGATTGCCCACGGGGCGCTTCCACTTCCTGGGCTTCCTCCCGCGCAAGGGCGCCGAGCGCCGGGCCATGCTGGAGGAGGTGGCGCAGCTGTCGGCCACCCTGGTGCTCTATGAGTCCCCACGCCGCCTGTCGGAGACGTTGCCGGACCTGCTCGACGCCTGGGGCGACCGGCGCGCGTGCGTGGCGCGGGAGCTGACGAAGCTGCACGAGGAGTTCGCCAGGGGCACCTTGTCCGAACTGGCCGCGCGCTATGCGGCGGAAGAGCCCCGCGGCGAGGTGGTGGTGCTGGTGGAGGGCCGCACCGGCGAGACGCGCTGGTCCGAGGAGGAATTGCGCCGGGCCTTGGAGGAGGGGTTGTCGCGCGGCGAGAAGCTCAAGGCGCTGAGCACCGAGCTGGCCCGCCGCGCGGGCTGGGCCGGTCAGGACGTCTACCGGCTGGGGCTCTCGTTGAAGCGCTGAGGCTCCTGGTGGGCGCCGTCATCGGCGCCCACCGGGCCGCGCTAGAAGCTGAACGTGGCGCTCAGGTCGAAGCGGAACGTGGTGCTCTCCACCGCGAGGAAGCGGCGAGACACCAGGTCATAGCGCCAGTCGAAGTTGGGGTTGAGGTCGGGCGAGCCGGGCTGCGTGTCCACGCCGCCGTCGTTGTTCGCGTCACGCCCCGGCTCCTCGGCGGTGAGGGCGTGGTTGGTGTTGTAGAGGAACATGCCGGACGCGCGAATCTGGAAGGCCTGCGACGCGTTCGCGGTGACGCCCAGCATGCCACCCACCTGGAAGTAGTCCTCGGAGGTGAGCAGCTTGCGCAGGGCGGCGCTCAGCTCGTTGTAGTAGCGGCCGCTGCCCACGTAGTTGCCAATGCCTCGGACGTCCAGGGCGAAGCGCTGTGACTTCGCCGGCCGGTTGAAGGGCACCAGCTCCACGCCGAAGAGCATGCCCGCGGTGTGGGGGGCGTTGATGCCCGTCTCCTTGCGGTTCCACGGGCCCGTGAAGCAGTTGTCCGGGGCGCCCAGGTTGTCCGGGTTGGAGTCCTTCTGGGCGCAATTGGAGTAGGCGCCCGGACCGCGCACGGGGATGGTGTAGTGCGCCTTGAAGTACGGCTCGGCCGCGCCGATGCGGCGCGAGAAGGCCGTGTAGAGCTGGTACTTGTGGACGCGGTCGCCAATGTTGCCGCGGCTGTCCGAGTTGGTGGTGTCCGCGGCCGCGTCACGCAGCTTCGCGGTGGGGGCCTCGTACTCCAGGCCGACAATCCAGGTGGGCTTCGTCTCGTCCTTCTCCTGGTTGAAGAAGGCGTAGGCCAGGCCGAAGCGCATGTTGCCCAGGCCGCCGCGGAAGCTCTCCTGCGGTACGTCGAACAGGGCGCTTCCCGGTGCCGAGCCCTCCAGGCACCCCGGGATGACGGAGCCGTTGGCGTTCAGGCAGTTGTTGGTGATGGTGGACGTCTCGGGCGACGAGTTGGACGTGAAGTCCCAACGCTCGTTCTGCGAGAAGACGACGGGCAGGGCGAAGGAGAACTCCAGGTCCCTGTAGAGGCCGACGGACAGCTCCAGGTTGAGCCGGGCGTCCACGCCCTTGTACCAGAGCTCCGACGCATCCCGCCGGCCCGCCGGTTGCCCGGCGGGGGCCAACTGCTCGCGGACGATCTTCGCGCGGTTCTGCGTGCGCTCGAAGCCGACGTCGATGAAGAGGTCGAACGGGTCGTCCTCCTCGAGCGACGACGCAATCCGGGTGATGTCCGCCGCGGTGGCCGCGAACGGCGCGCCCAGCGTCAGCGCGGCAAGTACGACGCGAAGCCTGTGCATCCGACCTCCGACGGCAAATCTCCCCGGCCTTCCGGCAAGCCCGGGGGGCTTCCAGCTAGCCGTGCCGTCGAAGGAGTGTCAAGAAACGGGTGGCTTTTACTTGCCGGCCACCACGGACCCGCTCAGCAACCCGTCCATCCGGCGCACCTCCGCCTCGAAACCCGTCCGGTGCTGCGCGGCCAGTGAGCGGCGGTAGGTCTTGTGCTGGTCGTAGGGGTCCAGAACCCGGTCATCCTGCGTCATGAGCTGGTAGTGGAGGTGGGGTGCGAAGCTGCGGCCCGTGTTGCCGCTCTTGGCGATGACTTGCCCCACGGAGAACCGGGTGCCCGGCTTGACGCTCTTGTCCACTTCGTCCAGGTGGAGGAAGAGCGCGCGGCGCCCCTTGCCGCCCGACTCCACCAACTCAATGCAGTTGCCGTTGCTGCTGAAGTTCCAGTTCTTCCGCTTCACCACGCCGTTGAAGGGGGCCTTGATGGGCGTGCCGACCGGGGTGCGGAAGTCCACGCCCTTGTGCTTGCGGCCGTCGCGAAGCAGGGACGTCACCTGCTCGTAGTCGTCGATGGGGGAGCGCTCCAGCCTCAGCTCCAGCTCGTCGCCGCCGGGCAGGTAGTACCGGGCATTGGGCTCGCCGTTGGCCTGGTAGCGGTACGCGCTCATCGTCTTGCCCAGCTTGGCGCTGGTGAAGCGCACCGCGTGCACCAGGGGCTCCTCGTTGGTGCGGCGCTGGTAGAGCACCTCCAGCGTGTCGCCGCGGAGAATCTCCCCGGGCACGGAGACCCACCACACCAGGGTGCGCGTCACCACCTGCGCCAGCGCCGGACCCACATCCGAGCCAGCGGCGTTGACGAGCGCGGTCTCCAGGGGGCCGTTGATGCTCACCGATACGCGCTCCAGGCCCGCGGCCTTCACCGGGTCCGTGGCCACGGGCGCCGGCGTGGGCGCCGCGGCGACGGTGCCCGCGTCGGGGACTGCGTCGGGCATCTGCGCCGCGGCCTCTTCCGTCGCCTGAACCATCCGCTGCTTCCACCACCACACCCCGCCGGCGGCACCGCCGAGGATGAGTGACACGGCGACCACCGTGCCGAAGGGACTGCGCTTCGGAGGGGCACCGAGTGTGGGAAGGTTCGGCCGCATACAAGCTCCCTGAGTTGGAATGGGTGGGCGGGCCCGGAACCGACGCGCGCGAAGCGGAATTCCGCTTCCTCGCGGTCTATTCGTCCGGACCGTCTTCCTGCCCGTCTGGTGTGGTGTCGCGCAAGCCAAACTCCTTCATCTTCGTCTGGAGTGACTTGCGGCTGATTTGAAGCAACCGGGCGGCCCGGGTGACATTGCCACCCGTCTCCTCGAGCTTCTTCACGATGAGGTCCCGCTCGAGCTCGGCGGCCTTCATCCGGACGATGTCCTTCAGGCCGACTTCCCCCGTGGGAACGTCGATGGAGGCCACCGCGCTGGCCAGGTTGGCGCTCGCCTGGACGCCCGTGCCCTGGCGGACCGGCTCTGGCAGGTCGCGGGCGGTGATGAGAGGCCCGTCCGCGAACAGGAGCACGCGCTCGATGAGGTTCTCCAGTTCGCGGATGTTGCCCGGCCACGCATAACCCTGGAGCAGGGCCATGGCGTCGTCGGCGATGCCTTCAATCTTCTTGTTGAGGCGCCGGTTGTACTTCTCCACGAAGTGCCGGGCGAGCATGGGGATGTCGCTGCGGCGCTCGCGCAGGGCGGGCAGGGAGATGGGGACCACCGCCAGGCGGTAGTAGAGGTCCTTGCGGAAGCGGCCGGCTTCAATCTCCGCCTGGAGGTCGCGGTTGGTGGCCGCCACGAGCCGCACGTCCACGCGCGTCGTCTTGATGCCGCCCACGCGTTCGAACTCGCCCTCCTGGATCGCGCGCAGCAGCTTCACCTGCATCTCCACCGGAATCTCGCCAATCTCGTCCAGGAAGAGGGTGCCCTCGTCGGCCAGCTCGAAGCGGCCAGGCTTGGACGTGACGGCGCCGGTGAAGGCCCCGCGCTCGTAGCCGAAGAGCTCGCTCTCCAGCAGCGTGTGGGGAATGGCGGCGCAGTTGATCTTGATGAACGGCTTGTCGCGGCGGCTGGAGGCGCCGTGCAGCGCGGTGGCGATGAGCTCCTTGCCAGTGCCGCTCTCCCCGGTGATGAGCACCGTGGACGGCGTGTCCGCCACCTTGTCGATGATCTTGTAGACCTCTTGGATCGTCGACGAGTCGCCGATGATGGCCGCGCGCGCCTTCACGTCCGGGCGCACGGAGCGGCGGGCACTCTCGTTCGTCTTCGCGGCCTTGGCGACGACGGAGGACAGCTCCGCCTGATCGAAGGGCTTGGTGATGTAGTCGAACGCGCCCGCCTTGATGGCGTCCACGGCGGAGTCCACCGTGCCATGCGCGGTGATGATGATGACGGGGACGTCCGGGTTGGCGGTACGGATGGTGCCGAGCACCTCCATGCCGCCCACCTTGGGCATCACCAGGTCCGTTACCACGATGTCCGCGCCGTTCTTGTGGAACTCGGCGAGCCCTTGCTCGCCGTTCTCCGCCACGGTGACGTCAAAACCGTCCCGGCGCAGCATCGCGGCGAGCACCTTGCGGAGGTTCGCCTCGTCGTCGATGACCAGGACCTTGGCCATGGTGGAAGTCGTGACCGCGGGCGACCGGAACTAGCGACGTTCCGTGGCGCCGGCGCCCTCCAGGGTGCAGATGGCGTCCGGGTGCTTGATGCGCAGCAGCAGCGCCTCCAGCACGCGGAACGGGTGGTTCATCCGCGACGCGCCCAGGTACGCCGCCACCATGTCCATGGACACCGCGAGGTCCATGTTCTCCCGGCCGGTGGACACCACCACGCCGGAGTCGCCGCGCAGGCGGTTGGACTGGTAGACGCCGTCCGACGCGAGCTGGCGGATGGTCTCAATCTCCAGGACGCCCGTCTTCTCGTAGATGCGGTGCAGCTGCGAGTACAGCCGCGGCGACAGGACGACGGCGTAGGGGCCGAAGTGGCCCTGCTCGTTGAGCTTGCGCGTGGCCTCGACGATGGCCTGGAAACCGCCACCCGGCGACGTCCAGTCACCCAGCGGCACCGTGAGCCGGCCGTTGGCCGTCATCAGGCCTTCGTAGCCCAGGCGCGCGTCGCCGTAGAAGATGAGTTCGTCTTCCTGCTGCGCGCACAGCGCGGCGGCGCCAGCGGCGGCCGACACGTCCAGCGGCATGTTGTGCGTGCGCGCGGCCTCGATGTCGCGCCAGTGCAGCAGGAAGTCCTTGTAGATGATGGGGATGGTCTTGAACTTGCGAGCATCGGTGAAGACCATCGCGGTCTCCTGCTCGCCGACGATGTCCACGGCGCCGGGGGAAACGCCCTGGAACTCGTCGTAGGGAACCGTCTGCACCCCGGCGCCCAGCGGCCCGTAGATGTCCAGGATGCGCCGGCCTACCAGCGAACGCCGGGCGACCTGGATGACGGTCTCGTTCAGACGCGCCCACTCCTCTTCGCGGAGCGGGTTCTCGGCATGTCCAAGGAAGTCAGGCATGAAATGTGGCTCCAGAGGCATCGACTAGAGAGGGGGGAGGAGAGCTTCAGCGACCGCCGCCGGAAGCACCGCCACCCCGGCGCAGTGAACCTACGGTGAGCGGGTGCGACTCCACGGCGGGCGGCGGCGCAGGCAGGCCGTACAGCAGCCGCTGGGGCGGTAGGGACGTTGGCGGCTCGGAGGGGAGCCGGCCGTTGCGGTCGTTGACGGAGAACGACGGGCCGTCCGCTGTGGGCACATGGACGGCGGCGGGGGCCTCGGAGGCCTGGAAATGACCGGGGACGAAGGGCTTGGCGAAGTGGTCGTTCTGACCACTGTCCAACATGCGAAGCATGTGGACGGCCTCGGAGACGTGCTCCTTCTCCTCGGCGGCCAGGTGCTGGAAGAACGCGCGGACCTCGGGGTTCGAGGAGGCGCGAGCGTAGGCTTCGTACTCGTTGATCGTCTCCAGTTCACGTGCCAGCACGAGGCGGATGCGCGCCACGTCGTCCAAGTCACTGTCGGGAGGGCCGGCCATTGGAACGGACCCTTGCAATCCAGGGGGTTCGGCGTCAAGCGAAACAGGGGGACGGGGTTTCAGGCTTCATGACACCGGACGGCCCGCGTAGAGTCCGCCGCTCTCGTGACCACGTCTTCGCCCGAGTCTCCACCCCCGCCGATCGCGCCGGTTGCGCCTCCTCGTCCCGAGCGTTCCGGAGGAGGTGCCGCGCTGGTGGCGGCCGGCATCCTTGCTTCCCGGCTGATGGGCCTGGTGCGCGAGCGCGTCTTCGCCCACTACCTGGGGAATACGGAGGTCGCGGCCGTCTTCAAGGCGGCGCTGCGCATTCCCAACTTCCTGCAGAACCTGTTCGGCGAGGGCGTCCTCTCCGGCTCGTTCATTCCCGTCTACGCGCAGCTCTTGGGCCGCAAGGACACGGAGACGGCGGACCGGGTCGCGGGCGCCGTCTTCGGCATCCTGTCCCTGGTCACTGCGGTGGTGGTGGCGCTGGGCATGGTGTTCACCCCGCTGCTGGTGGAGGCCATCGCGCCCGGCTTCCAGGGGCAGGAGCGGGAGCTGGCCGTCCACCTGGTGCGCATCCTCTTCCCCGGCACAGGCATGCTGGTGCTGAGCGCCTGGTGTCTGGGCATCCTCAACAGCCACCGGCGCTTCCTTCTTTCGTACCTGGCGCCCGTCGTCTGGAACCTGGTCATCATCGCCGCGTTGGTGGCCGCGGGCGGCCGCTACGAGGAAGAGGCGTTGGTTTCGGTGCTGGCCTACGCCGTGGTGCTGGGCAGCTTCCTCCAGTTCGCGGTGCAGGTCCCCTCCGTCCTCAAGTTGATGGGCCGCTTCCGCCCGACGCTGTCGCTGGCGGCCGAGCCCGTGCGGCAGGTGCTGAAGAACTTCGGGCCGGTCGTGGTGGGGCGCGGCGTGGTCCAGTTCAGCGCCTGGGTGGACACGGCCTTCGCGTCACTCATCTCCAATCGGGCGTTGTCCTCGCTGCTCTACGCACAGACCATCTACCTCATCCCGGTGAGCCTCTTCGGGATGGCGGTGTCCGCGGCGGAGCTGCCGGAGATGTCGCGCGCCACGGGGGAGGGCGCGGACGTAGCCGCCAGGTTGCGCCAACGCATCGACGGAGGCGCACGCCGCATCTGCTTCTGGGTCGTCCCGTCGGCGGCGGCCTTCCTCTTCCTGGGGGACATGGTGGCGGCGGCGTTGCTGCAGACGGGGCGCTTCGACGCGGCGGACTCGCGCTACCTCTGGTACCTGCTCATGGGGGCAGCGCTGGGGTTGGTGGCCTCCACGGTGGGGCGCCTCTATGCCTCCGCCTTCTATGCGCTGAAGGATCCGAAGACGCCGCTGCGCTTCGCGGTGGTGCGCGTGCTGGTGGGCACCCTGGGCGCATGGGTGCTGGGCCTGCGGCTGCCAGGATGGCTCGGTGTGCCGCAGCACCTGGGCGCGTTGGGCCTCACCCTGGCCAGCGGCCTGGTGGCCTGGCTGGAGGCGGGACTGCTGCGCCGCAAGCTGGTGAAGCAACTCGGACCGGTCGGCGTCCCGTCTGGGCTGCTGCCTCGCTTGTGGGGCGCCGCGGTGGTGGCTGGAGTGGTGGCGGTGGGCATCAAGGTGGGCCTCACCGCGCTGCTCGGGCCGATGCCCGGTGTGACGGCGGAGTGGGGGGGAGGCTTCCTGATGCCGCCGCGCCTGCACCCCGTTCTGGGCTTCGCAGCGGTGGCGCTCCCGTTTGGCGCTGTTTATTTCGGGATGTCCGCGGCCCTGGGCATCCCGGAGGCGGGAACGGTGTTGCGCAAAGTGGGGCGGAAGCTGCGTCTGGTGCGCTAACCACCTGGGATTGCTTGGCTCCCTGCCTGCCGAGCAGCCACTATTTGGCGTTGCAAGCATTGGGTCCGGGATGCTCTGACGGGGGGCCTCCGTTATGGACGGATCGTTGGCGTCAACGACATGTGCGTCATCTGGCTTCCTCCGGACATGGCGCGCGTGTAGAGTGCGCCGCCTTTTTCACCGGGGCCCAGCTTCTCGGGAAGCCAGGGTCGAATTCGCTTCAGGAAGGTCTCGCAGTGAGCGACGAGAAGAACGGTTCCAATTCTGGCGGGATGGGTCCCAAGAAGCCGAAGGCCACCTTCGGTGACGTGATGCTCGGCATCCCTTCCGGGGGAGCTCGCAGCGAGGGCGGTCGGGGCGAACAGCGTGGCGGTGGCCGAGGCGGCGAGCGCAGCGGCGGTGGCCGCGGTGAGCGCGAGCCCCAGCCGCGTCCGGCGGGTGGTGCGCCGCGCGACGATCGGGGGCCCCGTGGCGGGAGCGAGCGCCGTGGCGGTGGCGACCGTCGTCCGTCGGGCCCCATGGTCGTCGTGAAGCGGGCGTCGGGTGCCATCGAGACGCGCGGCCCGGTGGGGGAGGCTCCCGCCGAGGCGACCGCGACGGCCGAGGCGACGACCGCCGCCGCCGAATCCTCCGCCGCGACGCCGGCCCCCACGCCGCGTCCGGTCACGCCGACGCCGGCGCCGACCAGCGCGCTGTATGAGGAAGTTCCCGAGGCGCAGTCCTTCGCCGAGATGTTCGAGGCGCAGGCCAAGGAGGGTGGAACGCCCAGCCGCAAGGGCCTGCGCGTGGGCGAGAAGGTCCGTGGCACCATCTTCCAGCTCGGCGCGGATACCGCGTTCGTGTCCGTGGAAGGCGCTGCCAAGAGCGAGGCGATGATCGAGCTTCGCGAGCTGAAGGACGACGAGGGCATCCTGCGTTTCGGCGTGGGAGACACCATCGACGCGCACGTGGTGGAGGTGGGGGCCAAGGGCATCCTGCTCAGCCGCGCGCTGGCCAAGGGCAGCGCGAACCTGGCCCTGCTGGCCGAGGCCCGCGCTTCCGGCATGCCCGTCGAGGGCATGGTGCTGAGCGTGAACAAGGGCGGTGTGGAGGTCGCCATCGGTGACATCCGCGCGTTCTGCCCCATCAGCCAACTGGACCTGCGCTACGTGGAGAAGCCGGACCAGTTCATCGGCGAGAAGCTCCAGTTCCGCGTGAGCGAGGTCCGCGAGCGCAACGTCGTGTTGTCGCGCCGCTCGCTGCTGGAGGACGAGCAGCGGCAGCTGGCCGCGGAGACGCGCAAGAACCTGGCCCAGGGCAAGATCGTCAAGGGCAAGGTCACCGGCGTGCGCGACTTCGGCGTGTTCGTGGACCTGGGCGGCGTGGAGGGCATGATTCCCGTCTCCGAGCTTTCGTACACCCGCGTCGGTCACCCGAGCGACGTGGTGAAGGTCGGCGATGACGTCGAGGTCGAGATCCTTCGCATGGAGGCCGGCCAGCCCAACTCGCCGGACAAGTCCAAGCAGAAGGAGCGCATCACGCTGTCCATGCGCTCGCGCCAGGAGGATCCGTTCCAGAAGGCGCTATCCGAAATCAAGGAAGGCGACCGCCTCCAGGGCAAGGTCGTCCGCCTGCAGCAGTTCGGCGCCTTCGTGGAGCTGCGTCCGGGCGTGGACGGTCTGGTCCACATCTCCGCGCTCAGCGACCGCCGCATCGCGCACCCGCGCGACGTCGTGAAGGAAGGGGAGATCATCTGGGTGTCGGTGGAGAAGATCGACACGCAGGAGAAGCGCATCGGCCTGCGCCGCATCTCGGAGGAAGAGGCGCAGCGTCCTCCCGAGGAGCGCACGGCGCCCGCCGCGGAAGCCGCCGCTCCGGCGCAGCCCGCCGCGCCCCGTCCCAAGGTGGGCCAGGTCGTCATGGGCAAGGTGGACCGCATCGAGCCGTACGGCGTGTTCCTCGCGTTCCCGGGCGGCAAGGGCTTGCTGCCCGCCAGCGAGACGGGCACCGAGCGTGGCACCGACCTGCGCAAGCACTACTCGCTGGGCCAGGAGGTGAAGGTGGCCATCCTGGACATCGACGCGTCCGGGAAGATCCGCCTGTCCGTCACCGCCGCCATCCGCGCGGAGGAGCGCGCCGAGGTGGAGGCCTGGCAGAAGACGCAGCAGCCGCAGGGCGCGGGCAAGAAGGGCTTCGGCACCTTCGCGGATCTGCTCAGCAAGGCGCGCAAGTAATTCCCTGTCTCCAGCGCTGACTTCGTTGATGTGGTCAGCGCTGGAGAAAGGTGTTGACGCTACAGGCGAGGGACGGTACTTACCGCCTCGCCTCTCTCTGCCGCGGGGTGGAGCAGCCTGGTAGCTCGTCGGGCTCATAACCCGAAGGTCGCAGGTTCAAATCCTGCCCCCGCAACTCGTTGTTTTTCGAAACCTGGCTGGAGTCGCAGTCTGGTTTCGAGTAGTTGAGTCTCAAGACATGTCGCGGGGTGGAGCAGCCTGGTAGCTCGTCGGGCTCATAACCCGAAGGTCGCAGGTTCAAATCCTGCCCCCGCAACTCGTTGCACGTTGAGTCGCTGAACCCAAACATGTCGCGGGGTGGAGCAGCCTGGTAGCTCGTCGGGCTCATAACCCGAAGGTCGCAGGTTCAAATCCTGCCCCCGCAACTCAAGTCGGCCCGGTCATTCTCATGGAATGGCCGGGCCGATTTCTTTTGCACGTCTCGACACTGCGACCGTCCTCCGGCGCGGCTGCACTGCGTCCAGCCGAGCGCGTCGTGTTCGCTGGTGAAGGCGTACCCGGCACCACGGTCCATCTTCCTCGTAGGGGATTGCTCCCCACCGGTGATGCGCGGCTCACGCTGCCGACAACGACGAGGAGGAGTCCATGGACGCCGACATCACGCATGTCCTGCTGGTTGGGGGTACGGGGCGTTTTGGCGGCAGGTTGGCGTCGGCGCTGCTGGCGCGTCCCGGCATTCACCTGCACGTGTTGGTACGTCCGGGCGCGCGTAGCGACGCGCTGGTGAGCCTGGCGGAGCATGGGGTGACGTTGGTGAGCGGGACGCTGGATGACATGCGCTCGCTGGATACGGCCTTGGAGGGCGTGGACGCGGTGGTCTCCGCCGTGAGCGGGCCACCCGAAGTTCAAGTGGAAGGGCAGCTCCGGTTGCTGGACTCCGCGCGGCGGCATGGCGTCATCCGCTTCATCCCTTCGGACTACTCACTGGACTACACCGACGCGGACGCGGGGGACGCCTTCATGGATGCGCACCGCCGTGTCGCGGACGCCGTGGTGAAGAGTGGCGTGCCGTACAGCTTCGTCCTGTGCGGCGCGTTCATGGAGACGGCGCTGTCGCCGCAGGCGCAGGTGTTCGACTTCGAGCGCGGCGTTGTCTCGTACTGGGGCACGGGAGACGAGCCCTTCGACGTCACCGCGATGGCGGATGCGGCGCGATGGGTGGCGGAGGTCGTGGTGGATCCCCACGCCGCATGCCGGCGGTTGGAGTTCGTGGGGGACGTGGCGACGGTGAATGACGTGGCCGCCCTGTACGAAGCGCTGACCAGTCAGCGCCTGCGTCGTCTGTGCAGGGGAAGCGTGGAGGACCTTCGGCGGCAGCTCATGCGCGCGCGGCCCGAAGGCGTGTCCGTCCAGGTGTCTTCCGCGCAGCTGAGTCTGCTCGCTCAGCTTGCGGGGACGGGGAGACTGCGCGAACCGGCGAATGCCGAGTACCCGCAGCTCCGGCCCATGACGCTGCGCGACTTCCTTGAAGCACGGTGGTTGCTGTCGACATCCGCGCGGGCGACGTTGCCACTCGCTTCACAGCCGTAGCCCGCGCGCATCGCGGACACTCGGTGGTGTCAGCGCGCCTCGACGGTGGTGCGCTGCGGGCTCGGGTCGCACGCCAGCAGGGCGCACTGCGTCGCTGGCGCGCACTGAACATCACGGCAGCGCAGCTGTCCCCAGGGGTAGCCACGGGATGTGGCCGCGCTGTTTTTCTCCCCGGTGGCGGATTGCGCCGCGCTTCCTGAGTCCTTCGCGCCTCCGTTGCCGCGCGGCATGGACTCAGGTGTCGAGCCACCCAGGGCCATGGTGGCTTCGGCGCCCGGGAACGGGCGTTCCGCGGTTCCCAGGCACCCAGTCGCGCCAGGCACAAGTGCCCCAAACACCACTCCCCGGGCCCCTGCGCGTCCATAACCCGCGCTCATGGCTCCCCCATGTTCGACGCAACCTGCCGTAATTGCGGAATTCTGCGCTCCGTTGGAAAAAATGCGGCGTGTCGCCTTTTAACTTACATCCGATCGGGCACTAATCTCATCGCCAGGTGACAATTTGTCACTTGGTCGCCTTCTGAGCGTGACTGGGAGTTTCGGCGATGGGGCCGGAACCTTGGACCCAGGCTGTAAGGAGGGCGACTACCCCCGCCGTCGTAAATGGAGTTTCCCCACGTGAGAAGGTTGGTTGCCACGCTGTCCGGGCTTGCCCTGGTACTGTCCGGTACCAGTTCCGTCGCCCGGACGCTGCCGAACTATGATGCCCTCCAGGACGCGAAGCCCGCGGGTCGTGCCACCGCGGGATTCAAGCCGGTCAACAGCAGCCTGAAGGGGGCGCGGGTCGCCCACAAGGACTCGCTGACCGGTTCCCCGACGTTCGTCTGGACGCACCCGACCGCGGAGCAGACGAAGCGCCGCGGCGAGTACGCGAAGATGTCTCCCGCCAAGGCGGCGCTGGCGCAGATTTCTGCCCACGCTCCGCTCTACGGTCTCGCTTCGTTTGAGGCCGCGGGCGCGACGGTCACCAACGTCAGCACCAACACGCAGGGCGTGAAGGTCGTGACGCTGGCCCAGGAGTCCTCGGGAATCGAGGTCTTCCGCCAGTCGCTGAAGGTGCTGCTGAACAAGCACAATCAGGTGGTTGCCCTCTCCGGCAGCCTCTCCAAGCACGGTTCCGCGGAGATGCCCAGGGGCAAGGCGCGCTTCACCGTGCCCGCGACCGAGGCGATCGCCGTGGCCTACAAGGACCTCACGGGCGCCGCGCTGGATCGCAACCTGCTCACCCGCGTGAGCGACGCGAAGAGGGGCGACAAGTACTCGCACTACACGCTGGCCAGCTACGCGCGTCCGCTCGAGGAGGGGTTTGTCATCCCCGCCCGCGCGAAGCAGGTCTACTTCCCGCTGCCTGGCAAGCTGGTCCCCGCGTACTACGTGGAGATCAACACGGGCCGCGCGAACAGCCTGGACTCGGACTACTTCGCGTACGTCATCTCCGCCACCGACGGTCAGTTGCTGATGCGCAACGACCTGACGGCGCACGCGGAGTTCAGCTACCGCGTGTTCTCGGACACGACGCCGCCGTACACCCCGCACGACGGTCCGATTGGCAGCGGTGGTACGCCGCACCCGACCGGCAACCCGGACGGGTACCAGTCGCCGTACGTTCCGGCGAACCTGATCACCCTCGAGAGCCTCCCGTTCAGCCGGAACGATCCCTGGCTGCCGGACGGCGCGACGGAGACCACGGGCAACAACGTGGACGCGTACGCGGACATCACCGAGCCGGACTACTTCAACCCCGGTGACCTCCGCGCTTCCGTCACGGCTCCGGGCGTGTTCGACCGGGCGATTGACTTCGGCATCCAGCCGAACGCCAACAACGAGCAGATCGCCGCGGCGACGACGAGCCTGTTCTTCCTGAACAACTGGCTCCACGACTGGTACTACGACGCCGGGTTCGACGAGGCCTCCGGCAACGCCCAGCATGACAACTTCGGGCGTGGCGGCGTGGGCGGTGATCGTCTGCACGCGCAGGCGCAGGACCACAGCGGCACCGACAACGCCAACATGCGCACGCCGGCGGACGGTGCGTCGCCGCGCATGCAGATGTACCTGTTCTCCGGCCCGCGCAACTCGCGCCTGACGGCGAACGCTCCGGCGCAGGTCGCGGGTGACTACCAGGGCGGCGTCTCGTCTTCCTTCGGTCCGCAGACCTTCGAGGTCACCGGGGACGTGGTGGCGGCGCTCGACGCGGCCAACGCCGAAGGGCCGACTGACAGTGACGGCTGCACCGCGCTGACCAACGCGGCCGAGGTCGCTGGCAAGATCGCCATCATCAACCGCGGCACCTGCGGTTTCGTCGCGAAGGTGACCAACGCGCAGAACGCGGGCGCCATCGGCGTCATCATCCACGACAACGTCGCGGGGCCCACGATCGACCTGGGCGGCGACTCCACCGACATCACCATCCCCACGCTCCGCGTGAGCCTGGCTGATGGCAACGTGCTGCGCAGCGGCATGCCGGCGCTCAACGTCACCCTGTGGCGTGGCCCGACCGCGTGGATCGACGGCACCATCGACAACGCCATCGTGGCGCACGAGTGGGGCCACTACATCAGCAACCGCCTCATCGGGAACGCGTCCGGTCTGGTGAACAACCAGGGGCGCTCGATGGGCGAGGGCTGGGGTGACTTCACCGCCCTGCTGATGATGGTTCGCGCCGAGGACATCAACGTCCCGTCCAACGCGAACTGGAACGGCGCCTACGCCGCCGCGGGCTACGCCACGCGCGCGGACGCGGACTCCGAGTTCTTCGGTATCCGCCGTGGCACGTACTCGTCGGACCAGACCAAGAACGCGCTGTCGTTCCGTCACATCATGGACGGCGTGGCGCTGCCCACGGGCGTGCCGTTCAACGGAAACACGGGTCTGCCGAACTCGCAGGTCCACAACTCCGGTGAGATCTGGGCGACGATGCTGTGGGAGTGCTACACGTCGCTGCTCCGCGCGCATCCGTTCCAGGAGGCGCAGAACCGGATGAAGAGCTACCTGGTCAACGGGTACAAGCTCACGCCGTCCGCCCCCACGTACCTGGAGGCGCGTGACGCCGTCATCGCGGCGGCCTTCGCCAACGACCCGGCGGACGCCGAGCGGTTCTGGGCGGCCTTCGCCAAGCGCGGCGCGGGCGTCGGTGCCCAGGCTCCGGACCGCTACTCCACGAACCACGCCGGTGTCGTGGAGAGCTTCGAGGTCGGCTCGGCCGTTCAGATCGTGTCGGCCGAGTTCATCGAAGACATCGAGTCTGGCGCGTGCGACTTCGACGGCATCCTGGACAACGGTGAGACGGGCCGCATCGAGGTCACCGTGCGCAACGCGGGCTCGCAGCCTGCGTCCGCCGCCAGCGTCAACCTGTCCTCCGCCTTCTCGGGGCTCTCGTTCGGCAACGGTGGCCAGGCGAGCTTCCCGGTCATCCCCGTGTTCGGTGAGGCCAAGGTCTCCATCCCGGTCTCGCTCACGGGCGCGACGGGGCAGCAGGAGGTGGCCATCGACATCGCGGCGCGTGATGCGGGCCAGGCGATCCCCGGCGACGTCACGGACAGCATCGTCCTCACGACGCACTTCGACGAGCGTTTGAACTCCTCCAACATCGAGGACGTTCAGATCACCCCGTCCAAGCTGCCTTGGGAAAACGAGTACGACGAGGCCCTGACCCCGGCCGCGTTCAGCGTGGTCACGTTCGCGGACGGCAACCGCACGTTCTACGCGGAGAACACCGCTTCCTACGCCGACGTTCGCCTCATCTCGCCGGAGCTGCACGTCAGCGAGACCGAGCCCTTCGTGATCAACTTCATGCACGCTTGGGACTTCGAGGATGACTACGACGGCGCCACGGTCGAAATCTCCGAGGACGGTGGCCAGACCTGGGTGGACATCGGCGAGCCGATCCACAACTCGGTTCTTGAGACCTACCCGGGCAACCTGAACCCGCTGGCTGGCAAGCCCGCGCTGTCCGGCTTCAACCCTGAGTTCCCGGGCATGCTCCCCGCGACCATCGACCTGGGCACGGCCTACGCCGGCAAGACGGTGCAGGTCCGCTTCCGCGTCGGTACGGACGAGAGCGGCGGCTACACGGGCTGGCTGCTGGACGACCTCGAGTTCAACGGCATCACGAACACCCCGTTCGCCAGCATCGCGGCTGAGGATGGCGTCTGTGTGAACCCCTGGCCCATCGCCAACGCCGGCCCGGACCGGTCCATCGCGCCGGGTGAACTGGTGAGCCTCTACGGTTCGGCGGCCGATCCGGAGGGCCAGCCGGTGACCTTCTCGTGGGCGCAGACGTCGGGCCCCGCGGTCACCCTGGCGGGTGCCGACACCCTGACGCCGTCGTTCATGGGGCCGCAGGTCACCGCGTCCACCGCGCTGGTGTTCACGCTGACTGTCTCCGATGGCCTCAAGACGTCCACGGACTCGGTGACCGTGACGGTGGCGCCCCCCAACAATCCGCCCACCGTGAACGCGGGCCTCGACGGCATGGTCGAGGAGCGCGCTGAGTACACGCTGAGCGGCTCCGCCAGCGACGCGGACGGCCATACCCTCACGTACCTGTGGACCCAGGTCTCCGGTACGCCGGTGGCGGTGAAGGACTACACCACGCCGACGGCGACGTTCATCGCGCCCGAAGTCACGGTGGATGACACGCTGGTCTTCCGTCTGACGGTCAGCGACGGCATCGCCACGGCGAACGACACGGTCACCGTGACGGTCACCAACGCGAACCGCGCGCCCATCGTCTCCGACACGTCCGTGGCCTTCGCCGCGGGCACTGTCACCGTGACGGCCTCCGCGGTCGACCCGGATGGTGATGCGGTCAGCTACAGCTGGGAGCAGACGGGTGGTTCGACGGTCGCCATCAATGGCGCCGACACGTCCGCCATCTCCTTCGCCACCCCGGTCCCGGGCTCGTACGAGTTCACCGTGACGGCGACGGACGGCTCGGCCTCTGCCTCCAAGGCGGTGCCGGTGACCATCATCGATGGTTCTCTGCCGGCGAACTCGGCGCCGACCGTGAACGCGGGTATCGACGCCACGGCGAACGCTGGCGACACCGTGGCGCTCAGCGGCTCCGCGAGCGACGCCGAGGGTGACACGCTGACGTACCAGTGGGAGCAGATCGGTGGCACGCAGGTGACCCTGACGGGTGCCGACACCCTGACGCCGTCGTTCACCGCGCCGAGCACGGCCAACGGTGACACGCTGGGCTTCATCCTGACGGTCAGCGATGGCACCTCGACCACCAGCGACGTCGTGCGCGTCGTCGTGGCGGCGGACCCGGGGGCCAACCCGAGCAACACTGCTCCGGAAGCGGACGCGGGCGAGTCGGCCATCGTGGCGGAGGGCGCCACCGTGACGCTCAACGGCACGGCGACCGACGCTGACGGTGACACGCTCGTCATCGTCTGGACGCAGATCGGCGGCACGCCCGTGACGCTGTCTGACGCGTCCTCGCTGACGCCGACGTTCACCGCCCCGGCCTCCTCTGAGCCGCTGACCTTCCTCCTGCTGGTCAACGACGGTACGGCGACTGTCGTCGACGTGACGTCCATCAGCGTGACCGAGGAGAACGTCGCGCCGGTGGCGACCGCTCGCGCGGTGCTCTCTGGCAACCAGACGTCGGCCACGCTCGACGGCTCGGCTTCCAGCGACGCGAACGGTGATGTGCTGACGTTCCAGTGGACGCAGGTCTCCGGCCCGAACGCGACCATCTCCGGCGCGGACCAGGCGGTTGCGGTCGTCAACCTCCCTGACCTCGACGACAAGACGGCGTCGTTCTCGTTCCGCCTGACGGTGAAGGATGCCGCGGGCGCCGAGAGCAGCACCACCGTGCAGTTCTCCGCCCGCAACGGCGGTGACAGCGGTGGCTGCTCCGCGACGGGCGCGGGGGCTCCGGTCGGCATGATCGGCCTGGCGCTGCTCGGCCTGCTGCGCCGCCGTCGTCTGAACTGAGACGCGCGGGTCCTCCTCCTGCCTCTGGGTGGGAGGAGGCCTCCGCGGGGCCCGGATGAAGTGAGTGTCCGGGCGTCGCGGAACGCCGACTGAAGATGCACTTCCTGGCGGCCGGCTCCCGGATTCAAGGGGGCCGGCCGTCGACTTTTCCGGGCCGAGGGGCCGCGGACCTCAGAGGGGCCGCACGTGCTCCACGAGGCGTCCGGTGACCACCAACTCGTGCAACTCGTCGCCCATGCGCTCGCTCTCGGAGACCACCTGATTCCAGGCGCGCATGCGCTCGGCGTCCTTCATCCGTTCGAAGTCGACCCGGTCTGGGATCCGGCCGCCAGGAAGCCGGGCCACCAACTCCGGAGACGGGGCGATGAGCAGCGCCCGGCGGAAGTTCTGGGGCCGTGCCCGCCGCCACCGCAGCGACTTGTCGAACCAGCCCGGTACCACGTACGGGTAGAAGTGCGGGTACAACACCAGGCCCGTGCCCGGGCCGAAGTCCAGGTCCAGGTGATAGTCGACCACGCCGCCGTCGCGAAACACGCCCGTGGGCGCGCCGGGAATCCGCACGCCGCTGAAGAGCAGGGGGATGGAGCCTGACGCCAGCAGCGCCAGCCGCAGGTTCTCCCGCGTCAGTGGCAGGTGGATGGAGGGCAGGTCCTTGAGCCCGGCGAAGGGGCTGGTGTCCCCGGCCGTGTGGAAGATGACGCGCTCCATGTGGAGCCCCAGCGTCCGTCGGCTGACCAGGTTGCCGAGGGCGCAGAGCACGAGCCCGAAGAGCTGCGCCTGTGGGCCTTCCATTCCCACCGCCCCCCGGCACAGCGCGGTGACGACATGCAGCCGTGCCCAGGGGTGGCCCAGAATCTCCGCTTCACCGTCCTCGCCCAGCAGCGCATCCAGGATGCGCTCGCAGGTCTCGCTCACCTGGGTGGGCGAGGGCTTGGGCGGATAGCGTTGGTCGATGTACGCCGCCTCGAAGCGGCGCAAGGCCAGCACCGGGTCCTTCTGGGCCAGGCAGGCGAGCCGCCAGCTTCCAATGGAACTGCCGATGAGGTGGAGGGGACGCGATCGGTTCTGGAAGAGGCTGGCGAAGAGCACCCGGTCCAGTCCCGCCAGCACCAGCCACTTCGGACCGCCGGAGGCGCCGGGGACGACGTCCACGTCGTCTCCGCGCAAGCCTCGTTCGCGAATGAGCCGGAGCGCGTCCGGACCGGCCAGGAGCGTGAGGTGGGAGGCCATATCGACCCGCCAACCTAACGAAGCCCCACCGGGGTTGCGACTCTTCGCGTGCCGCCGGGGTGCTGTAGCCTCCCCTCCATGAAGAAGACCGCAGCCGCTCCCGGCTCCTCGGCGGGCCTCAGCCGCCGCACCCTCCTGCGCGGAACGGCCGCTGCCACGGCGCTCGCCTCGCTGGAGGTCCCCGCCCATGCGGCGCCGACGCCCGCGCGGCCCTTCGAACTGGCCGAGGCCACCGTGGTGGACCTCCAGGCCGCGATGAAGGCAGGCGAGCTCACCGCGCAAGGCCTCGCGGAGCGCTACCTCGCGCGCATCGCCGACTGGGACTCGTGCGGGCGCCTGCCGCTGCGCTCCGTCATCGAGCTGAACCCGGACGCGCTCGCCACGGCCGCCGCGCTCGACCAGGAGCGCCGCGAGAAGGGCGCCCGGGGCCCGCTGCACGGTATCCCGGTGCTCCTCAAGGACAACATCGCCACCGCGGACCGGATGCAGACGACGGCGGGTTCCCTGGCGTTGGTGGGCGCGCGGCCGCCTCGGGACGCGTTCATCGTGGAGCGCCTGCGCGCCGCGGGCGCGGTCATCCTGGGCAAGACGAACCTGAGCGAGTGGGCCAACTTCCGCTCCACGCGCTCGGCCAGCGGCTGGAGCGCGCGAGGGGGCCAGACGCGCAACCCGTATGCGCTCGACAGGACGCCTTCGGGTTCCAGTTCGGGGGCGGGCGCGGCCACGGCGGCCAACTTCTGCGCCGTGTCCGTGGGCACGGAGACGGATGGTTCCATCGTGTCGCCCGCGGCGGCCAGCGCGTTGGTGGGGCTCAAGCCGACGGTGGGGCTGGTGAGCCGCTCCGGCATCATCCCCATCTCCCACAGCCAGGACACGGCCGGGCCCATGACGCGCACCGTGGCGGATGCCGCGGCGCTGCTGAGCGTGCTCGCGGGCGTGGACCCTTCGGACGCGGCGACGGCGGTGAGCCGGGGCAAGGCCCATGCGGACTACACCCGGTTCCTCGACGTGGATGGGCTGAAGGGCGCTCGCATCGGCGTGCCCCGGGAGCGCTTCTTCGGCTACCACCCGGCCACCGACGCGCTCGTTGACGAGGCCCTGGCCCTGATGAAGTCCCACGGCGCCATCCTCGTGGACCCGGCGCCGATTCCCGCGGTGGCGCAGGTGGACGCCCCCGAGTTGGAGGTCCTCCTCTACGAGTTCAAGGCGGGGCTGGAGGCCTACCTTGCGACGTTGGAGGAGGGGATGGCCCCACGCACACTCGCGGAGCTCATCCGCTACAACGAAGCGCACGCGCCGTCGGAGCTGCCGTACTTCGGCCAGGAGCTCTTCCACATGGCTCAGGCCAAGGGGCCCCTGACGGACAGGGCCTATCTCAAGGCCCTCCAGGCCTGCCGCCGGCTGTCGCGCGCGCAGGGGCTGGACGCGGTGATGAAGAAGCACAAGTTGGATGCGCTGGTCGCGCCGACGCAGGCGCCCGTGGGGCTCATCGACCCCATCAACGGTGACCACTGGCTGGGCGGCAGCTCCACGCCCGCGGCTGTATCAGGCTACCCCTCCATCACCGTGCCCGCGGGGTTCGTGTACGGCTTGCCCGTGGGGCTGTCCTTCATCGGCGCGGCCTGGAGCGAGCCCATCCTCTTGAAGCTGGCTCATGCCTATGAACAGGCGTCGAAGCACCGCCGCCCACCCACCTTCCCGGAGACGGCGGACCTGCGGGTGCCCGCTGGCTCCGGAGGCCCACCCGCGAAGCCCTGACTCAGGGCTCCGGCGACGTGGCCCAGGGCGTGGTGGCCTGGAGCACGGCTTCTTGGAGTGCCTCCGTGCGCAGGTGCGCGATGTGCTGGTACGCCGGGTCCGCCACCATCTGTAGGAAGGCGGCGCGGCTGGGATAGCGGACCAGGAGCACCGCGTCCCACGTCTGTCCGGGCTCGGCCACCAGCGCCGTGGAGCCGTCTCCGGCGTAGAGGGGCTGGGCGCCCACCTTCTGGATGAAGGGCATTACCGCGCTTACATAGGCCTCATAGGACGCGCGGCCGCCTTCCTTGAAGCGCACCAGGTTCAGGATGACCACGGGGCCTCCCGGATCCTCCTGCATGAAGCGCTCAACGTCGGTGGGCTGAGGATCGACGGCCATGGTGCCTCCTCGGTTCGGGATGAAAGCTATTCCAACGTGCCAACGGAGCCGCCACCGGGCTGCTCGCGCTGGTGGTCGAGATACGCGGCGAAGCCTGCCTTGGATTGGATGCGGAAGGCGGAGATTCGGGCGAGCGCCTCGGGCGGGAAGACGTATTGCTCACACACGAGGCTGGCGCGGGTCGCGCCTTCCTGGCTGCCAGTGAAGGGCCGCACCTCGTGTTGGAGGTCGCCGCGGAAGTGCACCAGCAGGCCCTCGCGTGGGCGGATTTCACCCACGGGGGTGTCATTCTGGAGAAGGCGCAGCTCACCCCCCCGGGCGCGCTCGGGGACCTGGAGATACAGCACGCTCACGTGCCGGGGCGTCGCATCGGGGACGCCGCTGGGCTCCTGCAGCGTCGCGTCGATGTGTCGCCCCACGCCGCGCCCCGCATCGAGCAACAAGAGGTTGAGATAGAATGCATTGGGGACGGGCCGCTCCCGCCGCGAACCCCAGAGTCGCTCATGCCAAGGCAACAATCCTGTCGCATGGCTCGGGTCCAGCACGTGGGCCAGGTAGGGCACCAGAAAGGGGAAGCGGGCCTCCAACGTGGCGCGGCCCTCGTGCGTGAAGATGAAGGCAAACCCCCGGCTGGCCTGGAACGTCCCCATCAACGGACTGCGTGCCACGAAGCGCGAGCCGAGCAGGGCGGTCCGCAGCTCATGAAGCGCGCTGCGGGGCAAGGCCTCTCGGCGGGTGATGTATGCGCGCACGGGGAGACTCGGACTTCAGGGTGAATAAGAGAACCGTAGCAGTTTTACAGCCTACCTTATAGGTTGCAGCCTTGCCGATGCTACTCAACTCCTTGGAGACGGACCCATGAGCCAGCAACCTCGAGCCTCGCACGCGCCTCCGCCCGCCGCTCTGCAGATGACGCAAATGGTCTATGGCTTCTGGGTTTCCCGAAGCCTTCAAATCATGGCGGAGCTCGAGCTCGCGGATACCATCGGTGATGCGCCCAAGACGGTCGAGGAGCTCGCCGAGGCGAGTGGGACTCATGCGCCCACGCTGCGCCGGCTGTTGCGGTTGCTCAGCGGCCTGGGTGTGCTCGTGAAGGATGAGTCCACGCAGCGCTGGGCCCTCACGGAGCTGGGCGGAATGCTCCGCAAGGACAACCCCGGATCCGTGTATGGCTCGCTCCGGGCGCATGGACACATCCTGTCGTGGCAGGCGTGGGGAGACCTGGCCACCGCCTTGAAGACGGGCAAGCCCACGGTCGAGAAGTTCATGGGCGACACGTTCTTCAACTACATGACGACGCATCCCGACGTCGCCGCCATCTTCAATGGCAGCATGGCCGCGTACCAGACGCTGAACGCGCCCGCCGTGGTGAACGGATATGACTTCTCCTCCGCGCGCAGCATTGTCGACGTGGGCGGCGGTACGGGCATGCTGCTGACGCACATCCTCAAGGCCAACCCCGGCGTCCGCGGCACCGTCTTCGAAATGCCACACGTGGCGGAGGAAGCCCGCGAGCGAATCGCCGAGCAGGGGCTGTCGCCGCGGTGTGACGTCGTCGCTGGTGACTTCTTCGAGCGCATCGTTCCCGAAGGCAAGGACGTCTACATCCTGTCGCAGATCCTCCATGACTGGGATGACGAGCAGAGCCTGCGCATCCTCAAGGGCATCCGCGCGGCGATGCGTCCCGACTCGCGGTTGCTCATCGTGGAGACGGTGCTGCCCGGCGACAACGTGCCCCACTTCGGCAACCTCTACGACCTGGCCATGCTCGTGCTCGTGGGCGGCCGGGAGCGCACGGGGCCGGAGTACACGGCGCTCTTGGAGAAGGCGGGGCTGAGGCTGTCCAACGTCTTCCCGACGACGATGCCGCCCAGCGTCGTCGAAGCCGTGGTGGCCTGAGCCACCCATGGTCGCCGTGAGGCGGGGGCTCAGTGGCCTGCCCGCCTCCGCGGTGTCTCCGGCGCGCTGGGGCCGTGCTCTCGCGCTGGAGCCGCTTGAACTGCGTCTCGGGCCGGGCTGCTGGCCGGGGACGGGACTGCCGGGCTGGTTCCGCGTGAGGGGCATGCGCCTTGCGTCAGGGGAATCCCGCCCACCCCATGTGCGCCGTCCTCCTGTCGTGCTCAGGGTGGGGCCGCGCGGCAACGCAGGTGCCGCCTGGCCGCCCCCCCAGGGATGGGGCAGAAAAGCGCAAGGCGCGTTTTCGACGGGAATGACATTCGATTAGAGTGGTGCGCAAGCCGTATGAGCGCCTTTCTCGACACCATTCTGGCCTTCCCGACCGCCATCTTCACCATCGTCCTCGGCGTGGTGATGACCTACTGGCTGTTCGTCATCGCGGGCGCGGTCGGCATCGACCTGTTCGATGGGGACATCACGCTGGAGTCGGGCGGCAAGGCGCTGAGCGGGGCCATCGAGGGTGGGGGCAAGGCGCTGAGCGGCGCCATCGAGGGCGGTGGCAAGGCATTGGGTGGGGCCATCGAGGGTGGTGGCAAGGCATTGAGCGGGGCCATCGAGGGTGGTGGCAAGGCATTGGGCGGCGCGAAGGCGCTGGGCGCCCATGACTCGGATTTCGACGTCGACGGTGGCGGAGTCCTGGCGGCCATGGGCTTCGCGGGCATCCCCATCACCGTGTCCGTGAGCTTCGTGGTGTTCATCGCCTGGCTCCTGTCGGTGGTGAGCGCGCAGCCGCTGCACGAGGCGCTGGGCGGGATGATGCCGTCGTGGCTGCTGAGCAGCGGGCTGGGGCTGGCGTGCTTCGCGGCGGGGACGGTGACGGCGGGCTTCGCGGTCCGGCCCCTGCGGCCGGTGTTCGTGACCAGGCGCGCCCCGGGGCGCGACGCGCTGATGGGCCGCGTGTGCACCATCTCCAGCGGCAGCGTGACGGCCAAGACGGGCCACGCGACCTTCGAGGACGGCGGCGCGGGCGTCATCCTCAACGTCGTCTGCGCGAAGCCCAATGAACTCAAGCGAGGCCAGCCGGCGCTGATCCTCGCCTACGACGCCGAACGGCGCGTCTACGAAGTGGAGCCGGTCGACTGGCTGCTGCCGGAGGAGATGGAGCAGCTCCAGGATCCGGCCCGCGCAGCGGCGTTGGCTCGCGTGAAGGCACGAGGCTGAGTCTCACCGGTCGCGCCGAGGGGGCGACCGTCACATTCGACGCCGGAGGGCTTTTGCGGGGGATCTCCGGCGCCTGATACAAGGCCCGCTGTCATCATCAATCAGGAAATGGCCATGGACCCCATTACCGCGGTCGCTGCCGGCATCGGTGGCATCATCCTTCTCGGAGGCATCCTCCTCACCATCGTCCGGCTCTACCGGCAGGTGGACCAGGGCAAGGTGCTCATCGTCAACACGCTGAAGAACGAGCCGGTCGTCACCTTCACCGGCGCGGTGGTGTTCCCCATCATCAACCGGGCCGAGGTGATGGACATCTCCTTGAAGACGGTGGAAATCGACCGCCGTGGCAAGGAAGGCCTCATCTGCAGGGACAACATCCGGGGTGACATCAAGGTCACCTTCTTCGTCCGCGTGAACAAGACGCGCGAGGACGTACTGAAGGTGGCGCAGACCATTGGCTGCGCGCGGGCCTCCGACCAGGAGACGCTGGAGAACCTCTTCGAGGCCAAGTTCTCCGAGGCCCTCAAGACGGTGGGCAAGAGCTTCGACTTCGAGGAGCTCTACACCAAGCGCGAGGAGATCAAGGACCAGGTCGTCAACGTCATCGGCCGTGACCTCAGCGGGTACATGCTGGAGGACTGCGCCATCGACTTCCTGGAGCAGACCCCGGTCGAGATGCTGGACAAGGACAACATCCTCGACGCGCAGGGCATCCGGAAGATCACCGAGCTGACGACGAAGCAGAACGTCTTCACCAACGAGCTGCGCCAGGACGAGCGCATGGCCGTCACCAAGCGCAACGTCGAGGCGGATGAGGCCATCTTCGCCCTCGAGCGTCAGCGTGAAGAGGCCGCCGCGAAGCAGAAGCGCGAGATCGACAGCATCCAGGCCCGCGAGACGGCCGAGGCCGAGCGCGTGAAGCAGGAGGAGTACGCCAAGGCTCAGCTGGCGCGCATCAAGGCCGAGGAAGAAATCAACATCAACGAGCAGAACAAGGCCCGGCAGATCGAGGTCGCGCAGAAGAACCGCGAGCGCGTCGTGGGCGTGGAGACCGAGCGCGTGGAGAAGGACCGCGCCCTGGAAGCCATCAACCGCGAGCGTGAGACGGAGCTGCAGCGCATCGCCAAGGAGAAGGCGCTCGAAGGCGAGAAGAAGCTCATCGCCGACGTGGTGCGCGCCCGCATCGCCGTGGAGAAGACGGTGGCGGAGGAGGAGGAGCGCATCAAGGACCTGCGCGTGAAGGCCGAGGCCACCCGCCGCAAGGACGCGCTGCTCATCACCGCCGAGGCGCAGGCGCAGGAGAAGCTGGTCAAGGACATCAAGGCGGCCGAGGCCTCCAACGAGGTGGCCAAGTTCACCGCCAAGGAGAAGCTGACGCTGGCCGAGGCCGAGCTGGAGGCCGCTGACAAGACGGCGAAGGCGAAGGTCCGTCTGGCCGAGGGCGTCCAGGCCGAGGCCGCCGCCGAGGGGCTGGCCGAGGTCCGTGTGAAGGAGGCCGACGCGCAGGCGCAGGAGAAGCTCGGCATGGTCAACGTCCGCGTGAAGGAGGCCGAGGCGGGCGCCATCGAGAAGCAGGGCCACGCGGAGGCGAACATCGTCCGCGAGAAGCTGCTGGCGGAGGCCGCGGGTGCGCAGGAGAAGGGCCTGGCTCAGGCGCGCGTGCTGGAGGCGGAAGCCAGCGCCATCCAGAAGCGCGGCGAGGCGGAGGCCATTGCCACGCGTGAGAAGCAGCTGGCCGAGGCCGCTGCCATCCAGGAGAAGCTGCTGGCCGAGGCCCGCGGTCTGGCGGAGAAGGCCGCGTCCATGAAGCTGATGGACGGCGTCGGCCGCGAGCACGAGGAGTTCCGCCTCAAGCTCAACAAGGAGCGCGACGTGGAGCTGGAGGCCATCCGCGCGAAGAAGGACATCGCGCACGCGCAGGCCGAGGTGCTGGCCAAGGCGTTCGCCAACGCGAAGTTCAACATCGTCGGTGGCGACGGCCAGTTCTTCGAGCGCTTCGTCAAGGCGGTGTCGTTCGGCACCGCGGTGGACGGCGCGCTGGACCACGGCGAGGCGCTGAAGACGGCGCTGGGCGGCTACCTCAACGGCGAGAAGGACCTGCCGGCCGACCTGAAGGAGATTCTCTCCAAGCCGGGCCTGAGCAACGACGCGCAGAACCTGGCCGTGGCCGCGCTGCTGCACAAGATGGCGGCCAGCCCCGTGGCCGCGACCTCCGCCGGCCTCAAGGCGCTGGTGGAAGACGTGGCGCGTCCGGGCACGGTCGACAAGCAGGGCTGACAGTCCCAATGGGCCACCGCCGTGAGCAGGCGGCGGTGGCACGGCCGTAAGACGATCCTCACTCGGGCCTCCCCTCCGGGGTGGCGCCCCTCCGCTCGGGAGGGTGCGGGGGTGGGGGTCTTCGCATTTCCGGTGAACACTCATGGCAACTGACGGTGGCAAGGGCGCGGCGCCCGCGGGCGAGGCGGCGCTGGAAGGCGGCAGCTACGAGGTCATCCGTTCGCGGCTCCTGTCGCAGGCGGATGTGCTGGGCGCGAAGGCGACGGACCTCAACGGGCGGCGCAAGGCGCTCTTCGGTGGGACCGAGCTGACCGTCATCGGCAACGAGCGGGTGCGCACCGAGCACAACTGTGTCCCGTGCGACATCGCCAGCGTCGGCAAGTACCTGCTCTTCGGCTACAACGTCTTCATCGGTCTGAAGCGGGAGACGTCGGTGTCCGACGTGTTCTCCCTGCACAAGTTCGAGAAGACGGCCGACGGGTACGACTTCTCCGCGGTGCCCAGCTCCGAGGCCGGCGGGTTCCTGGCGGACCCGCGCTTCGTGAAGGACTTCGGCGAGCTCTACAAGTACTACAAGGACGCGAAGCTCCTTCAGATTCGCAAGCTGGACTCGCGCCTGCTGGCCGTCTTCCAGACGGGCCAGTCGCTGCGCGACATCAAGGTCTTCCGCTTCAGCCTGGACCTGGAGGGCCGCGCCACCTACCTGGACAACCAGGGCGAGCGCGACCACGTCTTCCCGCCGTCGCACGACTTCGAGTGGACGGTGGCCACGCGGGACAACTACGTCACCGGCCAGCACCCGCACGTCAACGTGCTGGACCAGGTGTTCGTGGAGACGGTGAAGGGCGACCTCACCATCAAGGTGGAGGACAACACCTCCACCGGCATGGGTATCTACAACGAGCCCGTGGACGACCCGGACCAGTCGCTGGACGACGCCGAGTTCGCCTGGGCCCAGGTGGGCACGCTCATCCTGCTGCGGGTGCTGCCGTTCCGGGAGAAGGCGCACCGCTACCTCGTCTTCAACTCGCGCACGCAGCACGTGGTGCGCATCGACGCCATGGGGCAGGCGTGCGTGCGGCTGCCGGAGGACCAGGGCATCGTCTTCCCGGGCGGCTATTACCTCCAGACGGGGGACTTCAAGGTCTTCGACGGCGCCGCGGCGTCGGAAGGCATGGAGTTCAAGCGCGCCATCCGCTCGCCCAACGGCGAGGACGTGCTCTACATCTTCCACCGGCGGACGGACGGCTGCTACGTCCTCTTCCCGTACAACCTGGTGCGCAAGGAGGTGCAGAACCCCCTGGTCGCGCACGGCATGAGCCTGTTCTCCGACGGGCAGCTCGTCATCTTCCGCTCCGCGTCGGATGAGCCCACGCGCGTCCACCCGATGCAGGTGTGGCAGACCCCGTTCGTATCCGCGGAGCACGCGGCGGGGACGCCGCCAGCCCCGGGCTACCTGGGCAAGGTGGGCAACGCGGAGCTGGTGCGCGGCATCTCCGACGCGCTGACGATTCAGCGGATCGCGAAGTCGGAGAAGCCCACCCGGCGCACGTATGAGGACCTGGTGTCCTCGGCCACCCGCGCGCTGGACGCGTACTACTGGCTGGGCCATGAGGAGACGGGCCTCCAGGAACCGGTGGAGACCCTGCGGCGCACCGCCGAGCTCATCATCGATGAGTTCGAGAAGGTGGTCGCGATGCAGAAGCGCGCCACCGAGGCGCTGGCGGCCGCGGAGGTGGAGCAGGAGACGCTCCTGCTGCGTGTCCAGCCAGAGAACCTCACGCACGCGGAAGCCTTCATGCAGGCGCTGGCGGACCTGCGCAAGCAGCGCGGGCACCTGATTACGTTGAAGGACATCCGTTACATGGACCTGGGACGCGTGGACGTCCTGGAGACAGCGGTGGTGGAGGCGTCCGACCGGGTCAGCACGGCCTGCGTGGAGTTCCTCCAGACGGGCGAGGCGCTGGCGCCGCTGGCCTCGCGCCTGGACGAGCTGTTGGCGCAGCTGGAGCCGGTGCAGACGTCCGTGGAGCTGGCGCCCCTGGGCGAGGACGTGGAGCGGACGGCCCACGGCCTGGAGGTCCTGGGCGAGGTCGTTGGTGGTCTCCAGGTCGGTGACCCGCTGGCCCGTGCGCGCATCCTGGAGGGCATCTCCGAGCTGTTCAGCCGCCTCAACCGCGTGCGCGCCAGCCTCGCGGCCAAGCGCAAGGAGCTGTCCGGCCGGGAGAAGCGCGCGGAGTTCGGCGCGCAGTTCAAGCTGCTGGGGCAGAGCATCGAAAGCTCGCTGTCGCAGGCGGACAGTCCGGAGCGCTGCGACGAGGCGATGTCCCGCCTCACCGTTCAGTTGGAGGAGCTGGAGGGCCGCTTCGGCGAGTTCGATGAGTTCCTGGGGCAGATCACCCAGAAGCGCGAGGAGCTGCTGGAGGCTTTTGGCGCGCGCAAGCAGTCATTGTTGGACGAGCGGCAGCGCCGCGCGCAGAGCCTCTTCGGGGCCGCGGAGCGCATCCTCCAGGGCGTGCAGCGCCGGGCCAAGTCCTTCAAGACGGATGACGAGCTCAACGGCTACTACGCCTCCGACGCGATGATCCTCAAGCTGCGCCAGCTGGCCGACCAGCTGATGGAGCTTCAGGACAGCGTCCGCGCGGACGAGGTGATGTCGCGCGTGAAGTCCGCCAAGCAGGACGCGCTGCGCGCCCTCCGGGACCGGCAGGACCTGTTCGCGGATGGCGACAACGTCATCAAGCTGGGGACGTACCGTTTCAACGTCAACACGCAGCCGCTGGACCTGACGCTGCTCCCGCGCGACGGCGAGCTGTACCTCCAGCTCACCGGCACGGACTACGCGCAGAAGGTGGAGGACGCGGAGCTGCTGAAGTACCGCGACCTCTGGGATCAGCACCTGGTCTCCGAGTCGCCGGCCGTCTACCGCTCCGAGTACCTCGCGGGCTGCCTCCTGGCGGATGCGGAGGATGGCAAGCGTGGCCAGTCGCTGGCTGCGCTGCACGAGGCGCTCATCAGCGGCACGCTGCTGGAGAAGGTGCGCGCGTACGCGGCCGACCGCTTCGACGAGGGCTACGAGCGCGGCGTCCATGATGCGGACGCGGTCTCCATCCTGGAGAAGTTGCTGGGCCTGCACCAGGGCGCCGGCCTGTTGCGCTTCGCGCCGGCGCCGCGCGCCTGGGCGGCGCTGTACTGGGCCTTCGACGCGGACGAGGCGGCACGCACCGTGTTCCAGCGGCGCGCGCGCAGCCTGGCGCGGCTGCGCACCACCTTCGCGTCCGGCGGCAGCATGGCGGAGGTGGGCGAGGCCCTGGGCGAGCGCATCGCCACGTTCCTCACCGCGAACGGCCTGGCGCATTCGCCGGCTGAGCCGCGGCAGGCGGGCCGTTACCTCGTCGAGGAGCTGGGCGCGGAGCACCCGCGCTTCACCACCAGCGGCGAGGCGGTGGCGCTGCGGGACGCGTTCCTGCATGAGCTCGACCGGCACGGGACGCGGTCCGCGTTCGAGGACGACCTGCGCGGCCTGGAGAAGGACCTGGGCGCCCGGCTGGAGCTCGCCCGGGTGTGGCTGGACGGCTACCTCGCGCAGCGCGAGGGCGGCCCGGGGGATTCCGTCCACGTGGCGCTGGAGACGGCGGTGCTGCTGCTCACCGGCTCCAAGCTGGACCGCGAGACGGCGGGCGCGCTGACGGCCACCGAGGTCTCCGCGCTGCTGGGCAACCATTCGCGCATCCAGGACCGGAAGCTGCCGCTGCGCCTGGACGAGTTCCTGGCGCGCCTGGGCGAGTTCCGGCAGGTGCGGGTGCCCCAGTACCAGGCGTACCGTGCGCTGCTGAGGGACTTGCTGGAGCGCGAGCGCCGAAAGCTGCGCCTGGAGGAGCTGACGCCGAAGGTGCTGTCGTCCTTCGTGCGCAACCGGCTCATTGACGAGGTGTACCTGCCGCTCATCGGCGCCAACCTGGCGAAGCAGCTGGGCGCTGCGGGCGAGGGCAAGCGCACGGACCGCATGGGCATGTTGCTGCTCATGTCGCCTCCGGGCTACGGCAAGACGACGCTGATGGAGTACGTCGCCAGCCGCCTGGGGCTCACCTTCGTGAAGGTGAACGGCCCGGCGCTGGGGCACTCCGTGAAGTCGCTGGACCCGGCCGAGGCGCCCAACGCCACGTCCCGGCAGGAGGTGGAGCGCATCAACCTGTCCTTCGAGATGGGCAACAACGTGATGCTCTACCTCGACGACATCCAGCACACGGACCCGGAGCTGCTCCAGAAGTTCATCTCTTTGTGCGACGGCCAGCGCCGCGTGGAAGGCGTGTGGAACGGACGGACGCGCACCTATGACTTGCGCGGCAAGAAGTTCTGCGTGGTCATGGCCGGCAACCCGTACACGGAGACGGGTGATCGCTTCCGCATCCCGGACATGCTCGCCAACCGCGCGGACACCTACAACCTGGGTGACATCCTCGACGGCAAGGAGCACCTGTTCGCGCTCAGCTACATCGAGAACGCGCTCACCTCGAACACGGTGACGGCGCCGCTGGCCACGCGCGACCCGGCGGACACGCACCGCCTCATTCGCATGGCGCAGGGCGAGGAGGTCCAGACGGGCGAGCTGAAGCACGGCTATGCGGCGGCGGAGCTCCAGGAAATCATCGCGGTGTTCCAGCGCATGTTCCGGGCCCAGTCGGTGCTGCTGAAGGTGAACCTGCAGTACATCGCCTCGGCGGCGCAGGACGAGCGCTTCCGCTCCGAGCCCGCGTTCAAGTTGCAGGGCAGCTACCGCAACATGAACAAGCTGACGGAGAAGATTGTCTCCGCGATGACCGACGACGAGCTCGAGCGGCTCATCGACGACCACTACCAGGGCGAGTCCCAGACGCTGACGACGGCGGCGGAGCAGAACCTGCTCAAGCTGGCGGAGATGCGCGGGCGCCTGACGCCGGAGAAGGCGAAGCGCTGGGAGGACATCAAGCAGGGCTTCGCGCGCGTGAAGCGCATGGGCGGCAAGGACGACGACCCCGTGGCCCGCGTCACCGGTCAGCTCAGCGGCATCGAGGAGCAGCTGGGCGCGGTGCGCGACGCGGTGGTGCAGGCTGCCAACCACGTCTCCGCCAGCCAGGCGCGTGACGAGCAGCCGGGGCCCGTGGTGGAGGTGCTGCCTCGCCTGGAGTCCCTGCGAGAGGCCGTGCTGGAGGTGGCGCAGGTGGGCCGCGAGTCCGTGAAGGCCGCGAAGGCCATGCCGGCGCCCGTGGTCGCCGCGCCCGTGGCCGCGGGGCCGGACCTGACGCCGTACCTCAAGCACATGGCGCACCTGCTCAAGGCACTGACAGAGCGGGTGGCGGCGCAGGCGGAGCGTCCGCCGGAGCCTCCGGCGGAGTCCGCGCCCACCGTGCGGATGGCGGCACCGATGGCTTCACCCGACTTCGGTGCGTACATGGAGCAGCTCTCCCGCGCCATCACCGCGCTGGCGGAGCGTCCTGTGAATGTGTCCGCCAACGTGCCCGCGGAGGCCTTGCAGCGCACCGCGCTGACGGGGCCCTCACCCGCCGAGTTGAGCCGTCAAATCGAGCTGGTGGAGGGCGTGCTGCTCCCGCTGGAGCGCGCCTCGCGCCGCGCCATCCAGGGCGAGGGCGAGGGCGTCATGAAGTCGCTCCAGGTCTGGCAGAACGTCACCGAGGCCCTGGAGTTGCTGCGCTCCATGCTGCGGCGCTGAACCACGGGCCGCGCGCTAGCGGAACTGGCCAGAGCCCTCGGCACTGCGGTTGTCGAGGACTCTGTCCAGCGTGTCTTCCAACTGCTGGCCATCCACGGCGGTGACGCGCACGGAGAAGGGGCCGTCGCCCATCCCGCTCGAGTTGACGAAGTAGTTGTAGCTCTCGCGCGGGACGTCCTGCCATCCGCCGGTGCCGCGCCGCCACTCCAGCTTCTGGATGGGCAGGCGGTGGTTGCGGACCTGGATGGCGGTCCACCAGGGATTGCTGCCGTTCTTGAAGTGGTACTCGATGTTCCCCGCCACGTCGCAAGACACCGGCGTCCAGGTGATGTTGACCCGGCCCTGCTCCATCTCCGCGATGCGGGCGAAGGCCTGCCGGCTCAGGTCCAGGTGGCCGGATTCACACTCCGGGCAGCGGTCCACGATGCGCACGCGGACCGAGCCCTTGGGCCCGGTGATGTCCACGCACTGCCCACAGGCCGCGCTGTTGGCGTACTGGGGCGTGTTCATGGCGGCCACCATCAAGTCACCCGTCGGCTCGTAGCTGCAATTGCCAGCGCCGGTGGCGTCGTAGAAGGTGGCGATGCCCTGTTGCTCCTCGCCCAGCGGCGCGCCGCCGCCAGACGGGTCGTCACTGCAACCGCCACAGGCGACGAACACCGCGGCGACAGGGAGGAGGAAGCGTCGGGACTTCGAGCGAAGGGGGTGCATGGCCGCTCAGCATATCCCGCAAAAACGGCATCGGGGTGGAAGGGCCCCCGGGCACCCTCCACCCCGACCTGTGTGCGGGCTTGCGCCCCGGTGTCAGCGGCCCCGGACGGAGGCGCCCTTGAGGGCGCGGGCCTGCGTCACCAGCCGCACGAACTCCTTGCGGTCGGCGTCCCCCTCGGTGGCGCCTTCGGCCAGCTTCTCGGCCGTGGCCAGGCTCCAACCCTCCGCGGAGGGGCTGTCACGGAGGACGTCGGCGGTGGCGGCCACGGCGACGGCGAAGCGGAAGTCCGGCGACGCCTGCGCCAGCGTGTCACGCAGCTTCGTGCGCTCGAAGGGGAATTCGCGCTCGGAGGCCTCGGTGCCGTTGGGCGCCTTGGCGCGGACGCGGACGGTGGCCAGCGGCTCGGTGGTTTCACCCGTCAGCTCCACCTCGTACACGGCGGTGACGTTGTGGCCGGCGCCAATCTCGCCCGCGTCGACCTTGTCGTTGCGGAAGTCGTGGTCGGCGACGTCGCGGTTCTCATAGCCCACCAGTCGGTAGCGGCGGACGGCGGCGGGGTTGAACTCCACCTGGAACTTCACGTCCTTGGCGATGACCTCCAGCGTGCCGGTGAGCTGCGTCTCGAACACCTTCTTCGCCTCGCGCAAGCTGTCCACGTAGAAGCAGTTGCCGTTGCCCTTGTCCGCGAGCTTCTCCATCAGGTCGTCGCGGTAGTTGCCCATGCCGAAGCCCACGGTGGTGAGGGTGACGCCCTCGGCGGTGTACTTGTGGATGCTGTCCAGCATGGCGTTGGCGCTCACGTTCCGGCCGATGTTGGCGTCACCATCGGTGAGGACGACGACGCGGGACACCACGCTGCCGGAGGCCTTCTTCACGGCGTGGCGGTAGGCCAGCTCCATGCCGGAGCCCATCGCCGTGCCGCCACCGGCCGTGAGCGAGTCGAGCGCGGCGTGGATGCTCTTCACGTCGGTGGCGGGCGTCGGCGGCAGCACGTCCCGGGTGTTGCCCGCGTAGGTGACGATGGCGACGGTGTCGTTCTCGTTGAGGTTCTTGACGGCGACCTTGATGGCCTCCCTCGCGAGCGGCAGCTTGTCCTCCGAGTGCATGGAGCCACTGGTGTCCACGAGGAACACGAGGTGCGCGGGCTTGCGCTGCGAGCGCGAGACCACCTTGCCCTGCACACCCACGCGCAGGAAG
The DNA here is from genome assembly GCF_013116825.1 of Myxococcus xanthus. Classification (GTDB taxonomy): domain Bacteria; phylum Myxococcota; class Myxococcia; order Myxococcales; family Myxococcaceae; genus Myxococcus; species Myxococcus xanthus_B. Next base: position 61,399 of record NZ_JABFNS010000016.1, read on the forward strand.
TGGCGCTTGGCATCGAAGGGAGATGGCGCGCCCTCCAGGTGCACCGCGAAGGCCCCCGTCTCCGGGGGCGCGTAGCGGAACTTGAAGTAGTTGACGAACTCCTCCACGCGGACGGCGGAGGCGGGCGGGAGCTGGCCGTTGACGAGGTAGCGGCGCGACACCGTATACGACGCGGTGTCCACGTCCGCGGCGAACGTGGAGAGCGGGTCCTTGGCCGTCTCGACGAAGGCGTTGGCCTTCCAGGCCTCGAAGGTGTTGCCGCCTGTGGGAGCGGCGTCTTGTGGTTTGGACTCGAGGGGCGCGCCCGCCAAGGCGTCAGCGGACGGCTTCATGGGGCGCGGTTCGCGCCGGGCCAGCTCGGCCTTGCCCAGGGCGACCTTCTTGGCGGCTTCCGGCGCGGGTGCGCGCGCAACGGGCCCGGCGAGCGCGGAAGCCGGGGGGGGCGCAGGGGGCGGGGCTGCCACGGAACGCTCGGCGCGGGCCCGGTCCGCGACGTACTCCTCTCGCTCAGGAGCGGGCGCGGCGTCGTCATCCCTGGCAACGGACTGTGCGGCCCCCTGGCTCGGCCGCTCGTCGGCGGCGGGGCTCCGGTTGTGGCACGCGGGCTGGGTGCTGGCGACGAGAAGGGCACTTCCCCAGACAGTCAGTTGGCGCTTCAGCGAGAAGGGGGACATCAGGGCTCCAAGGTCGGTGAGTAGGTCGCCTCCCGAAAACGCATGGCCCGCGAGAAAGGGTCTAAAGCCGGATGAATTTTCCGGCGAACACCCGGGCCGGGCGTCCTTGTCTGGAGCACCTCCGTCTGACAGGGTGCCGCGCCATGCAGACCGCCAGGCCATTTCGAATTCTGGGTGTCCAGCAGATCGCCATTGGAGGCGCGGACAAGGCGCCGCTCCGCAAGCTCTGGGTCGACCTGCTGGGCTTGACGCCCCACGGCACCTACCGCAGCGAGCGCGAGAACGTGGACGAGGACATCGTCACCGCGGGCGCGGGCCCCTTCAAGGTGGAGGTGGATTTGATGCAGCCCGTGGATCCGGAGAAGAAGCCCCGCGTCCACGAGACGCCGCTCAACCACGTGGGCCTCTGGGTGGACGACCTGCCCGTGGCCGTGCAGTGGCTGGAGTCCCAGGGACTTCGCTTCGCCCCCGGCGGCATCCGCAAGGGCGCCGCGGGCTTCGACATCTGCTTCATCCACCCCAAGGGCAGCGAGCAGTTCCCCTTCGGCGGAGAGGGCGTGCTCATCGAGCTGGTGCAGGCGCCGAAGGAGGTCATCGCCGCCTTCGAGTCGCTATCCGCCGCGGGGCACTGAGTCAGCGCCCGGTGGGGGCGTGCTGGTCCTGCCGGAACAGCCGCCCCGAGAGGTTCCGGAGCGCGGGCCGCAGCACGCGCTCCAGCCGGTCCAGGGCGACGCAGAGCCCGAAGGTGAGGCCGATGATGACGGCCGTCAGCACCCAGTACTGGAGCCAGCCGCTGCGGTCTCCCCAGAATCGCTGGAAGGAGAAGACGCCGCCCAGCCGGTAGAAGAGCAGCATCTCGTGGAAGAAGTACGCGGACAGCGACGACGTGCCGAACACCTCCACGAAGCGCCGCAGCCGGGACGGCGCTGCGTTCACCGGGACACGGGCCTCCAGCCACGTCAACACGAGCAGCACCGTGCTCACCCAGCCGAAGCGCGCCGCCGCGTTGGAGGGATTGGCGACGAAGAAGCGGTGGGGCGGGTAGAGGCCGTAGAGGAAGTCACCGAGCACCGCGCCCGTGAAGCCCAGCCCCATCAGCACCAGCAGCGCCTTGATGAGCCCGGCGCGGCCCCAGGCGCCCGCCACCGTTCCCGCGAAGACGCCCAGCCACGCGTAGCCCAGCCAGGGCAGCAGGGGGAAGGGCGCGAAGGAGGACTTCTCCGTCAGCGTGGCCCAGGGGCCATCCACCTGTTCACCCAGGGGCGACACGGCGAACGTGGCCATGGCCAGCGCGAAGGCGCCGGTGCTCAACACCTTGGGGCGTGCGGAGAGCAGCGCGGCCACCGGAAGGACGATGAGCAGGCACAGGCCCACGCATTGGAGGATGTCCATGCGGAAGATCCACTGGGGCTCACGGAGCAGGGGGAACCACGCCCAGTTGACCAGGGTGGCCACCGCGAGCACCTCGCCAGCGCGTCGGAGGTTGCGGTGGACGCGCTCGCGGAGCACTCCGCTGGCGGCGCTGCGGACCATCATCAGCGCGGTGGCGAAGCCGGCGGAGAAGATGAACGCGGGGGCCACCAGCCCGTCGACGCGCAGCAGCCGCGTCACCCATTCGCTCTGCCGCAGCTCGGGCGTGAGCAAGGCCAGGGTGTGCGTCTGGACCATGAAGAGCACCGCGATGCCCCGGAGCCAGTCGATGGCTCGGATGCGATCACGGGAGACGGGGGCAGGGGAGGCGGGCGTGGACGTCACGGCCCGCCTACCCTAGAGCATCAGCGGACCCAGCTCACGTTACTGATCGTGAATTTAGAGCCGTCCTGCTTCGCCGCGTTCGTCATCGCCGGGTACACCCTCAGCTCCAGGTTGAGCGAGAAAATCAACCGCACCCGAGCCGTGGTCCTGGACGATTCACCCCGGGCAATGTCTACCGGTAACCCGTGGCGTCGGCGGGCTTGCCTGCGTCCTGGACCTCGACGACGTAGCGCCAGGCATCAGGCTGGCTGCCATCCAGGTCCGTGAAGCCGTAGACGCGTGCGAGCTGCCCGCTGGACAGAGACTGTCCGTTCCACCGGGCCTTGTCCGCGTCCGATGCCAGCGCGGCCACGGCTCGGCCGACATAGGCCGGCGTCTCCGAGATGACGAAGTGGGGCTCCTTCACCGTTGCGTCGCGCCAGTTCACCTCGGTGACGCCGAAGTGCTCCAGCATGCCTTCGGAGCGCATCCAGCCCGGCGTCAGCGCGACGGCGGTGGCGCCATGGGGCCTGAGCTCTCGAGCCTGGCTCCAGGCCAGCCGGAGCACGGAGGCCTTCGCGAGGTCGTAGAACGTGGAGATGCGGTAGTTCGTCGCGTTGTAGTCGGCGGTGCCGTCAGTGACCTCGACCACGAGCCCTCCTGGGCGGCGGATGAGCAGCGGCAGGGCGAAGTGGCTGGTGATGAGGTGCGTCTCCACGCCCAGCCGGAGCAGCCGCAGTCCCTTGTCGAGCGAGTGCTCCCACACGCTCTTGTTCCACTCGAAGATGGACTCGCCGCCCCAGATGTCGTTGACGAGCACGTCGAGCCGGCCCTGTTCCGCATCGATGCGCTTCACCAGGGCCTGGACCTGTTCGGGCACCAGATGGTCCGTCTGCACGGCGATGCCGAGCCCACCCGCCGCTGTCACCTGCTCGGCGGTCTCTTCAATGGTCTCCGGCCGGTTCTGCTCCGAGCGCTGGGCCCGTGTCGTCCGGCCCGTGACGTAGACGGTGGCGCCCGCCGCGCCGAGTTGCACCGCGATGCCCCGGCCTGCTCCTCGCGTGCCGCCCGCGACCAGTGCCACGCGTCCCTTCAGTGAATCCTTCATGTCCCGCATGCCTGCCTCCTGGGGTGTCTGTACTCGGGGCGAGCCTACGGAGGATTGTTGACACCTCCTGTCATGATTGGGCGAGTTGGTGGGGTTCGCGGAGGAACGCGCCGCGGCCTTTCACCTCCTCACCTGTTCGACGTCTCGCGAGGAGGTTGCGTGATTTGACGACGCATAGGGAGCGCCGCCCACCGCAGCGGAACGTCACGTCCGGCAGCGGCCTGTCTGATGCGAGCGGCTTCCTGCCCACGTGCAGGCGCGCGCGGCTCAGGGCGCGGGGCAGGTGAGCCTCGGCTCCGGCGCGTCGACGTCCTGGAGCCGCAGCAGGCAGCGGAGGGCCTCGGGGTCCGCGGAGTCAGCCAGGTACGTCCGGCGCCACAGCATCGCTGCAACGCGCCGGGGAAGCGTGGGAGCCGGCGCGACGAGGGCCCGGCGGACGGCGTTGCCTCCCCGAGGCGCTGTCGCCGCCGCGGCTTCGAGCTTGGCGACTTCGTCCGGACAGCCGTCCGGGCAGTTGTAGAGGAACACCGCGTGGCCGTGCTCCAGGTTGTGGACATAGAGGCAGGGGGCGACGGGCTCGGAGGCGCTCCCGCACGGGGCCACGCTGCCGCAGTGGAGGCCGGAGTTGGGCGGATTCTCTCCGTTGCCACACCCGGCGCTCGAACAGGTGTCGAGGTGGTGGGAGGGGCTCGGCGCCGACAGCGGGAAGCTGAACCGTTCGCAGGGGTCGGCATCGTCAGTAGCCGTGTCGCCGCAGCCGGCGAGCGCGAGGACCGTCAGGAGGGGGAGGAGCGGGCGTGGCATCACGGCCGCGTCATACCGCATCAGCCGGGAAACGTGCCCCGCCGCTCCACGTCGATGTCGCGCAGGCCCTTGAAGCCCAGCCCGGCGGCGAAGCGGAGGAAGTCCTCCCGGGAGAGGCTGCCTCCGGTTGCGTTGAGCGGGAGCCCTCCGAGCTCCTTCGGCGTCCGGCTGCGAACGGCGAAGTCCACGCGGCCCGGCAGGTAGCCCGCGTTGGCGGCGATGATGATGTGCTCGGGGAGCCGCTGGGCCCAGCGCACCGCGACCTGCGGATGGACCTGGGCCTCCGAGCTGAACAGCAACAGCGCCACGGGGCTGGCGATGCGCGGTGGCGTCTTCGAGCACCTCAGCACCTCGCGCTGCACCTCCAGCCGACAGTCGTGCAGTGTATCGACGCCAGGGACGTTGCCTCGGGTGATGTCGGTGGCGCTGCCCGCTCGAAGGAGGACCCCCAACGCCAGCGGTGCCGCGTACCGGGAGGACTTCCGGGCCGCCTTCAGCAAGGCCACGGATTCCGTCACGGCGGTGCGCCCCGCCCGGCGGAGGGCGTCCTCGAGGAAGGGAATGGGCGCATCCACGCCCTGGTCCGCCACGGTCCCCAGGACGGCCAGCCATTCCAATGGGCCCGGCACCACGCAGGGCGACACGAGCGCGTAGGTCAGCAGGCTGCAACTGACCGCGGGCTCCAATCCCCGTGCGGAGAGCACGGTCGTACCCGCCCTGCCAGCCGGGGCTGCTTGGGGCGCCACGAGGAGCGTAGGGAGGCCCGGCGGAGCGGTGGAGTCGTCCATCGCATCCGACGACATCTCGAGCACCACCCATGCGTCGGGCTGTGCCGCACGGAGGCGCTGCTGAAAGGTTGGCGAGAGGGCATGCTCGCCCCTGGCCGGGACCTGCGCCTTTGCCCGCGCTCCCATGGCCTGGAGCGCGCGGAGCACCAGCGCCCCTGCGGCGAGCCCGTCCACGCTGGGGTGGGGCGCCACCACCACGTGGCGATCCTTCAGCGCCATCAGGAAGTCGCGAGCGTCCGCCAGTGCCTCTTCGGATGCGGGCCAGCGGGGGTCCTTCATGTGTCCGAGCAACATGGGGTGAAGGTTTAACGCGGTGGGGCGACACGGGAGGCCGGGCATGGAGCGCCCGCACGGTACCCGGCCGGGCAGCTCCAGCGCCGAACCGGGAGGGGACCACCCAGTTTCGGAGTGTCATCAGTCGCGGGTTCTTCTACGGTCCGCGGCCATGAACCGGAAACGTCCCCTGAATTCCCTCCTGCGTGCGGCCGCGGTCATGGCGCTGCCCGCCTTCCTGGGGTGCGCCCAGGATTCGCAAGTGACGCGCGAGGCGCCCACGCCCGCCGAGTCTCCCGCCGCCGCGTCGCAGCCCACGCCGGCAGAGGCGAAGGCCTTCGCGGAGAAGGTGAACGCGGACCTCAAGCGCCTGTGGACGAAGCAAGCCACCGCGGAGTGGATCAAGTCCACGTACATCACGGATGACACCGAGCAGAACGCCGCCTTCGTCAACGAAGAGGTGCTGGCCTACGTCAACGGCGCCATCAAGGAGGCACGGCGCTTCGAGGGCCTGACGTTGGACGCGGACACCGCGCGCATGCTGCACCTGCTCAAGGTGTCCCAGGCGCTGCCGGCGCCGTCGGACGCTGAGCGGCGGTCCGAGCTGGCCGCCACGGCGGCGAAGCTGGAGGGCCTCTACGGCAAGGGCAAGTACTGCGGGCCGGACGGGAAGGGGAAGTGCCGCGACCTGGAGGTGCTGTCCGACGTCATCGCGGAGAGCCGCGACTACGACGAGCTGCTGGACGCGTGGCAGGGCTGGCACTCCGTGGCCCGCCCCATGCGGCCGCTGTACGAGCGCCTGGTGTCCATCTCCAACGAGGGCGCGAAGGACATAGGCTTCAACGACCTGGGCACGCTCTGGCGCTCCGCGTATGACATGTCGCCGGCCGAGTTCGAGGTCGAGGCCCAGCGCCTGTGGGGCCAGGTGAAGCCGCTCTATGACGACCTGCACTGCTACGTGCGCGGCCGTCTGGCGAAGCAGTACGGCGCCGACAAGGTACCCGACGGCAAGGCGATTCCCGCGCACCTGCTGGGCAACATGTGGGCGCAGGAGTGGAACAACATCTACCCGCTGGTGGAGCCCTTCCCCGGACAGGCCAGCCTGGACGTGGACGCGGCGCTGAAGCAGCAGAAGTATGACGCGATGCGCATGGTGAAGCTGGGTGAGAAGTTCTTCACCTCGCTGGGCCTCAAGGAGCTGCCGCCGAGCTTCTTCGAGCGCTCGCAGTTCACCAAGCCGGAAGGCCGCGACGTCGTCTGCCACGCCAGCGCCTGGGACGTGAACTTCAGCAACGACCTGCGCATCAAGATGTGCATCAAGCCCACGGAGGAGGACCTCGTCACCATCCACCACGAGCTGGGCCACAACTACTACTACACGTACTACTACCAGCTCCCGGTGCTCTATCAGGCCGGCGCGAACGACGGCTTCCACGAGGCCATTGGTGACGCGCTCACGCTGTCCATCACCCCGGGCTACCTGCAGCAGGCGGGGTTGCTGAAGGCCGTTCCGAAGAACGAGAAGAACCTCATCAACCTTCAGATGAAGGACGCGCTGGAGAAGATTGCCTTCCTGCCGTTCGGTCTGCTCGTGGACCAGTGGCGCTGGGAGGTGTTCTCCGGCCGCGTGCAGCCGGCGGACTACAACAAGTCCTGGTGGACGCTGCGGGAGAAGTACCAGGGCGTCGCCGCGCCGGTGGCCCGTTCGGAGCAGGACTTCGACCCGGGGGCCAAGTACCACGTGCCTGCAAACGTTCCGTACACGCGGTATTTCCTGGCGCGCATCCTCCAGTTCCAGTTCCACAAGGCGCTCTGCGAGGCGTCCGGCTACAAGGGCGCCCTCCACGAGTGCTCCATCTATGGGAACAAGGAGGCCGGCAAGCGGCTCCAGGCCATGTTGGAGCTGGGGGCGAGCAAGCCGTGGCCCGACGCGCTCCAGGCCATGACGGGAACCCGGCAGATGGATGCCACGCCGCTGCTCGACTACTTCAGCCCGCTGCGCACCTGGCTCCAGGCGCAGAACAAGGGCCAGAAGTGCGGTTGGTGACGGTCTGGAGTAGACGCGCCGGGCGGCCACGCTTAAATTGCAGCCGTCTAGGCGGGTTCGCTCGTAGGACCGGACGGCGGATATTCGCGTCCGTGACGAAAGAAGAAGAGAGCAAATGGCTACTGGTACCGTGAAGTGGTTCAACGATGCGAAGGGTTTCGGCTTCCTCACCCAGGACGGTGGTGGTGAGGACGTGTTCTGCCACCACACCGCCATCAACATGGATGGCTTCCGCACCCTCCAGGAGGGCCAGAAGGTGGAGTTCGAAGTGACCCGCGGCCCCAAGGGCCTGCAGGCCCAGAACGTCCGCGCGGCCTGAGCCGAGCGTCGTTCGAACTGCTTCTGATGCATCATGAGGGTCCGGCCCCACGGGGTCGGGCCCTTCGTGCTTTCTGGAGAGCGCTCCGTGCCTTTGTCGACGAAGTTCCGCCGCTCACGCGTCTGTCTGTTGCCCGTTCTCGCCGCGTTGGGTTGCTCCACCACGCCAGCCATGCCGTCGGGCACGGGCACGGCCGCCCTCCCTGGCGAGGCGTCCAAGGCACCACCCCCTGCCAGCGTCCCGGAGAAGGAGCCCGCCGCCATGACGTCCACGTTCGACGCGGCGGCCCTGAAGGCGGAGCTCGTGACGCGGCACGGCGAGGCGCAGCGGGCTCGCATCGAGCGGGGCGTGGATCAGGTGGCGGCGATGTGGCGGCCGGAGGACGGAGACCTCGCGGCGTTCGTGCGTGAACAGTTCCTGTCCGATCCGAATGCGCTCGACGCGACCTTCCAGCGGCTGGAGCGGCTGTTCGAGCAGCTCGACGGGCACCTGTACGAAATCGGGCGTGAGCTCCAGTGGTACACCGACCTGGACCTGGGGCCGTTGCTGCCGGTGGAGCCCCTGGTGGCGGCGTATGATCCGGCCGCCCACGTCACCTCGGACCTGTTCCGCGCACGCGTGGGGTTCGTGGTGTTGCTCAACTTCCCGCTCACCACGTTGGCGGAGCGCGTGGCGCAGGGGCCGTCATGGACGCGGCGGCAGTGGGCAGAGACGCGGCTGGCAGGGCGCTTCAACCAGCGCGTCCCCGCGGAGATTCAGCAGGCGTCCTCGCGCGCCATCGCCGCGGCCAACCTGTACATCGCCGAATACAACATCTGGATGCATCACCTGGTGGATGGGCAGGGGCGGCGCCCCTTCCCAAAGGGGCTGCGGCTCATCAGCCACTGGAACCTGCGTGATGAGCTGAAGGGTGACTACTCCGACGCGGCGACGGGCGCGCTGAAGCAGCGGATGATCGTCCAGGTGATGGAGCGCATCGTCACGCAGACGATCCCCGCGGCCGTCATCGACAACCCGCGGTTGGATTGGGACCCCTTCACCAACACCGTCACGGTGGCGCCGCCGCAGACGGTGGAGGCGGATGCGCCCGCGCGCACGACGAAGCCGGATGCGTCGCCGGAGCCGGACACGCGCTACGCGCACCTGCTGGCCACCTTCCATGCGGCGCGTCAGGCGGACCCCTACGTGCCGGTGGCACCCACGCGCATCGCCCGGAGCTTCGAGCTGGGCCGCGAGCTGCCTGAGGCGCGCGTCCGGGCCCTGCTGACACAGGTGCTGGAGTCACCGCTGGTGCCGCGCGTGGCGAAGGAGATTGAAGCGCGCCTGGGCCGGAAGCTGGAGCCGCAGGACCTCTGGTACTCGGGCTTCAATCCGGGCGGCAAGCGGAGGGAGTCCGAACTGGATGCGCTGACGCGCAAGCGCTACCCCACGGCGGAGGCGTTCGCGAAGGATCTGCCGCGCATCCTCCAGGGCATGGGCTTCACGAAGGCGAAGGCCGTGTGGCTGGCGGAGCGAATTCGCGTGGACGCGTCGCGCGGAGCGGGCCACGCACAGCCGGCGCTTCGGCGAGGCGACTTCCCCCGGCTGCGCACGCGCGTGGAGAAGGGGGGCATGGACTACAAGGGCTACAACATCGCGGTGCACGAGCTGGGGCACAACGTGGAGCAGGTGTTCAGCCTCTACGGCGTGGACCACACGCTGCTCGCGGGGGTGCCCAACAACGCCTTCACGGAGGCGCTGGCCTTCGTGTTCCAGTCGCGCGACCTGGAGTTGCTCGGACTGGGCAAGCCGGACGCGGCGAGCGAGCGGGAGCGGGTGCTCGGCGAGCTGTGGCAGACGTGGGAGCGCGCGGGCATCGCGCTGGTGGACATGTCGGTGTGGCACTGGATGTACGCGCACCCGGATGCCACGCCAGCGCAGCTTCGCGAGGCGGTGGTGGGCATCGCGCGCGACGTGTGGAACCAGTACTTCGCGCCGGTGCTGGGCGGGGAGGGGAGCTCGCTGCTGGCCGTCTACAGCCACATGATCAGCTATCCGCTCTACCTGCCCGACTATCCGCTGGGCCACCTCATCGCGTTCCAGATTGAAGAGCACCTGAAGCGCAAGGGTCCGCTGGGCGCCGAGTTCGAACGCATGGCCACCTACGGTTCGGTGACGCCGGACCAGTGGATGATTCATGCGACCGGGGCCCCGGTGAGCGCGGAGCCGTTGCTCCGCGCCGCCGAGGCCGCCCTGGGTCGCTGACCTACGGCTGCCGGGACGTGTCGCCGGGGATGTCGATGAGCTCGACGTCGAAGGTGAGGACGGCGTTGGGCGGGATGCGCGAGCCGGAGGGCGGCCGCTCTCCGTAGGCGGTGTTGCCGGGGCAGGTGAGCTTCGCCTTGCCGCCCACCTTCATCTTCGCCACGGCCTGCGTCCAGCAGGGGATGACGCCGTTGAGCGGGAACTCGACGGGGATTCCGCGGCGGGCGGAGGTGTCGAAGATGGTGCCGTCCACCAGCCGGCCCTCGTAGTGGACCTTGACGGTGTCGACGGCGCGCGGGCTGCGGCCGGTTCCCGCCTGGACCTGCTTGTAGACGACGCCGGAGGGAAGCACCTCCGCGCCGGGCTCCTTGGCGGCGCGCTCCAGCGCGGCCTTGCCCGCGAGGGCCTGCCGGCTCTTGGCGAAGGCCTGAACCCGCTGCGCCTGCTCCTTCGGGTCGATGTCGGACGCCTTTCCACCGAGTCCGTCGGACAGGCCCTGTTGCAGCACCTTCAGCTCCTCGGGCGACAGCGCGAAGAGGGACAAATCACGGCCAATGGAGAGACCGAGCGTGTAGAGGGTCTGCTGGTCCTCCTCGGACAGCGCAGCGGGCGCCGCCGGCGCGGCGGCCGGAGTCGCCGGTGCGGCCTTGGCCGCGGGCTTCTTCGACGACTTCGAGTCCTGCGCCTGGGCGCCCGTCGCGCCGAGCGCGAACACCAGGGCCGCCGTCCACATCGATCGCATGCATCCACCTTTCATGAGAACCGGCGCACTATAGAGCGTGGCCGCGCGCTCGAAAGACACAAGCCCGCGCGAAGAATTCACCGAGGAAGCACAGCGAGCGCACGAGGCCTCCGCGCGCCGTCCGTTTTCTTGCGCGTTCGGCGCGCGCCTCTACCCTGCATCCAGGTTGCTTCACCCCCGGAGCAACCTGTTGCACCACCTGACCGGAGGCGAAGAAGCCATGAGCGACAAGCGGAAGAACAAGCGGGCGCCCCTCGACATCTACCTGAACAAGTACATGGGTGGCGTGCCGTACATGTCGCGGGCCGCGGACATCAGCCAGGAAGGGCTGAGCCTCGCCCGGCTGCTCGAGCCTCAGCACGAGGCCAAGCGCATCGGCCTCCAGTTCCAGCTCCCGGGCTCGGAGGAGATCATCTACGCCGAGGGTGAAGTGGTCCGCGAGTGGGCCGAGCTGGGGGCCAAGCGCGAGCGCTCGGGTGTGCGCTTCACGTTGCTCACCGACCGTCACCGCAAGATGATCGACGCCTACGTCGACCGTCACGGCAACGAGAACTGACGCATACCCGCCGTGCCGCAGGGGCCTGCCTTGACTTCCCCGGAAGCAGGCCCGTTGAATGGGACGCCATTCTGCCCTGACACGACCCGCGACGTCGGACGAGGGGCTGGAGGATTTCCCGTGAGGCACTCGCTGTGGGGGATATTGCTGGCCGTGCCACTGACCGCGTTCGGCCAGGGCAAGGAAGCGAAGGCCCCGAAGCCCACCGTCGCCGCCGTGAAAACGGCACCGGGGGCACCGGGCGTCAATTGGGAAGGGCAGGTTCTGCGGGCCACGGGAGCGGGTACTCCCGACCTGAAGGCCTCCAACCCCGGACAGGCCCGGCTGGGTGCCGAGCGGACCGCCCGGCGATCCGCCGTCCAGAATCTCATGGACCAGGCCGGGCGCCTCCACATCAGCGCGGGGCGCACCGTGGCGGACGAGCTGGCTCGCGAGGACGTCCGCAAGCGGGTGGAGGCCGCGCTGGGCGGCTACAAGGTCGTTGCCCGGCGGTTCTTCTCCGACAGCGGCGTGGAGATTGACGTGGAGGTGCCGCTGTCGGCCCTCACCGCGTCGCTGTTCGCGCCGCCCGCCGCGGACACCGTCATCGCCATCAACGGTGCGGGCGCGAAGAAGTACACGGGCCTGGTGGTGGATGCGCGAGGGCTCGGTGTGCAGCCCGTGCTTGCGCCCCGCTTGCTGGATGACAGCGGCAAGGCGCTGTACGGCGCGGCGGCGCTGGCCAACGAGCGCCGTGCCGCGACAGCCGTGGCCGCGTGGTTCCAGAGCCTGGATGCGGCGAAGAAGGCCTCGCTGGTGGGGGACAAGCCCCTGGTGGTGAAGGCCAAGGGTTCCAAGGGTTCCGACCTGGTGCTCGCCTCGGAGGACGCGAAGGCGCTCGCCGAGGCCAACACGCGTTTCCTGGCCGAGGGCCGGGTCGTGATCGTCACGCAGTGACTTCGAGGTCCTCGGCGAGCTGATGCGGAAGGTTCTGCTGTTGGTGATGGTGTCCACGTTCGCTGGGTGTGCGAAGCGCCAGGAGCCCGAGTCCCTGCTCAAGGCCCGCGAGCTGATGGCGGAAGCCCAGAATCCCAGCGGCAACCTGGCGTTGCTCTGCGAGCCCGTGGACGCGGAGGTGTATCTGGATGGCGTCTGGCAGGGGCTCTGCAGCGACTTCTCGGGTTCCCCCAAGGCGTTGCGAGTGGGCAGCGGGCTGCACGAGATTGAAGTGAAGAAGCAGGGGTACTGGCCCTATACGACATACTTCGAGCCCAGCCGGGCCCGCGCGCGGCTGACCATCCAGCTCCGCGCCTCTGGGGCGAAGGCCGGTGGTTCGGAGTGACGCCGGGCTGGGTGTAAAGCGGGCGGGCCTCCACGAAAACCTGTTTCCTGTGCTTTCGTGAAGTGCAATCAGGACATGACGCCGCCGTAGCTGGGATTGAAGAGGAGAGCGCCATCGGACGCCGCAGGAAAGGTCATTCCCCCGCCGCCGTGAAACCCGCTGCCGTACCGTCGCCGGCCCGGTCCTCCCCCGTGCTCCACGAGGTGCCGCCGCCGCGAGGGCAGGACAAGGCCGCGGCCGAGGCGGCCCGTGCGCGGGGCGCCGAGCCCGTGGCGGTGGCCGAGAGCGCCCTGTCCGAGGCGGACGCCCGGCGCATCGACCTGTGGTGGTCGGTGGTGATGGTGGGCTCGCTGGGGTTGGTGTTCGCGCTGCTCTCCGTCTTTGGCGGAGTGGCGGTGCCAGTGCTGCTCGCGCTGTCGGGTGCGTACATCTTCAATCCCATCGTCACCGAGTTGGAGAAGCGGCGGCTGGACCGCACGTGGGGGACGACGCTCGTCTTCGCGGTGGGGACGCTGATGCTGGTCGGCGCGGTGCTGTACCTCATCCCGGTGTTCCGGGAGGAGGCGTCGAAGCTGCCGGACTTCTTCCACCGCGCGAGCACTCAGGTGGTGCCGAAGGTGGAAGGGTTGGTGGGCCATTCGTTGCCGGACCTGGTGCGCCAGCGCACCACCGAGCTGGGAAAGCAGGCGTCCGAGTTGGTCCAGAGCGCGGGTCCGGCGGCGGCGCGCATCCTGGCGAGCTTCGCGGGCAACACGGCGCGGCTGGTGGTGACGCTGCTGGGCCTGGCGGTGGTGCCGGTGCTGGCCTTCTTCTTCCTGCAGGACTACCCCCGGCTGATGGGCATCGTGAAGGACCTGCTGCCCCGGCGCGCGGTGGGGCTGGTGAGCCGGCGCTTCGCGGAGGTGGATGAGGTGCTCTCCGCCTTCGTGCGCGGCCAGCTCATCGTCGGCGGCGTGCTGTCGGTCATCTATGCGGTGGGCCTGTCCGCGTCGCGCATCGACATGGCCATCGTCATCGGTGTGATTGCCGGCTTCGGCAACATGGTGCCGTACCTGGGCACGGGCGTGGGTATCGTGCTGTCGCTGGTGGGGCTCATGCTGTCGTGGCAGGGGCCGTGGCAACTGGCGGCGGTGGCGGCCACCTTCGTCATCGGGCAGATGCTGGAGGGCTTCGTCATCACCCCGAGAATCGTGGGGGAGAAGGTCGGGCTGGCGCCGGTGGCGGTCATCCTGGCCATCCTCGCCTTCGGTGAGCTTTTCGGCTTCGTGGGCATCCTGCTGGCGGTGCCGGTGGCGGCCATCCTCAAGGTGGTCCTGAGCGTGGTGGTGGAGCGCTACCGCCGGACGCGGCTCTACACGGGGGAGCCCAAGTCGCCGTGACGAAGCTGGAGTCGCTACACAAGGAAATCACCGGGTGCCGGGCCTGCCCCCGGCTGGTGGAGTGGCGGGAGGAGGTGGCGCGAGTGAAGCGCCGCGCCTACCGCGACTGGAATTACTGGGGCCTGCCCGTTCCCGGCTTCGGAGATCCCAAGGCCCGGCTCATCATCGTCGGGCTGGCGCCGGCGGCCCACGGGGCGAACCGGACGGGGCGGATGTTCACCGGAGACCGCTCGGGCGACTTCCTCTATGCCGGGCTGCACCGCGCGGGCTTCGCGAATCAGGCCCTCTGCGAGCACCGGGATGACGGGCTCCGGCTGAAGGACGCCTTCATCGTGTCGGCGGCGCGCTGTGCTCCGCCCGACAACAAGCCCCTCCCGGAGGAACTGGCCCGCTGCGCGCCGTTCCTGGACCGCGAGCTGGCGCTGCTGCCAGGCCGGGTGGTGCTCGCGCTGGGGGCCATTGGCTGGAACGCCGCGCTCGTGGCCCTGGCGCGACAGGGGATGGAGGTTCCGTCGCCTCGGCCCTCGTTCGGGCATGGGGCGGAGCTGCGCCTGCCGGGCGGCCGGACGCTGCTGGGCTGCTACCACGTCAGTCAGCAGAACACGCAGACGGGGCGGCTGACCCCGGCGATGTTCGACGCCGTCATGTCCCGGGTCCACACGCTGCTGGAGGCGGCGGATCCGAAGGCGCGCGGGAAGAGTTGAAGAAGCCCTCTGTGTTTGCTTGACAGTTGGGGGAGCCCGCTGGTATTCCCCGCGCCACCGAAGCGGCTGCAACGGGTCGTTAGCTCAGCGGTAGAGCACTACCTTGACACGGTAGGGGTCAGTGGTTCGATCCCACTACGACCCATCATCAAAGAGTGACTTCAGCGGGCGGCACGGCTTTAAAAGAGCCTGCCGCCCGTTTTTTTTCCCGAGGTTCGCATGTCCGACATCATCACGGTGACGCTCCCCGACGGCTCGCAGAAGCAGACGGCCCGGGGGACCACGATCGCGGACTTCGTGCGGGAGAGCATCGGCCCCGGCCTGGCGAAGGCCGCCCTCTTCGCGCGCGTGAATGGCCAGGACATGGACCTGGCCCGCAAGCTGGACGAGGACGTGAAGCTGCAGATCTTCACGCCCAAGAGCCCCGAGTCCCTGGAGTTGATCCGCCACGACGCCGCCCACGTGGTGGCCAGCGCGGTGCAGAAGCTCTTCCCGGGCACGCAGGTGACCATCGGTCCCGCGACGGAGGAGGGCTTCTATTACGACTTCTTCCGCGAGAAGCCCTTCACGCCCGAGGACCTGGAGAAGATCGAGGCCGAGGCGAACGCCGAGCTGAAGCGGGACATGGCCTTCGTCCGCACCGAAATCTCCATGGACGAGGCCGTGCGCCTGTTCGAGGAGAAGGGCGAGACGTTCAAGGTCGAGATCGTCAAGGACATCGCGGCCAAGGGCGCCAAGACGCTGACGCTCTACACGCACGGTGACTGGGTGGACTTCTGCCTGGGGCCCCACGCGCCCAGCACGGGGAAGATCGGCATCATCAAGATCCTCTCCTCCAGCGGAGCGTACTGGCGGGGGGACCACCGCAACCCGATGCTCCAGCGCGTCTACGGCACTGCCTTCTTCGACAAGAAGCAGCTGGCGGAGTACCTGACGCGCATCGAGGAGTCCAAGAAGCGCGACCACCGCAAGCTGGGCAAGGAGCTGGACCTCTTCCACTTCCACCCGTACTCGCCGGGCTCCGCCTTCTGGACCCCGAAGGGCACCACGCTCTACACCACGCTGTCGAACTGGATGCGTCAGCTGACGCAGAACGACGGCTACGTGGAGATCAAGACGCCCCTGATGTTCAACAAGGGGCTGTGGGAGACCAGCGGCCACTGGGGCAAGTACAAGGAGAACATGTTCCTCGTGCTCGACAGCGAGTCGGGGGAGCATGACTTCTCGCTCAAGCCGATGAACTGCCCGTCGCACCACCTGTTCTACGGCTTCAAGAAGCACAGCTACCGCGATCTGCCGCTGCGCTACCACACGCAGGACGTGCTGCACCGCAACGAGGCGGCGGGCTCCCTGGGCGGCCTCACGCGCGTGCGCCAGTTCGCGCAGGACGACGCGCACATCTACTGCACGGAGGCGCAGATCACCGACGAGGTGCGGCGCTTCGTGAAGCTCCTGGACCACGTCTACAAGGCGGTGGGCCTCACCTACGCGGTGAAGTTGTCCACGCGGCCCGAGCAGCGCCTGGGTGATGACTCCCTGTGGGATCGCGCCGAGGGCGGCCTCAAGGCCGCGCTGGAGTCGCTGGGCCTCGAGTACGAGCTGGCCCCGGGAGACGGCGCGTTCTACGGCCCGAAGATCGACTTCGCGGTGTCGGACAGCATCGGCCGCCGGTGGCAGCTGGGCACCATGCAGCTGGACTACCTGGCGCCCGAGCGCTTCGACCTGACCTACGTGGGCGAGGACAACGCCGAGCACCGCCCCGTGGTGCTCCACCGCGCCATCTTCGGTTCGTTCGAGCGCTTCACGGCCATCCTGATCGAGCACTTCGCCGGCGCCTTCCCGGCCTGGCTGGCCCCCATCCAGGCGGTGCTGGTGACGGTGGCGGACCGGCAGAACGACTATGCCCGGAAGGTTCGGGACTCCCTGAGGGCGAAGGGCTACCGGGTGGAGTTCGACGAGCGCGGCCTGTCGATGAACGCGAAGATCCGCGAGGCCCAGCTCCAGAAGGTGCCGTTCACCCTGGTGGTGGGCGACAACGAGGTGGCGGGCGAGGGCGTGTCGCCGCGGCGGTACGGCGGCGAGGACCTCAAGACGATGAAGGTGACGGACTTCGAGGCCCTGCTGGCGAAGGAAGCGGCCCTGCCGTGATCGGGAGGTCAGGACGCCTGGCGGCTTGCTGACGGGCCTTGACTCCCTGTTGCACCTAAGTATCTTGACGCACTTTCGAGGGGAGCCTGCCCAAGTTCCCCAATTTTCGAGAGTTCTCGCACCTGCCGCTCAAGTCCAACGGCATGGGGCATGGAAGGATCAGGACGATGCCGAAGTTGAAGACCCGCAGCAGCGCGAAGAAGCGCTTTGACGTGAAGAAGAGCGGCAAGGTCAAGCACGGCAAGGCCTTCGCGAAGCACCTCTTCACGTTCTCGAAGACGCCGAAGTCCAAGCGCAGCAACCGCGGGACCGGCCACCTTCGCGACATGGACGCGAAGAAGGTCATCAAGGAGATGTTCCCCTACGGGGGCTGATTTCGCGGTTCTGAAGTCAGGGACAACGTGGCCTCGTCGGAGCGGCGGTAAGCCTGCGCCGGGGGGCTTCCAAACTACGCAGTCCGAAGTGAGGCAGTCATGCGCGTGAAGAAGGGTGTCAAGGCCCGTCGTCGTCGTAATAGGATTTTGAAGCTGGCCAAGGGTTACCGCGGCCGTCGGAAGAACTGCTACAAGCGCGCCAACGAGGCGGTTGAGCGGGCGCTGGACTACGCCAGCCGCGACCGCATGCAGCGCAAGCGGGACTTCCGTCGCCTGTGGATCGTCCGCATCAACGCGGCCGCCCGCACGGTGGGTCTCTCCTATTCGAAGCTGATCGCGGGCCTCGCGAAGGCGAAGATCGGCCTGGACCGCAAGGTTCTGTCCGACATGGCCATCGCGGATCCGTCGGGTTTTGCGGCCGTCGCCAACATCGCGAAGGCGGCCTGAGACACATCCAGCTCGCAAGGCTGGAGACAGAACGGGTGGGGTGGTGGGCTGATGCTGGCCACCCTGTCCGGATGTTTGAACGGGCTGCCTCTCTGGGGCGGCCCTTTTTTTGTGCCTCGGCGCCAAGGGCGCGCGGGGAACTGGAACGGAGGCGGAAGTCCATGCGGGATCGGTTGCTGGCGCTCGCGGAGTCCGCGAGGCGGGAGATTGGCGGCGCGTCGGAGCTGTCCGCGGTGGAAGCACTGCGGGTCCGCTACCTCGGCAAGAAGGGTGAGCTGTCCGGCGTGCTGGGCGGCATGGGCAAGCTGCCCCCGGACGAGCGGCGCTCGCTGGGCGAGGTGGCCAACAGCGTGAAGGCGGAGCTGGAGAAGCTGCTCGCCGAGGCCGTGGAGCGCGCCGAGGCGGCCGCGTTGGAGGCACAGCTTCAGGGCCCGGGCCTGGACGTGACGCTGCCCGGACGCGGCGTGGCGCTGGGCAGCCGGCACCCCGTGTCGCGGACGATGGAGGAGATTGTCCGGACCTTCTCGCGGCTCGGCTTCGACGTGGCCAGCGGCCCGGAAATTGAGCTGGACTACTTCAACTTCGAGGCGCTGAACCTGCCGAAGGACCACCCCGCGCGGGACATGCAGGACACGTTCTACGTGGACGAGGCCACGCTCGGTCACGCGAAGAAGGCGGACAGCTCCGCGCTGCTGCGCACGCACACGTCCCCGGTGCAGGTGCGGTACATGCTCAACCGCAAGCCGCCCATCCGCGCGGTGATGCCGGGCCGGGTGTACCGGCGCGACTCGGACATCACGCACACGCCGATGTTCCACCAGGTGGAGGGCCTGCTGGTGGACAAGGGCGTGACGTTCGCCGAGCTGAAGGGCTCATTGGCGGCGTTCGTGACGGCGTTCTTCGGTTCGGACACGCGCACGCGCTTCCGCCCGTCCTTCTTCCCCTTCACGGAGCCCTCCGCGGAGGTGGACATCACCTGCACGAACTGCGCGGGCAAGGGCTGCCGCATCTGCAAGCAGACGGGGTGGTTGGAGGTGCTGGGCAGCGGCATGGTGCACCCCAACGTCTTCACCTCCGCCGGGTATGACCCGAACGAGGTGACGGGCTACGCGTTCGGCATGGGCGTGGAGCGCATCGCCATGCTGCGCTACCGCATCGACGACCTGCGGATGATGTTCGAGAACGACGCGCGGTTCCTCGAGCAGTTCTGAGATTCCAGGGGGCCGCTGGTGGGCCCCCGTGTTCCAGCCGATTGAAGAAGAGGGTGGACCTGTGAAGATTTCGGTGAAGTGGCTGGGCGATTACGTGGCGCTGCCGCCGTCGGTGGACGAGCTGGCGCGCAAGCTGACCGCCGCGGGCCTGGAGATTGAGGGAATGGAGCGCCCCGCGGAGGCCCTTCGCGGCGTGGTGGTGGCGCAAATCAAGGAGTCCGTGCAGCACCCCAACGCGGACAAGCTGTCCGTCACGCAGGTGGACATCGGCGGGACGGCGCTCCTCCAGGTGGTGTGCGGCGCGAAGAACTTCAAGGTGGGCGACAAGGTGCCGCTGGCCACCGTGGGCGCGAAGCTGCCCAACGGCATGGACATCAAGCAGGCGGCGCTGCGCGGCGTGGACAGCTTCGGCATGCTCTGCTCGTCCAAGGAGCTGGGCCTGAGCGAGGAGTCCAGCGGCCTGCTCATCCTGCCGGCGGACACGCGCGTGGGCACGCCCATCGCGGAGGCCGTGGGGCTGGATGACGTGGTGCTGGAGGTGAACGTCACGCCGAACCGCCCGGACGCGCTCAGCCACCTGGGCGTGGCGCGCGAGGTGAGCGTGGTGACGGGCTCCGCGCTGAAGGTGCCCCAGCCGAAGCCCGCGGAGTCGGGCACGCCCGCCGCCGAGCAGGTGAAGGTGCGCGTGGAGGCCCCGGACCGCTGCCCGCGCTACGTGGCGCGCGTGGTGGAGAACGTGAAGATTGGCCCGTCTCCGCAGTGGATGCAGGACCGGCTGAAGGCGGCCGGGGTGCGCGCCATCAACAACGTGGTGGACGTCACCAACTACGTGAACCTGGAGTACGGGCAGCCGCTGCACGCCTTCGACCTGGAGAAGCTGGCCGGCCAGGAGCTTGTCGTCCGCACGGCGACGCGCGGCGAGAAGCTCAAGACGCTGGACGGCAAGGACCGTGTCCTGGACGTGGATGACCTGGTCATCGCGGACAAGGACCGGGCGCAGGCCATCGCTGGCGTCATGGGCGGCGGCGACAGCGAGGTGACCGAGGGCACCCGGCGGCTGGTGCTGGAGTCGGCGAACTTCCAGGGTTCCTCGGTGCGGCGCTCGTCGAAGCGGCACGGGCTGCACACGGAGGCATCGCACCGCTTCGAGCGCGGGGCGGACATGGACGCCGTGGTGCCGGCCATTGACCGGGCGGCGCAGCTGATCGCGGAGCTGGCGGGGGGCACGGTGGCTCCTGGCCGCGTGGACGTGTACCCGGCGCCGAAGCCGCCTCGGAAGGTGACGCTGCGCTTCGCCCGGGTGGAGCAGGTGCTGGGCGTGGCCGTGGCGGAGAAGGAGGTCCGCCGCATCCTGGAGGCCCTGGGCTTCAAGGCGGTGGAGGAGGCGACGGGGCAGGCGACGTACGAGGTGCCCCGGGCCCGTGTCGACGTGGAGCGCGAGGAGGACCTCTTGGAGGAGGTCGCGCGCATCTACGGATACGACAACATTCCGGCGACGCTGCCTCGGGGACTGGCCACGCTGGCCCCGGAGCCCGCGAATGCCGAGGCCGAGCGCCGCATGCGTCAGGCGCTTGCCGGCGCGGGGTTGGACGAGGTGGTGAACTACTCGTTCGTCGCGCCGCGCAGCCTGGAGGTGCTGGGGGGGGCGGAGAAGCCGGTGGCGCTGCTCAACCCGCTGAGCACCGAGCAGTCGGTGATGCGCACCAGCCTGCTGCCGGGCCTGCTGGAGAACCTGTCCCGCAGCGTGCGGCACCAGGTGGAGGCGGTGGCCATCTACGAGACGGGCCGGGCCTACTTCCAGGACGCGGAAGGCGGGCAGGGCCAGCGTCCCGCGGCGCGCGAGGTGCCTCGCGTGGGGGGGCTGGTGTGGGGCCTGCGCGGTGGCGGCCGGAGCTGGACGCACAAGGATGCCCGCGCGGACTTCTACGACGCGAAGGCGGCGGTGGAGGGGCTGCTGGGCGCACTCCGCGTGGAGGGCGTGACGTACGTGCCCGCGGGGCCGGCGGCGTACCACCCGAAGGCCGTGGCGCAGGTGAAGGCGGCGGACGGCACGGTGCTGGGCCACGTGGGCGAGGTGCATCCCCGGGTGGCGAAGGCGCTGGGCCTGCCGGACGGGGTGTTCGTCTTCGAACTGGACACGGAGCCGCTGTACGCGGCCTCGAAGCTGGTGCCGGCGTACCGGTCGCTGCCGCGTTTCCCGGCGGTGCTTCGGGACCTGGCGGTGGTGGTGCCGCTGGAGTTGCCCAACGACGAGGTGCGCCGGGTGATCCTGGAGGTGGGCAAGCCGCTGGTGGAGGACGCTCAGGTGTTCGACGTGTACACCGGTGAGCAGATTCCCCAGGGTCGGAAGAACCTGGCGTACGCGCTGCGCTACCGCTCGGCCGAGCGGACGCTGACCGATGTGGAGGTCAACGAGGCGCATCAGCGCATCGTGGATGAGGTGAAGCAGCGGCTGGGGGCTGCCTTGCGCGCCTGAATTCCTGAATGAAGTCAGAGGGTTGACACGTCTTTGGGAAGGCTGCAACAGTGCCCGGCGTTCAGCCCCGAGGGCTTCCCGAGGATTCGCATGACGAAGGCGGACATCATCGAGGGTGTCTACGAGAAGGTCGGCTTCTCGAAGAAGGAGTCGGCCGAAATCGTGGAGCTCGTGTTCGACACGCTCAAGGAGACCTTGGAGCGCGGGGACAAGATCAAGATCTCAGGGTTCGGCAACTTCCAGGTGCGTCAGAAGAAGGCGCGCGTGGGCCGCAACCCGCAGACGGGCAAGGAGATCGAGATCTCGGCGCGCCGGGTGCTGACCTTCCGGCCGAGCCAGGTGCTGAAGAGCGCCCTGAACGGTGAGGCGCCGCCCGAGGATCACGCGGAGATCGACGCCCGGGAGGAGGCCGCCGCCGACGCGGCCGAGGCCCGTGGCGAGGACTTCGACGAAGAGGGAATGGAGGACATGGAAGGGTGAGTTTTTTGGACGGTGCCCTGCTTCTCTTGCTTGACCTGAACGTCATGTAGGGGCATAAGGGCGCACCCTTTCACGGCAGCAGCAGTGCCGGGGCGTAGCGCAGCCTGGTAGCGCACTTGCTTGGGGTGCAAGTGGTCGCAGGTTCAAATCCTGTCGCCCCGACCATCGAAGGCCCTGGAGATTCGCGGGTTTCCCGTGAGCCTCCAGGGCCTTCACCTTTTGGGCGCTCGGACTCCAGCAGCAAACTAGCAGCAAGCGGAGCGGGGGCGGCGCCAGCAGCAAGCAGCGCCTCTGCGGGGCTCGGAACTGAGGTCCCGAACACGAGCAGGTTGAGTCCCTTGCGCATATCCTCCACGTCGAGGTGGCCGTAGATCTCCGAGGTGATGGCCGGGTCCGAGTGGCGGAGGATGCGCTGCACGGTGGCCAGCGGGACGCCCGCCTTGAGCAGCAGTGTGGCAGTCGTGTGCCGCAGGTCATGGAAGCGCAGCGGGCGAGGGAGCGCCCGGGGCCAGAGCTTCATGCCGCAGCGAGGGCAGGGCTCGGGCACGGCGTGGCTCTTCTTCACCGCGTAGCCGCAGCCCTTGCGCCGGCAGACGTGGTTGTAGCCCTCCACCAGCCCCGCGCGTCCCAGGGCCCGGCGCAGCACCTTGTGCAGCGCGGAGTCCGGCGCACGCTGCGAGCCGTCCTCCGCAGGGAACAGCAGCTCCGAGGTGGAGGTGGTCAGGGCCTCGCGCAGGAAGGGCACCAGTCCCTCGGCGATGGGAAGCAGGTCCGCGTGGCCGCCCTTCGTCGTGTCGCTCGCGTGCGACCGGGCCACCACGACGGTGCCCGCCGTGAGGTCCACGTCCGACTTGCGGAGCGCGAGCAGCTCGCCCTTGCGCATCCCGGTGTAGACCGCCGTGGCGAACAGCGGGCGCCAGCGCCGCTCCAGGGCCGCCAGCATCAACGGGACCTCCTCGGCCTTGAGGTATTGCGGCAGCTTCTTCGGCTTCTTGAAGCGCGGGACGGCCTTGGCGGGATTGAGGCCGGAGAAGAGCCCTCGCCGGAGCGCCAGCTCGAAAATGCGGTGGAGGAGGGCGCGCAGATGGTTGAGCGACTCGGGAGACAGCTCCCCAGTCTTCGCGTTGAGCAGCACCTCCAGGCGCGAGGGCGTGATGCTCTTGAGGGCCAGGGGGCCCAGCTCGTCACGCAGGTGCTTCTCGCCGAAGCCGAGGATGGTGGTGGAGCGGAGCCGGCTGCCCACCTCGGTCTTCCAGGCGTCCAGGGCCTCCCCGAAGGTGACCTGCTTGCGGTGCTCAGGCAGGGGCTCCAGGCCGCGCCGCTGGCGGTCGGTTTGAACCTCCAGGTCGTGCAGGAGGGACTTCGCCTCGGTCTTCGTGGTGGCCTGGGTGGCGGTGTCGCGCCACCGGCCGTGGCCGTCCTTGAAGCGGACGTACCATTTGTCGTTCTTGCGGTAGATAGAACCCATCAGATAGTTCCTATATCGTGGAACCTCAGAGGTCCCGTCCTTATTGCTGGTGGGGAAGGGCGCCACTTCCCAGTTAGCGGCGCCCCTGCCCCTTGATGAACGCTCGGATGGCCGCGGGTTCGAAGCGCAGCAGCCCGCCGATCCTCACGCACGGGAGACGGCCTGCCTGAGCCTGCTGGTACACCCAGGAGCGAGAGGCCTTGACGAAGCGCCCCACGTCGTTGGCGTCCCAGAGCCCCTCCTCCTGCTGCATCTCCTCCGTGCCCATGGGGGGCTTACTCATCGGTGCCTCCTTCGTCAGGTTTCACGGCGCTCATGCCAGCGCGCTTCTTGATGTCGCCGACCGTGGCGCGGGCCAGCTCCAGTTCCTTGGCTACCTCTCGCACGCTCTTGCCACTGCGCAGGAGGGCGAGGGCCTTCTCCACCTTGTGGGCCGACACCCGTGACTTCCTCGGGTGTGCGCCTCCCTCTCGAACCTGGCGCTGACGCTCGCTCGCCTCCAGCCGAGAGAGTGTGCAGTACGGGGCGGTGTCCGTGTTCTGCGTGAATGGATTGCAGTCGCGGTCGAGCAGCTTGCGCTTGGCGTCCCACGAGAAGCCCGTGCGCACTTCCTCTTCCACCACAGAGTGGATGGGCTTGCGCTCGCGCACGGCCGCCTCTGCCGTCAGCCGTCGCTTCCTGATGCGTAGTGGGGCCACGTCTCGCCCCTCGCGCAGGCAGGCCAGGAGCGTTTGCGCGAAGTCCTTCTCCGACTCGCTCGTCCCCTGGCGGGCCACACGAATCACGGCCCAGGTGTCATCCCGCCCCAGCACTGGCTCTCCAGGGGCCAGGTTCTCCACCTTCCGCAGCAGGGCGTACAGGCGAGCGCGGGCGATGAAGACGGCGTCGGCCCGGTGTTCCAGGCGCATGCCGCTGCCGACGCTCTGCAGCGCATTGAGCCCTTCGCAGCGCAGGTCCAGTTCCTCGGGGCAGATGATGGCGTCGGTAGAAACGAGGAATGCGCCACGCGAGGTGAGGTCGGCCATGTGGGCACGGGCTCGACCGAGAATCAACGTGGCCCACTCCGGCGCGAAGGCGCTGCCCACGTCGAGTGGCCCCTTGAGCGCGGCGCGCAGCTCCGGCGAGTCGTGGATGGCGGCCCCCATGCCCGGACCAAATCCCCGAAGCTGGGACTCGCGCTCGAAGTCCAAGAGCCTCGAAGTCCGCATCCGCTCGGCCAGCTTGCCCAGCAATGCGTTGGCGAAGAGCTTAGCGGTGGCGTACTCCAGGCTGCCCCTCTTAGCGGCCCCTTTCTGCAGGAGGAAGCGCCGCATGTAACAGCCCACGTCGTGGTCACACTCACGAGGGCCGGGCTTGAAGCCGTACGCCTCCACCAGTTCCA
This sequence comes from Myxococcus xanthus, assembly GCF_013116825.1. GTDB lineage: Bacteria > Myxococcota > Myxococcia > Myxococcales > Myxococcaceae > Myxococcus > Myxococcus xanthus_B. The sequence goes on from NZ_JABFNS010000016.1 coordinate 86,077, forward strand.
GCTTCGCTCCCTTGCGCAATGCCAGGCGCACCTCGGCCAGCGTGCAGGAGGTGGTGCCCTGGAGCGTGAACGCGAGGCGGTGCACACCCTGTCGGTAGACTGGCAGGCACGGGTAGCGCGTTCCTTTCGGGAAGGTGAAGTTGAAGGTGCCGAAGCCCTCGTATTCCATCACCTGCGCGAGGGATGCCAGACGCTCCCACCGCGTTCTGGCGTGCGGCAGCGGCTGGAGGAGCGCCGCGTACGGGTAGAGGCTCACTGCGTCGTACTCGGCGAAGGCGCCGACGAGGAGGCCACGTCGGAACGCCTCCGACTGCGCGCCCTAGTAGGCGCGGCAGGCCATGATGCGCACGCTCGGGTCCCCGTTGAAGACCCGCTCCACGCGCGGCTCGTCCCGTAATCTCGCTCCCTTCTTCACCTTGCGCATCACCTGCTGCGACTTCACCGGAGCGGGACCGCTGCGGACGAAGTGCAGGCGGAAGATGGAGGAGGCGATGGACGGCAGGGTACGGTTGCCGAGCACGTCGATGTTCCACTCACGCAGCACGCTCTCCCTGAAGCCGAGCATGGCACGCAGAGTCACCTCCGCATCTCGGACCGAATGGGCCACCAGCCGCGCCAGTTCCGTCCGCTTCATCTCAACGAGGTGCGGTCCGTCCACGTCCAGGCGGGGCAGCCCCACGGTCTGGGCGATCTCCTCCAAGGGGATCTTCGGGAAGTAGCCCGCGAGGTCCACCAGACGCACGTCCCAGGCGCCGTCCTCGCGTTGCATGCGCTCCAGTCGCCCGTGATGGGCCTTGCCCACCTGTTCCACCCGCGCCTCGGTCACGGCAGAAGGAAAGAGGGCGAGGAGACTGGTGCCCTCGTGCGTCACCACGTGCACCTGGCGGATTCCGCGCCGAGCACGCGGCACGGCATCGGCCCGCCAAAGCAGTTCCCGGATGCAGTCGAGAAGCTGCCCGCCCGTGAGCCGTCCCCCGGGCAACTCGTACGCTTGGGCATGGACGTGCTCGCCCACGAGGGTGACGAGTTGCAACAGCAGCGGGACGCCGCCCAACTCGTCCCACTTCACGGCCACGCCCACCAGCACGGTGTACGGATAGGCCCGGGGTCGGCGACGGAGGCGGGTGAGCGTCCGGGACAGGAACAGGCCCAGATTCGCTTCCAGATCCTCCTGGTTCATGCGCCGCCCCCCAGCAAGTCCAGGGACTTGGCGCGGTAGCAGGCTGGAGCGGCTCGCCAGATGGCGGACTGGAACTGTCCAGCCCCTCGGGAGCTGCAAGGCCCCGGAGTCACTTCAGTGGAGGGCTCAATTGGGTGTCCGGAATCGTGATGAGGGGGCCCCCCTGTGTCAGGGAAGTTGTCGCCTCGGCTGACCGGCCGAGCTGACCACCCCGGGGGCGAGTACAGGCAGGTAGCTGTGTCGTACACGGATGCATTCAAGGCGGAGATGGTGAAGCGGATGGTGGGGCCAGGCGCGGTGAGTGCTGCGGCGCTCGCCCGCCAGGTGGGAGTCTCGCAGCCGACGCTGTCGCAGTGGTTGCGCGAGGCGCGTAGGGTAGCGGCGATGACGCCACCGCCCGAGGAGAAGAAGCCCGCTGGCCCGAAGAAGTGGACGCCCGAGGAGAAGCTGCGCGTGCTGGTGGTGGCCCAGGGGCTTGAGGGTGAGAAGTTGGGGGCGTTGCTGCGCCGCGAGGGGCTGCACGAGGCGCAGTT
>NZ_JABFNS010000170.1 GCF_013116825.1 Myxococcus xanthus
CCCCGTGACGCCCCCCATCTCGCCGACGCCGCCCGCTGCCGCGCCCGTGAAGACGGTGGAGGCGCCAGAGCAAGGGCCGGTGGCGCCCGCGAAGCTGCTGCTGAAGGTGCTCGCGGGGAAGCGGCCCGCCGCGGCCACCGTGTACGTGAAGTCCGCCACCGGGGCACCGCAGCGGGTGATGGTGGACCGCAAGGCGCGCAAGCCGGTGGAGGTCATGTTGCCGCCCGGGGAGTACCGGCTGGACGTCCTGTCCCAGGGCTACTTGGCGCAGACGCGGAAGGTGACGCTCTCCCGGGAGGTGGTGCCCACGGTGTCCTTCACCCTGGCGAAGGCTCCGGTGTCGAAGTCCCAGAAGGTCCGCCTGAAGAAGGAGGTCGTGGAGCTGCCGCGCATGCCGCGCTTCGCGGAGAAGCAGGCCGCGCCACGCAAGGGCACGACCGCGGGGCTGGCCCTGCTGATGGACATGTTCGTGCGGGACGAGAAGCTCCGGCTGCGCATTGAAGGCCACACCGACAACCGCGAACGCCCCGCGGCGGCCGCCCGCAAGACGCTGTCCGAAGCCCGCGCCGCAGCCGTGGCCAAGGCCCTGGTCGACGCGGGACTGGACGCGTCGCGCATCGAAACCGTGGGTCTGGGCGACACCCGGCCCAAGGCGCCGAACCTGCTGCCTCGCGGGCGCGAGCTGAACCGCCGCGTGGAGTTCGTGCTGCTGCGCAAGCAGTAGGGGGCTGAATAGAGCCGCGGTGCATGCGTCTGTCCTCATGAACACGACGGCGGGCCCTGAGCTCACGAGGACGCACCCCATGAACCGCATCGCATCCGCGCTGGTCGCAGCCCTTCTCCTCACTGGCAGTGCGCAGGCCCAGGGATACGGCCCCCGTCCCACGCGCGTGGAGCGGGGCGAGCTGCGCGATGACCGCCGCGACCTGGAGGACCTGCGGAACCTGTTGGCCAACTTCGACGCCGCGTGGAGCAGCCGGAGCGAACGGAAGATGGCGAACGTGGAGTCCCGTCTGCGCAAGCTCCTCCGTGCCGAACTGGCGGAGAGCGAGCGGGAGCTGTCCAAGGACCGGGCGCAGTCGCGGCGGGCCCGGCGGGATGCGCGCGTGGCCCAGTGGGGGGGGCCCCGAGCGGTCATGTGGGGCCGAGCCTCCGCGGCCGACGCTCGGAGCGACGTGCGCGCCGAGCGCGCTGAGTTGCGGACACGGATGGCGATTGCCCGTGAACTCGACGAAATCGAGGGACTGCGGCAGCCCGGAGCCTTGCACTACAAGCGCACGCTCATCCAGGAGCTCATCCAGGTGGCGGAGCGGGAGCTGAACCAGACCCGGCGGGAAGTCCGTGACGACCGGCGTCCCCACGGCCGGCACCATTGAGCGCCCGCCGCGAGGCCCCGCCCGCCAGGTCCGGCGGCGGGGCTACTCCGCCTTCTTCGGCGCGGTGGCGGAGCCCACCACGCGGTGCACCGGGTACAGCTCCCCCGTGGTGATGGCGCCGTCGAGGAATTGCCAGCGGCAGAAGCCGTCATCGGAGTGGGGCTCCAGCAGGTACACGGCGAGCGTGCCGGCGCGCTGGGCCGTGGGCACGTAGAGCGTCCCCGCGGGGAACTCGCGTGTGGTGCGCTCCGGGGCCACCGTGAGGACCGTCTCGAAGCGCACCGGCTTGGGCTTCTGGCTGAGCGGCACCTCGGCCTCGCCGGGCGGCGGCACATTCGCCGCCACGTCGGGGCTGAACGTCTCTTCTCGCCGGGCCACGCGGTAGCTGTCCACCGTGAACGGCCGGGACTTCGGCAGCCGCTCGAACTGGATGCCATGGCCCTCCAGCCGTGACGCGAGCTCCGCGGGAGCCAGATAGGCCTCGGGGGTGCTCACGGACTGGGTGGGGACGAAGGTCCGGTGGTGCGGCATCGTGTAGGTGCGCTTGCGCTTTCCGGGGTAGCGCCGCGCGGCGATGCTCGCCTCGTCGAACGCGAGGACGTTCGCCGTGTCCCCGGGCCGTGCGTAGGCGGGATACTCGAAGGCCAGGGCGCCCTTGGCGTCGCGCGTGGCCACGCCGTAGTTGATGCCGACGAGCGCCTCCACGTCGGGAGACTTGCCCCGCGCGATGATGTCCGCCTGCGTCTCGTCGGTGATGGCGCGGTAGGCGGCGGCGTTCCGGGCCGCGTCGCGGAAGAGCTCCAGCAGCCACGCGCGCATCACCGCGCAGCGGCGGGGGAAGTCGATGTAGCTGTACGTCTCCAGCAGCACGTCCAGCCGGCCGAGCAGGCCCCGGTAGTGGCTGCCAAAGCGCGGGAGCGCCGGGTACGTGTGCCAGCCCGAGCGCGGGTCGCCTTCGTCCTTGTAGTTGCCGTACCAGAAGCTGTCGAACCCATGGCGGCCCTGCACGGCCTTGGCGACGCGCTCCAACATGCCCCGGTTGTAGGCGCGCAGCTTGGAGAAGAGCGGCTCGTTCGAATGGGACGTGTCGAACGTCAGGTCGAAGGCGTGGATGCTGCCGTCCGTGGTGTGGCAGTCGATGAAGACATGGGGCCACCAGGTCTGGTGCAGCGCGGCCATGGCGCGCGTCTCCGGGGCCTCCTGCTTCGTGCTGTCGCGGTTGAGGTTCCAGCCTTCGCCCGTGTAGCGGGTGCCCACGCCGCCTTCGGGGTTCACCTGTCCCTCGAGCTCCTTGAGGTTGAGCTTGCGGTTGTTCGGGCTGATGCGGTCGTTGCCGTCGGGGTTGAAGTTGGGCACCAGCACCAGGCACACCTTGTCGAGCAGCGTCTGCCCGAGCCGGGTGAGCGTGAGGTCCCGCGCGAGCGCGAGCACGGCCTCCTTGCCTTCGACTTCGCCCGCGTGGATGTTGGCCTCCACCATCACCACGACCTTCTTCTGCTTGCGCGCCTGCTCGGGCGTGAAGCAGCCGCGGTCGCTCACCACCAGCGCCACCAGGGGCTGGCCTTCGCCGCTCTGGCCGAAGTCCACCCTGCGGGCGAGCTTCGTGCGGCGGCAGAGCTCGTCCACGAAGGCCAGCACGTCGGAGTGAAGTGACGTTTGCGTGTAGTTCGACGCTTCAGCGCGGGTCAGCAGGCGGTCCATGGGGCGCATCCGAGCGCTACCGCCCAGGCACGTCAAGTCCCGCCGCGCCGCTGGAAAAGAGTGAGCCCGAGCAGGGTGTCCTCCTGCCCGGGCTCGGGGTGCTGCCATGGATGAGACCCGCACGTTTAAGTTCCCGCCTGCGGTTGAGACCTCGGGTCCTGCGATTGAACGACCGCCGCGTAAGGGGAAATGGAGCGGCGGGCTGGAATTGCACCAGCATCACGAGGGAGGGGGCGGGAACGGTTGATCGGGCCTGCGACAGCGAATGCTGAGTCTGGAGTGAGAATTTGAGTTTGGGGTGCTTCGCGCGCTCGTGATGCCGCCTGCCTCTACCGTGATTGGGCTACCCCGCCGCAGGTGGTGCTGAATGGCGGGGGCAGGGCTCGAACCTGCACTGGGGGACGGCCGGAGAACGCTCGGCGTGAGGCTGCTGCTGAGTTTGAGTCTGGACTCCAAAAGGTCTGCGGCCGTGAGCCTAGCTGAACAGGTAGCCGAGGAGGGCTTCGCCGGCCTTCATCTCCTCCACCTCGACGGCGTTCGCCTCTTCGCGGGCGAACTTGACGGCCTGCTGCAACTTCTCCACGCGCTCCAGCAGGTCATTCATGCGCGTGGCGGGGAGCGCCCCCGAGAACTTCACCGTCTTCCAGTAACCGACGACGATGTCCTCGTAATAGACCTCCACCTGGGCCGGGTGCTTCTCGGTGGCCTCGGACTTCACGTGGTTGCGGGGAACCTTCTTCGTCTTCGCCGTCTGCACGGGCTCGGTGGCCCACAGGCCCTGCGCCGGGTCGGGAACCCACGACTCCGACGGGTCCAGCGTGGGCAGCTTCTTCACGAAGGTGTGAAGGTCCACCAGCTGCTTCTCCAGGAAGAGCAGATACGTGGCGGGAACACCCTTGAGCAGGACCCTGCCATCCACGCGCACGTCCGCCTTCGCGTGACAGTTGGTGAGGTCCTTGGTGGCGGTGACGTCGAAGAGCCGGGTGAGAATCTCTTGCGTCTTCTTGAGGACGTCTTGCGTTCGTACCTGCACGCGGGTGGATTCGGGGGGGAAGCGCTCACCCTCCTCGTCGCGGGGCTGATACGTGCGGGAGATGCCGCTGAGCAACTGCGGCTTCTGGAGGTCGTGATGGGCCTGGGTCAGCTCTTGCTGGGAGCGGTTCTTGACGCCCTTCTCGACGGCGATGATCTGGTTCAGCTTCGGCATGACGGTACTTCCGATTTTTCTGAAGAGTTGTTTGTCGCCCTCGACGCAGCATGGCGTCTCGCCCTGACACGCAATGTGGGATTCAGGCCTGTCGGGGCGTTCAAGAGGGGGGCAACGAGCCGCCGGGAGTACGCTCCGTCCGCAACTGGCCCGGTGAGCCGGACGCCCGGGCCTCGTCCGTCGCAGTGTGTGCGTCCATGGGGAGGAGCCCTCATGCATGACGTCAGCACAGTGCCGCGCCCGGAAGGTCGCGCGGAAGGAGACACGCGTCATGACGGAGCAAGAGGCATATGTGAAGCAGATGGACGCGGAGAAGCGGAGGCTCGACGCCCGGATTGCCGAAACGGAGGCGCAGGCAGACGTCCGCCAGGCGAGCGACGAGCTCAAGGACATGTCTGGCATTCGCCGCGTCTTCGACCAGTTCCGCATCAAGCTGGAGGAGCTGAGCAAGCGGCAGACGCAGAACTTCGACCAGGGCAAGGCCGAACTCCGGAAGTCCTACGACGACACCAACCAGGCCGTCATCGAGATGGAAGCCAAGATGGCGCTCGTCCGTGCCGGCTACGAGCGCAAGCGTGAGGCGGAGCTTCGAGCGCTTGGCGCGCAGGTGGATGGTTGGGAGGCGTCCGCCGCGCAGTCCCGGGCCGAGGACTCACGGCTCACGCGGCAGGAGCTCCAGTTCATCCGGCGCGCACTCCAGGACACGGAGTCCGCGCTGCGCCGATTGATGAGCAGCCATGGTGAGAACTGGTCGAAGCTGAAGAAGGACTTCGAGGACTCGTGGCGAGAGCTGCGGGAACGCTCCGACGAGATTCGGGGGGGCGCGGACACGCAGCCGTCCTCTCACGCCTGAACCTGGACGGTGCGAGGTCCGGACCGGGTGAGGTCCGGCCTCGCTCCGGGATTGCGTCAGGTCTTCCTGCGAACGTACTCCCAAGCTTCGATGAGCCTGCGCGTTTCTTCCTGCGCCAGGGCCTGCAGCTTGGGGCCGAGCTGCGCGACCTTGTCCGGATGGTACTGGGCCACCAGTGACAAGTAGGCCCGCCGTGCATCCGCGAGCGGAGTGCCGGGCGTGATTCCCAGCACCTCCCAGGCAGACGCCACCGGCTCCGGTTCAGGCGCGCGAGGCGCTTCGGTGCGAGGCTCCGGTTCAGGCTCAGGCTCGGCGTCTGACGTGTCGTCCGCGTCGTCGGCTTCCTCGGCGGTGTCTTCGGCCTCCGCTTCTTCCTCCTCCTCGGGGGGCTCGGCGGGAGGCGCGGGCCGGTCGAAGCCCACGCCGCAGGTGGTGCACAGGAGCCGCTCCAGGGGCTCGCCGGAGCCGGAGGGAACCACGCGTGTGTCGAAGCAATCCCCACACACGATGTTGCGGCACGACTCACAGCGCGCGGCGGAGGGGGCATCGTCCAGGTCCTGGCCGCACCGGAGACAGTCGTCGGGCAGGGGCGCCTCTTCGCCACACCGCACGCAGTGGGCCCACGCGCGGTCCAGGCGGTGCTCGCACTCGGTGCACTCCAGGTCGCCACCGCTCGCGGGCTCCCAGTGCTTCGTTTCTCCGCACCACGGGCAGTAGGGCATCAGCCACGCCAGCTTCCCGGTGCAGTCATCCGCGTCGCAGTCGAACTCGAGCCGGTAGCCCTGGGCCACGGGTTCGGGCGCGTTGGCCTCGTCGAAGGACTCGCCACATGCCCAGCAGTGATTGAAGAGCGGGTGCGAGGGTGCCTCGCACGCCACGCAGACGGGGTTGCCGTGCTCGGCCTTCCATTCGACTTCGTCGCCGCAGCCGGGGCAGAAGCCCATGGCCTGCGTGACGTCCGGGTGCTGGCAGGATGACCTCGCCGCGTGGGCGGCTCGCTCGCGTTGTCCAGGCGGGGCGGGGAACGGAGGCTTGATGCCTCGCTCCGTCAGGTGCTCCCACCAGCAGGCGCGGCAGATGCGGCCCCGGGCCTTCCGGTTCTCGTGGCCGGGCGCCACCGGGCGTTGCCGGAAGTCACCGGCCTCCAGGACCTGCGTGCTCAGGCACACCTGGCAGACTGTGTCGCCGCAAACCTCGCAGCTTCCCGCGAGGCGGCGGACGCCCAGGCCCAGGATGCCGGCGGTCAGCACCTCCCTGCAGCACGGGCAGGCTCGCATGGACTTCTCTCGCGGGATGGCCGGGCCGGGTGGGGCTCGGGTTGCGGGTGGGCCTCACGCATGCCCCATCCAGCCGGCCAGGTCCAGCGCGCTTGCTGACTGGCCTGTTCGGTGAACCCAGCGAAAAGAGGATGGCGGCGGGGTGGGGAAAAGCCGGGGTAGTGGCTTTCGAAGCCGCGTGGACGGGCTTAATCCAGGCTATATCCAGGGTTCGGGACGTCTTCGTGACGCGCCCATGCCCTCTACACCAGGACGAACCACGTGGCCGGAAGCAGCCTCCTCACCCTGATTGATGACATTGCCAGCCTGCTGGACGACATCGCGGCGATGACGAAGGTCGCGACCCGAAAGACCGCTGGCGTGCTTGGGGATGACCTCGCCCTCAATGCCCAGCAGGTCTCCGGCGTCAGCGCCGACCGCGAACTGCCCGTCGTCTGGGCCGTCGCCAAGGGCTCGATGGTCAACAAGGCGATTCTGGTACCCGCGGCGCTGGCCATCAGCGCGCTGGCGCCCTGGGCCATCACCCCGCTGCTGATGCTGGGCGGCGCCTTCCTGTGCTTCGAGGGCTTCGAGAAGGTGGCCCAGAAGTTCCTGCACGGCAAGGAGGCGCAGGCGGCGCAGAAGCAGGAGCACATCAATGCGGTGGCGGACCCGTCGGTGGACCTGGTCGCCATGGAGAAGGACAAGATCAAGGGCGCCATCCGCACCGACTTCATCTTGTCCGCCGAAATCGTCGTCATCTCGCTCGGAACGCTCACGGCCGCGTCCTTCGGGATGCAGGTCGCCGTGCTGACGGGCATCGCCCTCCTCATGACGGTGGGCGTGTACGGCCTGGTCGCGGGCATCGTGAAGCTCGACGACGCGGGCCTCTACCTGATGAAGGCGGAGGGCGGGGTCAAGCAGAGCCTCGGCCGGGGCATCCTGGCCACCGCGCCGTACCTGATGAAGGGGCTCGGCATCGTGGGCACGGCCGCCATGTTCATGGTGGGCGGCGGCATCCTCACGCACGGCATCGCGCCCCTGCATCACTTCATCGCGCACGCGGGCGCGGCGGCTGCGGCGGTGCCAGGCGTTGGCGGACTGCTGGGCGCGCTCCTGCCGTCGCTGATGGACGCGGTGGTCGGCGTCATCGCGGGTGGCTTCATCGTGCTGCTGGTGATGGGCGCCACGCGGGCCTTCCAGTCGGCGCGGGCCAAGCCGAGCTGAGCCAGGTGGCCCCTGCGTGCCCGGGTGTTCCGGGCACGCAGGCGGCGCTTCACGCGTCGGCCATCATGCCGTCTCGTCCACCTTCACCACGAGCTTGCCGAAGTTGCGGCCTTCCAGCAGCCCGACGAAGGCCTCGGGCGCATTGTCGAGCCCGTTGACGATGTCCTCGCGGTAGCGCACGCGCCCCTCGCGCACCCACGCGCCCATCTCCTGGTAGAAATCCGGAAGCTGGCTGACGAACTCCGTCTGGATGAAGCCTCGCAGCGTCAGGCTCATGGAGAGCACGTCGCGCATGACGAGGGGCAGCTGGCGCGATGCCCACCGCGCGCGCGCCCTTGATTCTGGCCAGCTGCCCCACCGTCACGCCGACAGGACCGCTGGCCGCGGCGACGACCACCGTCTCACCGGGCTGAGGCCGTCCAAGCGTGAAGAGGCTCGAGTAGGCGGTGAATCCCGGCATGCCGAGCACGCCTAGCGCGGTGGAGACAGGGGCGGCGGCCGGGTCGAGCTTGCGCAGGCCTTCACCCTTGGACAGCGAATAGGTCTGCCAGCCCGAGTAGGAGAGGACGAGGTCGCCTTCCGAGTAGCCCGGGTGCCGGGAGCGGACGACGCGGGCGACGGTGCCGCCGACGATGACCTCGCCCAGGTCCAGTGGGCGGGCGTACGACTTCGCGGTGCTCATCCGGCCTCGCATGTACGGGTCCAGCGACAGGTACTGGACCTTCAGCAGGAGCTCACCTTCGCCAGGCTCCGGTACGGAGACGTCCTCGATGCGGAAGTTCTCCCGTGTGGGCCGGCCTTCGGGTCGGGATGCGAGCACGATTCGTCGGTTGAGCAGATCCCTCAACGGATTCCTCCCTGGCAAGTGCGGCTTCCCTAATGACCGTGCCGTGGAGCGTCAATCGAAGTGAGCGGAGTGATGTGCCCATACCGGTCGGGCGCGTGAGCGCTGCGCATCGCGCCCGGCTGGTTGGAATTCTCGTGGCGCCCCTTGCATGAGCAGCCTGTACGGGGGAAGACGGATGGATGTCATGGAATCCTCGCGTCATGAATTCCGACCCACGAGGGCGGGACCCGTCAGACGTCCTACGTGAACTTCGGCGGCAACTGGGGCCTGGAATAGGGCGCCGCATCCTGTTCGCGGTGTTTGGCCTGTTCCTGCTGGTGGGGCTGATGACCAGCTACGCCCAGGTGGAGCCGGACGAAGTGGGCGTCATCCTCCGGCTGGGGCGCTTCGTGGGAACGGTGGAGCCGGGCCCGCATTTCCGGGTGCCCTTCTGGGTGGACCGCATCGTGAAGGTCCCGGTGCAGCGACAGCTCAAGGCGGAGTTCGGTTTCCGAACGGATGCCTCCCGCTCGCGCGCGGGCTCTGCCTATGCGGCGGAGTCATCGGACACGAAGCGCGAATCGCTCATGCTCACCGGTGACCTCAACGTCGCGGTGGTGGAGTGGATCGTCCAGTACAAGATCAAGGACCCGTACCAGTACCTCTTCAAGGTGAAGAACGTGGAGAGCATGCTCCGGGACATCTCCGAGGCCTCGATGCGGGCCGTCGTGGGAGACCACTCGGTGAATGAGGTCCTCACCACGGGCCGCCAGGCGGTGGCCACCCAGGCCAAGCTGCTGCTTCAGGACCTGGCGGACCGCTACGAGACGGGCGTGGACATCCAGCAGGTGGTCCTCCAGGACGTGAACCCGCCCGACCCGGTGAAGCCGTCCTTCAACGAGGTGAACCAGGCCATCCAGGAGAAGGAGCGCGTCATCAACGAGGCCTATGCCGAGCTGAACCGCGTCATCCCCCGCGCGAAGGGCGAAGCCGAGGAGGCGCTGCGCAGCGCAGAGGGCTATGCCATTGAACGTGTGAACCGCGCCAAGGGTGAGGCGGACCGCTTCGCACGCGTCTATGAGGAGTACCGCAAGGCGCCGGACGTCACCCGCCGCCGCATGTACCTGGAGACCGTGAGCCAGGTGCTCCGGAGCGCCGGGCAGAAGGTCGTCTTGGATGAGTCCGTCAAGGGGCTCACGCCGCTGTTGAACATGCAGGCGACCGACCCCGCGGTGTCCGGGAGCGCGAGCCAGACGGAGGGCCGCCGATGAGCCGCCTTGTCATTCCCCTTGGCGTATTGGCCATCCTGGCCGTGGTGGTGGGCTTCTCCGCGACCTACACCCTGAGCGAGCACGAGCAGGCCGTCATCACCCGGTTCGGCGAGCCGAAGGGCGCGTCCGTCGTGGACCCGGGGCTCCACTTCAAGATGCCCTTTGTCGACACGGTGAACCGCTTCGACAAGCGGTGGCTGGACTGGCGCGGGGACCCGAACCAGATTCCCACCAAGGACAAGAAGTACATCTGGGTGGACACCTTTGGTCGCTGGCGCATCGTGGACCCGCTGCGCTTCTTCCAGCGCCTGCGGGACGAGCGCAACGCGCAGTCCCGGCTCGACGACATCATCGACGGTGAGACGCGCAACACCATCGCGTCGTTCGCGCTGATTGAGGCGGTCCGCTCCACCAACCGTCCCTTCGAGGATGACGAGTACACCGCCGAGACGGAGCGGGCGGAGTCGCTGGAGCAGGTCGCCCAGGGCCGGGACAAGCTCACTCGTCAGATCCGGCTGCGGGCCGCGGAGATCGTCAAGGAGTTCGGGGTGGAGCTGGTCGACGTGCAGATCCGCCGCATCAACTACGTGGACGAGGTCCAGGTGAAGGTGTTCGAGCGGATGATCTCCGAGCGCAAGCGCATCGCCGAGCGCTCCCGCTCGGAGGGCATGGGCCGCGCGGCGGAGGTCCGTGGCCAGCGCGAGCGTGACTTGAAGGAGATCCGCTCGGCGGCCTACCGCAAGGCCCAGGATGTCACCGGCGCGGCGGACGCCGAGGCGACGAAGATCTACGCGGAGGCCTTCGGCCGGGACCCGGAGTTCTACCAGTTCATGCGGACGCTGGAGGCCTACCCGGACGTCGTGGACAGCTCCACGTCGCTGTTCCTGGGGGGCGAGTCCGAGTTCTACCGGTACCTGCGCAGCAGCTCCAAGAAGTAGGCGGGGAGGGCGGGGCGTCAACGGCATCCTGGCCGCTGATGCCCCGCTTCCGTGCCGTACTTGCGGTGATGCGTGCCGCCGCGAGCGAGGTGGCGGGCTGGGCTCACTCCGCAGGTGACTGAGTGAATCGGTGCAAGCACCGCATCTGGTTGCCTGGTTGGTTTGGGCCATGAGGCGGTTGCTCCATCAAGGCGTTCACTCCCTCTGTTGCTCTGCGCCCGTTGGAGGAAGCGCTGCGGTGTCGGCGCCGCGGTGGAAGGAATCTCTGGGGCGCCGCTTCGTTCAGTGGCGCGATGCACGGGTCCTTGAAATGCAACGACGCACGCGACGCCGCGGCGGAGGCGCCTGGCGCCAGAGAAGGCGTCAGGCCGCCTGGCTACCTCCAACGGCTGCGCATCGCGCCGCCGTGGGCGCTTCTCCTGCTCACGTTCCTGACGGGATGCCCGCTCGCGGAGAACTACACCGATGAGGCCGGCCCCCGATACAGCGGTGACCACCGGGAGCCGGGTACCGTCGCCTCCGAGGCGCCCGCTTCCATCACCGTGGTGACGTTCAACCTGTCCTTCGCCGAAAAGGTCACCGAGGCCATCACCGCGCTCTCGAGGCCTCCGCTCGCGGGGGCGGATGTCATCGCGATGCAGGAGATGGACGCAGCGTCCGTCGACCGCATCGCGAGTGAGCTGGGGTTGGCCTACGTCTACTACCCTGCCTCCGTGCAGGTGGACGACGACGACTTCGGGAACGCGCTGTTGAGCCGGTGGCCCATCGTCGCGGACCGGAAAGTCCACCTCCCTCATGACGACCCGTACCATCAGCGCCGCCGCATCGCGGTCCTCGCGACGTTGGACATCGGTGGGACCCTGGTTCAAACGGCCTCCGTGCACAACGCCACGCCCATCGTCGGGCTCGGCGGGCGGCTGGACCAGGCGGAGGCCATCATCGACGCGATGGAGGGGACGGGACCCGTGCAGGTCATCGCCGGTGACTTCAATACCTCGGACCCGGGAAGCCTGAGGCAGATGGTGAAGCTGTTCTCCGGACGGGACTTCCAATGGGCCTCGGAAGGCGTTGGCGACACGGTGGACTCCGTGATTGGTGGCCTCCCGCTCGACTTCGTCTTCGCCCAGGGGCTCGCTCCGCTGGAGCGCGGCGTGGACCGGCGCCCCGCGGGGAGCGACCACCATCCCGTCTGGGTGCGGTTCGCATGGCCCCCATGATGCGAGGCTTCGGCATACGGGCGCTCTGGGTGGGTGGGACGCTCGCTCTCGCTCCTGGCTGTCTGAGCGGTGCGCGGAACATCGGCGCCGCGACGACCCCCGTTGGGACGACAGAGGTCGGCGTTTCATTGAACGCGCTGGCTTTCGAGCGTGGGCGGGAACAGGCGTACCTCCCCAGCCCCGAGCTCAGCTTCCGCAAGGGCGCTGGCGACAACTGGGATTGGGGTGGCCGCCTCACGTTGCTGGGCCTGGAGCTTGGAACTCGGCACCGGCTCATCGAGGAGCCCCGGTGGACGTGGTCGGTCGCTCCGAGCGCGGGAGTCTGGTACGTGCCCGTCACCAACAACTTCACGGAGCCCGTCAATCTCCGGCTCGGCGCGCAGACGCTGCTCGACTATCGGCTGAGCCGCGCGTGGACTCTGACCGGTGGCGCCTCGCTGACAGGCGCCTTCGCGGGACCGCTCACCGCCTTTCAAGGGCGGTTCAATGGAGCGAACCTGCTGCTCTCACCGGGGGGCTCCCTGGGGATCGGGTTTCGCTTGAGCCCCTCCTTCGAAGTGCGAGCAGAGGGGGGCCTCGAGTTTCCCCTGGGCCTGAGGGGTGGGAGCCGCCCGCCCACCGGCCATGCCGGGCTGACGTTCCGTTGGAGCCGTGCCGACCGGCGATGACGGTGCACACACCACCAGGGCCTCCCGGAGAGGCCCTGGTGGAACGCGATTCAACTCACTGCATGTTGGTGACGACCGGCGGTGGGCAGTCGGGCAGTAGCACCTTGAGGACGCCGATGCGCTCGTCGTGGACGCACAGGCTCCCGCTCCTAGCGCAGCGCCGCGAGGGCCGCGCCGACCTTCGCCACCGTCACCGACACGGGCGTCGTCACCTCTGGAGCGAAGATGGCCACGCGGAGCTCCTCGAAGGCCCACCGCAGGTCCTGCGCCGCCTCCTGGTCACGCACGGTGGCGCGTCTGGCGAGGAAGGTCTCCCACAGGGGCGTGAAGGGGGCGGCCTTCCCTGCGTCCTTGCTGGGGTTCGCCACCGCACGCGACAGCCGTGCCTGGGCCGCGCGGAGGTAGCGCGGGTAGTGCAGCAGGCGCACGAAGGGAATCCACTCGATGAGGTTCGCGGGGAACAGGTGCCCGAGCTGCGAACGGATGTCCCGCACGGCCGCCGCGCCGCTCGGCCCCTTGGATGCCGCCTTGAGTGCCGCGAGCGTCGCGGCGAGCTCCGCGGAGGTGACGACGACGGCGTTCGCCCAGTCCCGGGCCGCACTCTCGATGCGCGGTGAGCCCTCACGGACCAGCGCCTCGAAGGCCGCCTTCGTGCGGGGCAGCGGCGCGCCCGGTGCGAGCTTGAACGCATCGTCGACGCTGCGTGCGAGGACGAGCGTCCGGAAGGCGTCGGCCTGGCCCCGCGCGGGCGGGGCGCCGTCCAGGGAAGGGAAGGGTAGCGGCATGCGCGCGGCGCTGACGGCCACGTGTCCGCGCGCGGCGAGCATCAGGAGCCGGCGGACCCCCGTGCGCGTGGCCGCCTCGGCGGCGGCAGAGGTCTCGAGCAGCACCAGGTCCACGGCAGCGCCCCGGTCGACGAGCGCGGGATAGCTGCGGACCTCGAGCCCGCCGACCCGCCGGGGGACCACGGGGGGCAGCTCGCCAAAGGTCCAGGCCGTCAGCCCCTTGCGCTCCCAGTCCGAAGGCGGTGCCGCGCTGCGCAGCGCCGCCCGTGCATGTCCCCCGTGCTGCTTGAGCAGCGCGTCGGCGTCGCGGCTCCGCGCGAGCTCCTTTCCCCGCTCGTCGAGCACCCGGAGCGTGAGGCGCAGGTACGGCACCACGGCATCCGCCCGGAGGGATTCCTCCGTCACGTCCACGCCGCACAGGCGGGACACCGCACGCGCGAGCGCTGGAATCATCTGCCCGCGGAAGGGCACCAGTTCCTTTTCGAGTCGGTCGAGCAGGGCCGGCAACGGCCCCAACTGCTTGCGCTGGGCGCGGGGAATCTGCTCGAGCAGGGCGGTGAGTTTCTCCCGCTGCCACCCGGGGATGGTCCAGTCGAGCTCACCCGGGACGAGTTGGGCGAGCAGCAGCAGTGGCACGCTCAGGGTGATGCCGTCGTCCTCGGCCGAGGGGGCGAAGGTGTACGTCACCGGCACGGACGCGCCGTGCAACTGGATGGCATCCGGATAGTGCGCCGGCGACAGGTCCGGGTCGTGCGAGAGGGCGTCCTCCATCGAGAGCACGAGCACGTTGGGGTCGGCCGCCTCGGCCTTTCGGCGCCAGACCTCGAAGCCTGCACCGTCCGTCACGTCCGCCGGGACGCGCTGGTCGAAGAACGTCAGCAGCGCCTCGCTGTCGAGCAGCTCGCTGCGCCGGGCCTTGTCCCGCAGGCGCGCCACGCGTTCGAGTACCTGGCGGTTCTTCTCCTGGAACGCCCCCCGGGTGCGGTACTCGCCGCGCACCAGGGCATGCTCGAGGAACATCAGCCGTGCCCGGGCGGGGTCCATGCTGGCCAGGGCGACGGGGCGATCCTTGAAGACTGGAAGCCCGAAGAGGGTCGCGTTCTCCTTCACCACGGCGCGCGCGGACTTCTCCGACCAGTGCGGTTCGGAGTAGCTGCGCTTGAGCAGGTGGGGGGCCGCCGCCGCGAGCCACTCCGGGTCGAGCTTCGCCAAGGTGCGCGCGAACAGCTGGGACGTCTCCACGAGCTCGAACGCCATCACCCAGGCAGGGGGCTTCTTCGCGAGCGCCGACGAGGGGTGAACCATGAAGCGCGTCTGCTTCGCGCCCGTAAAGTGGCGCTGCTCCGGATTCCACTGGCCGATGCGGGACAGGAGCCCGGTGAGGAGCGCCTGGTGCAGGCCGTCCCCGCGCGCCGGGGCGCCCCGGCCCTTGCGCGGCAGGCGCAGCTCGCGGACGGTCTCCTCGAGCTGGCGCTGGACGTCCCGCCACTCGCGCACCCGCAGGAAGGACAGGAAGTTGTCCCGGCACACGCGCCGCAGATGGGACGTCCCCCGGCCCTCGGCCTCGCGCACGAACGCCCACAGCTTGAGGAGCCCCGTGAAGTCGGAGTGCTCGTCACGGAAGCGCCGGTGCAACTCGTCTGCCTTCTGCGCGAGCTCGCGTGGCCGCTCGCGCGGGTCCTGCAGGTTGAGCGCCGCGGCGACGATGAGCACCTCGTCCAGGCACCCGTACTCGGCGCCGGCGAGAATCATCCGCGCGATGCGCGGGTCCACCGGGAAGCGCGCGAGCTGGTGCCCGAGCGGCGTCAAGGTGCGTTCCTTGCCCTCGATGGCCCCGAGCTCCTCGAGCACCCGCCAGCCCTCGGCGATGGCCCTCGGCTGGGGCGGGTCGAGGAAGGGGAAGTCCTCGACGTCACCGAGGCCGAGGGACTTCATTCGCAGGATGACCCCCGCGAGCCCGGTGCGCTTGATTTCCGGGTCGGTGAAGGCGGGCCGCGTGGTGAAGCTCACCTCGTCGTAGAGGCGCACGCAGATGCCCTCGCGCACGCGGCCGCAGCGCCCTTTTCGCTGGTCGGCGCTGGCCTGGGAGACCGGCTCGATGTGCAGGCGCGTGGTGCCCGAGCGCGGTTCGTAGCGCGACAGGCGCGCCACCCCCGTGTCCACGACGTACACGATCCCCGGGATGGTGACCGACGTCTCCGCGACGTTGGTGGCGAGGATGACCCGGCGCTGGGGGATGGTGGCGAAGACACGCGACTGCTCGGCGGCCGACAGGCGCGCATACAGGGGCTGCACCACCGTGCCGCGGAGCTCGCGCGCGTTCAGGGCATTCTCTGCCTCGCGGATCTCCCGCTCCCCGGGGAGGAACACGAGGACGTCCCCGTCCGGGTCGAGCGAGAGCACGTTCGCCACCGCGTCGGCGACGGAGTCTGCGAGCTCGGTGTCCTCGGGGGGCGGCTCGTAGAGCACGTCCACGGGAAAGGTACGGCCCTCCACCTGGATGACCGGCGCCCCCCCGAAGAACTGCGAGAAGCGCTCGGTCTCGATGGTGGCCGAGCTCACCACGACCTTGAGGTCGGGGCGTCTAGGGAGGATACGCTTGAGCCACCCGAGCAGGAAGTCGATGGTGAGGCTGCGCTCGTGGGCCTCGTCGAGCACGATCGTGTCGTAGCGGCGCAGGAGCGGGTCGCTGTGAATCTGCGCGAGCAGGACCCCGTCGGTCATGAACTTCACGGCCGTCTGCCGGGACGAGCGGTCCTCGAAGCGAATCTGGTAGCCGACGTCCGTGCCCAGCTCCGTGCCGAGCTCGCGTGCCACGCGCGCCGCCACGCTCGTCGCGGCGATGCGCCGGGGCTGGGTGACGCCAATCTGGCGCGGGCGGCCGCGCCCCATGGCGAGCAGGATTTTTGGCAGCTGCGTCGTCTTCCCCGAGCCGGTGGCCCCCGCGACAATGACCACCTGATGGGCGGTGATGGCCGCGGTGATGTCCTCCACCCGGCTCGAGATGGGGAGCTCGGGAGGGAAGTGCAG
>NZ_JABFNS010000171.1 GCF_013116825.1 Myxococcus xanthus
GGCAGGGGGCTGGGGGACTTTCACGGGCCGGGCTTGTACCACCAGCGGTGGTTTGGTGCGCTCCCAGAATGGGGGGGAGGCCCCCCCTGAACAATTGGGCCCGTGCTTGCTCGCCTTCACGCTGCGTCCTGATAGGTGCTCGACGCCCGGGCTTCAGTCCTTCCAGAGCACCTTCCACGGGTGCTTGCGGAGGTCCGTCACCAGCATGCGCAGCTCCTCATAGAGCGTGCCGTCCTGGAGCACCGCGCCCGCGGTGCCCTCTCCAGCCTCGAGCTTCGCCAGCACCCGGTCCGCGCGGGCCGCGATGCTCTCCAGTTGGCCCGAGGCCGAGGTGAGGCGCTCCAGCGCGACCTTGACCCGCGCGCCGTCCTCGGGCCCCAGCGGGCCCGTCACGGCCGCCAGCCCGTCCAGCGTCGTCCCGGCGGACTTCGTCAGCCCTGGCAGGTCGCGGCGCACGACGGCCGCCGCCGCCGAGGCATCGTCCAGCAACCGCGCGCCCTTGCCTCCGGGCTGGAAGGCCTCGCGCGCCAGGCCCGCGAGCTGGCGCAAGTCCTTCGAGGCCGCCGCCAGCTCGGACGCCAGCACCTTCACGTCGCCCCGGTTCTCCGTCAGCAACTGGTCCAGCGTCCGCGCCAGCCGGGACACGTTCGCCGCGAGACCGCGGATGGCCTCCGGGTCCTCCTCCAACATCTGGGACAGCAGGTCCACGAAGCGGGTGAGCTGTTCGGCCAGGACATCCAGCCGGGGTGCGTCCGTTCCCCGCACGGCCGTACCCGCGGGCAGCCGCTCCGGCGCCGAGCCCGGGTTCAGCTCCAGATAGGGCTCTCCCAGGATGCCCACGGTGGCCACCGTCACGCGCGCGTCCTTGCGCAGCGCGCCCACGGCCTCCGGCGCCACCGCGAGCTCCATCCGCACGGGCAGCGGGCGTCCCTGGGCGTCCCGCCGCTCGGGCTGGAGCTGGATGTCCTGCACGCGGCCCACCTGCACGCCGCCCAGCTTCACGGGGGCGCCCTCCACCACGTTCCCCGTGTGGCCGAAGTCCACCGCCAGCCCCGTCTCCGAGCCCAGCTTCAGTTCGCCCATCAGCCACAGCAACACCAGCACGCCCCCGATGGCGGCCAGCACCAGGGCGCCCACCTTCAGCTCCAGCCGTCGCTCATCCATCCGTCGCGCCCTCCATGAATGGCGCTGTCAGTACTCGCAGCTCGGGCGCGGAGGACTCCAGGAAGCCCTTCGGCGTGCCCAGGTAGGCACATTGCTTGTTCGCCACCACCAGCACCCGGTCCGCCAGCGCCTTCAGTTGCCGGTAGTCGTGGGACACCACCATCCCCCCAAGGCCCCGCGCCTTCAACGACGCGAGCACCTCCTCCACCTGGCCGGCCGCCTTCCGGTCCAGGCCCGTCGTCGGCTCGTCGAAGAGGAGATAGCGCGGCTTGAGCACCAACGCCCGGGCGATGGCCGTCCGCTTCTTCGCTCCGGGCCCCAGCTCCGGTGGCAGCCGGTCCGCCCAGTCCAGAAGCCCCACCTGCGCCAGCGCGGCGTCCACGTCGTCCACGGACGCCGCCGGGTCCGCCAGCCATACGTTCTGCCGGAGCGTGCGCCAGTCCAACAGCGCCGGGCCCTGTACCAGGTAGGGCGCCTGTCGGCGCAGTGACACCAGCTCGCGCTCGGGTCTGGAGTCCACGCGTTCCCCCCACAGCACCACTTCGCCCGCGTCCGGGCGCAGCAGTCCCACCGCCAGCCGGCACAGCACGCTCTTCCCGGTGCCACTGGCGCCCGCGATGAACGTCAGCTCCTTCGTGGACACCTCCGCCGTGAGCCCCGCGAGCACGCGCCGGCGCCCCTCGTCGAACGCGACGTGCACGTCCCGGAATCGCAGGGCCTCGCTGTCGGGAAGGGGCGTCATGCGCGGGGCTCGCTCACAGGCGCAGCAGTTGGAAGGCCAGTGACACGGTGAGGTCGATGAGCAGGCACCCCAGGCTCGCCGCCACCACGCCGTCGGTGGTGGCCTCGCCCACGGCCTCGGCGCCGCCGCGCGCCTTGAGGCCCGCCACCGCCGCCGCCAGCGGAATGTAGAGCCCGCAGCCCGCGGCCTTCAGGAACGCGGCCAGCAGGTCCCAGCCGTCCACGTAGCGCGGGTCCATGAAGGCCCGCCCGTCCACGCCGAAGGCGAACTGCGCCACCGCCGCCGCGGACAGCGTGGCCGCGATGGTGCCCAGGGTGCACAGCAGGGGCACGCCCAGCACACCCGCGAACACCCGGGGCGCGACGAGGTCCGCGTAGGGGTCGCCCGCGGACATCTCCAGGGCCTCCACCTGTTCGTTGACGCTCATGGTGGAGAGCTCGGCCGCGTGAGCCGCGCCCGCGCGTGAGGCCGTGAGCAGCGCGGACACCGCCGGGCCCAGCTCGCGGATGAGCAGCTCGAAGTAGGCGGGCCCCAGCACCGCCACGTTGCCCACGAAGCGCCGTGCCTGGCTGTTGGCGATGGTGACGAGCACCGCGCCGAAGAAGGCCATGCCGGACATCACCAGCCACACGCTGCGCCCGCCCAGCTCGTGGAGCTGCGCCAGGGACTCGCGCCAGGGCACGCCGTCCCGGGTGGAGGCCCGCACCGTGCGCGCCAGCATCACCACCGGCGCTCCGAAGAAGGACAGCACGCCGCTCATCCCATCCACCCCGCGAGCAAGGACGTGAGGGCGAAGTCGAGGACGAAGATGGCCGCGCAGCTGCGCACCACCGCGTTGGCCGCCGCCTGGCCCACGGCGTGTGCGCCGCCTCGAGCGGACAGGCCCACGGTGGTGGACAGCAGGGCGATGGCCAGCCCGAAGATGCCCGTCTTCACCACGCCGCCGAGGAGGTCGAGCGGCCCCAGGAGCTGGGAGAAGGTGCCGAAGAAGACGCGCACCGGAAGGCCCAGGGCGAGCAGGGCGGCCACGGACTCGAAGAGGATGGCCACCGCGAAGGTGACGCCGCTGAGCGCCAGCATGCTGACCTCCATGGCCACCACGCGAGGCGCGACGAGGATGGCGAAGGGGTCCAGGCCGATGCCCCTCAGCCCTTCAATCTGTCCGCCCACCTGCATCAGCGCCAGCTCCGCCGCGTTTCGCGCGCCGAGCCGCGCCGACATGATGAGGCCCAGCAGCAGCGGGCCGAACTCCCACAGCACGCCGTACCCCGCCGCCCAGCCGAGGAAGGCCCGCGCGCCGAAGCGCTGGACGTAGATGCCCGACTGCAGCACCACGATGATGCCGGCCAGCGCCGCCGTGGCCAGGGCGAGCGGCAGGGAGCCGTAGCCGAACTGCACCAGCGCACGGCCCAGCTCGCGGCGCTCCAGCTTCGGCAGCGCCAGCACCGTGCGGCCCACGACCAGCCCCAGCGCGCCGGTTCCGCGGAGCGCGTCCAGCGCCGTTCGTCCGAGCCTCGTCAGGAGCGCCATGGCGGCATCTCATCCGGGGGCTGACTCGGCGGCGGCACGGCTGGGGCCGCGCCCTCCGGGCGGCGCGTCATGGCGCCTGGATGGGCTCGCGCACTTCGCGTCATGCCGGCACCTCGTCCGGTGCGTCCTCCCACTCGGGCGCGGGGGGGCCGTCATGAACCAGCCGGCCACTCCGCAGGTACAGCCAGCGGGGCAGGGGCAGGTCCATTGGAGCCTCCGTCGCCACGACCAGCAGCGTGCCACCCTGGGACACGTCCAGGAGCACCCGGGCCACCTGCCGCGCCGTGCCCGGATCCAACCCCGCGAACGGGTCATCCGCCAGCACCACCGACGGACGCGCCGCCAGGGCCCGCGCGATTCCCGCGCGCTTCTTCATGCCGCCAGACAGTCGCTCCGGCAGTGTACCCGCCGCGTCCGCGAGCCCTACCGCCCGCAGCACGTCACTGGCGCGGGTCCGGGCCTCGGCCTCCGGGACGTGGCGGCGGGTGAGTGGCGCCATGACGTTCTCCAGCACCGTCATCGAGTCGAACAGGGCGTCCGTCTGGAACACCATGCCGAACGACGCCTGCTGCTCGCGCCGCTCGGCGGCCGTCAGACGCGCCGCATCCTGCCCATCCCACAGCACGCGGCCCTCCGTGGGCCGCACCAGGCCGGCCAGCGTCTTCACCAGCGTCGTCTTCCCCGCGCCCGAGCGCCCCAGGACCAGTGCCTGCGTCCCGGGCGGCAGCGCGCAGCTCACGCCGGACAGGACCTGCCTCGCTCCGTACCGCACCGTGAGGCCGTCCGCGCGCAGGTCCATGGCGTCCGCCCGCCGCCTCAGGGCCGCCAGCGCACGAGCGCGCCGCCGCTGCCCGCCACCCAGATGTCGCCCGGGCTGGTTCCGCCCAACGCGTTCATGGGGCTGGACGGCGTGAAGGCGGCGCTCCAGGCCGTGCCGTTGAAGAAGTGGATGTTGTTCGTTCCGGAGCTCACGGCGTAGATGGCCTTGCTGCTGAAGGCCACCAGCCCGCGGATGTCCGCCGGGGCCGAGGTTGGCAGGGTGATGGCGGGCTTCACGCTCCAAGTCGAGCCCGCGCGCTCCAGGAAGAGGCCGTTGTCGCCCACGGCGTAGACATGGCTCGGTGAGAGCACCTGGATGCCGTAGAGGAAGCCGGTCGCCCCGACGTTGCCCAGGGCTTCCTTCTGCCACGTGCCGCCGTCCTCCGTGGGGCCGCGCCAGACCACGGGGTGGTTGGTGCCGCCCTGCGTCTCGGCGCCCGCGGCGAACAGCGTCCGCGGGCTGGTGCCGTCAATGGACTTGAGGTTGTCGTTGAGCCGCGTGAGCTCCTCGGGGGCCGTCTGGGTGGGGGCGCCTTCCTCGTAGTTCCAGAGGAGGATGCGGCCCTGGCTGTCCACCGCGTACAGCGCCACGCGGTTGCCGGTCTCGAAGCCCACCATCCCGTTGATGCTGGCGTTCCCGGGGCCATTCACGTTGACACACGCGCCGGTGTCGGTCGGCAGCCGGGTGGTGAACTTGCCCGCGCTGTTGCCCAGGAACACGCGGCCGCTGTTCGTCACCCAGGAGGACTTCCACTGGCCCGGGCAGTCCGCCACGGGGGTGAGCGTCCCGCTGTCGACGTGGGCGACGTGGCCGTCGCGTCCCGCGAGCCAGCCCTTGTTGCCGGGGTACGCAGCCACCGTCTCCCAGACAATCGAGGAGGGCGTCGCGTTCGTCGTCGTCCAGGCCACGGGGTCGCAGCCCGCCACGCCTTCGTCCACCTGTCCGTCGCAGTCGTTGTCCAGCCGGTCGCACACCTCGGTGGCCGCGTTCGACGCGTAGCGCGAGCTCTCATCACAGTCCGTGTTGTCCTCCACGGCGTCCTGCGGCGGGTTGGCGCACCAGAGCCCCACGGAGGTCCCCGCCTGGCCGTCACCGTCCTCGTCCACGAACCACTCCCGCGGCGTCTCGGTGCTGACACAGGCCGTCAGCGTGGCGCTCGCGCACCGCATGGACCCGGCGCAGTTCTGCTCGGTCTGGCACTGCGTGCCCACGTCGAACGGGTCGTTGTCAATGTACCCATCGCAGTTGTCGTCCCTGCCGTCGCAGACCTGCTCGGCCTGTCTTGGGTGGATGTTGGGATCCCGGTCGTTGCAGTCACCGGCCTCCACGACATAGCCCGCGGGCGGCGTGCAGGAGAGGTTGGGCAGGGCGGACGGGTCACCGAAGCCGTCACCGTCCGCGTCGCGATAGTAGGTCGCGCCGCCGGGGGCATCCGCCTCGCCGTTGACGCAGTTGTTGTCCACGCCGTCGCACAGCTCCGTCGCGCCGGGGTGGACGGCCGCGTCGTCGTCATCACAATCCGAGCCAGGGAAGGCGCCCTCGCTGGTGACGTAGCCGTCGTCATCCAGGTCCAGGGCGCGCAGGTCGAGCTCCACGGCCGCGGTGCCCACCGTGGGCACCTGCGTCGTGACCTCGTGCCGTGCCACCACGGGCCCGTTGCAGGAGCGCTCGTTGGCGGTCGCGGTGAGCCGCAGGTTCCGGCTCCACCCCTCCCGGCCCAGGATGGCCACCGTCCGCACGTCGCTGCGGGCAGAAGGCTCCATCCGGATGTCGGCGGTCTCGGTGCGGCTGGGGTCGTCCACGTCCGTGACGGTCAGCGTGAGACAGCCCGGACGAAACGTCGCATACGAGACGAGCACGCGGACGGCCCCGGCATTGGGTGGGTCTTCCTGCTTCCGGCAGCCGGAAACGGAGACCACCACCGTAAGAACGCAACCCATCAGGAATAAACGCATCGGCCGAGCATTCCCGGGCGCTTGGTGGCGCCCGCAATCTTTCTACAGTGAGCTACGGAACCCAGGAGAACTCAACGCCACCCATAGTCCGTCGCGCAGGCCAGCGTCCAGACGCCGAATCGACATGGCCCCTTCTCTCCGCCTCCGTTTATATGGCGCGCCGACCCGCCCCTCCGACGCCCGAGCCTTCCCCGCCCGTTCATGCATAGACCCCGTCACGCCATCACCGTGCCCCTCTGCGCCTGGCTCGCGCTGACCGCGTCCAGTGCTTGGGGGCAGCAGCCCGCGACCGAATCCACGAAGGGGGCCCCAGCAGGTCCTTCGTCCCAGCCTCCGCCCGCGGAAGCCCTGTCCACGGACGGCGGTCCGCTGACGCTGGAAGAGGCGGTGCGACGTGCCGCGAAGCGTAACGAGGTGGCGCTGGCCGCCGAGCAGCAGTCCGAGGCCGCCCGGGCCCGGCTGGCTCGGGCCCGGGCCTTCTTCTTTCCAGAGCTGACGGGAACGGGCACCTACACCCGGCGTATGTATGAAGTGACGCGTGAAGTGGGT
Source organism: Myxococcus xanthus (assembly GCF_013116825.1). Lineage (GTDB taxonomy): Bacteria > Myxococcota > Myxococcia > Myxococcales > Myxococcaceae > Myxococcus > Myxococcus xanthus_B. Next base: position 6,761 of record NZ_JABFNS010000171.1, read on the forward strand.
GGCCAGTCGGTGGTCATCCAGCGCAACAACGCCTTCAACGCCAACTTCGTCGCCTCCATCCCGCTGTTCGACGCGCGCGGCATCTTCCTGTACCGCGCGGCGCGGAGGGACGGCGACGCGGCGGAGCTGGAGGCCGTGGAGGCGCGCCGGCAGGTTGGCTTCGAGGCCGCCAACGCCTTCCTCGCCACCCTGGCGCAGGAGCAGGTGTACCGCGCCGCCGAGCAGCGCCTCGCGTTCGCCCGTCAGTCACTTCAGGACGCGTCGGCCCGCGCCAAGGCGGGCCTGGCCAGCAGCAACGATGTGACGCGCGCGGAGCTGGAGGCGGCCAGCGCCGAGGTGCAGATGTCCAACGCGCGCAACGCCGCGCAGACCACGCGCCTGGAGCTGGGCTTCCTGCTGGTGTCTTCGGTGAAGGGCGCCCTGGCCTCGCCGGACGCGCTGCTGTCGGACGCCAGCCGGCCGCTACAGGCCCACGCCTCCCTGGCGGATGGGGCCCTGGAGCGCCGGCCGGACATCCTGGCCGCGCGGCTGCGGGTGGACGCGCTGGAGGAGAGCGCCAAGGAGCCGCTCGCCCGGCTGCTGCCCACGCTGGGTGCGTCCGCCACCTACCGCCTCACGAACGAGGCCGGACTCGCGGGCCGCACGGGTGACGGCTTCCTGGGCGTCAACCTCATCTGGAACTTCTTCGACGGTGGCGAGCGCTACGCCGAGCGCCGGGAACGCGTGGCCCTGGCGAAGGCGGCGGAGCTCCAGGTCCAGGCCACCACGCGCCGGGTGGACGTGGACATCGAGCAGGCGAGGGTGGCGTTGGAGAATGCCCAGGCCGCCCTGGCACAGAGCGACCTGGCGGTCCGCACGGCCCGACAGAACGCGGAGGAGCAGGGGATTCTCTACCGTCAGGGCTTGTCCACGGCGCTGACGGTGGCGGATGCCTCGCTGCGGCAGTTCGAGGCGGAGGTGGCGTACGCCCAGAGCCGGTTCGCGCTGGGTGTGGCGCTGCTGGGGCTGCGAGCGGCAGTTGGACTCGACCCATTGGGGAAGGAACCGTGAAGGACATGCGACGCGCAGGAACGTTGGGTCTGGCCGTGGCCGCGCTGGCCCTGGGGGCTGGCTGCAAGAAGGACGCGCAAGGCACCCAAGGCGGAGCAGCGCCGGCGGGTCGCGGCCGAGCAGCCATCCAGTTCCCCGTCGAGGTGGCTCCGGTGGAGGCGCGGGACGTGGAGTACGTGGTGGACGCGGTCGGCTCCGTGGAGGCCTTCGAGCGGGTGCAGATCACCGCCCGCGTGCCAGGCGCCGTGGAGCGGGTGCTCTTCGCGGAAGGGCAGTCGGTGAAGAAGGGCGCGGTGCTCGCGGAGATCGAGCCCGCCCGCTACGCCATCGCCGTGCGGTCCGCGGAGGCCACGCTGGCGCGAGCCCGCGCCACGCTGGTGGAGGCGGAGGCCGGTGCGCAGCGCCGCACCGCGGTGAACCAGGCCAGTCCCGGTTTGCTGCCCGCCGAGCAGTTGGAGACCTTCGAGGCCCGCGCGCGCACGGCGGAGGCGGACGTGGCGGCGGCGAAGGCGCTGCTGGACCAGGCACAGCTCAACCAGCGTGACGCCTATGTGCGCGCGCCCATGGACGGCGTGCTCCAGACGCGCACGGTGCAGACGGGCCAGTACGTGCAGCCCGGCGTCGTTTTGGCCACGCTGCTGCGGCGCGAGCCGTTGCTGCTGCGCTTCACTGTCCCGGCGTCGGACGTGTCCCGCATCCAGCCCGGCATGACGGCGCGCTTCTCCGTCCGGGCCGCGGAGGGGGGCGCCTTCACGGCGAAGATCACACACGTGGCCGCCGCCGCGGATGATGCCAGCCGCATGGTGCCGGTGACGGCGGAAGTCACCGGTGAGGGCGCCGAGCGGCTCCGTCCGGGCGCCTTCGCCACGGTGGCGGTGCCCGTGGACACGCGCGGCGGCAGTCCGGTGATTCCGCAGACGGCGGTGCGCGCCAGCGAGCGCGGCTTCCTGGCCTACGTGGTGGAGGGCGACAAGGCGCGTGAGCGCGTGCTGGAGCTGGGCCTGCGCACCGCGGATGGCCGCGTGGAGGTCCGTGACGGCGTGAAGCCGGGTGAGCTGCTGGTGGTGCGCGGCGGTGAGGCCCTGCGCGACGGGGCCAACGTGCGCGTGGCGGAGGGCCCCAAGCCCACCTTCACGGGTGAGCCCCGGCTGGAGCCGGAGGCCGCCAGCGGCGGCGGAGGCGCCCGGCCATGAACATCACCGAGGCGTGCATCAAGAAGCCCGTCCTGGCGTGGATGATCATGGCGGCCACCATCGTCTTCGGACTGGTGGCCGCGCAGCGTATTGGCATCAGCCAGTTCCCGGACGTCGACTTCCCCACCATCAACATCTCCGTCACGTGGGAAGGCGCCAACCCGGAAGCGGTGGAGAGCGACGTCCTCGAGTTCATCGAGGAAGCGGTGACGCAGGTGGAGGGCGTCACGGCCATCAACTCCACCGCGCGCCAGGGCGGCGGCAACATCACCGTCGAGCTGGACCTGTCTCGCAACGTGGACCTGGCGCTCCAGGACGTGCAGACCAAGGTGAGCCAGGTGCAGCGCCGGCTGCCGCTGGACATCGACCCGCCCATCATCTCCAAGTCCAACCCGGAGGACCAACCCATCCTCTGGGTCGGCGTGTCCGGGCCCTTCAGCCAGCAGGTGGTGAGTGACTACGCCCGCTACCGCGTGAAGGAGCGGCTCCAGACGATTCCGGGCGTGGGCGAGGTGCAGCTGGGCGGCATGCTGGAGCGCAACGTCCGCATCTGGGTGGATGCGCAGAAGCTGGACGCGCTGGGCCTCACGGTGACGGACGTGTCCGCGGCGCTCCAGCGCGAGCACGTGGAGCTGCCCGCCGGCCGCATCGAGACGCAGGGCCGCGAGGTCAACGTCCGCGTCATGGGCGAGGCGCTGGACCTGGAGACGCTGCGGCGCATCATCGTGCGCGAGCAGGGCGGCTTCCCCGTCTACCTGAAGGACGTGGCGCTGGTGGAGGACGGCTTCGAGGACGTGCGCCGCATGGCGCGCATCAACGGTGAGCCGGCGCAGGGCCTGGGCATCAAGAAGCAGCGCGGCGCCAACGCCGTGGCGGTGGCCCAGGGCATCCGGGCCGAGCTGGACAAGATGCAGAAGGACCTGCCGGAGGGGATGCAGCTGGGCATCAACTTCGACTCGACGCAGTTCATCGAGGAGAGCGTCCACGAAATCGAGTTCGAGCTGATGCTCGCGTGCATCCTCACGGCCTTCGTGTGCTGGGTGTTCCTGGGCTCGCTCTCCAGCACGATGAACGTGGTGCTGGCCATCCCCATGTCGCTGCTGGGGACGGTGGCGGTCATCTACTTCCTGGGCTTCACGCTCAACACCTTCACGTTGCTGGGCCTGGCGCTGGCGGTGGGCATCGTCGTGGACGACGCCATCATGGTGCTGGAGAACATCTACCGGCACTCCGAAGAGGGGAAGGACCGGGTGCGCGCCGCGCGCGAGGGCACCGCGGAGATCACCTTCGCCGCGCTGGCGGCGACGGCGGCGGTGGTGGCCATCTTCCTGCCCGTCGTCTTCATGAGCGGCGTCATCGGCAAGTACTTCCTCCAGTTCGGCGTGACGCTGTGCGTGGCGGTGCTGCTGTCCTACGTGGAGGCGATCACCCTGGCCCCCGCGCGCTGCGCGCAGCTGCTCAAGACGTCGCGTGAAGGCCGCAGCCGGATTGGCGTCTGGGTGGACCGGGGCTTCGAGAAGCTGGAGCGCGTCTACGCGCGCACCCTGGCCTGGGGCCTGAAGCGGCCGTGGTGGGTGCTGGGCGCGGCGGTGGTGCTGACGGCCTCCAGCGTCTTCGTCTTCCGTGCGCTGCCGGGTGAGTTCGTGCCGTCCCAGGACCAGAGCCGCCTGCTGGTGCGCATGCAGACGGCGGTGGGCAGCAACATCGAAGAGACGAACCGGCTGTTCCTGCGCGCGGAGGAGTTCGCCAGCAGCCGGCCCGAGGTGACGCGCGTCTTCTCCGTCGTCGGTGGTTTCGGCAGCGGCGCGGTCAACACCGGCATGATGTTCGTCAGCTTGAAGCCACCCGACGAGCGCATGCCGCAGGCGGAGTTCCAGCAGATCCTCCGCAAGGAGTTCAACAGCTACCCGGGCTTGCGCGCGGTGGTGCAGGACCAGTCCCAGAGCGGCTTCACGGCGCAGCGCGGCTTCCCGGTGGAGTTCAGCGTGCGCGGCTCGGAATGGGAGCAACTGGTGGAGGCCAGCCAGGCGATGCGGGAGAAGCTCCAGGCCAGCGGCAAGGTGGTGGACGTGGACACGGACTACCAGTTGGGCATGCCGGAGCTGCGCATCACGCCGGACCGGGGCCGCGCGGCGGACCTGGGCGTGCCCATCCAGTCGGTGGCCACCACCATCAACGCGCTGGTGGGCGGCGTGCGCGTGGGCAAGTACAGCACCGGCGGCCGGCGCATCGACGTGCGCATGCGGCTCTTGAAGGACCAGCGCTCGAGGCCCGAGGACCTGTCCACACTGAAGGTCCGGACGGCCAGCGGCGCGCTGGTGCCGTTGTCGTCGCTGGTGACACAGGAGGAGCGGCCCGCGCTGCAGGCCATCACCCGGCGGGACCGTGAGCGCGCCATCAGCATCTACGCGAACGTGGCGCCGAGTTCGAACCAGGAAGAGGCCCTGGCGACGGTGGAGCGGCTGGCGAAGGAGTTGCCGGGCGGTGTGCGCGTGGTGGCGGGTGGCGCCAGCGTGGCCTTCCGCGACTCGATGAGCAGCCTGTTCTTCGCGCTCTTCCTCGGGATTGGCGTGGCGTACATGGTGCTGGGCGCGCAGTTCAATTCGTTCCTGCACCCGGTGACGGTGCTCACGATTCTGCCGTTGTCGGTGGCGGGCGCGGCCTTCGCCCTGTTCGCCACGGGCACCACGCTGAACATCTTCAGCATGATTGGCCTGTTGCTGCTGATGGGCATCGTGAAGAAGAACTCCATCATCCTGGTGGACTACGCGCTGCAGGAGCGGGAGCGCGGCGCGGACGCGCTGCAGGCCATGCTGCGCGCGGGGCCGGTGCGGCTGCGGCCCATCCTCATGACGTCCACCGCGACGATGATGGCGGCGGTGCCGGCGGCGCTGGCGCTGGGCGCGGGCTCGGAGACGCGCGCGCCCATGTCCATCGCGGTGCTCGGTGGATTGTCCGTGTCCACGGTGCTCAGCCTGCTGGTGGTGCCCGCCTTCTATGTGGTGGCGGACCGCATCAAGGAGCGGCTGGGCGAGCGGTTCGGCAAGAAGGACGATGAGACCCAAGAGCCGCCGCAGCACCCGGAGCCTGGCGATGCGCCGCGCCCGGCGGCACATGGGTGAGCGGGGCGTCTGACCGCTTGGGTGACAAGGCCATCGCGGACGTCTACGTGACGCCGCGGTGGCCTTTTCTCTTGGCGCGCGTGGCCGCAAGGCCGCACCACGCCCGCGCTATTCGGGGCGAAGGGTGGCTCGGTCAATGTCGACGGAGTCCGCATCCTCGCCCAGCGAGGCTTCAGTGGCCCGGAAGCGCTTGCCATCGGGGGGGACGAGTAACCAGGAGCTGGCGACAGCGGGGTCGTCCGCGGGAGGCGAGACGATGACCTCTTCCCCGAGCAGGGCAGCGACCCGCGTCGCCACCTCCACGGAGGTGAGCCCACGGGCGCCGCTTGGCGCGGGAGCCAACGATGTTCAGAGAGCGCTTCGTCATTTGCGCTTCGCCTGGGAGCATCCTGTCGGGCACCCGCCCCCGGGGAGGCGGGCCAAGGCGCGCGGCGCGCTCCGGCTGAAGCGTGCACCTGCCGTGGCCACCATGACAGGCGCGCGGTACGGCTGCACTGGCATTCAAGGAGACAACCCCATGGCTGAGTACACCGAACCCCCCATCAACAACGCCACTCCGGTCAAGGAGCGAGACGAGCCCCAGGACCTCCAGGGCTTCCTGGACGAGCTCGGCAACAGCCGCGAGTTCCAGGTGAATGGCGTGGACGCCCGGAAGGGCGCGGAGGCGGTGTTCTGTACGCTCGCGCGGCGCCTGTCCGACGGAGAGGACCTCAAGCTGCTCTGGTCGCTGGGGAAGGGCGGCATTGGGACCATCCTCGGGACGTGCAACATCCACCGGGGCCCGTCGCACGCGAAGCGCATGGACCGCGCGGAGTTCATCACCGACGTGGCGGACCACCTGCGCATCCCCGTGGACCAGGCGCTGCGCGTCCTGGCGGTGGTGTTCACCGCCATCCGGGACCGGATTCCAGACGACGAGGTGGCGGCCGTGGCCTCGCAGCTCCCGGCGGACCTCGCCGACCTGTGGCGCCGGCCCGTCTAGCGGCGGCGAACTACTGGCGCTTGGGCTTCTTGAGGAAGCGGCTCAGGCGCACCTTGCCCAGCCCACGTCCACCGAAGAGGTACCAGGTGATCGCCGCGCCGAAGAAGGCCGCCGCCACCGCGATGCCCATCACGCCGAGCACCGGCACGTTGCCGTACATCCACGGCTTGGGCGCGAAGGAGATGAACGCGCCCACGATGAACCCGCACGCGCACAGGCCCATGAAGGCAATCACCGCCGCGCTGCGCAGGTTCTCATTCAGCTTGTCGAACTGGTCCGCGCGCACCGTGACGGTGAACTTGCCGGACTCCATGTCCAGCAGGATCTGCGACAGCTGCGTGGGCAGGTCCTGCGCCATGGCCTGGAAGCGCAGCAGCGTGCGCATCAGTCCGCCCTGGAGCTGCATCGGATCGTAGCGCCCGGCGAGCAGCTCCTTGGCGTATGGCAGCGCCACCTCGATGATGTTCATCTCCGGGTACAGGCTGCGCAGCATGCCCTCCGTGGACACGGAGGCCCGGCTGAGCAGCGCGTACTCCTTGGGGATGCGAATGCGGTACTTCACCGCCAGGTCCAGCAAGTCCCTCAGCAGCGAGCGCGTGTCCACCTGGCCCAGCGTCGTGGCCAGGTGCTGGCCGAGCAGCGCATCGATGTCGTTGCGGAAGCCCACCAGGTTGGCGCGCGCGTCCGGCACGCCCACGCGGTAGAGGATGCGCGCCATGGATTCGCTGTCCTTGAGCGCCACCGCCAGGCACAGCATGACCAGCGTCTCCTGCATGGGGCGCGACAGCCGGCCCACCACGCCGAAGTCCAGCAGCGCCAGCCGGTGGTCCTCCAGCAGCAGCAGGTTGCCCGGGTGCGGGTCGCCGTGGAACAGGCCGTCCTCGAAGAGCTGCCGGAAGGAGGCGTCCAGGATGTTCTGGGCAATGGCCTTGCGCTCGGGCTCGCTCAGCTCCGCGGGGTTGAGCTTCACGCCGCGGATGAACTCCATGGTCAACACCGTGCGGCTGGACAGGCCGGAGTAGACGCGCGGAATCTTGAGGTAGGGCCGCTCGCGGTGGTTCTCCAGGAAGGCCCGGATGTTGGTGGCCTCGTTGATGAAGTCCAGCTCCTCGTGGATGGCCCGGTCGAACTCATCCACGATGCCGGTGGGCGTGTACACGCCCGTCTCCTCCACCACGGCCTCCAGCAGGCGCGCCAGGCTGCGCAGCACGCCCAGGTCGGAGTCGATGCGATCGGCGATGCCCGGCCGCTGCACCTTCACCACCACCTCTTCGCCCTCCAGCGTCATCGCGCGGTGCACCTGGGCGATGGACGCGGCGGCCAGCGGCGCCGGGTCGATGGTGGCGAAGAGGCTCTCCACGCTGGCGCCGAGCGAACCTTCAATCTGCGCGCGGACATCCTCCAGGGAGATGGGCTCCACGTGGTCCTGGAGCATGGCCAGCTCGTCGATGTACTCGGCGGGCAGCAGGTCCGCGCGGGTGGACAGCACCTGCCCCAGCTTGACGAAGGTGGGGCCCAGGTCGTTGAGCAGCATGCGGAAGCGCCGCGCGGTGGAGGCGCGCTGGGCCTCCGGGGAGACTTCCACCTTCTCCTTGCGGCCGAGGATGCGCCACAGCCCCGCGCGCTCCGCCAGCTCGCCAAAGCCGTGGCGCGCCGCGATGACGGTGATTTGCCGCACGCGGTTGAGGTCTTGGAGAATCACGAGCGTTCCTGTCCTCTACGTTACGCCGGGACGGCCGGCTTCGCCACGAAGCGCAAGAGTGCGTAGCCCACCACCGCGGAAAGCAGCGAGCCCACCAGGATGCCCAGCTTGGCCTCCGTGAGCAGCTCCGGCTGGGTGGGGAAGGCCAGCCCCGCCACGAACAGGGCCACCGTGAAGCCAATGCCCGCCACCACCGCGACGCCGTGGAGCTGCGGCAGCGTCGCACCGCCGGGCCGGTCCGCCACGCCCAGCTTCAGCGAGCCCCAGGTGAACAGGAAGATGCCCACCTGCTTGCCCACGAAGAGGCCGGCGATGATGCCCAGCGGCAGCGGCCGGAGCAGGTCCGCCCAGCCCATGCCCTCCAGGGAGATGCCCGAGTTCGCCAGGGCGAAGAGGGGGACGATGCCGTACGCCACGGGCAGGTGCCACAGGTGGACGAAGCGGTTGAGCGGCGGCTCCAGCTCCTCCAGGCGCTCCTCGAGGTAGAGGATCTGCGCGCCCCGCGTCGCCTCATCCATCGGCGTCTGGAGCGCCCGGTCCACGTAGACGCGCAGCGCCTCCAGCACGTGGCGGCCCGGACGCAGGGGCCGCGCGGGCATGAACAGGCCCAGCACCACGCCCGACAGCGTGGCGTGGATGCCGCCGTGGTGCATCGTGTACCAGAGCGCCGCGCCCGCCAGCGCGTACGCCACGCCGTTGCGCACCTGGAAGTGGTTGAGGCACGCCAGCACGGCGAGCACGCCCAGGGCTCCCAGGAGCCAGCTGACGTGGAGCCCCGAGCCGTAGAAGAGCGCGATGACGAGGATTCCGCCGATGTCATCGAAGATGGCCAGCGCCGTGAGGAACACGACCAGCCCGTGGCTCACGCGCGTCTTGACCAGCGTGAGGCAGCCAATGGAGAAGGCGATGTCGGTGGCCATGGGGATGGCCCAGCCCGCCTGCGCGGGCGTCCCCTGGTTGAAGGCGGCGTAGAGCGCGGCGGGGACGATCATGCCGCCCATCGCGGCGATGAGCGGCAGCACCGCGCGGGAGAAGGTGCGCAGCTCCCCCGAGCTCAGCTCGCGCTTGATTTCCATGCCGACGACGAAGAAGAACAGCGTCATCAGCCCGTCGTTGATGAACTCGCGGACGGTGAAGCCCTTGAGGACGCCCGCCAGCCCCACCGTCATGCGGGCGTCGAACACGGCGGAGTAGGTGGCGGCCCACGGCGAGTTGGCCCACGCCATGGCGGCCACGGCGCACAGCGCGAGCAGGATGCCGCTGGCCGCCTCCAGGCGGAAGAAGGCCTGGATGGGCGCCAGGGCCACGCGGAAGAGCGCGGGGACGGGAGGCCGGGGCCGGGCCTCTGGGGGAGGGGGTGTCTGCGCCATACGGCGCGCACGATGCCCCGCGTCGCCGGGCCTGGCACCCGTTTTCAGCGGCGGGGTGGGTGGAATG